>JAKLFE010000049.1 GCA_022711355.1 Spirochaetota bacterium | reverse complement strand
GGCCCTCGCCATATGGTTCAACTCCTACGCGGTCATCGTCTCCATCGTCTTCGTCTGGTACCTCACCCGCTGCGGCACCGCCTTCGGCTGGTGGTGATCCGCCCGAGGCGGGCCCGCAGGCCCGCCGCCGAGCGCGCAGCCGCGACAGCGGCGAGGCCGCGGGGCAGTCCCCGCGGCCTTATTCTTTTATTGCTTTGCCCTAGGTAGGGCGATATAGTACTGATGATTTAATATCCGAGCCCCGAGCGAGGAACCGATGCATACACCTTGTCGCGCCCGCCCCTGGCTGGCCCTCTGCCTGGTCGCCTTCCTTCCAGCCCTTCGTTCCGGAGCCCAGCAGCTCCGCGTCTCCCCCTTCGCGGCCTTCCCCCTCGGTACCGACGCCGACTACTTCGGCGCCGCCCTGGGGGCCGACTGCTCCTTCGGCTTCGGCCTCCCCCTCACCCTCCTCGGGGCCTCCCCCTTCGCGGCGCCGGCCCTCGGCTTCGCCAGCCTCCCCGTGGAGGAGATCGACCTGCGCTGCTCGGCCTTCTCCGCCGGAGGCCAGGCCGGCCTGGCCTGGACGGCCCTGGGCAAGCTCGTCGCGGAGCTCTCCCTCGGCGGCGGCTACTACCGGGCCAGCGCGTCGGGGGATATCTCGGGCATCGAGCTGCCCGAGCCCGGCGGCGGGGCCTGGTACGGGGCCGAGGCCGCCGTCGGCTGGAGGATCCTGCCCGCCCTCGAGCTTTCCCTGGGCGGCGGCTACCGCGACTACGCGGGCCTGGCCCGCCTCGCCTCGATCCGCGCCCTCGCCGCCTACCGCTTCGGCGAGCCCCCCGCCCCCCGGCAGCGCGGCGAGGCCTCCCCGGCGAAGCTCCCCCCGGCGCCCGCCGCCCCGCCCAAGGCCCAGCCCCTCGTCGCCGCGGCCGCCTCGAACGGCGAGCTCGCCCTCGCCGCCGCCCAGCTGCCGACGGTCTTCCCCGTCTTCTTCGCCTGGTACGACGATCACCCCGTCGGCAGCCTCCGGGTCCGCAACGTCTCCGGCTCGCGGATCGAGGAGCTGCGCGTCTCCTTCTACGTGAAGCAGTACATGGACAACCCCAAGGCGGGGCCGGCCCTCGCCGCCCTCGAGCCGGGGGCCGAGGCCGAGATCCCCCTGTACGCCCTCTTCTCGAACAAGATCCTCGAGGAGTCCGAGGGCTCGAAGGTCTCGGCCTCGCTGAGCCTCGAGTACCTCGTCAAGGGCAAGCGGCGGAAGCTCGAGACGGTCGAGACCCTCTCCCTCTACGACCGCAACGCCATCCGCTGGGACGACGACCGGAAGGTCGCCGCCTTCGTCACCGCCAAGGACCAGGCCGTCCTCTCCTTCGCCAAGGCCGCCGCCGGCGCCGCCCCCGCCAACCCCGCGGCCGACCAGAAGCTCCTCCTCGCCCTCGCCGTCCACGAGGCCCTCCGCCTCTACGGGATCCGCTACGTCGTGGATCCGGCCTCCTCCTACGCCGCCCTCTCGGCCGCGGACGCGGTGGACTTCCTCCAATTCCCCCGCCAGACCCTCGAGTTCAAGGCGGGGGACTGCGACGACCTCACCGCCCTCTACTGCGCCCTCCTCGAGGCCGCGGGGGCCGAGACCGCCTTCGTCACCGTGCCCGGCCACATCTACGCCGCGGTCGCCCTGGGGACAGACCCCGAGGCCACGAGGCGCGCCTACCGCAAGTCCGACGACTTCATCTACGCCGCCGGCAAGGCCTGGCTCCCCCTCGAGGTGACCATGCGCGACGCTGGCTTCCTCGAGGCCTGGCAGGAGGGAGCCAAGGAGTGGATCGAGGCCGGCCGAGGGGGCAAGGCGGCCCTCTACCCCGTCCGCGAGGCCTGGGCCGCCTACAAGCCGGTGGCCTTCCCCGGCAGCCTCGCCCTGGCCCAGCCGGCGGCCGAGAAGGTCGCCGCGGCCGCCGAGGCCCAGCTCGGCGTCTTCCTCCGCCGCGAGCTGGCCGCCTCCCTCGCGGCCGAGCAGCTCTCGGCCGACACCAAGGACCCGCGCAAGCTCAACCGCGCCGGCATCCTCTACGCCCGCTCGGGCCTCTACGCCGAGGCCGCCGCCTACTTCGAGCGCTCCCTCAAGCAGAAGGAGGGGGCCCCGGCCCTCCTCAACCTCGGGAACATCGAGTCCATCAAGAAGAACTGGGAAACCGCCCTCGGCTACTTCGACCGGGCCGCCCGGCTCGAGCCCGCCAGCCCCGCGGCCGCCCTGGCCCAGGCCCGGGCCCACCACGCCCTCGAGAACTACGGCAGCGCCAAGGCCGCCTACGAGCGGCTCCTGAAGCTCGACCCCGCCTTGGCGGGGCGCTACGCCTACCTCGAGCTCCGCGGCGAGGAGGCCGCCCGCGCGGCCCTGGCCGGCGGCGCCGAGGCCATCCTCTGGGAGGACTACCGATGAGCATCCGCAGCCGCGCCCCCCGCCTGGGTCCCCTCGCCGGGGCCCTCCTCCTCGGCCTGCCGCTCTGCTTGGCCCTCGCTTCCTGCGAGCCCATCGCGATCAAGGACTTCATCGAGGATTCCCTGGAGGAATTCCAGGCGCCGAAGAGCCTGTCCTGGAACCGGGTCATTCCCGATCCCGACAACGGCAGCTACAGCCTGTATTGCGCCGCCTCATCCGACGACGGCTCGACCATCCTCCTCGGGAACGGCTCGGGCGGGGTCTTCGTCTCGCGTGATGGCGGCTCGAGCTGGCTCTCGCGCAGCCTCTCGGTCGGCGACTACGTCGCCTCCGTGGCTATGTCCGCGGATGGCGAGCGGATGATCGCGGGGCGTCGGAATGGCAGCGTTTACCGCTCGACGGATGGGGGCGGGAGCTGGACGGCCCTCGCCCTCCCCGCGCTCCCGTCAGCGTACTGGACCTCCCTCGCCTCCTCGGCGGACGGGATGGTCCTCGCCGCCCCGAGCGGCTCCTATTCGGTGCTCATCTCCACCGACGGCGGCGACAGCTGGAACGCAAAGATACCGGCCTCGGGCGACTCGCCGGTTTACCTCGCCATGTCGGCCGACGGCCAGATCCTCCTCGCCGCCAGCTCCTACACCGTCTATCGCTCCGAGAACGGGGGATCGAGCTGGACGACGGTCCGCTCGGGATCCAGCTACATCCGAGCCCTGGGCATGTCGCGCGACGGGAACTCGGCGGCGATCAGCGCCGACGGGCAGGAGCTGTACCTCAGCGAAAACGGGGGCGGGACCTGGAGCCAGCGAACGAGCCCAGGCACGAGCAACTATGTAAGCAGCCTCTCCTTCTCCCGCTACGGCAGGAGGATCCTCGCCTGCGAAACCTACGTGACCTCGTCCAATACCGCCCACGTCTCCTACGACGGAGGCGCCACCTGGAGCGCGCTCTCGAGCCTCTCCTTCGCGAGCGGCATCAACACGGGGGCTATGTCGGCCTCCGGGGCCAGGCTCTTCGTCATCGATCGAGCTTCCGGGCTGTTCATCGGCAAGTGAGAACCGAGCCGCATAAACGAAAGGCCCCGCCCGAACCCGGGCGGGGCCTTCTTCATATCCGGCGCGGCGGGCGGCGGGGCCGGAAGCGCGGGACGCCGCGGGAGCCGGGACCAGCCCGTTCCGCGGCGGCCGAGCCTCACTTCGCCGGGGCGGCCGTCTTGGCCTCGATCTGCTCGAGCACCTTCTCGGCGAGGATCTTGAAGTGCGGGGGCAGGCTCGCCCCGCCGGGGGCGGCGTAGCGGGCGAGGAGCTCCTCGAGGCCGAGCTTGGCCTCGGCGAAGCGGTCCTGCTTGTAGGCGATGAAGGCGATCTCGTAGTCCGCCGTGCAGAGGTAGGCCGGATCCTCGCCGTAGCGCTCCTTGAGTGCGACGTAGTAGCGCACCGCCTCGTCGTAGTCGTACTTGTCCATGGCCTCCTGGGCGCGCTGGACGAGGATCCGGGCCGGCGCGTCCGCGGGGATCTCGGCGGGCGCGCTCGCGCAGGAGCAGAGGATGGCCGCGCAGGCGGCCGCGAGGATGGCGAATCGAGCTTTCATGGGACCTTCCATCAGGTAGAGTATATCTCGTCGGCGGTGGGCAGGAGCTTGCGCAGGTCGCGCATGAACTCGTCCGCCTCGCCCATGTCCTCGTAGCTGTCGCAGGCCGCTATGCTCCGCCGCGCGACGGTGAAGTACTTGTAGATCTTCTCGTCGCCGAGCTTCTTGCGCCACTTGCCCATCTCGCAGCGCACCCGGAGCCGATACTGGCCCTCGAGCTCGGCGGGAGCGGGCACGAGCTTGCAGTGGATGCAGTTGGCGCAGAAAACGCGCGTTCCGGCGAGGGGCAGCCCGGCTATGCCGGCTTCCTCGACCAGGTCGGCGCGCTCCTTCAGTCCTGCCATGAAGCCAGCCCCCTTATCACGAAAGAGTATGCTATACACCCTTCGGCGCGGTCAAGCCGCGGCATGAGCGGGGTCTGTCCCTCGGCCTGGCCCGCCGAGCCCCGGCTCCCTTGACGGCTCCGCTTCGGCTCGCGTATCCTCGCCCCCGATTCTTCGCGTGGAATCATCGCCCAGGCATCCTGAGCCCGACCGGAGTACCCATGCTCGCCACCATCATCAACGCCATCGCCATCGTCGCCGGCTCCCTCGTCGGCCTCCTGTTCAAGAAAGGCCTGGCCAAGCGCTACGAGCAGGCCATCTTCACCGCCGCGGGCATCGTCTCCCTCGTCGTCGGCATCCAGATGGCCGTCAAGACCAGCCACGTCCTCGCCTTCGCCATAGCCCTCATCCTCGGGGGGCTCCTGGGCACCGCCCTCGACATAGAGGGCGCCGTCTTCCGCCTCGGCGAGGGCCTGAAGAGGCGCTTCGCCAAGGACGAGGAGGGGGGCAGCTTCGCCCTCGGCTTCCTCAACGCCTCCGTCCTCTACTGCTCCGGGGCCATGGCCATCGTCGGCTCCTTCAAGGCGGGGACGGAGCACGACTACGCCCTCATCCTCACTAAAAGCGTCCTCGACGGCCTCCTGTCCATACTCTTCGCCAGCGCCATGGGCGTCGGCGTCGCCTTCTCGGCCCTCTCCGTCCTCGCCTACCAGGGCATCCTCACCCTCGTTTCCGTCTGGGTGAAGCCCTACGTCAGCCCCCTCATGCTCGGCGAGCTCACCGGCATCGGGGGCGCCCTCGTCATCATGATCGGGATCAACCTCCTCGAGCTCAAGAAGCTCAAGACCGGCGACTTCCTCCCCGGCCTCGTCTTCACCGTCCTCCTGGTCCTCGCCATGCCCTTCGCGAGCTTCCTCTGAGCGAAAGCGCTAGAGATATTGGATGTTTGCCCTTACCGTCTATTGACATTTTTTTCGGTTCCTTGTAGATTCCTCTCACCACGACGCAGGGTAGAGCAGTTGGCAGCTCGTCGGGCTCATAACCCGGAGGTCGCAGGTTCGAGTCCTGCCCCTGCTATAGGCTTTTGTTGTACATCAGCAGCACAGCGCGCACGACAACAGCTCTGCATCAATCAAGTTAATTCTTGATGAAGCCGAAAGTTAAGGCCCTGGTTCACTCCAGGGCCTTTGCTTTTTTCCCCCCGCCTTGCCGCGCCATTTCCCCCTAGATCAGCGAGGAAGCAACCTTTTAGGAAAAGGTTTCTTCCTCGCGCTCCTTTTTCCAAAACCTCGAGACTGACCTCGACTTGGCTGGGGACAGACCCCGCACTAGATACGCGCGGGGCGGCGTGTCCAACCTTACCCGCCTCCTCAGCCCTCGAGCACCCCCCGTTTCAGCCCGAGCCACCAGGTGAAGCCGAAGGCCAGGGTCTTGAGGACGACGGTCGAGGGCTTGAGGCCCCGCTCGGCGCCGAGGCGGAGGGCGATCGGGAGCTCGAGGGGGTGGGTAGCCCAGATCAGGCAGCAGGCGAGCCAGGCGGTCCCGAGGCCGGGGACCGAGGTGAAGGGGGAGCCGGCGGCCGCGGCGGCGAGGCCCGCGAGGACGAAGAGCCAGCCGGCGAGGGAGCCGGCCATCAGGGTCTGCCAGAACGCCGCGCTTCTTCTCATGATGCCTCCATGTCCGTGACGAAGTAGCTGGGCCGGGCCAGCTCGGCGCGCGGGGAGCCGCAGGCGGGGCAGGCGGCGGCCGCCAGGCCCTCGCGCCCGACCTCGTACTCCCGGGAGCAGGAGCCGCAGCGGAGGAGGGCGGGGACCCGCTCGACGCGGAGCTTCGCCCCCTCGGCCATGGTGCCGCCGCTCGCGTAGCCGAAGTAGCGGGCGAGCCACTCCTCCTCGAGGTCGCTCGCGGCGCTCACCTGGAGCCCCACGGACCTGATCCGGGTCAGGCCCCGCGCGGCCGCGTGCCCGAGGGCGATGTCGAGGACGCTCTCGACGACGGCGAGTTCGTGCATCGCTTCCTTCCTCCGCGCCGCGGAATGGCCCTGGCCAAGCCGCCGATCCGGGGGTACTATATGCTTACATTCTGCAAGTATATCCGACATCGCGCGAAGGCGCCATGCGAAACCGCCGGGAGGGAGCGATGCGACTGCCGTTCCGCCACGGTCCGCCCATCGGGGTCGTCAGGGCCATGGTCCGCCTCTCCTGGCCGATCATCGCCCTGGGCAAGCTCCTCTCGCCCTATCCGGTCCTGCGCCGGATCATCGCCCCCTTCTTCGCCCATCCCTACAGCCAGGTCACGAGCATTCCCATCGGGGTGGCGGCGCCCGAGCCCGGGAGCCTCGAGCTGCCGCGCCGCCTCGTGGAGCGGCTGATCGCCGCGACGGAGGACCGCTTCCTCCTCGACGCCTGCGTCTGCCGGACCAAGGAGGGCTGCGCGAGCAAGCCCGCCGACCTGGGCTGCATGGCCCTGGGCGCGGACATCGAGCGTTTCCACCCGAGCGTCGGCCGCAGGGTCACGCGCGAGGAGGCCTGCGCCCATGTGCGCCGCGCCGAGGAGGCGGGCCTGGTGGCCAACGTCGCCCACGTGTGGATCGATCCCCTCGCCTTCGGCACGGGCTTCAAGCGGCTCATGTTCATCTGCTTCTGCGACGACTGCTGCTGCCTCTACCGCAAGTACTTAAAGCGCCGCGGTCCCACCCTCGACGAGTCCCTCCGCCCCCTGCCGGGGATCGGGCTCTCGGTCGATCCCGCGTCCTGCGACGGATGCGGGCGCTGCGCCGAGTCCTGCTTCGTGGCCGCCATCTCGATGGAGGGCGGCGCGGCGAGGATCGGCGAGGCCTGCAAGGCCTGCGGCCGCTGCGTCGGCCGCTGCCCGAAGGGGGCGATCTCGATCCGCTACGACGAGGAGGACGCGCTCTTCGAGCGGCTCATGGCCCGCGTGGACGGGGTCGCGGACATCCGGGGGCGGGGCCATGTCTAGGCGGCCCGAGCTCTGGCTCCCGGTCCTGGCCAAGCTCTGGCCGGCCACCTGGAAGGGGGCGCGCCTCGTGCACCGCCTTGCGAGGGTGCCCCTCCTGGGCGGGCTCGCGCGGCGCGTCGCCCTGCCGATGTTCTCCAGCGAGAACCTGAACGTCAGCTACGTCCCCATCGGCGAGGCCGCGAGCGGGGGCGGCAGCTCCCTCCTCACCCGCGAGATCGTGGCCAGCCTCGTCCGCGCCTCCTCGCACCGCGTGATCATCGGGAAGTGCACCTGCCGCGACGCCAAGGGCTGCGCGAACCACCCCGCCGACTACGGCTGCATCCAGCTCGGCGAGGGCACGAGGCAGATCGACCCGCGCATCGCCCGCCACGTGAGCGTCGAGGAATGCCTCGAGCACCTCGACCGGGCCGTCGCCGAGGGCCTCATCCCCATGGTCGGGCGGGTGCGCATCGACGACCTCCTCTGGGGGGTGAAGCCCGAGGGGCGGCTCCTGGCGGTCTGCCTCTGCTGCCGCTGCTGCTGCACCATCATGAACTCGGGGAAGTACTGGCCCAAAGAGGCCGCGGACTCGATCCACCGCCTCGCGGGGCTCCGCGTCGTCCACGAGCCGGCGCTCTGCTCGGGCTGCGGAGCCTGCGCGGCCGAGTGCTTCATGAAGGCTATCGCGAATACCGAGGCGGGGCCCTGCATCGACGAGTCCCGCTGCAAGGGCTGCGGCCGCTGCGTGGCGCTCTGCCCGAAGGGAGCGCTCAAGGCGGTCTGCGAGGACCCGGAGGCCGCGGCGGCCGAGCTCGTCGAGCGGGTGCGGGGCCTGGCCAGGGTCGATTGAGGGTACGACTTTCGGAAAGGATCGGACATGGACTACGAGCGGCTCTTCTCTCCCCTGGCGATCGGGAAGGCGACCATCAAGAACCGGGTCGTGCTGTCGCCGATGCTCCTGGGCTTCGGGCGCTTCGACGGGAGGGCGACCGAGCGCATGCTGGACTACTACGAGGCCCGGGCGGCCGGCGGCGCGGGCCTCGTGATCACGGAGATCGCCCGGGTCAACGACCTCCACGGGGCCGGGGCCTTCGCCCAGCTCGGGGCCTCGCGGGACTACCAGGTCGAGGGCCTGGCCGAGCTGGCCCGGCGGGTGCAGCGGCACGGGGCCAAGCTCTTCGTCCAGCTCCACCACCCGGGGCGGCAGAACGTCGGCCTCCTCGTGGGGAGCCTCCCTTTGACCATCGCCCTGGACCGGCGCTTCAAGGGCTTCGCCCCGATGCTCTATCGGCACATCGGCCTGGGCAAGAAGCTCCTCGAGCGGAACCTCGTGCCCGCCTCGGTCTGCCCCTCCAAGGTCGAGCCGAGCTACTTCTCCGGCGGGCGGGTGCGGGCCCTGCGGCGAGGCGAGATCGAGGGCCTCGTGCGGGACTTCGTCGCGGCTGCGGCGCGGGTCCGGCGGGCGGGCTGCGACGGGATCGAGCTCCACGGGAGCCACGGCTACCTCATCCAGCAGTTCCTCAGCCCCCACACGAACCGCCGCAGCGACGAGTACGGGGGCAGCTTCGAGAAGCGGATGCGCTTCGTGTCCGAGATCGTCCACGGCATCCGCCGCGAGTGCGGGGACTTCCCCCTCGTGGTCCGCATGAGCGCGGACGAGTGCTACGACCGGATCGGCCGGCCCGGGGTCGGCTACGGCCTCGAGGAGGGGCTCAGGATCGCGCGGGCCCTCGAGGCCCTCGGCGTCGACGCCCTCGACGTCTCCTCGGCCTCCTACGACGCCTTCAACTACTGGCTCGAGCCCACTTCCTTCGAGTGCGGCTGGAGGAGCCACCTGGCCGAGGCGGTGAAGGCCGCGGTTTCCATCCCGGTCATCGCGGCGAACCTGATCCGCAGCCCCGAGCAGGCCGAGCGCCAGCTCGCCGAGGGGATCCAGGACTTCGTCTCCCTGGGGCGGCCCCACATCGCGGACCCCGAGTGGGCGAACAAGGCGCGCGAGGGCAGGGCCGCGGAGATCAAGCGCTGCTGCTGCTGCCTCGCCTGCATCGAGAGCATGGAGGAGAACGCCTGGTCGGGCGGCCACGCCCGCTGCTCGGTCAACCCGGGCCTCGGCCACGAAGGCGAGGGCGAGCTCCCGCGCGACGGGGCGGGGCGGAGGGTCGTCGTCGTCGGGGCCGGCATCGCGGGCCTCGCCTGCGCCGAGCTCCTGGGCCGCCGCGGCTTTTCGCTCCTCGTCCTCGAGTCAGGCGAGGAGGCCGGAGGCCAGCTCCTCCTCGCGGCGGCGCCCCCGCGCAAGGGGAAGATGCGCTGGGTGGTCGAGGACGCCCGGAGCGCGGCCCTCCGCGCGGGGGCCGAGCTCAGGCTCGGCCGCCCCGCGACCAAGGAGGGCATCCTGGCCCTCGAGCCCTACGCGGTCCTCGTCGCGACGGGGGGCGAGGCGATTAGGCCCCGCTCCATCCCGGGCGTCTCGGGGCCGAATGTCTTCACGACGACCGAGCTCCTCTCCGGGGCGACGAAGCTCAAGGGCAAGAAGGTGGCCCTCGTGGGCTCGGGCATGACGGGCCTCGAGACGGCGGAGCTCCTGGTCGAGGGCGGGAACTCGGTGACCGTCGTGGAGATGGCCTCGAGCCTCGCCCCCGGCGCCTGGTTCCAGCACCGGGACGACGCCCTGCCCCGGCTGCGCTCGGCCGGGACGGATTTCCTCCTCGGGCGGAAGCTCGTAGCCGTCGAGGGCGAGGGGATCCTGGTCGAGGAGGTCGCGGGCGGGAGGCGGAGCAAGCTGGCCTGCGACGCCGTGGTCCTCTCCCTCGGCGTCCGCCCCGAGAACGCCCTGTACAAAGAGCTCGCGGGGCTCCTGCCCCGGGTCTACGCGTTAGGCGACGCAGTGTCGCCGGGGCGCATCGCCGACGCGACGGCCGCGGCCTACCGGGCGGCGGCCGAGCTCCCCGGCTGAGGCCCCTCCTCAGGCCTCCCCGGCCGCGCCCCGGCCGAGCTCCCCGAGCGAGGCGGCCGCGGCCAGGGCGGCGGCGCGGCCCCGGAGGAAGCGCCTCGTGATGATGAAGAAGTGCCGGCCCTGCACGGCGTAGGTTATGAAGGACTCGACGAGGCCGGGGCTGATGCGGAGCGCCTTCCAGACGTAGCGGAAGTACTCGGCCCCGTAGCGGGAGCAGCCCTGGATCACGAGGGAGCGGACGAGGTACAGGAGGTTGCGCGGGGTGACGGTCCGCCCCGCCCCGGGCCTCGGCCGGCGGCGCCAGTCCGGGAAGCGCCGGAGGAGCTCGAGGCAGCGGTCGAAGTAGGCGCGGGGCCGGTAGATCTCGCCGAGGACGCGGAAGTAGCCCTCGAGGAGGCCCTTCTCCGGCAGGACGGTCCGGAAGTTGAACGAGGCGGAGTGGGTGTTGTCCCCGCTCGAGCGCGAGAGGAGCCTGCCCTCGCGCTCGAGGCGGTCGCGGAGGGCCGTCCGGGGCAAGGCGGTCAGCAGGCCCACCATGGCCACCGGCACCGCGAGCTCCGTGACGAAGCGGATCTGCGCCTCGCAGATCCCGGGCGGGTCCGCGTCGAAGCCGACGATGAAGCCGCCGGTCACCTCGATGCCCTTGCGCTGGATGGCCTCGACGGCCTTCGCTGGATCGAGCCTGAGGTTCTGGCCCTTGTTCGCGCACTCGAGGGAGCCGGCGTCGGGGGTCTCGAGGCCGAGGAAGACCATGGTGAAGTTGGCCGCCACCATGAGGTCGAGGAGCTCCTCGTCGCGGCCGAGGTCGACGCTGGCCTCCGTGGAGAGCCGGAAGGGATAGCCGCGCTCGGCCTGCCAGGGCCCGAGGGCCCGGAGGAGCTCCTTCACCCGCGCCTTGTTCCCGATGAAGTTGTCGTCGACGACGAAGACGTTCCCCCGGAAGCCGGTCTCCAGGATGGCCTGGAGCTCGCGGAGGAAGCGCTCGGGGCTCTTGGTCCGGGGCACCCGGCCGAAGAGGGTCACGATGTCGCAGAACTCGCAGTTGAAGGGGCAGCCGCGCGAGAACTGCACGGGCAGGTTCGCGTAGCGGGAGGGATCGACGAGGTCGAAGCGGGGCAGGGGCCCCGAGTCGAGGGCGGGCTTGGCCTCGTCCGAGTAGACGCGCTCCGCCCGCCCGGCCTTCCAGTCCGCGAGGAAGCGGGGGAGGGTGACCTCGCCCTCGTCGAGCACGAGGTAGTCGGCCTCGCCCATCTCCTCGGGGCAGGCGGTCGGGTAGGGCCCCCCGACCGCGATGGGCACGCCAGCCGCTCGGCAGCGCCGGAGGACCTCGAAGAAGGAGTCCTTCTGCACCAGCATGGCGGAGACCATCGCGAGGCCGGCCCCGGCGAGGTCGCGGTTTCTGAGTCGCCTAACGTTCATGTCGACGAGTACCGTCTCGTACTCGCCTTCCGGCAGGTAGCCGGCGATCGTCAGGAGCCCCAGGGGCGGCATGAGCCCCTTCTTGCCGATCAGGCTGATCGCGTGCTTCATGCTCCAGTAGGTGGCGGGGATCTTCGGATAGACGAGGAGTATTTTCTTCCGTTCCATGTCGGGGCGTTCCTTTCCCGGGCGATGCTTGTTGTTCTTTCGAAGGGTTGGACACGCGCGGGAGCGGGAGGTTTTAAATATAAGAAAATAACTTCCGCTCTTCGCCCCCGCGCTTGGCACGGTACTCCCCGAGGTCGGCCCCGGGCCGGGCCGCCTCCGGCGCCCCTCGGGCGAGGGCAGGCGGGCGGAGCTGGCCAGGCGCGGCGCCGTGGGCTATGCTAGCGCCAGGCCGGCTTTCGGCGAGGTGGACCATGGCGCACCGGACCCTCAGATCGAGCTACGCCCGCCTGGCGGAGCGGCTCAACCGCTTCCCCCAGGGAGCGCCTCCTTCCGATCTCCTCTTCGCTATCCTGAAGATGCTCTTCAGCGAGAGGGAGGCCGGGCTCGTCTCCCTCCTGCCGATCAAGCCCTTCGACGCCGAGACCGCGGCCCGGGCCTGGAAGGTCCCGCCGGCGGAGGCGCGGCGGCTCCTCGAGGAGCTGGCGAGCCGAGCCATCCTCCTCGACGTCGAGCGCGAGGGCCGCTCGATCTACAGCCTGCCCCCGCCGATGGCGGGCTTCTTCGAGTTCTCGATGATGCGGATCAGGCCGGAGCTCGACCAGAAGGCCCTGGCCGAGCTCTTCTACCGCTACCTCAACGTCGAGGAGGACTTCATCAAGGCCCTCTTCACCGAGGGCAGGACCCAGCTCGGCCGGGCCTTCGTCCAGGAGCCGGCCCTCCCCTCCGACGAGGCCCTCCTGGTCCTCGACTACGAGCGGGCGAGCGAGGTCGTCGCGACCGCCACCTGCATCGGCGTGGGCATGTGCTACTGCCGGCACAAGATGCTCCACCTCGGGCGGGCCTGCGACGCGCCGATGGAGATCTGCATGACCTTCAACGCCTCGGCCGAGTCGCTCACCAAGCACGGCCACGCGCGGGCCATCGGCGCGGCCGAGTGCATGGCCCTCCTCGACCTGGCCTACGAGCGCGGCCTGGTCCAGTTCGGCGAGAACGTCCAGCGCGGCGTCAACTTCATCTGCAACTGCTGCGGCTGCTGCTGCGAGGCCCTCATCGCCCAGCGCCGCTTCGCCTCCCTCCACCCGATCCACACGACCAACTTCATGCCCCGGGTCGAGGAGGCGGCCTGCTCCGGCTGCGGCGCCTGCGTCTCGGCCTGCCCGATCGAGGCGATGTCCCTCGTCTCGGCCAACGATCCCCATGCCCCGCTCCGGCGCAGGGCCAAGGTCGACGAGTCGATCTGCCTGGGCTGCGGCGTCTGCGTCCGGGCCTGCCGGAGGGGCGGCCTCTCGCTGCGGCCGCGGCCCGCGCGCGTCGTGACGCCGGTCAGCTCGGCGCACCGCGCCGTGCTCATGGCCATCGAGCGGGGCAAGCTCCAGGACCTCGTCTTCGACAATCGGGCCCTGGCGAGCCACCGAGCCATGGCCGCCATCCTCGGAGTCGTCCTGCGCCTCCCCCCCGCCCAGCGGCTCCTGGCGAGCGAGCAGCTCCGGAGCAGGTACCTCGTCGCCCTCCTCTCCCGGCTCGGGCTCTAGCCTCGGCCGCGGATCTCTCGCCCCCGCCGGCTCGAATTCGCTCCTGACCTATTTTGTGCAAACCACTATCCAACATGTTGACTAATACCCTACAAGTTGTATATACTCCATGTTGACTAAGGGGTGACTATGTCTTTGAGCTATGCCCTCCTCGGCCTGCTGAGCGGGGACAGACCCATGAACGGCTACGCGATCAAGGCCCTCTTCGACGAGGCGATCAGCCACGTCTGGCAGGCCAAGCTCAGCCAGATCTACCGCGAGCTCGACGCCCTGGAGGCCAAGGGGCTCCTGGTCTCCTCGATCGAGGAACAGCGCGACCGGCCGAGCAAGCGGCTCTACCGGGCCACCGAGGAAGGGAAGAAGGCCTTCCTCGACTGGCTGGGGTCTGTCCCCGAGTCCTACGCCTCCCCCAAGCGGGACGAGTTCATGCTCAGGCTCTTCTTCGGCTCGCTGGCGGGGCCGGAGCTGGTGGCCCGGGAGTTCCGGGGCTTCCTCGGGCATATGCGGGAGCACCGGGCCTCGTTCGAGAACCTGCATTCCCACCTGGCCGAGCGCTTCCCCGGGGATCCTGCCATGGAGCGGGCCGATCGGATCTGCCGCGAGGACCGCTACTGCGAGTTCATCCGGCGGCGGGCCGTCCTCCTGGCCGAGGCCAGCATCGCCTGGGCCGAGGAATGCCTCGCCGAGCTCGAGGCCGAGGGTGATGGGCGGGCCTAGGCGGCCGCCCGCGACGCAGCGCGACTCGTCGTTCGCGGGAGGGCGCCCGTAGGGGCCCGACCCGATGAAGCGATTTTCCTTGCACGGAGGTGTCGGATGAAGACGGTGATCTACTACTACACGGCGACGGGCAACAGCCTCGCCCTGGCCCGCGAGCTCGCTCGGGGCCTGGGGGACGCGAGCGTGGTCCCCATGGGTAAGGCGCGCGGCGCGGCGGTCAAGCCGGCCGCCGAGCGGGTCGGCCTCGTGTTCCCGATCTACGCCTGGGGCGCCCCGCGGACGGTCGAGGAGTTCGCGGCCTCCCTCGATCCCTCGGGCATCTCCTACGCCTTCGCGATCGCGAGCTGCGGGGGCACGGCCGCGGGGACCCTGCCCCGGCTCCGGAGGATCCTCCGCTCCAAGGGCGGAGAGCTCCACGCGGGCTTCGTGGTCCGTTCGCCCGGCTATCTCGTTTCCGATCCTGAATCCAAAGCCGCGAAGCTGATCGAGCTGGTGCGCCGGCATTCCGGGCCCCTCCCGGGCACGGAGGCCGAGCGCCTTCCGGGTATCCTCGCGGCGGTCGCCGCCTGCCGCAGCTCGAAGCCGGAGCGGGGGGCCTTCCTCGGGACGGCCCTGGGCGACTTCTTCCACGGGATGGCCGCCAAGCAGTTCCCCGCCATGGACTCGGGCTACGAGGTCTCCTCGGCCTGCACCGGCTGCGGGACCTGCGTCCGGGTCTGTCCCCGGGCCAACGTGGCCCTCGCGGAGGGCAGGCCCGCCTGGAGGCACGACTGCGACAACTGCGGGGCCTGCGCCACCTGGTGCCCGAGCAGGGCCATCTCCCAGGCCGGAGGCCTCGCGCCCACGGGCAAGCACCGGGCCGAGGTGCGGCTCGAGGACATGCTCCTGCGCTGAGCGCCCGCCGGGGCCGGCCGCGGCGGCGGATACGCGCGGCCCGGCCGGCCCGGCATGCTATGATGGCCCCATGGTACAGCCGCGCGCCGCGGGGAGGGGCCGCTCCCTGGCCGAGCTCCTCGCGGCCCAGAGCTCCGCGCTCCGGCGGAAGCCCGCCTTCGCCGAGCTCGAGCGGCTCCTCGCGGGCTCGGCCGCCCTCCGCCGGGCCAGGCTCCCTCCCGTCGCCTGCCGCCTCCTCGACGAGCCCCGGCTCGAGCCCCGCTTCCTCGGCGACTTCCTCGCCACCTACCGCCTGCCCGAGAGCCCCTTCTTCGCGATCTTCCTGGGGCTCAAGCGGGGGCGCCGGGCCGAGCTGGACCGGGCACGCGTTAGGCGAAAGAGCCAGATCGAGGGGATCGCCGCGGCCTATCCGGACTGGGTGCGCGGCTGCTTCGCCTTCCTCAAGGGGGCCGAGTCCGCGCGCAATCCCGGGACGCCGCTCTGGGCGAAGGCGGTCTTCCCGCGGAGCAAGAAGCGCGCGGCCGAGCTGGCCCGCTTCGGCCCCGAGGAGTGGCTTGCGTATCTGTTCGAGAAGATCGAACTCCTCCGCGGCGGCTATCGGCGGATAGCCCTTCCTCCCGCCGGCCTCCTCCTCGACTGCGCCCTCCTCGGCCTGGCCCCGCCGCGGCAGGGGAGGGTCCCGGCCGAGGCCGCGGTCCGGTCGGCCTTCCGCCTGAGGAGCCGCTCGGCGCACCCGGACGGGGGCGGGGAGCCGGGGGCCTTCCGGGCCCTCGTCGCGGCGCGGGACCGGCTCCTCGAAGGCGGCCGGCGCGGGGCGGCGGCCGCCTTCGGAAGGGCCCCTAGTAGCCCAGGCTCTCGCCCACGACGAGGACGGTGAAGTCGGAGAGGGAGGGGCGGCGGCGGAGGATCTGGTAGACGCGGCAGATGCGGGTATCGCCCTGGCAGTCCTCGCACTGGCCCGACTTGACGCAGGGATTGGGCCGGTCGAGGCGCTTGTTGTTGAGGGGGGCCGCGCGGGTCTCGATCCGGGCCAGGGCCTCGTCGATGTCCCGCACTATCTTGTTGGCCCCGACCACGACGACGGTCTTCTTGGGGCCGAAGGTGAGGGCCGCGACGCGGTTGCCGTTCCCGTCGACGTTGACGATGTCCCCGTCCAGGGTCACCGCGTTCGAGCCGGCGACGAAGAGGTCGCAGCTGAGCTGGGCGCGCATGACGGCGAGCTTGGCCTCCTTGTCGAGGCCGGGGGCGTTGTGGTCGAGGAGCTGGGCGCCGAGGGCGGCGACCCGCTCGGCCAGGCCGAGGGCCTTGACCGTCATGGAGCCGCCGAAGCCGACCTTCATGCCGGGCTTGATCAGGGAGGCGAGCTTGGCCAGGGCCTCGGCCCCCGTGGGGAGGTAGACGGCCTCGAAGCCGTTCTTCTTGAGGGCCTCGCAGGCCGCCCTGCCCAGGGTCTCGTACTGCCACTGCTCGGTCGGGTTCATCGCGTCTCCTTTACGGGAGTTATTCCCAGGCCGATGATACGCGCGGGCCCCGGGCCTGTAAAGCCTCAGCGCCGCTTCGGGATGGCGGCCTCGCGGAGGAGCTTCCCGTCCCTGTCCACGAAGGCGAGGCGGAGGCCCTCGGCCGAGGCGAGGAGGTCGAGGCGGCCGAAGGTCCCGGCCGGGGCCCGCCATACCGAGGCGGGCGAGGCGTAGGCCGGCTCGGGATCGGGCTTCCCGCCCATGCCCCCCACGACGGCGTAGGTAACGCCGTTCTTCTCGAGGAGCTCCAGGTAGTGGTTGTGGCCGGAGATATGGAGGGCGACCTTGTTGCGCTCGAGGATGGGCGAGAGGGCCGCGATGACGCCGGGATCGTCGCGCCACCACAGGCCCGTCTCCTCGTCGACGTAGCCCGAGGAGTAGGCGAAGCAGTGGGAGAGGACGACGGCCTCGACGCCCGGCGGCAGGGCGGCGAGGGAGGAGTCGAGCCAGGCGCGCTGCGCGCGGCCGAAGCTCTCCTCGCGCCACAGGAGGTTGACGACGAAGAGGCGGACAGGGCCCGCGTCGATCGAGTAGTAGAGGGGGGAGCCGGTGCCGCTCCGCGAGCGGTCGGGGAAGAAGAAGCGCTCGAAGTGGGCCTGCCCGTCGATGACCGAGTCGTGGTTGCCCATGAGGGGCCGGATCGGCAGGCCGCCGAGGACCGAGGCGTAGGCCTCGGCCGCCTCGCGCCAGGGGCCCTCGTACATGCCCTGCTCGACCTGGTCGCCCAGGGGGAAGAATGCGTCGGGGCGGAGGTCGGCGACCGAGCGGAGGACGGCCAGGCGGGCCCCGGGGTTCGCGGTATCGACGCCCCAGTGGGGATCGGAGGAGAAGGAGAGGAGGACCGAGCCGCCGCGCCGGGGATCGGGCGCGATGCCCGAAACCGGGTCGACGAGGTTGAGCTTCGGCGGCGGCCCGCTCATCTGCCGGGCGATCGAGGCCAGCCCGATCCAGAGGGCCGCGGCGCCGGCGAGGACGAGGAGGCCGAGGGCGGCCGTCGCCGCCCCGAGGGCCCGCTCGAGCCTGCCGGGCGCCGCGCCGGCGCCGCCCGGGGCGCGCCGGGAGCGTGAGCGCGCGAGGAGCCAGGCCAGGGCGAGGGCCGCGGGGGCGGCGAAGGCGGCCATGATGGCGTTCAGCCTCCCGCGCCAGATAGTCCACTGGTACAGGCCGACCGTGCCCTCCCGCGTGAAGAGCCAGGCCACGCAGGCGGCGCCGGCGAGGGTGGCCGCGGCCGCCGCGGCGAGGGGGAGCTTCCTGGCGATAGCCTTCACGTTCTTCTCCTTCGGGCGCGGGGCGCCCCTAGTCGAGCACTGAGGCGGGGGCCTCCTCGGGGGCCCGCCGCGTGGCGATCTTGCCGTCCGGGGCCAGGTCGAGCACGGGCACGTCGTCGTAGCGCCCCGCGTTGTTCCAGAAGGTCATGCCGAGGTTGGTCGCGTCGCGGACGCCCTCGACCTCGCGCCTGACGTAGTCGAGGTCGTAGTAGCTCCGGTCGTAGCTCACGTTGAGGTAGAAGGCCTGGACGTAGGGCCGCACGGCGACCTTCTTTCGGGCGATGTAGGTCGTGCGCAGGGTCCCCAGGCGGTAGATGCGGTAGGGCCGGAGCTCGGCCGGCGCCTGGGCGAGGAAGGTCTGCTCGAAGTGCGAGGGGTAGAGCATGGGGCAGATCACGTCGACGTACTTGGCCATGAGCTCGACGTCCTGGCCCGTCCGCACGCCGGAGCGGTACCAGCCGTTGGCCCCGTAGATGTCGACGCTCACCGGGGCCCGCACGTTCTCGCGGGCGAAGCGGAGGAAGGAGGCGATGGCGCTCTCCTTGTCCATGCCCTTGTCGCGCCAGCGATACGTTATGCGATCGACGTTCTCCCCGTCGGTGGGGAAGCGGATGTAGTCGAACTGGACCTCGTCGAAGCCGCGGGAGACGATCTCGTTCGCGATGGCGACGTTGTAGGCCCAGACCTCCTCGCAGTAGGGGTCGACCCAGTACTCCTTGATGTACTCGCGGACCAGGGCCGGGGCGGCGGGAACCGGGGCGGCGGCGCCGCCGGGGGCCGGGGCGAGGGCCGCGCCCGGGGCGGCGGGCGAGCCGGCCAGGGGGGCCGCGGCGGCGGGCGGCGCCTTGACGAGGTTGTAGCCGCGCCAGGGGGCCTTGGCCTCCGCGTCCCAGGCCGCCCACTTCCCGCCGCCGTGGGCGTAGGCCACCTCGTCCTTGAACACGGGGATGCGGGCGACGAGCCAGCGGCCCTTGGCCTTCCAGGCGGCGACGAAGGACTCGACCTCGAGGGGGCTCGTCACCTTGCCGACGGCGCGGAGGGCCGGGTCGCGGGGCTCGAAGCGGAGGCGGCCGAAGTCGTCCTTGAGGTCGACGACGACGGAGTCGAGGCGGCGCGAGTCCATGAGCTTGTCGTACTTGTCCCGCGAGGCCGCGTGGACGACGAAGCCCGTGGCGAGGTAGAGGCCGTTCTTGTTCTCCGCCGCGGCGCGGTAGGGCTTGCGGTCGACGAAGGAGACGAGCCAGAGCTCGGAGAGGCCTGCCTGCCTCCCGCCCTCGTCCCAGGAGAGGCAGCAGAGCTGGGAGCGGCTCTGGGCCCCCGCGGCGGCGGCGAGGGCCGCCATGGCCGGGCCGTCGCGCTCGGGCGGGCCGTCGCCCTCGAGCCTCAGGATCTCGCCCTCGGAGACGAAGCGGACGGACGCGGGGCCGATGACGTCGATGGACTCGACGCAGCCGAAGTCCCCCGCGCCCGCGAAGGCGGCGAGGAAGGACGCGGAGGCCGGGTCCCAGCGGTAGAGCCGGGGCAGGAAGCTGTTGGAGGCCCAGAGGGAGGTCGAGCCGCCGGGGGCTCCCGCGGCGAGGACGGCGTCGGCCAGCTCCTCGACGCTCGTCGTGCCCTCGATGGTCGCGAGGCCGGCCTCGACGGGGACCCAGGCCTTGGACCTGCCCTCCAGGGGGCGGGAGAAGAGGCCTTTGATGGGATGGGAGGCCCAGACCCTCCGCTCCCCGGCCGGGGAGCCGGCGGGGGAGGGCGCGGCCCCGACGGCGACGGCCTTGAGGCCGGTGGTCGGGCTCGGGTTGCCCAGGCTCGCCCAGCTCAGGCCCCCGTCGCGCGTGAGGTAGACCGCGTCCTTGGTGCAGGTGACGAGGGTGGCGGGATCCTGGGGGTCGACCTCGAGGTCCTTGAGGTCCATCACCTCGGTGAGGAAGCTCTTCCTGCCCTCGGCGTAGCGCTTGTAGGTCTTCACCGGGAGGCCGGCCGAGCGCTCCTCGAAGACGCCGAGGTCGGCGCTGCGGACGATGCCCCGCGAGGTGAGGAGGAACCAGGCGGCCTCCGGACCGGAGCCCGCGCGGACTATCTTGCGGACCTCCCCGTCGAGCCACAGGGGGGTCGCGGCCCCCGAGGCCTCGATGCGGTACAGGCCCGTGTCGAAGCCGGCGAGGAGGCCGGCCGGCGCGCGGAAGGGCGAGGCGCCCCGCGTCCCGGATTGGGCGGCGCCCGAGGCGGCCAGGACGGGGATGGCCAGGGCGGGGATGGCTATGGCCGCGGCAATGGCCGCGACCGCTGCGATGCGAAGTTTCATGTCCTCTCCCTGTTCGGGTCTCGCTGCCTATAGTATCGGCGGCTCCTGCCTTTGGTAAGACATCGAGGCGACGCGGGCCTCGTCGGCGGCCCTCGCCGCCCGGAAGAGCCGGGCCAGGGCCGCCCAGCCCGCCGCCAGGAGGGGGAGGACGAGGAGGGAGGCCAGGCTCTCGGTCATGAGCAGGAGGTCGTAGAGTCCGTGGAGGAGGATGGCCCAGGCCAGTCCCGCGATCCAGGCCCGGCCCCGGCCCGGCTCGAGCTTGGACAGGCCCAGGTAGTAGCCCATGACGCCGGAGAAGACCGCATGCCCCGGCACCGCGGTGAAGGCGCGGACGAAGAGGACGCGCAGGTCGCGGTAGCCGTACAGGAAGTTCTCGACGAAGGCGAAGCCGAGGCTCACGCAGATCGCGTAGACGATGCCGTCGGCCACCTCGTCGAACTCGGCGCGGCGGTAGAGGTAGCGGCGGAGGAAGTAGAGCTTCACCCCTTCCTCGATCAGGGCGGCGACGCAGAAGGACTCGAAGAGGATGCCGGCGAAGCCCGAGGGGGCGGGGACGAGGCGCTCGGCCCCCAGCTCGAGGGCGGCGGCGGGCAGGACCGCGAGGAAGCCGTAGAGGACGCTCTTGCCGATGAGGCCCACGGGCTCGGGCCGCGCGCGGTCGAGCTTGACGAAGTGGGCGATGAGGAGGAGTGCGGGCAGGGCGGCCGCGGCGAGGGAGAGGAGGAGGTAGGACATCGGGCCGGAGTATAGCGCGCCCCCCGCGGCGGCGGGAAGGCCGGAGCGCCTTCCCCCGGGGCCCGAGACCGGCTATCCTGTCCCGGTGAACGAGGAGGCCGCCATGGAATTCTTCGAGGCGCTGAGGTCGAGGCGGAGCGTCCGCGCCTACGAGGGGCGGACGGTGGAGGAGGAGAAGCTCGCCTCCCTCCTCGAGGCCGCGCGGCTCGCGCCGACGGCCCACGATAACCAGCCCTTCCGCCTCTTCGTCCTGGGCACCGAGGGCCGGCGGGAGGAGCTCGCCCGGGTCTGCAAGCCGGCCTGGTTCTCCGAGGCCCCCCTCCTCTTGGCCGTCTGCTCCGTGGCCTCCGAGGCCTGGGTCCGCAAGGACGGCCGGAGCTACGCCTGGGTCGACGCGGCCATCGTCATGGACCACCTGGTCCTGGCGGCGACGGCCCTCGGCCTGGGGACCTGCTGGGTCGGAGCCTTCAACGCCGCCGAGGCTGCCTCCCTCCTCGGCCTCGAGGCGGGCTGGGAGCCCGTCGCCTTCAGCCCCCTGGGCTACCCGCGGGAGTTCCCCGATCCCCGTCCCCGACGGCCCCTCGCCGAGCTCGTCATCCGGCGCTGAGGGGGCCGCGGGCCGAGCCGACCCCGCCGGCCGCGATCCGCCCGTAGAGCCTCGACAGCTCGCGCAGCTCCGCGGCGAGCTCGGGCGAGAAGGCCCCCTCGGCCATGCGCCAGGCCCAGTTGCCCCCGAGGGTCGAGGGCCTGTTCATGCGGGCCTCGGCCCCGAGGCCGAGGAGGTCCTGCATCGGGGCCAGGGCCCAGGCCGCGACCGACTTCCAGGCCTCGCGGAGCAGGGCGCGGGGGAGGTCGGCGGGGCGCTGGCCGAGGTAGGCCTCGAGGTAGGCAAGCTCCTCCGCGCTCGCCTGGGCCAGCCAGCCGGCGAGGGTGTCGTTGTCGTGGGTCCCCGTGTAGACGACGCAGCGCGGGACGTAGTTGTGGGGGAGGAATGCGTTGGCCGGGTCGAAGGCCGTCCCGCTCTCCCCCGCGTCGAAGGCGAACTGGAGTATCCGCATGCCGGGCAGGCCCAAGCCGTCGCGCAGCTCGCGGACCTCCTCGGTGATGAAGCCGAGGTCCTCGGCGATGATCGGCAGGCCGGGGCCGAGGGCCACCTCGACCGCGGCGAAGAGCTCGGCCCCGGGGGCCCGCTTCCAGGCGCCGCGGCGGGCGGTCCTCTCGCCGGCCGGCACGGACCAGGAAGCCTCGAAGCCGCGGAAGTGGTCGATCCGCAGGACGTCGAAGCGCCGCAGCGCGTCGGCGAGCCGGCTCGTCCACCAGGCGAAGCCCTCGCGCCTATGCGCCTCCCAGTCGTAGAGGGGATTGCCCCAGAGCTGGCCATCCTCGCTGAAGTAGTCGGGCGGCACGCCGGAGACCTCGAGGGGGCGGCCGCGCTCGTCGAGCCTGAAGAGCTCCCGGCGCGCCCAGGCCTCGGCCGAGTCCTGGGCGACGAAGATGGGGAGGTCGCCGACGATCGCGATCCCGGCCCGGGCGGCCCGGGCGCGCAGGGCCGCCCACTGCTCGGAGAAGAGGAACTGGAGTGCCTCGTAGCGGGCGACCGGCTCGGCCAGGCGCTCGGCCTCGGCGGCCAGGGCGGGGCCCTCGCGGAGGGCGAGGGGCTCGGGCCAGTAATTGTTCCACAGGGCGCCCTTCCAGCCCTCGGCGGCGGCCTTCGCGTCGTACTCGTCCTTGATCGCGCGGAAGAGGGCGTAGTCCGGGAGCCAGGCCGCCTCGGCCCGGCGGAAGGCCTCGAAGGCGGCGCGTCGCTCGCCCGAGAGGCCCGCGAGGAAGCGCCGGGCCGCCCGGGCGAGGAGGGGCCGCTTCCAGGCGAGCAGGGCCCCGTAGTCGACCCTGCCTCGGGGCAGGGCCCGAGCCGGCTCGAGATCCGTCCCCAGGACCAGGCCCTCGCGCTCGAGCAGCTCGGGACTTAGCAGCAACTCGTTGCCCGCGAAGGAGGAGAGGGGGGCGTAGGGGGAGTCGCCGTAGCCCGTGGGACCGAGGGGGAGGAGCTGCCAGAGACCCTGGCCAGCCTCGGCGAGGCGCTCGACGAAGGCCCAGGCCGCGGGGCCGATATCCCCGATGCCGTAGGCTCCGGGGAGGGAGCTGGGATGGAGGAGGATGCCCGAGGAGCGGTTCATGCGCATGGCTTGGCCTCCTGGCGATACGAAGAGTATCGTTCATGGTAAACCGGTTTAGCAACCGCTGCATCAAGCCCGTATACCGTTGCGCTTTTTTGCCGCCGGGTCCACAATAGATGGGTACGATCGTCCCACCAGGAGGCTGAGATGAAAAGCTGGAATCGAATCGCAATCCTGCTCCTCGCCGCGCTCGTCGCCCTGCCCGCGGCCTTCGGAGCCCCGAAAGAGTACAACCTGACCATCCTGTCGACCAACGACACCCACGGCCAGCCCCTCCCCTTCGCCTTCTCCGGCGCCGTCATCCCCGGCGGCACCGTCTGGAATTCCCCCGTCGCCGGCGGCCTCGCCGCCCGAAAGACCTACGTCGACAAGGTCCGCGCCGAGAATCCCAACCTCCTCGTCCTCGACGGCGGCGACGTGAACACCGGCCACATCCTGTCGAACCTCTTCCAGGCCAAGCCCGACTTCCTCGGCATGAACCTCGTCGGCTATAACGCCATGGCGGCCGGCAACCACGAGTTCGACATCTCCCAGGCCGTCATGCAGGAGCGCCGCAAGGACGCGGCCTTCCCCATCCTCAGCGCCAACATCTACGTCAAGGCCACGGGCAAGCGCCTCCTCGAGCCCTACGCGGTCGTCAAGCTCCCCAACAAGCAGAAGGTCGCCATCGTCGGCCTCACCACGCTCGAGACCCCGACCGCGGTCATGCCCGCGAACGTCGCCGACCTCGAGTTCCGCGCCCCCGCCGCCGAGCTCCAGGGCCTCATGAAGGAGCTGCGCAAGAAGGCCGACCTCGTCGTCGTCCTGAGCCACATGGGCCTTCCCGAGGACGAGAAGCTCGCCCAGGCCGTCACGGGCATCGACCTCATCATCGGCGGCCACTCCCACACCTACATGGAGGCCGTCGAGATGGTGAACGGCGTCCCCATCTTCCAGGCCTTCACCGGCGGCGCCTTCGTCGGCCGCGTCGACCTCAAGGTCGTCAAGGGCAAGGTCGCCGAGGCCAAGGGCCAGGCCGTGCCCATCAACCTCGCCGTCGAGCTCAAGGAGGGCATGACCGCCGCGGGGACGGTCAAGGAGATCAAGGGCAAGAAGTACGACTTCAAGGCCGGCTACCTCGAGCCCGATCCCGCCGTCGAGGCCATGCTCAAGCCCTTCGTCGACCAGCTCGCCAAGGAGATGGACGCCGTCATAGCCCAGTCCGCCGGCGAATTCCTCCACAGCGTCAATGGCCTGAACAACTACCCCCGCCGCGACGACATCCCCCTGGCCAACATGCTCTGCGACGCCATGCGCGAGGCCACGAGCGCCAAGATCGGCAAGCAGGTCGACATCTTCATGCAGAACGGCGGCGGTATCCGCGCCCCCATCGCGGCGGGCCCCGTCACCAAGAAGACGATCTACACGGTCCTCCCCTTCGACAACACGATCATGACCGCCCAGATCACCGGCGCCCAGATCCTCGAGGTCCTCGAGAAGAAGGCCCTCCCCGTGGCCGTCCTCAACTACGGCGACAAGTTCTCCGGCCCCGACGGCTCCTTCCTCCAGGTCTCGGGCATGAGCTACACCCTCGACCTCGCCGCCAAGACGGTGAGCGACGTCCTGGTGGGCGGCCAGCCCCTCGACCCGGCCAAGACCTACCTCATGGCCACCCAGAACTTCATGATGACCGGCGGCGACGGCTACACCCTCTTCGCCAAGCTGGCCAACCCCTACAGCACCTCGGTCTTCCAGCGCGACATGGTCATCGAGTGGATCGCGAAGAAGGGCACGGTCGATCCCGCCGCCTACGACGACAACCGCATCAACCTGCTCAACACGGGCCGCTAGGCCCGAGCGAGGCTCGCCTCGCGCCGGTGGGCCGCCCTTCGGGGCGGCCCTTTCTTTTGCTCGGGGTCTGTCCCCGGGCGGCTTGTCTAATGGCAAGATAACAGATATTGTTTAAATGTCATGAAGATAGCCTATATCGACGGCCAGCGCTTGAAGCGCGCCCTCCTCGCCGGCTCCGAGCGCCTCGGCGCCCGGGCCGCCCACCTCAACGCCATCAACGTCTTCCCCGTCCCCGACGGGGACACGGGCACGAACATGGCCGGGACGGCCCGCACCATGGCCCTCGGCCTCCAGGGAGGCCCGAGCGGCTCCCTCGGCGTCGGCGCGGCGAGCCGCCTGGCCGCCGACTCGGCCCTCCGGGGGGCGCGCGGCAACTCGGGCGCCATCTTCGCCCAGTTCCTCCACGGCCTGGCCGAGGAGCTCGAGGACGAGGTGCGGATCGGCACGAGGCGCTTCGCCGCGGCCGTCCGGGGCGCCGCGGCCCGGGCCCAGCTCGCCATCTTCCGCCCCCGCGAGGGCACGATGCTCACGGTGCTCCGCGACTGGTCCGAGGCCCTCCACCGACTTTCGGCCCAGACCGACGACTTCCTCACCCTCATGCACCTCTCCCTCGAGGAGGCCAGGGCCTCCCTCGCCCGCACCCCCTCCCTCCTGCCCGAGCTCAAGCGGGCCGGGGTCGTCGACGCGGGGGCCGCGGGCTTCGTCTCCCTCCTCGAGGGCATCCTCGCCTTCATCCGCTCGGGCCGCATCCGCGAGCTCGCCTCCCGCTCGGCGCGGGGCCCGAAAGCGGGGCCGGGCGCCGCGGCCGCCGCGGCCCCCGGCCCCGAGGCCCGGCTCGCCGAGGCCGAGCTTCCCCGCCCCGACGAGGGGCTCGGGCCGGGCTCGGGCAGGTACTGCGTCGAATGCCTGGTCTCGGGCGAGGGCATGGACCTCGATTCCCTGCGCGAGGGCCTGGCCGCGTTAGGCGACTCCGTCATCGTCGCCGGCTCCCCCGGGCTGGCCAAGGTCCACGTGCATACGGACGAGCCGCCCCGCGCCTTCCGCCTCGTCGCCCTCCACGGGGCGGCGGCGGCGCAGAAGGTCGACGACATGGAGCTCCAGCGGCGCCTCGCCCTCCGGGGCAGGCGGCCCTGCGCCCTCCTCACCGACAGCGCCTGCGACCTCCCCGACGAGCTCGGCCTGGAGCTCGGCGCCGATCGCGCCCCCGTCCTCGTCGAGCTCGACGGGAGCTCCTACCTCGACCGGGACGGCCTGGCGGCCTCCGACTTCTACGAGCTCCTCGGCTCCAATCCCACCCTCTCCGTCTCGACTTCCCAGCCGCCCCACGAGCTCTTCGCCCGGAAGCTCGACCTCCTCCTCGGCTCCGCCGACGAGGTCGTCTACGTCGGCATCTCCGCCGCCCTGAGCGGGACCATCGAGGGGGGCCGCCGCGCGGCCGCGGAAGGGGGGCGGGCGGGGCGGGTCCGCGTCGTCGACAGCCGCTCCATCTCGGTCGGGGCCGCCCTCGTCGCGCGGCGCGCCGCCGAGGCCGCCCGGGACGGGGCCTCGGGGCCCGAGGTCGAGGCCCTCGCCGCCGCCCTGGCCCGCCGCTCCCGCCTCCTCGTGGCGGCCCCCGACCTCTCGGGCCTCATCCGCTCGGGCAGGCTCTCCGGGCTCAAGGCCCTCGCCGCCCTGCGGCTCGGGCTCAGGCCCCTCATCACCTTCGACGAGCTCGGGCGGGCCGCCTCGGCCGGGCTCTACCTCGGGCCGCGCCGGGGGCGCCGCGCCCTCCTGGCGGCCCTCAAGAAGACCCTGCCCGAGGGCTCCCCGATCGAGGCCATGATCGGCCACGCCGGGGCCCCCGAGGAGGCCGCCCTCCTGGCCGGCGAGATCGGCCGGCGCTACCGCCTCGAGCGGGAGATCCTCGTGACCCAGGTCTCGCCCGCCCTGGCCGCCCACGCGGGCAGGGGAGCCCTGGCCCTCTCCTTCCTGGGGCCCGAGCGTTGAGCCCGGCCCTCGGCCTCGCGGCGGCCATCCTCGCGAGCTACCTCGCCGGCTCCTTCCCCACGAGCATCCTCGTCGGAAAGCTCTGCTTCGGCCGGGACATCAGGGAGGAGGGCTCGGGGAACGCTGGAGGGACGAACGCCTTCCGCGTCTTCGGCTGGAAGGCGGGGCTCGCGGTCGTGGCGGTCGACGTCGGCAAGGGCCTCGTCGCCGCCCTCCTCCTCTCGCGCCTCGGCTCAAGCTCGGGCCTCCCCCGCGAGCTCCTCCGCCTCCTCGCCGGCTCGGCCGCGGTGGCCGGCCACGTCTGGACGGTCTTCGCGGGCTTCCGCGGGGGCAAGGGCGTGGCGACGGCCGCCGGAGCCCTCGCCGCGATAGCCCTCTGGCCCTTCGCCTGCGCGGCCCTCGTCTTTGCCCTCGTCCTCGGCCTCGGGGGCATCGTCTCCCTCGCCTCCCTCGCGGCCGCCCTCGCCTTCCCCCTCTCCCTCTTCGCCCTGGCCCTCGCCGGGGGGCCCTCATCCCCCCTCCTCCTCGGCTTCTCCTGCCTCCTGGCCCTCCTCGTCTTCTACACCCACCGCGCCAACATCGGGCGGCTCCGCAGGGGCGAGGAGCAGGGCTTCGAGCGGCTCCGGGTCCTCGGCCGCCTCCTCGATCGGCTCCGCTCCCGCGCCCCGGGAGGCCCGCGCCCCTGATCCCCGGACCGGCCGCGGCCCCGATGCCCGCCTCGAATACTTTCCGCAGAAACGCTTGACCCGGGGCCCGAGATAGGCTACAGTCGCCTCAATCCACGGAGCCCGGGGCCGAGATCGGCCTTCGGGGCTCCACAAAGGGAGTACGCGATGCGCGAAGCAGTGCTACGATGCGCGCGACCGGAACGGCCAGTCCGTCCCTCCGCCCGCCCCTCCTCTTCTTCTTCCCTCCTCTCCTCCACGACTACCCCCGCCTCCACCCTCACTACGACGACTTCCCCCGCCACGCTCACGATGACGATGTGACGACCGGGAAGCGCCGCTAGAGCGCTCGTCCCGGTCGTCCAACCATATCCTCAACCACCGATAGGGAAGGTCCATATGCCGAATTCCATAGTCGTCAAGCTCGGCGCCTCCGTCCTCGACGGAGCCCGGAGCGCCTCTTCGATACTCGATATCCTCGCGTCCTACGAAGGCAAGCTCGTCGTCGTCGTCTCCGCCTTCAGGGGAGTCGCCGATTCCCTCGCCGCCGCGAGGGAGCGCCTGCCCCTCCCGGCAAAGGAGGCGGCTGCCCTCCTCGCGCGGCTCGCGCGGCTCCACGAGGGCTTCCTCGCGGCCCTGGATCCGCCGGCCGAGGCCGACCGGGCCGCGCGGGCCGCCCTGGCCGGCCTCCTGCCCGAGCTGCGCGTCCTCCTCGAGGGGGCGGGCGGGGCGGACCGGATGGCGCGCATCGCGTCATTCGGCGATCGCCTCGCGGCGCCCTGCGTGGCCGCGGCCCTGGCGGCCGTCGGGCGCCGGGCCGAGGTCCTCGAGCCGGGCCGCGTCGGCCTCGTGGCCGAGGGGCCCTGGGAGGAGGCGGTCGCCGACCTGGAGGCCTCGGCCTATCAGGTCGGGAAGGCCCTGGGCTGCCGGGACGCGGCCGTGGTGCCGGGCAGCTTCGGCGTCGGCTCCGACGGCCTGGTCCGCCTCTTCGGGCGGAGGGGCTCGGACTACAGCGCGGTGGCCCTCGCCCTCTGCCTCGGCGCGCGATGCGGCGAGCCCGCCCAGGATCCCCGGGATAGGCTCGCCGCCGATCCCTCCCTCGTCCCGGAGGCGCGGCGGCCGCGCGGCTTGAGCCACCGCGAGGCTGCCAGGCTCGCCCGGGGCGGCGCCAGGATCCTCCAGCCCCGGGCGGCCCGCGCGGCCTTCCTCGGCGCCGCGCCTGCCCATTCCGCCCCCCGCGAGCCTATACTTGAGGCAGTGGAGGGAGCGCATGGGCGTGCTTGAGTCATTGGCGGGCAGGGCGCGGATATCGATCGAGGTCGTGCCCCCCTCGCGGGGCGGCGACATCGAGGAGATCCTCGCCGCGGTGGGGGCGGTCATGCCCCACGAGCCGGCCTTCGTGAGCGTCACCGACCATCCCGTGGGCAGGGCCTGGGCCGACTCGGGCGGGCGCCCCGAGCGGGTCGCCTTGCGCACCAAGCCCGGCACCCTCGGCACGGCGGTGGCGATCCGCGAGGCCTACCGCGTCACGACGGTGCCGCACATCGTCTGCTCCGGAGCCGAGCGGCTCGCCGTCGAGGACCTCCTCATCGACCTTCACTACGCCGGCTTCCGCGACCTCTTCGTGGTCCGCGGCGACGAGCGCTTCGTCCCGGCAGCCGCGCGGCCGGGGCCGTCCGAGCCGGGCGAGGAGGGGCCGGCGGGCTACGCCCACGCCGTCGATATGGTGTCGCACATCGCGCAGCTCAATCGGGGAAGCTACACCCCGCCGGCCCAGGGCAGGCCAACGGCCTTCGAGATAGGCGTCGCCGGCTACCCGCAGAAGCACTTCGAGGCTCCCAACCCGGAGTCCGACCTCCGGCGCCTCAAGGAGAAGGTCGAGGCCGGCGCCTCCTTCGTCGTCACGCAGATGCTCTTCGAGCCGGGGCACTACGCCTCCTTCGTGGGGCGGCTCCGGGAGCTCGGCGTCGAGGTCCCCGTGATCCCCGGGATCAAGCCCGTCCTGCGCGCCTCCTCCCTGGCCTCGATACCGCGCAACTTCTTCGTGGACCTGCCCGAGGGCCTGGTGCGCGGGCTCGAGGAGGCGCGCAGCCCCGCCGAGGAGCGGGCGGCGGGCATAGCCTGGGCGGCCCGGCTCGCGGCCGGGCTCCTGGACGCGGGCGCGCCCTGCCTCCACTTCTTCACCATGGGCTCCGGCGCCGCGACCAGGGCCGTGCTCGACGCGCTGTACGGATCCAAGGGGGCCTCGTGATGGACAAGCATGGCGGAGGGCCCCGCGCCCTCCTCGAGCGCGAGCTCCTGGGCGGTGGCCTCGTCCTCGCCGACGGCTCGACGGGCAGCGCCCTCGAGGCCCTCGCCCCCGGCAAGGCCTCCCGGGCGGCCCTCCTCCCCCTCGAGGAGCTAGCCCTCGTCGAGTCCCTCCACGCGGCCTACTACGCGGCCGGCTCGGACCTGGCCGAGACGGCCACCTTCACCGCGAGCGCGCGGGGCCTTTCGCGCTTCGCCGCCGAGCTCGGCGAGCGGCCCGAGGAGCTCGCCTATCGCGTCAACGAGGCCGGGGCCCGGGCGGCCCGGCGGGCGGCCGACGCGGCCGAGGCGGCGGACGGGCGGCGCCGCTGGGTGGCCGGCTCCATCGGGCCGGGCGACGAGGCCCCCTCCCTCGGCGCCTCCTCCTGGGCCGAGCTCCGCGCCTCCTACCTGCCCCAGGCCCGCGGCCTCGCGGATGGGGGCGCCGACCTCGCCTTGGTCGAGACCGTCCAGGATCCCCTCCAGGCCAAGGCGGCCATAGCCGCCCTCGCCTCGCCGGAGGGGGGGCGAGGCCTGCCCTTCATCGCCTCGGCCACGGTGGACGGCCGGGGCCACCTCCTCGCGGGCAGCTCGATCGAGGCCTTCGTCGCCATCATGGCCCCCTTCCGCCCCCTCGCCATCGGCCTGAACTGCTCGGGCGGCCCCGACGAGCTCGACCATGCCCTGGCCGCCCTGGCGGCCTACTCCCCCTTCCCGATCTCCTTCATGCCCAACGCCGGCCTGCCGCGCTCGGAGGGCGGCAGGACGCTCTGGCCGGTCGGCCCCGCGGCCTTCGGCGAGAAGGTCGCCGCCCTCGCGCGGCGTTACGGCGTCGCCATCGTCGGGGGCTGCTGCGGGACCCTGCCCGAGCATATCGGCGCCCTCGCCGCCCGCCTCGCCGACAGGCCGGTCCCCCCGGCCCGGCCCGCCGCGCGGCCCGCCCTGGCCTCGCTCTACGAGCCCGAGCACTTCGGGCCCGGCCTGTTCAAGATCGGGGAGCGGGCCAACGCCGCCGGCTCGAAGGCCTTCGCCGAAGCCCTCGGGCGGGAGGACTTCGAGGTCCTGGCCGAGATCGCCCTCGCCCAGGAGCCCTCCGGGGCCCGGGCCCTCGACCTCCACCTGGCCAAGGCCGGCAGGGACGAGGCATCCGACCTCGCCGCCCTGGTCGCGGCCCTCGCGCCCCGGGCGCGGGCCGCCCTCTGCCTCGACAGCCGCGAGCCCGAGGCCCTCGAGCGCGCCCTGCCCTTGGCGGGAGGACGCCCCCTCGTGAACTCGGCGAGCCTCGAGGAGCCCGGCCGCGCCCGGCGGGTCTTCGAGCTCGCCCGCGAGCAGGGCGCGGCGGTCGTCTGCCTGGCCGTGGACGGATCGGGCCCGGCCAAGACGGCGGAGGACAAGGTCCGCGTCTGCCGCGCGTTGTACGACATCGCCGTCGGCGAGTGCGGCCTCGAGCCTGCGTCCCTCCTCTTCGATACCCTCACCTTCACCGCCGTCGCCGGCCCGCCGGGCGCCGCGGCCGAGACCCTGCGCGCCATACCCCTCGTGAAGGCGGCCTGTCCCGGCTCCCTGACCGTCCTCGGGGTCGGCAACGTCTCCTTCGGCCTGCCGCGCAAGGCCCGGCCCGCCCTCACCTCGGCCTTCCTCGGCCTGGCCCGCGCGGCCGGCCTCGACGCGGCCATAGTCGACGCAGGCGGCGTCCCCGAGCCCGAGTCCCTCGACCCGGCGCTCCGGCGCGCGGCCGAGGCCATCGTCCTCGGTAAGGCCGAGGAGGGCCTCGATCCCCTGCAGCTCCTCCTCGGCTCCGCCGCGGCCCCGCCCGAGCCCGAGCCGGCCCCGGGAGCCGAGGCCGGCCCGGCCGACTCCCTGCGCCGGGCGGTGCTCCGCGGCGACGGGGCGGCCGCGGCCAAGGCCGCCGGCCTCCTCGCCGAGGCGGGGGAGGGCGGCCGGGCCGCCTCCCTGGTCGCCGACGCGATGGGCGAAGCGGGCAGGCTCTGGAGCTCGGGCTCCCTCCCCCTCCCCCTGGTCCTCCGCTCCGCCGAGGCCGCGAGGCGGGCCCTGGCGGGCCTGGCTTCGGCCTCGAGCGCGGCCAGGGGCGCCATCGTCATGGCCACGGTCGAGGGCGACCTCCACGACATCGGCAAGAACATAGCCGCGGCCATCGTCGCCTGCTCGGGCTGGCGCGTCGTCGACCTGGGCGTGGACGTCAAGGCCGAGCGCATCGTCGAGGCCGCGCGCGCGGAGGGCGCGGCGGCGGTGGGGCTTTCGGGCCTGCTCACGCGCTCCCTCGACCGCATGCGCGAGGCCTGCGCCGCCCTTGAGGCCGCGGGCTCCCGGGCCCTCGTGCTCTGCGGCGGGGCCGCGGCGGACCCGGCCTTCGCCGCGGCGAGCCTCGAGCCCGAGCACCCCGGCCTCGTCCTGGCCTGCCGCGACGCCTTCGAGGCCCTGCGCGCCCTCGACGCGGCCGAGGCCGCCCCCGCCGGCCGGCCCGCGGCCGACGAGCCGCCGGCCCGCGAGGGGCCGCCGCGCAAGGCGGCGTCGCCCATCGCGCCGCGCGTCGGCCCCGCCTTCGAGCCCGCGCGCCCCGGCGCCGAGGAGCTCGGGCCCTTCGGCCTCGAGGCCCTCCTCGAGGCCCTCGACCGCAAGACCCTCTTCGGCCCCCGCTGGGGCTACGGCCGGGCGGACTTCCCCGCGGCCGAGGCCGAGCTCGCGAAGCTCGCCGCGCGCCTGGCCGCCTCGCGCTTCCCCGGGGCCCGGGCCCTCGGCGGCCTGTTCCGCTGCAGGCGCTCGGGCGCCTCCCTCCTCGAGATCGAGGATCCCTCGGGAGGGGCTCCCCAGATCTGGGCCTTCCCGGTCGAGGCCGCGCCGCCAAAGCGCTGCCTGGCCGCCTACTTCGCGGAGACGGGCGACGCCCTGGGCCTCCTCGCCGTCTCGGTGGATCCCTCCCTCGGCCGCGAGGCCGCGGCGCTGCGCGAGGCGGGGCGCTACGAGGAGTACTGGCGGCTCCACGGCCTGGGCTCGGCCCTCGCCGAGGCCGCCGCCGGCCTTGCCCACGAGCGCCTAACGCGCGAGATGGAGGCCGCCGGCTCGGGCTGCCCCGGCCGCCGCTACTCCTTCGGCTTCCCCGCCTGCCCCGGCGTCGAGCTGCAGCCCTCCCTCCTCGCGCTCCTCGGGGCCGAGCGCATCGGCCTCTCCCTGACCTCGGGCTTCCAGCTCAAGCCCGAGCATTCGGTCACGGCCTTCGTCGTGGCCCGTCCCGACGCGGAGTACTTCAACCCATGAGCGGCAAGATCCCCGTGGCCGTCC
>JAKLFE010000048.1 GCA_022711355.1 Spirochaetota bacterium | reverse complement strand
CGCGCAACGGGGTGACCCTCTGCACGGGCTCCCTCGGCTCGAATCCCGGGAACGACCTGCCGGCCATCATCCGCTCCCTCCGGGGGCGGATACACTTCGCCCACCTGCGGAACATCAGGCACACCGGCCCGGGCCGCTTCGAGGAGGCGGCCCACCTCTCCTCCGACGGCTCCCTCGATATGCACGCGATCGTGGAGGCCCTCCAGGATATCGGCTTCGAGGGGCCGATGCGGCCCGACCATGGCCGCATGATCTGGGACGAGGCGGGAATGCCCGGCTACGGGCTCTACGACCGGGCCCTCGGGGCCGCCTACCTCAACGGGCTCTGGGAGGCGGTCGCCAAGTCGCGGGCCCGCGCCCATGCTTGATATCCTCGAGGCGGAGGGGGAGGGTGCCGCCCGGACCATCTCCGACCGCCTCTACCTGCGGCTGCGCCGCTCCATCCTCCTCCTCGAGCTCGCCCCCGGCCAGGAGCTCGTCATCAAGGCCCTCGCCGAGGAGCTCGGCGTGAGCCGCTCCCCCCTCCGCGACGCCCTGCTCCGGCTCGCGAAGGAGTCCCTCGTCGACATCCTCCCCCAGCAGGGGACGAGGGTCTCCCGCATCGACCTGGAGCGGGTCGACGAGGAGCGCTTCCTCCGCGCGAGCCTCGAGGAGAAGGCGCTGGGACTCTTCGTGGCCTCCTTCCGCTCGGAGGCCTCCCTGCGCCGGCTCGGCGGGATCCTCGACGCCCAGGGCGCGAGCATGGGGAAGGGCGACTACCGGGCCTTCCTCGACGGGGACGACGAGTTCCACGGGGTCTTCTTCGAGGCCGCGGGCAAGAGCCTGTGCTGGGACCTCGTTCAAGGCATGTCGGGGCACTACCGGCGCGTCCGGCTCCTGAACCTCCGCGGGCCCGAGACCGCGGAGGCGATCCACCGGGAGCACGGGGAGCTCCTCGGCCTGGTCCGCTCCGGCGACGAGGAGGGCTCGCTGCGGGCCATCCGCGCCCACCTGTCCAAGATCCTCGTCGAGGAAGAGCGGCTGCGGGGGGAATACCCCGAGTACTTCGTCGCGCGGCGACGGCTAGCGAGGGAAGCATGAGGCTCAACGACCAGTCCATCTCCGATCGATCCGCCTGGGAGGCCGCCGGCTTCGAGCTGCCCGCCTTCGACCGCCGCGAGCTCGCCCGGCGGACCCGGGCGGCCCCGGAGTGGGTCCACTTCGGGGCGGGCAACATCTTCCGCGCCTTCCCCGCCGCGGTCCACCAGGAGCTCCTGAACGCGGGCGCCGCGGCCGCGGGCATCGTCGTGGCCGAGGGCTTCGACTGCGAGATCATCGAGCGCGCCTATCGCCCCTACGACTGCCTCTCCGTCCTCGCGACCCTCCGGGCGGACGGCTCGATCGGCAAGAAGGTCGTGGGCTCCGTGGCCGAGGCCCTCGCCGCCGACCCCTCCTCGCCCGACTGGGCCCGCCTCCGCGAGGCCTTCCGCGCCCCGAGCCTCCAGCTGGCGAGCTTCACGATCACCGAGAAGGGCTACGTCCTCCGCGACCCCGCGGGGAACTACCTCCCCGACGCGGCGGCGGACGCCGCAGGTGGGCCGGCCGCCCCGCGGAGCCTCATGGGCAAGGCCGCCGCCCTCTGCCTCGAGCGCTACGAGGCGGGTGCCCTCCCCCTGGCCCTGGTGAGCATGGACAACTGCTCGCGCAATGGGGAGCGCCTGGGCGACTCGCTCCGGGCCCTCGCCGGGGCCTGGGCCGCCGCCGGCCTCGCGCCGGCCGGCTTCCCCGCCTACCTGGCCGACCCCGCCCGCGTCGCCTTCCCCTGGACCATGATCGACAAGATCACGCCCCGCCCCGACGAGTCGGTCGCGGCCCAGCTGGGGAAGGCCGGCCTCGAGGACCGGGAGATCGTCGTCACCGCGCGGAAGACCTGGACCGCCCCCTTCGTCAACGCGGAGGAGGCCCAGTACCTCGTCGTCGAGGACGCCTTCCCCAACGGCAGGCCCCCCCTCGAGCGGGGCGGCGTGATCTTCGCCGACCGAGCCAGGGTCGAGCTCATGGAGCGCATGAAGGTGAGCGCCTGCCTCAATCCCCTCCACACGAGCCTGGCCATCTTCGGCTGCCTCTTGGGCTTCACCTCGATCCACGAGGAGATGGGCGATCCCCTCCTGAAGGCCCTCGTGGAGCAGGTGGGCTACGCCGAGGGCCTGCCCGTCGCCGCCGACCCGGGGATCGTCTCGCCGGAGGCCTTCCTCCGCGAGGTGATCGAGCGGCGCTTCCCCAACGTCTTCATGCCCGACACGCCCCAGCGCATCGCCACCGACACCTCGCAGAAGCTCGCGGTCCGCTTCGGCGAGACGATCAAGGCCTACCGGGCCCGGGGAGGGGAGGGCGCCCGCTCCCTGGTCTTCATCCCCCTGGTCCTCGCGGGCTGGTGCCGCTACCTCCTGGGCCTGGACGACGAGGGCCGGAGCTTCGAGCCGAGCCCCGATCCCCTCCTGGGCTTCACCCGCTCCCGCCTCGCCGGGATCGGGCTCGGCGACAAGGGCCCCTTCCGCGAGGCCCTCGCGCCCCTTTTGTCCGACGCCTCCATCTTCGGCCTCGACCTTTGCGAGGCGGGCCTTGGGGAGAGGATAGAGGGCTACTTCGGGGAGCTGGTCGCGGGAAAGGGGGCGGTGCGGCGGAGCCTCGAGAAGTACCTCGGGGCCGCCGCCCGCGCGGGGGCTTCCGCGCCTTAGCCGAGCTTGTGCCGCTTCTTGACCTCGGCCTCGGCCTCGAGCCAGTCGGAGACCTCGTCCCCCTCGAGGCCCTTGGCCCGGCGCTCTTCGAAGATCCTCTGGGCCGCGAGCCTGGTCTCGGCCTCCATGGTCTGGGCGCTCGGCGTATCCGCCTGGGCCTTCTTCGAACCGCGGTTCATGTGGGCCTCCCTCGCTCGATAGGATCTACCTATAGGAGTAATGGAGGAAGGCCCGCTTAGCAACCGCCGGCGATCGGCTCGGCCCTTAACCGCGCTTGAATAGTCCCTTGATGCGGGCGAGCAGGCCCGGCTTGGCGGGGGCCGCCGCGGCGGGCTTGCGCTGCTGCTGGCCCTGGCCGCGCTGGCCCTGACCCTGGCCGCGGCCCTGCTGGCCGCCGGGGCCCTGCCGGCCCGAGGGCGCGCGCCCCCCGGCCTGGCGGCCGCCCTGGGCGGCGCCCTCCGCGGGGCGCCGGTCCTTGCCGCGCCCGCCGCCTGAGCGCCCGGAGGGAGCCTGGCCCTCCTGCCGCTCGCCCTGGCCGTAGCGCTCCTTGTAGCCGCGGAGCCGCTCGTCCTGGGTCTGGGCGTAGGGATTGTCGCCGCGCCCGGAGGCCGGTCGGCCCTCGGTCCCCGCGCGCTCGGGAGTCCGCGCCGGGACGCGCTCGGGCCGCTGGGTCCTGGCGCCGCCCCGATCGTCGGCGGGCCTGCGCCGCTCGCCGCCGCGGGGGGAGCCGCGGGGGGCGGGGCGGCGGTCGCCCGGGCGGCCGCCGCGGCCCTCGTGGGGGCCCCGGCCGCGGTCGTAGTCGCGGGTGTGGCCGAAGCGCATGCCCGAGCTCCGGTCCTGGAGGAGGAGGGCCGTGTCGAAGGGCATGACCGGGATCTTGGAGCCGAGGAGGCGCTCGATGGCCATCAGGTTGTAGACGAACTTCTCGCAGGCGAAGGAGACGGCCTTGCCGGCCTTGCCCGCGCGGGCGGTCCGGCCGATGCGGTGCACGTAGGACTCGGCCTCGTCGGGGAGGTCGTAGTTGACCACGAGGTCGAGGGCCTCGACGTCGAGGCCGCGGGCGGCCACGTCGGTTGCGACGAGGATCTTGATCTCGCCGGCCTTGAGCCGCTCGATGACCTCGAGGCGCTTGGCCTGGGGAAGGTCGCCCATGATGAACTCGCAGTCGACGCCGTTGACCTTGAGGCGCCGCGCGATCTCCTCGACCATGAACTTCTGGTTGCAGAAGATGAGGGCGCTGTCGGGCCGCTCGCGGTCGAGGATCCCCAAGAGGAGGCTGAACTTCTCGTGGTTGCCCACGTGGTAGAGCTCCTGGGTCACGAGGTCGACGGTGACGTGCTCGGGCTCGATGGCGACCTCGTGGGGCCGGTCCATGTACTCCCAGGCCAGGTCCTTCACCCGCAGGCCCAGGGTCGCGGAGAAGAGGAAGGTCTGGCGCTGGCCGGTCGGGGGGAGGTAGCGGATGAGCTTGCGCAGGTCGTCGATGAAGCCCATGTCGAACATGCGGTCGGCCTCGTCGATGACGAGGAAGCCCACGTCCTTGAGGAGCATCTTGCCCTGGTTGACGAGGTCCTGGATGCGGCCGGGGGTGCCGATGATCATCTGCACGTTGGAGCGGAGCATGTCGACCTGGGGCCCGTAGCTGACGCCGCCGTAGAAGGCGCCGGCCGTGATGGGCAGGTACTTGCCCAGGCGCTCGGCCTCGCCCTCGATCTGGACCGCCAGCTCGCGGGTGGGCGAGAGGATGAGGACCTTGCGGTTGCGCTGGCTCTCGTCGGTCATGATGCGCTGGAAGATGGAGACGAGGAAGGCGGCGGTCTTGCCCGTGCCGGTCTGGGACTGGGCGTAGATGTCCTCGCCTTTGAATGCATGGTCGAAGACCATCTCCTGCACGGGGGTGCAGGTCACGTAGCCGACCTCGTCGAGGCCTTTTTTCAGATCGGGATGCAGCTTGAGTTCGGAGAAATCCATTCGTTTCACGCTCGGTATAGGGGAAAGATGCTTATAGCATAGCGAAATCGCGGGCTTTATTATAGGGGGAGGGGGAGAGGCCCGGCTCCCGGGGGCCGCGCCGGCCCCCGGGGCCTGCGGAATCCGGGGACAGAGCCCCAGGCCGAGCGCCCCGCCCGGAGGCGGACCGAGCCGCCGCCGCCACGGCCTCGCGGGGCCAGAGCCCTCAGTAGTGAGGAGGACGCTCGTTGGTGGGGAGGGGGGAGCCGTCTCCCGCCAGCTCCTTGAGCTTCTCCGCCATATCGCGCAGGAGCTTCTCCGCCCCTTCGAGGCGGCGAGCCTGGTCGAAGACCTGGCCCCCGAGCTCCTCGATGGTCCTTTCCTGATAGGTTATCCGCATCTCGAGCTCCGCCAGCCTTCGCTCGCTCGCGCCCTCTGAATCCGCCATGCTGCCCCTTCGCGATGGGTGAATCGTCCTTCACCACGCGAACAATACTAAAACGTATTACTTTTTCGTTGACAAGTAGAAAAACCGGGTCTATACTTACTTAAACGTTTTCGGAACACCTATGAATGTGACCATCAAGACCATAGCCCAGGCGGCCGGCGTCTCGCCCGCAGCCGTTTCCAAGGCCCTGAACGGCTACACGGACATAGGCGAGGAGACGAGGGCCCGGATCGTGCGGATCAGCGCGGAGATGGGCTACACGCCCAACGCCCTCGCCCGCAACCTCGTCAAGAAGACGAGCGACATCCTCGGGCTCCTCATCCCCGACATCTCCACCCCCATCTACGCCGAGATCTTCAAGGGCATCGACGCCGAGGCCAAGCGCCGCGGCTTCAATCTCTTCCTCTGCGACACGAACCGCAGGACCGAGTTCGAGGTCTCCTACGTGAGGACCCTCATGGAGAACCGGGCCAGGGGCATCATCGTGGCGCCGGTGGACAACGACGCGAGCCACATCCTCGCCCTCACCAAGGCCCAGGTGCCCCTCGTGTTCATCGGCGGCAAGGTCAACGACAGCATGGACAACTACGTGGCGAACGACAACAAGCTCGGCTCCGCCCTCGCGGTGGGCCACATCGCCTCCCTCGGGCACCGGGACATCCTCATGCTCTGCGACAACTACCGGACCAAGACCAAGAAGGACCGGGTCGAGGGCTACCGCGAGGCCATGGAGGCGCGCGGCCTCGAGCCCCGTGCCTCCATCGCCCCCGAGGGCGCGGCCGAGGGCATCGACTACGGCTGCCAGGCCGCCCTCGAGGCCTTCGGCTCGGGCCGGATGCCGACGGCCATCTACGCCTCGAGCGACATGGTGGCCCTCGGCGTCATGCGCGCCGCCGCGATGCGCGGCATCGCGATCCCCGGCGACCTCTCCCTCGTGGGCTACGACGACATCATGTTCGCCTCCCTGCCCACGGTCGACCTGACCACGGTCGCCCAGCCCAAGTTCGAGATGGGAGCCCTCGCGGTCGAGCTCCTCTGCGAGGCCATGAGCGAGGAGCTCGCGGGGATCAAGCACCGCCGCGTGGTCAAGCCGAGCCTCGTGGTCCGCGGCAGCTGCGTCGCGCCCCGCTCCGGGGCGGGCGAGGGGGCCTCCCGATGAGGATCGACGCGGTCCTCTTCGACCTCGGCGGCACCCTCGAGGACGTGCGCTACAGCCCCGAGTCGCGCCTCGCAGCCTGCGTCTCGCTTAAACGTTTTCTTAAAAAGGAAGGCCTCGAGCTCGAAGCCGAGCCCGAGGCCCTCCTCAAGGCCATCGAGCGGGGCTACCTCGCCTACCGCGCCTGGAGCGAGCGGACCATGACCGAGGCCCCCGCGAACCGGGTCTGGGCCGAGTGGTACCTCCGCGAGTTCGATCTCCCCCGGGCCGAGATAGACCGCGTCGCCGAGGGCCTGGCCCTGATCTGGGAGACCGAGTTCCATAGCCGCGAGCTCAGGCCGGACGCGCGGGAGAGCCTCGAGGCCCTCAAGGTCCGGGGCTTCCGCCTCGGCGTCATCAGCAACACCTCGAGCGAGAGCCAGGTCCTCGCCACCCTCGGCGGCTACGGGATCAGGGACTACTTCGACTGCCTCTGCCTTTCCTGCGTCTCGGGGATCCGCAAGCCCGACCCGCGCATCTTCCTCGAGGCCCTGTGCCGCCTCGGCGTCGCCCCCGAGCGGGCCGCCTACGTGGGAGACACGGTGTCCCGGGACGTCTCGGGAGCGAAGGCCGCGGGCTACGCCCTCGCCTTCCAGATCAAGTCCTTCATGACGGCGGGGCGCGACAGCGCCCTGCCGCCGGGCTGCCCCCGGCCGGACTACGTCGTCGGCGAGCTCGGCGAGATAGCGCCCATCCTCGACGGGCTCGGCGCGGGCCCGGCCGGCGCCGCGGGCGCCGCGGGCGCCGCGGCCGAGGGCGCGCACAGGAGCATGCGATGAGCGAAACGAAATCCGCCGCGGCCCCGTCCCCGGCCGGCCTCGGGAGGGGCAGGGGCCTCACGAAGGCGCGCAACGTGCTCGTCTCCCTGTTCACGAATCCGTACAACGTCATCAGCCTCGTGTCGATCGTCGTCCTCGTCTACCTCATCGTGGTCCCCCTCGGCGAGATCGTGGGCACGACCTTCCGCTGGCAGCCCAAGGACTCGCGGCTCGTCGAGGGAGCCGTGCCCGGCGCCTTCACGACCTACCACTGGAAGGCCATGTTCTCGGGCGACACGGCCCGGGCCATGCTCTGGGAGCCCCTGGCCAACTCCCTCTCGGTGGCGCTCTGCGTCTCGGCCCTGTCCCTCCTCCTCGGGGGCCTGATCGCCTGGCTCGTCACGAGGACCGACCTGCCCTGCCGCGGCTTCTTCTCCTTCCTCGTCCTCGTGCCCTACATGCTGCCCTCCTGGTACAAGGCCCTGGCCTGGATCACGGTCTTCAAGAACGAGCGCGTGGGCGGCAATCCCGGCTTCCTCGCGGCCATCTTCGGCTGGAGCCCCCCCGACTGGCTCGCCTACGGCTTCGTGCCGACGGTCCTCACCCTGTCGATCCACTACTACGCCTTCGCCTACCTCCTCATCTCCTCGGCCCTCTCCTCCATCGGCGGGGACCTCGAGGAGATGGGCGAGATCGCGGGCGCGAGCCGCCTCACGATCCTGCGCAGGATCACCTTCCCCCTCGTCCTGCCCGCCGTGCTCTCGGCCTTCATCCTCACCTTCTCGCGGGCCATCGGCACCTTCGGCGTGCCGGCCTTCCTCGGCCTCAAGGTGAACTACTACACGATCTCCACGATGCTCTACGCCAGCGTCCGCAACCGCCAGACCGTCCAGGCCTACATCCTCAGCCTCGTGCTAATCCTCATAGCCGTATTCACCGTGTACCTGAACCAGGCGATGATCGGCAAGCGCAAGAGCTACACGACGATCGGCGGCAAGGGCACGCGCAAGAACCTGGTGAGCCTGGGGAAGTGGCGCAGGCCCATCCTGGCCGCCCTCGTCGCCTTCATGGTCGTGGCCATCATCTTCCCGGTCGCGGTCCTCCTCCTGGAGTCCTTCCTCGAGCGCGACGGGATCTACCGCCTCGACAACCTGACCCTCCACTACTGGGCCGGCGCCTCCAAGCCTTCCATCGCCGAGGGGGAGAGCGGGATCTTCCGCAACGCGGCGATCTGGAGGGCGCTGGGCACCACGATGAAGCTCGTGCTCGCGGCCTCGGTGATCGCGACCTTCGTCGGCCTCGTCCTGGGCTACGTGATCTCGCGCGGCAGGAAGAAGGCCTCGGGCAGGCTCATCGACCAGGTATCCTTCCTGCCCTACCTGATACCCTCGATCGCCTTCGGCGCTATCTACCTCTCCATGTTCTCGCGGCCGCGGCTCTTCATCCCGGCCCTCTACGGCAGCCTCGGCATCCTCGTGCTCATCAGCGTCGTGAAGTACCTGCCCTTCTCCGTGCGGGCCGGCACGAGCAACATGATGCAGATCGGCACCGAGCTCGAGGAGGCCGCCATGGTGGAGGGGGCCTCCTTCGGCCGGCGCTTCCGGAAGATCGTCATGCCCCTGGCGGGCAAGGGCTTCCTGAGCGGCTTCATCCTGATCTTCATCAGCGCCATGAAGGAGCTCGACCTCATCGTCCTGCTCATGACCCCGGCGACCCAGACCCTCGCCGCGGCGACCTACTCCTACGCCGAGGGGGGCTACCACCAGTTCTCGGACGCCGTCATCACCGTGATCGTCGCGATCATCATGATCGTCTACGTCCTCGCCGCCAAGATCGGCAAGGTCGACATGTCGAAAGGATTGGGGGGCTGATTCCCATGAGCCGCATCGAGATATCCAAGGTCAACAAGTATTACGGCGAGGTCCACGTGCTCAAGGACCTGGACCTCGTCGTCGAGGACGGGGACTTCATGACCCTCCTCGGCCCCTCGGGCTGCGGCAAGACCACCACCCTCCGCGTGATCGCCGGCCTCGAGGCCCCGCGCTCGGGCACGCTCAGGATCGGCGGGCAGCTCGCGGCCGACGGGGAGGTGAGCTTCAACCTGCCCCCCGCCAAGCGGGGCGTGAACCTCGTGTTCCAGAGCTACGCCCTGTGGCCCCACATGACGGTCTTCGACAACGTCGCCTTCGGGCTGCAGATCAAGAAGGCGCCCAAGCCGCTCATCAAGGAGAAGGTGACGGGCGCCCTCGGACGCCTCCACATCGCGGAGTTCGCCGAGCGCTACCCCTCCGAGCTCTCCGGGGGCCAGCAGCAGCGCGTGGCCATCGCCCGCTCCATCGTCTCCGAGCCGCGGGTCCTCCTCCTGGACGAGCCCCTGTCCAACCTCGACGCCAAGCTCCGCATCGAGATGCGCTCCGAGCTCAAGCGCCTCCACCAGGAGCTCAAGACCACCGTGGTCTACGTCACCCACGACCAGGTCGAGGCCCTGACCATGTCCACCAAGATCGCCGTGTTCTTCGAGGGCAGGCTCGTGCAGGCCGATACCCCCAAGGGCATCTACGGCAACCCCGTGGACATCCGCGTCGCCGACTTCATCGGCAATCCCAAGATCAACTTCATCGGCTGCGAGTGCTCGCGGGACGGGGACACCATGGTGGTCGACTCGGTCCTCGGCCGGATGGCCCTGGGCAACGTGGCGTCGCGCAACGCGCGCTTCGGATCCATCGGCGTCGAGCCGGCCTCCTGCGGGGCCGCCTCGATCCTCGCCGTCCGGCCCGAGCACGTCCACGTGGGCAGGGAGCCCTCGCCCGGGGCCGTGCGCTGCCGCATCTACTCGGCCCTGCCCGCCGGCTCGGAGACCCTCATCCAGGCGGCGGTGAACGGGGACACGATCATGGCCAAGGTGATCGGCCAGGCGGAGTTCGGCCAGGACGAGGAAGCCTGGCTCTCGCTCCAGCAGGACAAGCTCAACGTCTACGACAAGGCCAGCGGGCGCATCGCCCTCGGCGCCCTCGCCTAGGGGCGCGCCGGGGTTATCCAGTTCGGCGAAACGATCTTTCGATCCAAAGGAGGTTCGGCATGATGAATCGCACTCGCGCGAGGCTCGTCGCGCTCGCGTCCCTCTCCCTCGCGGCCGGCGGCGCCTGGGCCCAGGTCTCCACGGCCTGGGCCAAGAAGGCGGCCCTCGACGCCCCCGATACGGCGGAGCAGCTCTACGAGGCCGCCAAGAAGGAGGGCAAGGTCGTCATCTACTCCATGTCCAGCCGCTCGAAGGACGTCAAGGCGGGCTTCGAGAAGCTGTATCCCGGCGTGAAGGTCGAGACCTACGACATGCGCAACACGGAGATCTTCGAGAAGATCGAGCGCGAGAACGCCGCCGGCATCAAGAACGCCGACGTGATCTTCGTCAAGGACTCCGACGGCACCATGGCCAACGACTTCTACGCCCGCGGCGTGGTCCACAGCTACGTGCCCAAGGACATCGGGGCCAAGGTCGACGCCCAGTTCAAGCAGCCCGGCTTCGCCATCTACCTCGAGATGAAGCTCGTGTTCTACAACACCGAGGTGTACGACAAGGACCCCATCGACAGCTGGTGGGACCTCACCCGGCCCGAGTGGAAGGGCAAGATCATGCTGACCAACCCCCAGGCGGCCATCGAGACCCTGGGCCTGTTCTGCAGCTTCGTCCAGAATTCCGCCGAGATGGCGGCCGACTACAAGCGCGAGTTCGGCCAGGACCTGAAGCTCAGCCCCGGGGTGGCCAACGCCGGCTACGAGTTCATCAAGCGCCTCGCCGCGAACGACCTCGTCATCACGAACTCCGACCAGGAGGTCGTGGACGCGATCGGCGCCGCCGGCCAGAAGAACCCGCCCATCGGCATCGCCACCTCCTCGAAGATCCGCGACAAGAGCAAGGGCCTGAAGCTCGGCTCGGTCACCACCCTCAAGCCCCGCTCGAGCACGGGCAACCCCGCCTACCTGTGCATGGTCGAGGGCGGCCAGCACCCGAACGCGGCCAAGCTCCTCATCCGCTACATGGCCGGCGAGGCCGACGGCAAGGCCGACGGCTACAAGCCCTTCGACGTGGAAGGCTCCTGGCCGACCCGCTCGGACATGGTCACGAAGAGCAAGACCCCCCTCTCCGAGATGAAGCTCTGGGCCGAGGACGCGAAGTACAACTACCCGAACACGGTCAAGGTCACCAATTTCTGGCTCTCGCTGAAGAAGAAGTAGGATCGCGCAACGCGTCTCTCCCGGACCCCCGCCGCCCGCCGGGCGGCGGGGCCGTCGGGGGCAGACGGGGGGGGGGAGGCGCCTCACGCCCGAGGGGCGGCGTCCCCGGATCGCGTCTGACTTAAACGTATTAGCAGCCCGTCGGAGCAGGGGCGCGGCGCAGGCAGGAAGGATTCGCAGCAATGAAGTACGACATCGTATCGATCGGCCACATCACCAACGACGTCCGCGACATGATGGGCGAGCGCAGTCCCTTCGTGGGCGGGGCGGCCTACTTCTCCCCCGTGGCGGCCGCGCGGAGCGGGGCGAAGGTCCTCGTCGTCACCAAGATGGCCGAGGCCGACCGGGGCTCCGTGTCCCTCCTCGGCCGCGAGGGGGTCGAGCTCCGCTTCCTCCCCTCGCGGGCGACGACCTCGATCGAGAACATCTTCCATAGCCCCGATCCCGACGCGCGGACGCTGAAGATGGTGTCGCGGGCCGATCCCTTCACGATGGAGGAGATCAGGGCCCTGCCCGAGGCCGGCGTCTACCACATCGCGGCCCTCTTCAAGGACGAGGTCCCCGACGAGGCCATCCGCGAGCTCGCGGCCCGCGGCAAGGTGGCCCTCGACCTCCAGGCCGTGCTCCGCTACTTCGAGGGCGGCGACGTGGCCTTCCGCGACTGGCCGGCCAAGGAGGAGTACCTGCCCTTCGTCAGCTACCTCAAGGCCGACTCGGTCGAGATCAAGGCGATAGCCGGCACCGAGGACCGCGAGAAGGCCGCCCGCATGCTCGCGGCCTGGGGAGCCGCGGGCGGGAAGGGGCCCGGCGCGGGCATGGAGATCCTCATCACGAGGCAGGACGAGGTATTGGCCTACGACGGCCGGGACTTCTTCCGCGCCCCCTTCGATCCGGTCCGCCTCGACGGCCGCGCGGGCCGGGGCGACACCTGCTTCCTCTCCTACATCGCGCGGCGCGCGCGCAGCGGGGTCGCCGAGGCGACTCGCTACGCGGCGGCGCTGACGAGCATGAAGATGGAGAAGCCCGGTCCCTTCTCAGGGACCGTCGCCCAGGTAGAGGAGCGCATGCGGAGGCAGGGGCGCTAGACAGGTCTCATCATCGATCACTCGAATTGGAGGCAAGGCATGAAAAGGAAACTTTCGGCGTTAGTCTTCGCGTTCGTGTTCGCGCTCGCCGCGGTCGGCGCCTGGGCGGAGATCGTCCCCGTCGCGCCGCCCGCCGACGCGCAGGGCCGCTTGGAGATCTCGAAGCCCGAGCACATCATGTATCTCGCGGCGAACTACGGCAAGAAAGAAGTGCCCCGCGACGGCAAATGGCTGCTCACGGCCGATATCGACATGGCCGGGGTGACCGGCTACGTGCCGATGGGCAAGGACAAGGAGAACGGCTTCCTCGGCGTCCTCGACGGCCAGGGCCACGTCATCCGCAACCTCGTTATCGACCGCCCCGGCAAGAAGTACGTGGCCTTCTTCGGCTACGCCGGGAACGAGGACGTCCTCGCGACCATCAAGAACATCGGCTTCGTCAACATCAGCGTGAACGGCACCCAGAACGTCGGCGGCATCGTCGGCGTCAGCTACGGCACCCTCGAGAACTGCTTCGTCTTCGGCAAGCTGACGAACAGCGGCTCCAACGCCCAGACCGTCGGCGGCATCGTCGGCAAGAACAAGGAGGGCGAGGGGGCCATCGTCGGCGTGATCAAGAACTGCTACGCGGTGGTCGACATCGTCGGCACCTTCAACCTCGGCGGCATCGCCGGCCAGGAGGACGGGGGCGGCATCATCGAGGACTGCTACGCGGCCGGCACGATCAAGTCCACCAACCCCAACGGCGCCGTGGGCGGCCTCGTCGGGGCCTTCAACGCCGGCCAGGCCATCTACAACTCCGCGGCCCTCCAGAGCAGGATCGAGGGCAAGAAGGACACCGACAAGATCTGCGGCCAGCTCGAGGACGAGAGCGGCAACCAGATCACCGGGAACATCGCCTGGGACGCGATGGCCATCGTCGGCAACGAGCCCGAATTCCAGCCCATCAAGTGGGCCGACAAGTCGGCCGCCGAGCTCCAGTCCAAGAAGACCTTCGCCGCCCTCGGCTGGGACTTCAAGGGCGCCTGGGCCTGGCAGGGGCCCGAGAACGCGGGATATCCCGTCCTGAAGGCCTTCTCCGCCAAGGACCAGGAGCGCAAGCCCGACTTCTCCTTCGACGCCGCCATCGTGGCCAGGCCGGTCAACGCCGCCAAGGCCAAGATTGACGTGGCGGTCGAGGCCCGCGTCATCTCCGCCAAGGCCCCCAAGTCCGTCGAGCTCTGGTACGGCGACTCCCCCGACGGCAAGGCCTTCACCGCCAAGGTCGCGATGAAGAAGGGCAAGGGCGACGCCTGGCTCGGCAAGATCCCCGCTGTCGCCAAGGGCCCCTTGTACTACTACGTGAAGGCGGTCTCGGCCTCCGGCGCCGAGTTCACCAAGCCCCACGACCCGTCGCAGCCCGTCGCGGTGGCCATCGACGACGGCACCGTCTACGGCGAGCCGACCGAGATCGTCATCTCCCTCGGGGAGAAGCAGACTTCCATGGGCGTCAACTGGATGACCATTCCCGCCATCAAGGACTCCGTCGTCTACTACGCCAAGAAAGACGGCTTCGACGGCCGCTTCAAGGCCGCCGTCGGCACGAGCTCCATCGTCGCGGTGACCCCGGGCTTCAAGGAGCGGATGAGCCACAAGGTCACGTTGAGCGACCTCGAGCCCGGCGCGACCTACGTGTACCGCGTCGGCGACGGCAAGACCTTCCAGAGCTGGCAGTACGAGTTCACCGCCCCGCCCGACCCCAAGAAGGTGGACGGCTTCAGCTTCCTGTTCATGTCCGATCCCCAGTCGGTGAGCCTCGAGGACTACAAGACCCTCGACTTCTCCTATAACTACGGGCTTAGCCTCGTGGACGCGCCCGCTTTCACCCTCCTCACCGGCGACATCACCCAGGACGGCTACAAGGCCTCCCAGTGGTCCTGCTTCTTCCAGAGCATCCAGGGCAAGCTCGCCTCCATCCCCTTCATGCCCGCGATGGGCAACCACGACTTCAAGGGCGACTCGAAGTACCTCACCTTCAAGAGCCGCTTCAACACCCCGGCCAACGGCGCCGGCGGCGACCTGGGCGGCACGAACTACTGGTTCGAGTACGGCGACGCCTTCTTCGCGGTGCTGAACACCGAGGCCGTGCCCAACGCGGCCATCAAGCCCAACCTCGACAAGCAGCTGGACTGGCTCGAGGCCCAGCTCAAGAAGACCACCAAGAAGTGGAGGATCGTCGCCTTCCACGCCGGCCCCTACTCCTCGAACCACGACGGCACACCGATCAAGAACATCGCGGCCGCCCGGCTCGAGGCCATGAAAGTCGACCTCGTCCTCACCGGCCACGACCACCTCTACCTGCGCACCACCATGAAGGGCGACCAGAAGGTGGCCCCGGGCCAGAGCACGACCTACGTGACCGGCGGCACCTGCGGCAACAAGTACTACGCCTGGCTCGAGCGCTCGGCCCCCTTCACCGAGGTCAAGGCCGACGCGGTGGACTGCCAGATCGTCAACGTCGTCCTCGTGAACGAGGAGAAGATCTCCTTCTGGTCCATGCAGCGCGAGGATCCGAAGAAGACGAGCTTCAAGCAGATCGACTACTTCGAGATCCCGAACTCCCTCGCCAAGCCCGCGCCGCTCTCCGCCGCCCCCGCGCCGAAGGCGGCCGGCCTCCTGGCCGCCTTCGCCCTGCGCTGAGGCCGCAGGGCCCTCGGGACCGCCCGCCCCGCCGGGGCGGGCGGTCCCCCTTGAGGCGGAGGGCCCCTTCGCCGTACCATCGGGCCACCTTCGACCATGAACAACTACCACACCCACAGCTACCGCTGCAGACACGCCTCAGGCGACATCGCCGACTACGTCGAGGCCGCCCGCGCCGCCGGCATCGGGGAGCTCGGCTTCTCCGAGCACGTCCCCTACGCCGACGGGCGCTGGCCTGACAGCCGGATGGATCTCGGGGAGCTCCCCGGCTACCTGGCCGCCGTCCGGGCCGCCGCCGAGGCCGAGTCCCGCCGCCCGGAGGGCGAGGGGAGGATGAGCATCCTCCTCGGGCTCGAGAGCGAGTGGTCGGCCGAGGACGACGCCTACCTCCGCGAGGAGCTCGTCGGCCGGCTCGGGGTCGGCTACCTCGTCTCGGGGACGCACTACTACCGCCGCGGGGGGGCCTGGGAGGACGCCGGCGCGCTGCGCCGCGCCGCCGACCTGTCGGCCTACGCCGCCCACCTCGCCCGCAGCCTCGAGAGCGGACTGTTCGCCTACGTGGCCCATCCCGACCTCTACTGCATGAGCTACCTGCGCTGGGACGAGGATGCCCGCGCCTGCGCCCGCGACGTCCTCGACGCGGCCCGCGCCGCCCGGATCCCGGTCGAGATCAACGGCTACGGCATGCGCAAGGCCCGCGTCCGGGCCCCCGAGGGCGAGCGGGCCCCCTATCCCCACGAGGGCTTCTGGGAGCTCGCCGCGTCCTACGGGCTCGACGTCGTGGTCAACTCCGACGCCCACCGGCCCGTCGACGTCGCCGCCGGCCTGGCCGAGGGCCGCGCCCTGGCCGCCCGCCTCGGGCTCCGCGTCCTGGACAGCCCCTTCGAGCGCTGAGGCCGGGCCTCGCCGGCCGCGGGCGAATTCGCCTTCCGGGCCTTTTTTCGCTATACTTCCCCTGGAGCCATCGCGCCCATCCGAGGAGGTAGAGATGTTCGTCCGCGACCGCATGACCGCCGACCCCGTCGTCGTCGCTTCCGACCTGTCCGTGCCCGACGCCCTCGCCCTGATGCGCCAGAAGAAAGTCCGCCGGCTGCCGGTCCTCGACGCCAAGGGCAAGCTCGTCGGCATCGTCTCGGAGAAGGACATCATCTACGCCTCGCCCTCGCCCTCGACCACCCTGAGCATGTGGGAGATCCACTCCCTCCTCGGCAAGCTCAAGGTCGAGAAGGTGATGGCCAAGGACGTGGTCACCGTGACGGGCGACACCCCCATCGAGGACGCGGCCCGGATCATGGCCGAGCGCAAGATCGGGGGCCTGCCCGTCATGCGGGGCGACCGGCTCGTGGGCATCGTCACCGAGACCGACCTCTTCCGGGCCTTCACGGGAATCCTCGGGGGCTTCCGCGAGGGGGTCAGGATCACCGCGCGGGTCAAGAACGGCAAGGGCATGATGGCGCGCATCGCCCAGGCGGTGGCCGACGCGGGGGGCGACATCGTCGGCCTCGGCGTGCACGACTCGACCGACGACTCGGGTGCCACCTGGGTCGTCGCCATGAAGGTCCAGGGGGCCCCCAAGCAGAAGCTCGCGGACGCCCTCAAGCCCCTCGCCATCGAGATCATCGACGTCCGCGAGTAGGCGCCGCCTCGGGGCCCGTTGCCGAGGCCGGGCTTTTCCGCTACCGTAGGGCCCCATGGAAGAGTTGCTCGACGGGAAGCTGGCCGGCATAGGCCTCGTCAACTGGCTCGAGGCCCTCGGCTGCACGCTGGGGGCCTTCGCGGCCGGCAAGCTCGTGGCCTTCGTCTCCTCGAGGATACTGAGGCGGCTCGCGGCCAGGACCAGGAACCGGGTCGACGACATCGTCCTCGCCGTCGTCGAGAAGCCCCTGGTCTTCCTCGTCCTCGTGCTCGGCATCGGCCTGGGCGTAGGCCGCCTCGGCCTCGAGGGCGAGGCCCAGCTGTGGATGGGCCGGATCGTCGGCGCGCTCACGACCCTGGCCCTGGCCTGGGCCATCGACAAGGGCATCGACTCCATCATAACCGAGTACCTCGTGCCCGTCGTCGAGCGCTCCGACAGCAAGCTCGACGACCAGCTCCTCCCCCTCCTGCGCAAGGGCGCGCGGCTCCTCGTCTGGTCCCTGGCCCTCCTCCTCGCCCTCAAGAACGCCGGCTACGACGTGGGGGCCCTCATCGCCGGCCTCGGCATCGGGGGCGTGGCCATAGCCCTGGCGGCCAAGGACACCCTGTCAAACCTCTTCGGCTCGGTCGCCGTCTTCTTCGACCGCCCCTTCGCGATAGGCGACCGCATCAAGGTCGCGGGCTTCGACGGGACCATCATGGAGATCGGGATCCGCAGCTCCCGGCTCAGGACCCTCGACAACCGGGTCGTCACCCTGCCGAACTCCACCTTCGCCACGAGCGCGATCGAGAACGTGAGCTCCGAGCCCAGCACCAAGGTCGCGCAGAGCATCGAGCTCGCTCCGGGGATCGGGCACGAGGGCGCCGCGCGGGCCATCGCCATCCTCCTCGAGGCGGCCGCGGCCCAGGAGGGCCTGGACGGGGGCACGGTGGCCGCCCTCGCCGGCTTCGGGCAGTATTCCCTCAAGCTGAGCTTCGTGATCTTCATCAAGAAGGGAGCTGATTACTTCGGCACCCTGAGCGCGACGAACCTCGAGGTCCTGCGCCGCTTCTCCGAGGCGGGCGTCGAGCTGGCCCGGCCAGCCATCCTCCTCGAGGAGCGCAAGGCCTAGCCTTGCCCTTGCCTCGGCGCCCCGCGGCGAGTAGCTTCTAGCTACTACCAACTCTGCGAGGAGGCGCGTCGTGGCAGATCTCTCGGTACGCTACCTGGGACTGGGGCTCCGCAATCCCCTCGTCGTCGCGGCCTCGGGGCTGACCGCCACGAGCGCGGGCGTCCGCAAGGCCGCGGAGGCCGGGGCGGGCGCCGTCGTCCTGAAGTCCCTCTTCGAGGAGCAGCTCGAGGCCGAGCTCGCGCCGGCCGGCGCGGCCATCGACGCGGGCGCCCACCCGGAGGCCGCGGACTTCCTCTCCCGGGCCGGCTGGACCGAGGGCTCGGCCGACTACCTCAAACTCATCCGCGAGGCCAAGGCCGCCGCGGGCCCCGCGCCGATCATCGCGAGCGTCAACTGCCGCGGCGAGGCGGCCTGGGTCGAGTACGCCGGCCGCATCGCCGAGTCCGGGGCCGACGCCCTCGAGCTGAACATCGCCTTCATGCCCTTCTCCGCGAGCGAGGGCGGGGCGGAGATCGAGGAGCGCGTCCTCCGCGTGGTCTCGGGCGTCCGCGCGGCGACCGGCCTCCCCCTGGCCGTGAAGCTCGGCCCGGGCTACACGAGCCTGCCCCATCTCGCCGCCTCCCTCGCAGCGGCCGGGGCCGGGGCCCTGGTCCTCTTCAACCGCTTCTTCCGCCTCGACATCGACCTCGAGACCCTCTCGCTCAAGCCCGGCCCCCTGCGCAGCTCGGGCGAGGACTACCACGAGAGCCTCCGCTGGATCTCGGTCCTCTACGAGCGCGCGGGCTGCGAGCTCGCGGCCGGCACCGGGGTCCACGACGCCGAAGCCGCCCTCAAGCTCGTCCTGGCCGGGGCCTCCGCCGTCCAGCTCTGCTCCGCGATCTACCAGCGGGGCTGGGGAGCCATCGCCGAGATCAGGCAGGGCATGGAGTCCTGGCTCGAGCGCCGCGGGGAGCCCTCCCTTTCCGCCCTGAGGGGCCGGCTCAGCCAGACCCGCTCCGAGGATCCGGAGCGCTACCTCAGGCTCCAGTACATCCAGGCCCTCACCGGCTTGTCCTGATCCGGCCGCCTCGAAGCTTGTTGTCCGCGTGCTCGAGCGGGGGGGGAACCTTCGACGAAGGTTTCCCCCCCCACGGCCCCCCTTTCCAAGCAAGGACTTAGGTACTAGCACTGCCTAGGCTTGCGCTCCTTCCTCCCCCCGAGCTCTGTCCCCCAGCCTCCCACGCCGAATTGCCCTTGCGCGTTTCTCTATCTGGTGTATCCTCTGACATAGAGCGAGCGCTCGCTCTATTAATAGGAGGCGCGTTTTGGACCAACACACGCTGGCGCGGGTGAACCTCTTCGCCCTGCTCCGCTGCCTCGAGGATCTCCCGGCCGTCGACGCGGCGGCGCGCGCGATTGCCGAGGGCAAGGCGGAGACCATCCAGTTCACGGTGGGCGGGGTCGGCGCGGCCCGGCTCGCGATCGGCGGGGGAAGGATCGAGTTCCTCCCCGGCCCGGGCAGCAAGTCGATCCATCTCTGGTTCCCGAAGGCCGAGGCCCTCAACGCCCTGTTCGCGGGGAAGGGCAACCCGATCCCCCTCAAGGGCCTCACGAAGATCGCCTACCTGAAAGGGCCCTTCACGATCCTCACCGAACGGCTCGGCTACTACCTGCGGGCCAAGCCGGAGCTCCTCGCGGACAAGGGCTTCAAGGAGGCCAACGCGTCCTTGAGCCTCAGGGCCGCGGTCTACGCCCTGGCCGAGATCGGCAACAGCGACCGCGAGGGCCGGCTCAACGCCGCCCGCATGCCCGACGGCGAGGTCCTCCTCGCCGCCAAGGGGGGGCCCGAGCTCACCCTCGAGTCCAAGGGAGGCAGGCTCGCATGCCGGAAGGGCCTGCCCGCACGGCTCAGGGCCCGGATGGTCTTCGCGGACCTCGATTCGGCCGGGGCCCTCCTCCGGGGGGAGATGGATTCCTACACGGCCATCGGGTCGGAGAAGCTCGAGCTCGGCGGCTTCGTCCCCCTGCTCGACAACATGAACAAGATCCTCGGCCTCGTGCCGCGTTATCTGAACTAGGAGGCCCTCCGTGCAGACCTACAGCCATGCCAGGAGCCGCGAGCTCTTCGCCCGCGCGACCAAGGTCATCCCCGGCGGCGTCTACGGCCACCTGGGCCCCGCCGAGGGCTGCTTCATGCCGGTCGGCGCCTACCCCCTCTTCTCGTCCCGCGCCGAGGGAGCCTATTTCTGGGACGTCGACGGGAACCGCTTCATCGACTACATGTGCGCCTACGGGCCGAACATCCTCGGCTACGGCGACAAGGACGTGGAGGCGGCCGCCCTCGCCCAGCTCAAGGAGGGGAACTGCGTCACGGCCCCCTCGCCCCGGATGGTCGAGCTGGCCGAGCTCATGGTCGACACCGTCGCGATGGCGGACTGGGCCTTCTTCTGCAAGAACGGGGGCGATACCACCATGTTCGCCCTCATGATCGCCCGGGCCGCGACGGGCCGGGCCAGGGCCGTGCTCACCAGGGGGGGCTACCACGGCGTCGCGCCCTGGACCCAGAAGGAAGGCCACCCCGGGATCACGAGCGCCGACGTCTCGAACAACCTCTACGTCGAGTTCGGCGACTACGAGGCCCTCGAGCGGCTCTTCGCGGAGCATCATGGCGAGATCGCCTGCTTCATGGCGACGCCTTACCATCACCCGGTCTTCGAGGACAACCGCCTGCCCCCCGAGGGCTACTGGCAAAAGGTGCGCGCCTTGTGCGACCGCGAGGGCGTCGTCCTCGCGATCGACGACGTGCGCTGCGGCTTCCGCCTCGACACGGGCGGCTCGGACAGGCATTACGGCTTCGAGGCCGACCTCGAGTGCTTCTGCAAGGCCCTCGCGAACGGCTGGAACGTCTCGGCCGTCTGCGGCAAGGACTCCCTCAAGGACGCGGCCGGCTCGGTCATGTACACGGGAAGCTACTGGCTCTCGGCGGCGCCCATCGCGGCGGCCATCGCCTGCATCGGGAAGATGCGCGAGCTGGGCGCGGCCGGGCTCTGCATGGAGAAGGGCCGGAAACTCACCCAGGGCCTGGCCGCGGCGGGCAGGCGCCACGGCTTCGACCTGCGCATCTCCGGAGAGCCCTCGATGTGGTTCATGCGCATCGCGGGCGACGACAGCTGGCAGACCCACCAGGCCTGGGTGGCCGAGTGCGTCCGCCGCGGGGTCTTCTTCACCAACCACCACAACCATTTCATCAACACGGCCCTGACGGACGAGGATATCGCCTTCACCCTCGAGGTGGCGGACGAGGCCTTCGCCGTCGTCGCGAAGGCGAGGAGGTAGCCATGCCGCTGACGAGGGAGGAGAAGCTGCGCCTCGAACAGAAGGCGCACGAGCTCCGCAAGCTCTGCCTCGAGACGGTCGTCTGGGCGGGCTCGGGCCACATCGGCGGGGCCCTCTCCGCCATGGACATCATGACGATCCTCTACCACAAGTACATGAGGCTCGACCCCAAGCGCCCCGAGCTGCCCGATCGCGACCGCTTCGTCTGCTCGAAGGGCCACATCGGCGTGGGCTACGCGCCCGTCCTCGCGGAGCTCGGCTACTTCGATCCGGAGCTCCTCAAGGAGTACAACCACACGGGGAGCCCCCTGGGGATGCACCTGGACTCCACTAAGGTGAAAGGGGTCGAGGCCTCGACGGGCTCCCTCGGCCACGGCCTGGCCGTGGGCCTGGGCATGGCCCTCGGCGCCCGCGTGAAGGGCGAGTCCTGGAGGACCTTCGTCCTCCTGGGCGACGGGGAGTGCGACGAGGGCGCCGTCTGGGAGTCGGCCATGGCCGCGGCTCATTTCAAGGCGACCAACCTCGTCGTCATCGTCGACCGCAACAAGTGCATGATCGACGGCCCGACCGAGGAGGTCATGGGCCTCGAGCCCCTCGCGGACAAGTGGCGGGCCTTCGGCTTCGAGCCCCTGGCCGTCGACGGCCACGACTTCGACGCCCTGGCCGGAGCCATCGACGCGGCCCTGGCGGCGAAGGACAGGCCCGTCGCGATCATCGCCGACACGGTGAAGGGCCAGGGCATAGACTTCATCGCGGGGGACTACCGCTGGCACTACGGCTCCTTCGACGCGGACAAGAAGGCCAAGGCCCTCGAGTCCCTCGAGCGCTACGGCCAGGCCCGGATCGCCAAGGCGAGGGGGGAGTAACGATGGGCGGACTGACCTACACCATGCTCGACGCGATGAAGATGTCGACCGCCGAGTACTACGGAAAGACGTTATGCGAGCTCGGCGCCGAGCATCCCGACATCGTCGGCCTCTCGGCCGACCTCGCCAAGTCGACCAAGATAGGCCTCTTCGGCGAGGCCTTCCCCGAGCGCTTCTTCAACGTGGGCATAGCCGAGCAGAACATGGTCGGCATGGCGGCCGGCCTGGCCAAGGCGGGCTTGACGCCCTATCTCTCCACCTTCGCGGTCTTCGCCTCGATGCGGGCCCTCGACCAGGTGCACACCGACATCTGCTACCAGAACCTCAACGCCAAGATCATCGCCACCCACGCGGGCCTTTCCTTCGGCCAGGCGGGCTCGACCCACCACTGCACCGAGGACATCGCCATCATGCGGGCCATGGCCAACATGACGGTCATCGTGCCCGCCGACGGGATCGAGACGGCCAACGCGGTGCGCGCTGCCTACGAGAAGAAAGGCCCGGTCTACATCCGCATCAACCGGGGCTTCGACCAGGTCCTCTACGACAGGCCCGACTACGGCTTCAGGCTCGGCAAGGCGGTCACCCTGCACGAGGGCACGGACCTCACGGTCATCGCCTGCGGCGCCTGCTCCTGGCGGGCCCTCGAGGCCGCCCGGGCCCTCGAGAAGACCGACGGGCTCAAGGTGCGGGTTCTCAACATGCACACGATCAAGCCCATCGACGAGGCGGCGATCGAGGCCGCGATCATGGATACGAGGCGGGTGATCACCGTCGAGGACCACAACGTCATAGGCGGCCTGGGGAGCGCGGTCGCCGAGGTGGCGGCCGGCCTGGGCAAGTCCCTCACCTTCAAGCGCCTGGGCATCCCGGACTGCTTCTCCATCATCGGCCTCCACGAGGACCTCATGGCCCACTACGGCATCGACGAGAACGGCATCATGGCCGCGGTGCGCGAGCTCATGGGCAGGGACTTCGAGGCGGACGAGAACTGGGACGACGAGGTGTAGCATGGCCGACGAAGCGATCTACGCCGCCCGGATATTCCTGAACGGCGCCCTGCCCCTCTTGAAGCCCCTCGTCGAAGCCAAGCCCGGCCTTGCCAAGGCCTTCGCGGGGAAGTCGGGCGTCGTCCAGGTCAGCGCGATCCTCGGAGCCCGCGCGGCCGAGTACGAAGCGCTCTTCGGCCCCGCGGCCCCGCAGGCGGGCCCGCCCAGGGCGGGGACGCATTTCCTCGTCGATGGCGGCGCCGTCGCCGTAGCCCAGGGCACCCATCCGTCGCCTAACGTCGAGCTCGAGTTCCCCTCCCTCGAGGCCCTCAACGGCTTCTTCTCGGGCAAGTCCAAGAAGCTGCCGAGGATCAGGGGCGCCCTGCGCTCGCCGGGGCTCTTCCTCGCCACGATGCAGGCCCTCCTGGGCATGGCCGCGGCCCTGGGCGCGAAGGAGGCCCCCGCCGACGCGGCCGGACGCGACCTCCTGGTCAAGCTCTATTTCTACCTCCTGTCCTCGGGCATCAGCCAGCTGAACAAGGCCGGCCACCCGGCGGTGGCGAAGTGGGCCAGGACGAGCCCGGACCGGGTCTACGCCTGGGCGGTCGAGGGCAAGCCGGAGCTCTCGGCCTACATCCGGGTCAAGGCCGGCCAGAGCCGGGCGGCCCGCGGGACCTACGAGCGCTCGAAGCCCTTCTTCACGATGAGCTTCGACTCCTCGGAGAGCGCCCTCGGCATCCTCCTGGGCACCGACGACATGATCGAGGCCACGGCCAAGTCCAAGATCAGGATGCTCGGCGCCCCCGAGTACGGGGCCATGCTCGGCGAGCTCATGCTGACCGTCGCCGGCTACGCGAAGTAGGGAGGGCAGCGATGCGCGTCAAGTCGATGAGCCACGCCGGGCTGACCGTCTCCGACCTCGGCCGGGCGGTCCGCTGGTATCACGAGCAGTTCGGCTTCTACCTCGTCTCGGAGGACGTCCTCGAGCCGGAGGCCACGAAGGAGCTCTTCCCCCTCTACCGGGTCGAAGGCGCCAGGCTGCGCATGGGCTTCCTCCGCGCCCCGGGGGGCGGGGTCGTCGAGCTCTTCCAGTTCGAGCCGGCAGCCGCGCGCCCGGGCGGGGACAATCACCCGGCCTGGAACGCCCCCGGCTTTACTCATGTGGCGCTCAACGTGTCGAAGCTCGGGGCCTGGGTGGAGAGACTCGAGGAGCGGGGTGTGAAATTCGTCACGAAGCCCGCGCGGACGGGGAAGGTCGACTGGGCCTTCCTCAAGGATCCCGACGGGAACCTCGTCGAGCTCATCGACCTCAAGGCCGCGAGGCCGGCCCTCCGGCTCGTGGGCGGCCTCCTGGGGGCGGCCCTGAAGCGAGGCAGGTTCTCGGCCTACTACCGATGAGCCCCGGCCTGGCCGGGGCTCCCTTGACCCTCGGCCGCCGGGGCCCCTACCATTGCTGGTCATGACCGACGAAGCAGAGGGCGGCCGCCGGCGCCGCTTCCACACCGAGACCTTCGAGAAGATCGACGCCGACAGGCGGAAGGCTATACTCTCCGTGGCCCTGGCCGAGTTCGCGGACAAGGGCTTCAACGGCACGAGCGTCAACGGCCTCGCCCGCAAGGCCGGCGTGTCCATCGGCTCGCTGTACAGCTACTTCCCCTCGAAGGAGGACCTCTTCCTCACCGTGGCCGACCAGGGCCACGAGCTCCTCGAGCGGGCCCTGGCCGACATCGACGTCGGCTCCGGCTTCTTCGAGAGCTTCGGCTCCATGCTCCGCAAGGCCCGCGACTACGCCAAGTCCAATCCCGAGCTCAACCTCGTCTACCTCGACGCGACGACCCAGGGCCTGCGGCACCTCGCCGAGCGCCTCTCCGGCAGCCTCGAGGCCATCACCGCCTCGCTCTACCGCAGGGCCATCGCGGCGGCGGTCGAGCGGGGCGAGCTCCGGCGCGGCATCGACCCGGGCGCCGCCGCCTTCTGCCTCGACAACCTCATCATGCTCTTCCAGTTCTCCTTCGCCTCCGCCTACTACCGCGACCGGCTCCGCATCTTCCTCGGCCTGGCCGAGGGCGAGGAGCCCGACGAGGAGGCCCTCATCGGGGCCATCCTCGACTTCGCGCGCCGGGCCCTCGCGGCCTGAGCGGGCCTTCCGCCTAGATGGCGGCCTTGACGTAGGGCAGCTTGCCCAGCTCGGTGTAGAGGGCGTACATCCGCTCGCGGCTGTCGAGGGTCACGCGGCAGCCGAAGCGCCCGTACTTCGCTCCCGGCGCCGCGAGTCCCTGCATGAGGGAGCAGGGCACGGACATGCGCTCGAAGAGGAGCTCGAGGTCGGCCTGGATGGACTCGCCCCCGGCGAGGAGGTAGATGATCCTGAGGTCGAAGGTGACGGGGAAGGCGAGCTCGGCCCCGCCGAAGGGGCCGGCCGCCCCGGGCCCGGCCGGGTTCTCTCGCGCGTCCATGGCTCGAGGATGCCATGGAGGGCCCGGCCGCCGCAAGGCTCGCGCCCTAGCCGAGCTCGACCTCGACCTCGTGCTCGCTCCCCGCGGGGAAGAGGGGGAGGACGACGCCGCGGCCCGAGCCGTCGCGGATCAGGGGCGCCGGCGCCCCGTCGATCCGCAGCGAGGACACGCCGCAGGACGCCGAGCGAGGATCGCCGACCCTGATCTTGTAGGCGGCGCCGCGGAAGCGCCGGGTCGCGGAGAAGCCCTTCCAGGCCCGCGGGATGCAGGGGTCGAGGACGAGCCCCCCGTGGCCGGGGCGGATGCCGAGGATGCCCTGGCTCAGGGCGACGAGGGTCCAGGCCGCGGTGCCCGTGAGCCATGAATTCTTCGCCTCGCCGAAGCAGGGCGCGTCGCGGCCGGCGATCATCTGGGCGTAGGCGTAGGGCTCGGAGCGGTAGGTCTCGATCTCCTCCTGCTTCGCGCTCGGGCAGATGGAGAGGTAGTACTCGAAGGCGCGGTCGGCCTCGCCCAGGCGGCAGAGGGCCAGGTGGATCCAGGCGTTGTTGTGGCAGAAGATGCCGGCGTTCTCCTTGACCCCCGGCGGGTAGCTCGATATCTCGCCGAGCTCGAGGCGGTAGGAGGTATAGGCCGGCTGCTGGAGGACGATGCCCTTGGGCGTGTAGAGCCGCTCGTGGAGGCTCCGCAGCGCCATCCGCGCCCGGCCCCGCGCCGGCTCCGGCGCGCCGTCGGACCCGGCGCCGCCTAACGCGCACCAGGCCTGGCTCTCGATGAATATCCGGCCCTCCTCGCACTCCGCCGAGCCCACGGGGCGGCCGGCGGCGTCGTAGGCCCGGCGGTACCACTCCCCGTCCCAGCCGGCGGACTCGACCGCGGCGAGGATCCCGTCCCGGTCGGCCAGGGCGCGGGCCGCGTCGGCGGGGCGGCCCAGGGCCTCGTAGAGCTCGGCCATCTCCCGCGCGGCGTAGAGGTAGAGGCCGGCGATCATGACGGATTCCGCCTGGCTGCCCGCGACGTCGCCGGCGCACTGGAAGCTCTCGTTGGGCTCGGCGGAGAAGCAGTTGAGGTTGAGGCAGTCGTTCCAGTCGGCGTGGCCGATGAGGGGCAGGCCGTGGGGGCCGCGCTTGGCCAGGGTGTAGGCCATCGAGGTCTCGAGGTGCTGCAAGAGGCTCTCGCGGGGGGCGAGCGGGGCGTAGTCGCGGTCGGCGTAGCCGCAGGCCGCGTCGAGGACCCCGTAGTCCCCGGTCTCCTTGACGTAGGCCGAGGCCGCGAGGACGAGCCAGAGGTGGTCGTCGTAGAAGTCGCCGCCGACCTCGGCGTTGCCCTTCTTGGTCAGGGGCTGGTACTGGTGGTAGCAGGTGCCGTCCGAGAGCTGGGTCGCGGCTATGTCCAGGAGGCGCTCCCGGGCCCGGGCCGGGACCATGTGGACGAAGCCCAGGAGGTCCTGGGCCGAGTCGCGGAAGCCCATGCCGCGGCCGATCCCCGTCTCGAAGAGGGAGGCCGCGCGGGAGAGGTTGAAGGTGGCCATGCACTGGTACTGGTTCCAGGAGTTCAGCATGCGGTTCGCGTGAGCGTCGGGGAGCTCGGCGCCCAGGTTCGCAAGCAGGCCGTCCCAGTAGGCCCCGAGCGAGGCGAAGGCGGCGTCGACGGCTCCTGGTTTCGCATAACGCTCGACGAGGGCCCGGCCCTTGGACTTGTCCATGACCCCGGGGGACTCGAACTTGGGAGCGCCGCCTTGGTCGACGTAGGCGAGGATGAAGGCGAACTCCTGTTCCTCGCCGGGCTCGAGCTCGAGGTCGAGCTGGTGGGCCCCGATCGGGTTCCAGCCGTAGGCCTTCGAGCCGGTGCAGGCCCCCGCGAAGGGGGCCCGGGCCTCGTGCAGGCCCTCATGCACGCCGACGAAGGCCTCGCGGCTCGTGTCGAAGCCGGAGACGGGACGGGTGCAGGCGAACAGCGCGTAGTGGGAGCGGCGCTCCCGGTACTCGGTCTTGTGGTAGATGGCGCCCCCCTCGACCTCGACCTCGCCGATGGACCAGGTGCGCTGGTAGTTCGACTGGTCGTTGAGGGCCTCGTAGAAGCAGAATTCCTGGTAGGAGAAGAGGCGAGGAGCCTTGCGCACGCCCGTCTTGTTGCGGACGCGGACCTTCCACAGCTCGAGGTTCTCGCCCAGAGGGACGAAGAAGCTGAGCTCGACCTCGAGGCCGGCCTTCTCGCCGACGATGCGCGTGTAGCCCAGGCCCACGCGGCACTCGTAGCGGTCCAGGGCCGTCTTCACCGGCTTCCAGCCGGGATTCCAGACCAGCCCCCCGTCGTTGACGTAGAGGTAGCGGCCGCCGAGGTCGTAGGGCACGTTGTTGTAGCGGTAGCGGGTCAGGCGGCGGAAGCGGGCGTCCTTCCAGAAGCTGTAGCCCCCGCCGGTGTTGGTGCACAGGCCGAAGAACTCCTCCTGGCCGAGGTAGTTGAGCCAGGGCAGGGGGCTGTCGGGGCGGGTGATGACGTACTCGCGGCGCTCGTCGTCGAAGTGGCCGTATTCCATGGGAACCTCGCGGTGGGGGGCTGTCTACTATTTTATAAGGGTTGGTTGGGATCGTCAAGCAACCTCCCCGCGCCTTTACGGAGCCGCGGGCCCCGGGCTACACTGCCCGCCGCGAATCCGGGGACCGGGGAGCGCGGCGCGGCCGCTCCTGGCTCCCGACCCGACAGGAGATGCCATGATCGATGCCCGGCTCAAGAAGCTCGCCTCCCTCCTCGTGAACTACTCCCTCAAGGTGGGCAAGGGGGAGAAGGTCCTCGTCCAGGACAACAACGTCGAGGCGCCCTTCGTCTGCGCCCTCGTCGACGCCATCCACGAGGCCGGGGGCCTGCCCTTCGTCACCCTCCGCGACCGGAGCGTGGATCGGGCCCTCTTCCGCCGGGCGAGCGAGGAGCAGCTCGAGCTCCAGGCCCGCTTCGAGGCCGAGCGGATGCGGGAGATGGACTGCTACGTCGGCTTCACCTCCCTGCGCAACCAGTTCGCCTGGGCCGACATGCCCCCCGACCGGCTCGAGCAGTACAACCGCATCGTCGGCAAGAAGGTGCACATGGACATACGGGTGCCCGACACCCGCTGGGTGGTCCTGCGCTACCCCTCCGCGGCCATGGCCCAGATGGCCTCCATGAGCGAGGAGGCCTTCGAGGACTGGTACTTCTCGGTCTGCACGATGGACTACGCGAAGATGTCGCGGGCCATGGACGCCCTGGTCGAGGTCATGGCGCGCACCGACCGCGTCCGCCTCGTCGGCCCGGGCACCGACCTCTCCTTCTCCATCAAGGGCCTGCCCCCGATCAAGTGCGACGGCAGCATGAACATCCCCGACGGGGAGGTCTATACGGCGCCGGTCCGCGAGTCGGTGAACGGGACCATCACCTACAACGCCCCCGCCGAGCGCGACGGCTTCACCTTCGAGGGGATCCGCTTCGAGTTAGAGGAGGGGAAGATCGTCAAGGCCACGGCGAACGACGAGGAGCGGGTGAACCGGGTCCTCGACATCGACGCGGGCGCCCGCTACGTCGGCGAGTTCGCGATCGGGGTCAATCCCTTCATCACCTCCCCCATGAAGGAGACCCTCTTCGACGAGAAGATCGCCGGCTCGATCCACTTCACCCCCGGCAACGCCTACGACGACTGCTTCAACGGGAACCGCTCCGCCCTCCACTGGGATCTCGTCCTCATCCAGACCCCCGAATGGGGCGGCGGCGAGCTCTGGTTCGACGGGATCCTCGTCCGCAAGGACGGCCGCTTCGTCCTCCCCGAGCTCGAGCTCCTCAATCCCGAGAAGCTCCGCTAGCGAAGGCCCGGGCCTGGCAGAAGCCGTTCTAGTCCCTTATTATTCAGGGCATGGCGATCAAGGACTGGAAACCCGGCCTCCGGTTCCAGCTGCTCGGGACTGCCCTCCTGGTCCTCGCCTTCGGCGTCGGCGCCTTCCTGTTCTTCTCCGCCCAGGTCGAGCGGCGGGTCGTCGCCGACCTCCGCCTCATGGCCCTCTCCTTCCCGACCGCCGACCTCGCGGCCCTCTCCGGCCGGCCCGAGGACGAGGGCATGCCCGAGTACGCCAGGCTCCGGCTCTGCCTCGACCGGATCCTCAGGGCCAACCCGAGCTTCAAGTACGCCTATCTCTTCACCCTGCGCGAAGGCAAGGAGATCGCCCTCGCCTCCACGCCCTCCGAGCCGGGCTCGCCCCCCGACGGGCCCGGCACGGTCTACGGCTTGAGCGATCCGGCCGAGGACCGCTTCTTCGCGGGCGAGGCCGACAGCATCGTCTTCGACGCATACACCGACCCCTGGGGCTCCTGGGTGAGCGTGGCCGTCCCCGCCCTCCGCGACGGATCCTCGGGGGCCGTCCTCGCGGCCTTCGGCGTGGATATACCCGTGGGCCGGTGGCGCGGGAACGTGGCCGCCGCGACCCTCCTCGCCGCCCTCCTGTTCCTCCTCCTCTGCGTCCTCGCCCTCCTCGTCGCCGACCGGACGAGCCGCCTGCGCCGGAGCGCCGAGCTCCTCGCGGCCGAGGACCGGCGCCGCAAGGAGCTGGCCGAGGCGAGCGAGAAGGCCGAGCGGGAGTTCCTCGCCCTCATGAGCCACGAGATCCGCAATCCCCTCTCGGCCATCGTCGGATTCTCCCGCCTCCTCTCCGAGACGAAGCTCGACGCCGAGCAGCGGGACCAGGTCGAGATGCTCCGCTCCTCCTCGGACCACCTCATGGGCCTGGTCAACGACATCCTCGACTTCTCCAAGATCGAGGCGGGCCACATGGAGATCCACCCCCAGCCCTTCGACCCCGTCCGCCTCGGCAAGGAAGTGGTCGCCCTCTTCTCCCTCGAGGCCCTCCGCAAGGGCCTCGAGCTCCGCCTCGAGGAGGAGTCCCCCTCCTGCCCGCCCTACCTCCTCGGCGACCAGATGCGCGTGCGGCAGATCGTGGTGAACCTCGTCTCGAACGCGGTCAAGTTCACGGAGCGGGGGAACGTGGCCCTCCGCCTCTCCTACGGCTACGGCCACGAGGGCTCGGGCCTCCGCGTCTGCGTGCGGGACACGGGCCCCGGCATGGACGCCGAGACCATGGCCCGGCTCTTCATGCCCTTCCGCCAGGGCGAGGCCGGCGCGAGGTCCGGCGGCACCGGCCTCGGGCTCGCGATCTCCAAGAACCTCGTCGAGCTCATGGGGGGGAGCATCGCCGCGGGGAGCGACCTCGGCAAAGGCAGCGTCTTCACCGTCCAGCTCCCCCTGCCTCCCTGCGAGGCCCCGGCCGAGGAGCTCGAGGAGCTCGAATCCCCCCTCGCGGGCCTCCGCGTCATTGCGGCCGACGACGACCCGGCCAACCGAGCCCTGGTCTCGAGCCTCCTCTCGCGGCGAGGGGCCGCGGTCTCGCCCGCCGCCGACGGGCGGGAGGCACTCGCCGCCCTGGTCGCGGGGCTCGGCACCGGGGGCGTCGACGCCGCCGTCATCGACCGCTCGATGCCCGGCCTCCCCGGTCCCGAGGTCGCCCGCCGCTTCCGCGAGGCCGAGCGCGACGCGGGCCAGCCCCGGCTCAGGCTCGTCGCCCTCACCGCCTCGGTCTCGGAGGAGGGGGAGCGCGAGTGCCTCGAGGCAGGCTTCGACGCCGTGCTCGCGAAGCCCTTCGACCCCGATCGCCTCGCCGCTGCCCTCCTGCCGAGCGGCCTCCAGCCCGGATCCGCGGGCGGGACCTGCTCGGACCGGGCCGCCCCCGACCGAGCCCCGCCTAAACGGGCCTCGCCGGGGCCTCGGGGGAGGGAAGGCGGCCTCGTCGACGAGGAAGCCCTCCTCGCCCGGGCCGAGGGCGACGCCGAGCTGGCGGAGATCCTCCGCGAAGCCTTCGCCGAGAGCCTGAAGTCCTCGGTCGAAGACGCGGAGGCGGCCCTGGCCTCGGGGGAGCTCGCCGCCGCCCGGGCCGCCGCCCACAAGCTTCGAGGCAGCGCCCTCAACGCCTGCGCCCAAGCCGTCGCGGCGGCGGCGGCGGCCCTCGAGTCGGCCGCCGCCGGGGGCGATCCCGCCGAGGCCGCCGGGGCACTGGCCCGGCTCGCCGCCTTCCGCGCCGCCCCCCGGTCATGAAAAAGCCGCCCCCTCCGGGGCGGCTCCATCCGCGCCTTCCGTGGCTCCTGGCCGAGGCGCGCCGCGGCTAGGAGCCTGGGCTTCAAGCTACCTTGACCGGCACCAGGCGGGGCGCGGTCTCGGGCTTCTTGGGCAGCCGGACCGTGAGCAGGCCGTCCTTGAAGCTCGCCTCGATCCGCTCGCCGTCGGCCTCCTCGGGGAGCTCGAAGCTCCGCTCGAAGGAGAACTCGCGGCGCTCGCGGCGGATCCAGCGCCTGCCCTCGGACTCCTCCTTCTCCTCCTCCCGCTTCGCGGTGGAGAGGCTCAGGATCCCGTCCTTGAGCTCGAGCTTGAGGTCCTTCTCGGAGTAGCCGGGGAGCTCGGCCTCGATGACGTAGCCATCCTTTTCCTCGCGGACATCCACCGCGGGGGCCCTGCCGAAGCCGCCGACCGAGCCGCCGAAGAAGGGCTCGCTGGAGAAGACGCTGTCCATGATCTCGAAGGGATCGGCCCGGAAGCTGCCGCGGAGAACGGGGTACAGGGAATCGTACAGGGTCATGCTCTTCATATCACTACCTCCACGTAGGTTATCAGCCGCCGGTCCTGAGCTGCGGAATCGCTGTTCTCGTCGCTCGACCTCGGCGCTGGAGCCCTTTTCGGCGCTCATCTAGTAATAAGCAGGAGGCGTGCCAAGAGCCCTAATACTTGTGGAAAAAACTCAGCAATGTAGGGGCAGAGGATCTTTATCATGCTAGATTGATATATAAACAATTACCATAAAATAAAATAAACACCGAAGGCCGATGTTCCAGCTCCGAATCCCAGCGAAGCTCGGGAGGATGATGAAGCCCGATCGGGCATAATCGGCGGACGGTATGTGGATCGAAAAGTGTTGGTCTTCACACAACGGCTCAATTTAACACATCAAAATGTATCAAAAAGATACAATGGCCCATTTCTTCAAGGTATAGTTGCGTTGGCTCCTGCGCCCTAGAGCCCCCCGTGGACGAGCTCCCCTCCCGAGTAGGTGGCCAGGACCCGGGAATCGCAGAGCTCGGCCTCGGGAGCGGTCATGAGGTCCCGGTCGAGGATGACGAAGTCGGCGAGCTTGCCCGGCTCGAGGCTGCCGCGGCTTTCCTCCTCGAAGTTGGCGCGTGCGGCCCAGATGGTCATGGCGCGGAGGGCCTGCTCGCGGGTGAGGGCGCTCCCCATCTGGAAGCCCCCCGCGGGCCGGCCCTCCCGGTCTTTCCGCGCCACGGCGGCGTAGAAGCCGAGGATGGGGTTGATGCCCTCGATGGGGAAGTCCGAGCCGTTGGGGAGCCAGCCCTGCTGCTCGAGGAGCTCGCGATAGATGTAGGCCCGCGCGATCCGGGGACCGAGGCGCTCGCGGGCCCAGCCCATGTCCGAGGTGGCGTGGCTCGTCTGGACCGAGGGGATCACGCCGAGGGCCTTGAAGCGGGGCAGGTCGGCCGGGTCGACGATCTGGGCGTGCTCGATCCTCCAGCGCCGGTCGTTGCCCGGCTCCAGGTGGCGCTCGTAGAGGTCGAGGACGAGGCGGACGGCGGCGTCGCCGATGCAGTGGACGTTCATCTGGTAGCCGTGGCGCTTGGCCAGGGCGCAGGCCGCGTCGATCTGGGCGTCGCTCTCGAGCTGGAGGCCGCGGTTGCCCGGATCGTCCTCGTAGGGCTCGAGGAGGAGGGAGCCCCGCGAGCCGAGGGCCCCGTCGGCGAACATCTTGATGGAGCGCAGCGTCAGGCGCTCGCCGCAGCGGGGCCCCTTCGATATGTGCCGCTCGACGTTCTCGGGGCTGGGCCGGAGCATGGCGTAGACCCGCATCTTGAGCTCGCCCGAGGCCTGGGCCGACTCGATGGCGGCGAGGTCGGCGAGCTCGGTGCCGGCGTCCGAGACCGAGGTCAGGCCGACGGCGAAGCAGTCGCGCTGGGCGAGGAGGAGGGCCCGGCGCTTCGTCTCGCCGTCGATGGGCGGGATGGCGGCCCGGGCGAGGTCGAGGGCGTTGTCGACGAGGACCCCGGTGAGGCGCCCGCAGGCTTTGAGGCACTCGCCGCCCTCGACCCTGGTCGCCGGGCCGATGCCGGCGAGCTCGAGGGCCTTGGCGTTGGCTATGGCCGCGTGGCCGTCGATCCTCGTGACGAGGACGGGCCGGTCGGGGAAGGCCGCGTCGAGGAGCTCCCTGGTCGGGAAGGCCCGCTCGGGCCAGAGGTTCTGGTCCCAGCCGCGGCCGAGGATCCAGGAGCCGCCCGGGTTGGCCGCGCCGAAGGCCCTGAGCCGCTCGACGGCCTCGGCCCATGAGGCGCAGCCGAAGAGGCAGGCCCGCTGCAGCATGTAGCCGTAGTTGAGGAAGTGGCAGTGCGGGTCCATGAAGCCCGGATAGAGGAAGGCTCCGCCGGCGTCGACGACCCGGGCCGCGGAGGCGTTGCCCGAAAGCTCTCCGGCGTCGCCCAACGCGGCGATGCGGCCGCCCGAGATCGCCATCTCCCGCCTGACCGCGAAGCGGGGATCGGCCGTGTACATGGTCGCGTTCACGACGAGGAGATCGAAGCCCCGTCCCGCGCCGCTGCCGTTTCTCTGGAGCATGACGCAGTGTGCCCTCGGCCGCCGCGCCCGTCAAGCGAGGGATCGCCGTCCCGCGGCGGGGGAGGGCGTCCGGCGGATCGGGGAGGCCGCCGTGATACTGTTTGACAGTACGAGGCCCGGTGCCATACACTCCACGAATCGTCCTCCGCCGCCACGGCGGGGCGAACAAGGGAGGGAAGATGGATCACAGGGCCATTCGCGCACGGGGAGCCGCGGCCTTCGGGTCGGCGGCGCTCATCCTTTCGCTCGCCCTCGCGGGCTGCGGGGGCGGGAAGACCATCAAGCTCGGCTTCGACGCCCAGATGACCGGCCCCGACGCCTACGTCGGCCAGGCCGCGAAATACGCCCTCGAGGACCGCGTCAA
>JAKLFE010000047.1 GCA_022711355.1 Spirochaetota bacterium | reverse complement strand
GCCGGGCGAGCCTGGCCGGCGTGGTGATCGCCGCGAAGGAGGTCCTCGACCGGCAGGGCAGGCCCATGGCCTTCTATTCCTTCGAGGACGAGGAGGGCCTCTTCGAGGCGGTCCTTTTCCCTCAAGCCTACGCGCGCGGCCTGCCGACACTAGAAGGGAATTCGGCCCTCCTCGTGGTCGGGACGATCGAGTGCGATTACGGCGTCCCCTCGATCCACGCGGAGGAGGTCTTCGGCCTCAACCGGCCGGATCGGGACTGAAGCGTGAAGGTAGCGGTGCTCGCGTCCATCGAGGACGGGCGGATCCTCGTCGATATCCTCCAGGCTCTCGCCTCCGCGGGCGTAGGGGCCTACGGCCTCCGCATCCGCAGGAACTGGCCCGGACTGGCCCAGGCGGAGATCTTCGCGCGCCTGGAGAAGGCCGACCACTACCTAGCCGTCCTGGGGCCCGCCAGCCTCGCCGATTCCTGGATTCCCTTCGCCGCGGGCTTCGGCATCGGCAGCAAGCTCGGCCTCGCCTGCTACCGCCTCGACCCCGACCTGGCCTTGCCGCGCTACCTCGCGGGCTTGCCCATCCTCGACAGCAGGGAGGAGCTCCAGGCCTACTACCAGGCCGAGCAGGCCGAATGGCTCCTGCGCTCGGAACGGCAGCAGGCCAAGGCCGCCCTCCTCGAGCTGGGCATATCCTACCACGCCGCCTCCCTCGCCCAGTGCGTCTGCGACGGGGACACGAGGGCGGTCGAGCTCTTCCTCCGCGGGGGCTTCCTCCCCGACGCCCGCGACAAGCACGGGGTGACCCTCCTCTGCCTCGCCGCGCGGAGCAAGCACCTCGCGGTGGCCCAGCTCCTCCTCGAGAGCGGGGCCGACCTCGACCTCCAGAGCGAGGACCGCGGCTACTCCCCCCTCATGGACGCCGTCCTCGTCGGCTCCCCCGAGCTCGTCGACCTCTTCCTCGCCAAGGGCGCCGATCCCGACCTCCTGAGCAAGGACGGCCAGACCGCCCTCGTCGTGGCCGTGGGCCGGGGCGACGCCGACATCGCCCGCCGCCTCCTCGAGTACGGGGCCGACGCCGACATCGCGGACAAGCTCGGCCTCTCCGCGCGGAAGTACGCCGCCCTCTTCAAGTCGCCCGCCCTGGCCGAGCTCTTCGGCCTCCCCTCCGCCTCCCCGGCGCCGGCCGCGCCCGCCGAGGGGAGGGCCGGTTGATCTCCCTCGAGAGCTCCCCCGAGGCCTTCTCCATCGCGGTGGACGGCCGTCGCATCCTTTCCCACTCGCGCCGCCTCCCCTGCGTCGAGCTCGGCCGCTCCGAGGGCCTGCCCAAGGCCCCACGCGGCAGGGGAGGACCCCGCCGACGCCGCGCCGCGGCCCTCCGCCTCAAGGCCTTCAAGGTGGTCGAGAGCGCGCCGGACTACGTGGCCATCGACTTCGCCGGGAAGCTCCGGATGGCGTTCAGGCTCAAGGAAGGCCGGCTGCGGATCTCCTTCTCGCGCTGCGACGCCGAGACCAACCTCTTCCGGCTCCGCCTCGCGGCCTGGCCGGGCGAGCGGCTCTACGGCTGCGGCGAGCGCGGGCGGCCCCGGTCCTCCGGCCTCGACCTGAAGGGCGAGCTCGTCCCCCTCTGGGTCAGGGATTCGGGGGAACTGGGCGAGGATTCGGGCTGGCTCCGCTCCCGCGCCCGAGCCGAGCGCTTCCCCGTGCCCGCCTTCCTCTCCTCCCTCGGCTACTGGTGCGCCGTCGACACGAGCGCCTACGTCCGCTTCGATTTCCGCCGCAAATCCGCGACCCTCATCGAGGCCTGGGCCCTGCCTAGGGAGATCGTCCTGGGCTTCGCCCCCGACGCGCCCTCCCTCCTCTCCGACATGAGCTCGGTCCTCGGCCGCCAGGCCGAGCCGCCTTCCTGGTGCTTCGACGGGGCCTGCGTCGGCCTCGAGGGCGGCCAGGCCGAGGTCGAGCGCCAGGTCGAGCTCCTCCTCGAGGCGGGCGTCAAGCTCTCCTCGATCTGGCTCAAGGACTGGTGCGGTCGCCGCGCCCCGGCCACGGGCCTCCCCCCGGATTGGCGCCGGGACGAGTCGCTCTACCCCGGCCTGCCCGAGCTCGCCGCGCGCTGGCGCGGCCGGGGCCTGCGGCTGATCGGCTCCGTCGGCCCCGTCCTGCCGGCGGGAGGCAAGCTCTACGCCGAGGCCTCCGCGGCCGGGGCCTGCGTCAAGGACGAGCGGGGCCGCGACCGCCTCCTCGGCGCCGGCGCCTCGAGCGCCGCCCTGGTCGACTTGAGCGGCGAGGCCGGCTCCGCCTGGATGAAGGGCCTCATCTCCCGCGAGCTCCTCGGCTCGGGCATGGCGGGCTGGGAGGCCGACTACGGCGAGCAGCTCCCCCTGGACGCCGTCCTCGCCTCGGGGGAGGAGGCCGCCCGGGCCCACAACCGCTGGCCCGTCCTCTGGGCCCGGGTGAACCGCGAGGCGATCGAGGAGGCCGGCCGCTCCGGCGAGGCCTTCTTCTTCCTCCGCTCGGGCTGGCTCGGCTCGACCAGGCAGGCCCGGGGCTTCTGCTCCGGGGAGCGATCCCTCGGCTTCTCCCGGCTCGACGGCCTATCGAGCCTCGTGCCCGCCGCCCTCTCCCTGGGCCTCTCGGGGATCGGCTTCTGGCAGGCCGAGGCGGGCGGCTGCCTCGAGGCCGGGAAGGGGAGGCGGGGCGCCGCCCTCCGCGGCCGGCTCGAGGCCGAGCGGCTCTGGCGCTGGATGGAGCTCTCGGCCTTCAGCCCCTTCTTCCGCCTCGGCGTCGCCCTCGGCCCCGGGGAGGGCTGGGGGCCTGACGCGGAGAGCCTGTCCCTCCTGGCCAGGATGTCCGAGGTCTTCGCGGCCTTGAAGCCCTACCACATCGCCGCGGTCGCCGAGTACGAGGCCGAGGGCCTGCCCCCGATGCGCCATCCCTGGCTCCACTACGGCTCCGATCCCGCGGTCCAGACCATCGCTTACCAATACCTCTACGGCCGGGACCTCATGGTGGCGCCCGCCCTCGGGCCCGAGGCCTCCTCCGCGCGGGCCCGGGCCAAGAGGCTCACCGAGCTCTACCTCCCCGAGGACGACTGGGTGCACCTCTGGACCTCGCGCTCCTTCCGCGGGGGGCCCGTCACCGTGGAGAGCCCCCCCGGCTGCCCCGCCGTCTTCTACCGCGCGGCCTCGGGCTTCGCCCCCCTTTTCGACACCCTGCGGCGCACGGTCAGGCGCCAGTCCTAGGCGGGGTCGACGATGGGCCTGCCCCTTCCCCTCGCGGCCGCGGCCGCCCTCGGCGGCAACGCCCTCCTTTCGCTGGGCATGGTCCTCCAGAAGCGCAACGTCGCCTGGCTCGGCGCAGCCCGCCCCCTGGACCGAGGCTCGAGGAGGGCGGCCCTCGGCTGGTTCTCCGGCTTCATGCTGGTGAACGCCGCCCCTGCCTTCAACTACCTCGCCCTCCTGGGCCTGCCGCCCAACGTCGTCAGCGCCGCCGCCGGATCGAACGTCGCCTTCACCGCCCTGTTCGCCGCCCCCCTCCTCGGGGAGCGGCTCGGGCCGCGGCGCGCCGCCTTCAGCGCCCTCCTCTTCGGGGCCATCGCCCTCGCCGGGCTCCGGGGGGGCGAGGCGGGCGGAGGAGCTTTCTCCCCCGCGGCCCTCTACGCCTTCATCGCCCTGCCCGCCGCCGCCGCCGCCCTCGCCTGGGCCCTCCTCCGCGCCCGGCGGGGCCGCGCCGCTCCGGCCGGGGCGGCCGAGCGGAAAGGGGACCGCGCCCTGGCCCTCCTCTTCGCCGCCGTGGCGGGGAGCTGCGGGGGCTACATGGTCCTCCCGATGCGGGCCCTCCAGCTCGCGGCCGGGGGCGAGGTCGCCCGCTGGCTGGCGACGCCTTATCCCTACCTCTTCCTCGCCGGGGGGATCGGGGGCTTCGTCCACGTCCAGGTCGCCTATCGCGAGGGCGAGATGGCGAGCGTCGCGCCCCTCTACTACGGCCTGCAGGTGCTCTGGCCCGCACTCGCCTCCTATTTCGTCTTCTCGAGCCCCTTCGACCCGCTCCAGGCCTCGGCCTTCCTCGCCATAGCCGCGGCGATCGCCCTGATCTCACGCGGCTCCTGAGCCCGCCTGGGCGCTTGCGTCCAGGCGCGGCGCGGTGTAGGGTTCCCCCGGGCCGCGAGCGGCCCGCCTTCAGGGGGATGCCATGCGCCGCAAGGATAGATTGGTCGAGGATCGCGCTGGGCTCGAGGAGATACTCGAGCGGGCCGACGCCTGCCGCCTGGCCTTCTCGGCCGGGGGCGAGCCCTACATCGTCGCCCTCAACTACGGCTACGATTGGGCCGAGGGCGAGGGAAGCCTACCTGTCCTCTATTTCCACGGGGCCCGGGAGGGGCGCAAGATGGAGCTCGCGCGCGCCGCGCCGCGCGTCTGCTTCCAGCTCGACTGCGACCACGAGCTCCTCGCCGGCCCCGACCCCTGCGACTGGGGAATGAAGTACGCGAGCCTCGTCGGATACGGGACCTTGCGCGAGATCACCGGCGAGCCGGCCCGCCTCGCCGCCCTGTCGAGCCTCATGCGCCACTACGGCTGGAAGGGAGAGGGCTCGTTCAAGCCCCCGGTCCTCGGCGCGACCGCGGTCCTCGAGCTCCGCGTGGCCGAGATGAGCGGAAAGCGCAAGGCCTGAGGCGGGGAAAGCCTTAGGCCAAGAGCGGGGGCAGCGGAGAAGACCGGAGCCATGGCGCCGTCGATACGTTGTGCGACGCTATCGAATAACGTGCCATGGCGAGGACTTCGCAGCGAGGGGGAGCAGCGTAGATCCAGGTGAGGCGCCTGACTGCATGGCGATGACCGGCAGGCCGGCGCGACGGGGATGATGGCCGTGGCACGAATCGCATGAGGACGTAGGGCGACGGGCGCCCGGAAAAAAAAGACCATCCGCGAGACCTTGAGCGGATGGCCTTTCTTTTTTCGGGCAGGACCCGTCCTGCGCAGTCATGGGAAGGTGGGCGCCGGCCTCATTCTGATCTTGGTCGATACGGGGCGGCGCTCCCCCCCTTACTTCAGCACGTAGGCCTTGAGCGGCGGGAAGCCGTTGAAGTAGATCGAGGAGTAGCTCTGCGTGTAGGCCCCCGTGGTGAGGATGTACACGCGGTCCCCGATCTTGGCCTTGTCGGGCATCGTGTAGGTCCACTTCTCGTAGAGGATGTCCATCGAGTCGCAGGTGGGGCCCGCGATGATGATGGACTGGGCCTTGCCCTGGGCCTCGAAGTAGATCGGGTACTTGATGGCCTCGTCCAAGGTCTCGATGAGGCCGCCGAACTTGCCGATGTCGAGGAAGACCCAGGGGTAGCGCTCGTGCACCGACTTCTTGGCGATGTTGACGATCTCGGCGACGATGACGCCCGAGTCGCCGGCCATGGAGCGGCCGGGCTCGATGATGATCTCCTCGGGCCAGCGGCCCATGAACTTGAAGCTCGTGTCCAGGAAGCGCTGGATGTCCTCGGAGTACTGGGCGATGGGGTCGGTCGACTCGACGTAGTTGGCGGGGAAGCCGCCGCCCATGTTGATCATCTTGAGCTCGACGTGGGCCTCCTCCTTGGCCCAGCGGAAGAGCTGGGCGACCTGGGTGAGGGCCGTGGACCACTGGCCGACGTCGCGCTGCTGGGAGCCGGGGTGGAAAGAGATGCCGTAGGGCACGAGGCCGAAGCGGACGGACATCTTGATGAGCTGGCGGGCGAGGTCGGGGTGGGAGCCGAACTTCTTGGACAGGGGCCAGTCGGCGCCCAGGCCCTCGGTGAGGAGGCGGAAGAAGACCTTGGAGCCGGGGGCGGCCCGGGAGATCTTGTCGAGGTCGGTCGGGGAGTCGGTGACGTAGAGGCGCACGCCCTTCTCGTAGAAGTAGGCGATGTCCTTCTCTTTCTTGATGGTGTTGCCGAAGCTCATGCGGTCCGGCGCCACGCCGAGGCGGAGGAGCTGGTCGAGCTCGAAGCGGGTGGCCACGTCGAAGCTGGCGCCGAGGTCCCGGAGGAGGGCGACGACCTCGTCGGTCGGGTTGGCCTTGACCGCGTAGAAGATCTTGGCGAAGGGCAGGTGGGTCCTGAGCTCCTCGTACTTCTGCTTGATGACGTCGAGGTCGATGACCAGGCAGGGAGTCTCCTTGTCGGCCGCGAACTTCTTGATCCGCTCGAAGCGCTCCCGCGTCATGAAGCTCTCGAGCGGGAACTGGTACTGTTCGTCCAATTCGTACCCCTTGGGGGGAATGATAATCGTCCGCCGCCCGGCTCCGCGGCGCTCGGGCGCCGCGGGACGGGAGGGTCCGACTCCACCCACACCATAGGGACATGCTTGTCATCTTGTCAAGGAAAGGGTATACCCCTCCCAATGACCGGATTCTTCATCAAGAAGGCCTTCTTCGACGGCTGGGACCACCTCTTCACCCTCTTCCTCATGAACCTGGGCTTCGTCGCCCTCATAGCCCTCGGCCTCCTGGTCCCCGGCGCGGCCGGGGCCCCGGCCTGGCTCGGCATAGCGATCGGGCTCGCCGCCTTCCTCGCCCTCGCGATCTGGTGGTCGACCTGCGCCTTCGCCCTCGTCGCCGTGGCCGACTACGGCTCGGTGGCCTTCGGCGACCTCCTCCCCGCCTTCAGGAAGGCCTGGCTCCCCGGCCTCCAGCTGGGCCTCATCGGGGCGGGCGCCGGCTTCCTCCTCTCGATCGGCCTGCCCTTCTACCTCTCCCGAGGGGGCATAGCCGGGGCCCTCGCCGCCGGCGTCCTGTTCTGGTGCGCGGTCATCCTCTGCCTCGCCCTCCAGTACTACGTGCCCCTCCGGGCCCGCCTGGGCGGGGGCCTGCGCAAGAACCTCCGCAAGAGCCTCATCCTCTTCTTCGACAATCCCTTCTTCTCGGCCTTCCTCTTCCTCTATAACCTCCTGAGCCTGGTCCTCTCCTTCTTCCTGGCCCTCCTCCTCCCGGGCTTCGCGGGCATGGCCCTGGCCGGCGACGTCGCCCTCAGGCTCAGGCTCTACAAGTACGACTGGCTCGAGGCCAACCCGGGCTCGAAGCGAGGGGAGATTCCCTGGGATGAGCTACTGGCCGAGGATCGAGAGCTCGTCGGGCCGCGGACGCTCAAGGGCATGATCTTTCCCTGGAAGGAATAAGCTCTGCCTCGAAGAGTGTTGGAGCTCTGGCGGGGCCGGGGAGGCCCGCCGGAGCGCCTCCGAGCCCCGGGCCGGCCGGGAGCACGGAGCCGGCGTTGTTGACCAAAGAGGGGTGATGGCCTATTTTAGTAGGCGCCATGTCCATCGCCACCAGCCAGCAGATCTCAAAATGGTTCGAGCTCTATAAGTCCATCGACGTCACCTTCACCAAGGAAATCATAAAGACCACCGGCCTCGATACCCGCGGCGTCTTCCTGAAGTGCATCGGGGAGCAGTGGCCCTGCGTCCTCTACTCGAGCTCCTTCTCCGGGGCCAAGATCGTCGCCTCCTCGAAGACCGCCCTCATGGAGCGCATCAAGAAGGCCAACAACATGGTCTCCCTGCGCCTGAGCTTCCGCCTCCTGGACAAGCCCGACCCGATGAGCTTCTTCATCGGCGCCAAGGCCGCGGGCTTCACGCCCTACGCCCAGGGCGGGGGAGACCTCCAGTTCGCGAGCCTGGTCTATACCCAGCAGCCCCCCGACGACTACATCGAGATCATGGGACGCCTCCTCGAGGCCAATATCAACTCGACCCGGCGCCGCGAGGACCGGATCCTCCTCACGCCCGACTCGATGCGCCGCATGGCGCTGGTCACCAAGGACAGCGTCGTCTACGTCCAGGGCGTGCCGCGCCGCTGCATCCTCCGCGACCTCTCCTTCTCCGGGGCCAAGGTCATCATCGTCGGCTTGGCCAAGTTCCTCGTGGGCAAGGCCTGCAGCCTCAGGGTGGAGATGGACGAGCCGAGGGAGACCCTCGAGATCCCCGGCTCCATCGTCCGCTACGAGGAGGTCGAGGGACGCAAGGACCTCACCGCCATAGCGGTCCATTTCGACGAGCAGACCGTGCCCATGTCCTACAAGATGCACGTCAACGATTACCTGAGCCAGCTCAGGCCGGCGCGGAACGAGGATCCCGCCCAGGCGGCCGCCGCGGCCCCGGCCGGGGCGAGCGCGCCCGGCGGAGCGCCCCCGCGGGCGGCCCCGGCCGCGGCGACCTCGCAGAAATGAGAAAGGATACGCACATGGACAGCCCCGACCGCGGCCCCGCCGGCGAGGCGGCCCTCCGCCGCCTCGTCTTCATCGAGCTGCCGCCCGCCTTCGCCATGGACCTGGGCGGCTTCAAGACCGACCCCTCCATCCCCCTCCCCGTCGAGACGGGGCCGGGCGCCCCCGAAGGCGCCTTCGATCCCGCGGCCCTGAGCGCCGAGGCCATCGTGGCGGGCATGCTCCGCCTCCTCGCCTGGCGGCCCGACCACGAGCAGGCGGCCTACTACCGCGCCTTCGTCCTCGCGGTCCGGCCGGGCATCATGGTCGAGCTCTCCCAGGCGGGCATCTCCAAGGCCCAGGCCAAGGAGTGGGAGATAGCCGAGGAGATCTTCCGCGCCCTGGCCGGCCTCTTCCCCCAGGCCCCCGAGCCCCTCCTCGACCTGGCCATCATCTCGGAGGACCGGGCCGAGGCCTATCTCGCCTCCGGCCGCGAGGCCCTCGCCGAGGAGATGGACGAGCGGGCCTTCGAGGCCTACAAGCGCCTCCTCGCCCTCGAGCCTCCCTTCCCGCCCGCCTTCTTCAACGCGGCCTTCTTCTTCATGCGGCGCCGCAACTTCGAGCGGGCCACCTCCCTGTTCAAGACCTACGTCGAGATCTCGGACGATCCCGCGAAGAAGGCCAAGGCCGAGGAGATACTCGAGCGCCTCGGCCGGCAGGGCTACCTCGACAACCTCTTCAAGGAGGCCTATGACTTCATCCGCCTGGGCGAGGAGGAGAAGGGGCTCGAGCGGGCGCGGACCTTCGTCGAGCGGCACCCCGCGGTCTGGAACGGCCACTTCCTCGTCGGCTGGGCCCTGCGGAGGCTCGGCCGCTGGGAGGAGGGCCGCGCGGCCTTCGAGCGGGCCCTCGAGCTCGGGGCCGAGGGGGTGGACGCCCTCAACGAGCTCTCGATCTGCCTCCTCGAGCTCGGGCGACTGCCCGAAGCCCGGCGCTCCCTCGAGCGGGCCCTCCGCCTCGAGCCCGAGAACGTGAAGGTCATCGTCAACCTCGGCGCGGTGGCGCTCAGGCAGGGACGCCCCGGCGAGGCCGAGGGCTTCTTCCGTACGGCCCTCGAGCTCGATCCCGAGGATGCGGACGCCGCGCGATGGCTCGAGCGGGCTTCCTCGGCCGGCGACTAGGCCGTCTCGCGCCGGTCCCGCCCTCCCGCGAGGCCCTGGCGCGGCTCGTCAACGCGGCCCTCGAGGCGCAAGGGGCCGAGCCCGCGGCCCTCAGGCCCCGGGACCCAGGCGGGCGGCCCGGCGGCCTCCTCCTCCTGCCCCCCCTGCCGACCGTCCTCGTCCCCGACCTCCACGCCCGCGCCCCCTTCCTCGAGGCGGTCCTGGGCTGGACGCCGCCGGGCTCGAGGGGCGCGCTGCGCGAGCTCCTGGCCTCGGGCGAGGCCCAGCTGGTCTGCCTCGGCGACCTCTTCCACAGCGAGGCGGGCGCGGCCCGGCGGCGCTGGGCCGAGGCCCTCCGCGAGTACCTCGCGCTCTGGTCCTCGAGCCGCGCCATGGACGAGGAGATGGGCTTGAGCCTCGCGGTCGCCAGCCTCGTCCTCGAGGCCAAGGCCGCCTACCCGAAGGTCTTCCACTGCCTCAAGGGCAACCATGACAACTTGACCGACGAGGAGGGCAGGGGCGACCACTCCTTCTACAAATTCGCGGCCGAGGGCGAGATGGTCGCCTCCTGGTTCGCCGCCCGCTACGGGCGGGAGCTCCTCGAGGCCTATCGCCGCTTCGAGCTCGGCCTTCCCCTCCTCGCCCTGGGCGACCGCTTCGCCGCGAGCCACGCCGAGCCGGCCTTCGCGGTCGGGAGGGAGGAGCTCGTCGAGTACCGTCTGAGGCCCGAGATCGCCGAGGCCCTGACCTGGACGGCGAACGGCGCGGCCGAGCCGGGCTCGGTCGAGCTGAGCCTGGCGCGGCTCTTCGCCGGGAACGGGGCGGGGGAGGGCGGGCCGGGCGGCGAGGCCGCCGCGGGGGCCCGGTGGTTCGGCGGCCATCGCCCCGTCGAGGGCCGCTACGCCCTCCGCGCCGGGGGGCGCTTCGTCCAGTTCCACGACCCCGAGACCTGGCGAGTCGCCTACCTCCTGCCGGGCCGCGATCCGGATCCGGAGCGGGACATCGTGGATATCCGCGGCTGAGCCTCCGCGATCGCCGCCTCGGGTTGACGAGCCGCGGACGCGGCGGCTAGTATCGGCGCACGATGGCGGGAAAAAGACGTTCCTCGAGCGGATCTGGCTTGAGCGGCCAGGCCGGCTGCCTGCTCTGGCTCATCGCCCTCGTCGTCATCCTCCTCCTCTTCCTCGTGAACCTCGGCAAGATCAAGGCCACCTTGGAGCGCACCAACTTCCGGGAGATCGTGCGCACCCAGCGGGACAAGGAGGCCGAGAAGCCCCAGTCCCCGCCCGTCCAGATCGCGCCCAAGGTCGAGGAGCCCCTGCCGGCCGCCGAGCCCGCGGCCGGGAAGCCGGCTGCCTCGAAGCCTGTTGCCGAGAAGCCGGCCCCGGAGAATGCGGCTCCGGAGAAGCCGGCTGCCTCGAAGCCTGTTGCCAAGGGTGCCGAGAAGAAGCCGGCCGAGGCGCCGAAGCAGCCCCCCGCCGCCCCGGCGACCGAGAAGCCCCCGGCCCAGCGCTACCGCCAGGCCAGCCTCTTCTTCGTCCGCATCGACGACGACGGCGTGATCGTCCGGCAGGAGGTCAAGCGCTCCGTCCCCGCCTCGGACTCCCCCCTCGCCGACGCCCTGGCCGCCCTCCTGCGGGGCCCGACCGAGGAGGAGCTCCGCCGCAAGCTCCTCTCTCTCGTCCCCGAGGGGACGGCCCTCCTCGGGGCCCAGGTCCGGGGCTCGACCGCCTTCCTCAACTTCAACGAGGCCTTCATGTACAACCACTACGGGATCGAGGGCTACGCGGGGCAGCTCAAGCAGGTCGTGTACACGGCGACCGCCTTCCCGACCGTCCAGGACGTGCAGATCCTCGTCGAGGGCGAGCGCCACGACTACCTGGGCGGCGAGGGGGTGTACATCGGGCGCCCCCTGTCCCGCAACTCGTTCTAGCGGCGCCGCCGTGCCCCGCGCGGCCGAAGCGCCGTGCGCGTTGCGCGACGCAGGATGAGCTCGCGGCGTTCCTATCCGCCGAAGCGCGGCCCGGCGCCCGCGCTTTCCCGCATCCCTTGCCTCCCCGGCCCATCTCTGCTACACTCCGTGGACACGCAGAGTTACACCGCTCCAAGGAGGCTCTCATATGCATTCCACCGCTCTTCATGATTGGCATGTGGCCCACGGCGCCAAGATGGCCCCGTTCGCCGGCTACGATATGCCGATCTCCTACCCGACAGGCGCCGTCGAGGAGCACCTCATCTGCCGGCGCTCGGTAGGCCTCTTCGACATCGACCACATGGGCCAGCTCGTCGTCTCCGGGCCGGGCGCGGACGAGTTCGTCTCGGCCACGGTCTCCGCCAAGGTCCTCGACATGAAGGACTGGGACGCGCGCTACTCCCTCCTCCTCGACGAGAAGGGGCTCGTGCTCGACGACCTGTTCATCTACCGCCTGCCCGGCCGCTGGTGGATCGTCATCAACGCCGGCAACCGCGCGGTCGACGTCGCGTGGTTCAACGCGAGGGCCGAGGCCTTCCCCAAATCGGTCTTCGTGGAGGACCGCTCCGACGCGACCTACATGATCGCCGTCCAGGGGCCCCGGGCCATCGAGCTCATGGACCTCGTCTCCGACCGGAAGGTCTCCGAGCTCCCGCGCTTCACCGCGGGCGACCTGAAGATCGGCGGGATCCCCGTCCTCTTCGGCCGCACCGGCTACACGGGCGAGGACGGGGGCGAGCTCTTCTTCCCCGCCGCCCAGGCCGAGCGCCTGTGGAGCCTCCTCATCGAGCGGGGCGGGGCATCCGGCATCGAGACCAAGCCCATCGGCCTGGCCGCGCGCGACTCCCTGCGCTTCGAGGCGGGCATGCCCCTCCACGGCCACGAGATCAGCGCCTCCATCAACCCCATCGAAGCGGGCTTCAAGTGGGCCTGCGGCCTGGACAAGGACTTCGTGGGCAAGGCCGCCGTCGAGGCGGTCATCGCCTCGGGCCCCGCGCGCAAGCTCGTCGGCCTCGAGGTGGAGGGGGGCGTCCCCCGCGAGGGCTACGAGGTGGCCGACGCCGCAGGCATGGTCGTCGGCAAGGTCGTGGCGGGCATGTTCTGCCCCACGGTCAAGAAGTACGCGGCCAACGCCTTCGTCAAGCCCGAGCTCGCCAAGGCCGGAACCGCCCTAAAGGTCCTCATCCGCGGCGCGGCCAAGGACGCGCTCGTCGTCAAGCGCCCCCTCTACGTCCCCGCCTACCGGCGCTAGCCGGAATCGCGCAACGCGCACTACAAGGAGCGAAGCCATGAAGATCGATACGAACGCCCGCTACCAGGCCTCCCACGAGTACGCCCGCAAGGAGGCAGCCGCCTCCGGCGGCTTCGAGATCGTGGTCGGCATCTCCGACCACGCCCAGGAGTCGCTCGGCGACATCGTCTTCGTCGAGCTGCCCGCCGCGGGCAAGGTCCTCAAGAAGGGCGAGGCCTTCGGCGTCGTCGAGTCGGTCAAGGCCGCGAGCGACCTCTACGCCCCGGTCTCCGGCAAGGTCGTCGCCGCCAACGAGGCCCTCTCCGGCGATCCCTCCCTGGTCAACAAGGACTGCTACGGCTCGGGCTGGATGATCCGCGTCGCCCCGACCGACCCCGCCGAGTGGAACGCCCTCCTGGACGCGGCCGCCTACGAGAAAGAAGCCGGGAAGGAGTAGGCCGTGCCCTTCGTCGCCAATTCCGGCGCCGACCGCGCCGCGATGCTCGCGGCCGTCGGCGCGAAGGGCATCGAGGAGCTCTTCGCGGACATACCGGCCGCGCGCCGCTTCCCGAAGCTCGACCTGCCCGAGCCGCTCTCCGAGCTCGAGGTCCTCCGCGAGATCGAGGCCATGGCCGCGCGGAACCGGAGCTCCGCCGCCTCCGCCTCCTTCCTCGGCGCCGGGGCCTACGACCACTTCATCCCCTCCCTGGTTTCGGCCATCGCGTCCCGCGGCGAGTTCCTCACCGCCTACACGCCCTACCAGCCCGAGGTCTCGCAGGGGACGCTCCAGGCCATCTTCGAGTACCAGAGCATGGCCGCCTCCCTCCTGGGCATGGAGGTGGTGAACGCCTCCCACTACGACGGGGCCACGGCCCTGGCCGAGGCAGTCCTCATGGCCTACCACAACGCGAGCGGGCGCGGCAAGGTCCTCCTTCCCGCCGCCCTCCACCCCGAGTACAAGGCCGTCGTGCGGACCTACCTGGCCGCCTTCCCCGTCCAGGTCGAGGAGTACCGCGGCGACCCGGCCGCCGTCCCCGTGGGAGCCGACGCCTTCGCCCTCGTGGCGGCCTACCCCGAGTTCGAGGGCGAGCTCCGCGACCTCTCCGCGGCGGCCGAGAAGGCCCACGCCGCCGGCGCCCTCCTCATCGTCCAGGCCGACCCGATCATGTGCTCCCTCCTCAAGAGCCCAGGCTCCATGGGCGCCGACATCGTGGCGGCCGAGGGCCAGGCCCTCGGCAACCCTGTGAGCTTCGGCGGCCCCTACCTCGGCATGCTCGGCGCCACCGCCAAGCTCGTGCGCAAGATGCCCGGCCGCATCGTCGGCGAGGCCCACGACCGCGAGGGCCGCAAGGGATACGTCCTCACCCTCTCCGCCCGCGAGCAGCACATCCGCCGCGAGAAGGCCGTCTCCAACATCTGCTCGAACCAGGGCCTGGTCATGCTGCGCGCCTGCGTGTACATGGCGGCCATGGGCGAGTGCGGCCTGCCCGCCGCGGCCAGGCTCTGCTACGACAAGGCCCACTTCGCCGCCGAGCTCATCGGCAAGCTGCCCGGCTTCCGCGTCGAGAACAAGAGCTTCTTCAAGGAGTTCCTCGTCGCCACGCCCCGCCCCGCCGAGGAGCTCTACGGCAAGCTGGCCCCTCGCTCGGTCCTGCCCGGCCTGCCCCTGTCGCGCTACTACCCCGAGCGGAAGAACGAGCTCCTGGTCTGCGTCACCGAGAAGAGCACCCGTTCCCAGATCGAGCTCCTCGCCCAGTCCCTCAAGGAGGCGGCCAAATGAACCTCCGACCCGAAGCCACCGTCTTCGAGCTCTCCTCCCCGGGCCGCTGCGCGGTCTCCCTGCCCAAGGGCGACACGCCCTCCTATCCCCTGCCCTCGGGTCTCGAGCGCGCCGGGGGGGCGGCCCTGCCCGCCCTCGACGAGCTCACGGTCGTGCGGCACTTCACCCGCCTTTCCCAGAAGAACTTCTCCATCGACACGCACTTCTACCCCTTGGGCTCCTGCACTATGAAGTACAACCCCAAGGCCAACGAGGTCGCCGCGGCCATGCCCGGCTGGACGGAAGTCCATCCCCTCGTCGGCGACGAGGGGAGCCAGGGCGCCCTCGAGCTCATCTACAAGCTCCAGTCCTACCTCGCCGAGATCGGGGGCTTCGAGGCCGTGAGCCTCCAGCCCGCGGCCGGGGCCCATGGCGAGCTCGCGGGGGTCTTCATGATCCGCGCCTACCACCTGGCGCGCGGCGACGCGAAGCGCAGGAAGATCCTCATCCCCGACTCGGCCCACGGCACCAACCCCGCCTCCTGCACGATGGCCGGCCTCGAGACCGTGACGATCAGCTCGAACGCCGAAGGCGGCGTGGACATGGAGGCCCTGAAGGCCGCGCTGGGCGACGACGTCGCCGGCATCATGATCACCAACCCGAACACCCTGGGCCTCTTCGAGCGCAACATCGAGGAGATCGCCCGCCTGGTCCACGCGGCCGGAGGCCTCGTCTACGGCGACGGCGCGAACATGAACGCCCTCACGGGCGTCTTCAAGCCGGGGAAGTCGGGCATCGACGTCATGCACTTCAACCTGCACAAGACCTTCTCGACGCCCCACGGCGGCGGCGGACCCGGCGCCGGCATGGTCGGCGCCGGCGCGGCCCTGGCCCCCTACCTGCCCGGCCCGATCGCGACGATGCGGGGCAAGGCCTTCGCCCTCGAGATGCCGCGCTCCTCCATCGGCCGCATGAAGACCTTCTACGGCAACTTCGGCGTCCTCGTGCGGGCCTACGCCTACGTGCGCATGCTCGGCGCCGAGGGCCTCCGCCGCGTCGCGGAGAACGCGGTGCTCAACGCGAACTACCTCAAGGCCCTGGTCGAGAAGGACTTCCCGGTGAAGTACGGGCGGCGCTGCATGCACGAGTTCGTCGCGATGGGCGACATAGCCGAGGGCATCCACACCCTGGACATAGCCAAGCGCCTCATCGACTACGGGATCCATCCGCCCACGATCTACTTCCCCCTCATCGTCCCCGAGGCCCTCATGGTCGAGCCCACGGAGACGGAGGACAAGGAGAGCCTCGACGAGTTCGCCCGCGTCATGCGCGCGATTGCCCAGGAGGCGCGGACGAGCCCCGAGCTCCTCCACGCGGCGCCCAGCAGCACTCCCGTCGGCCGCCTGGACGAGGTCGCGGCCGCGCGCTGCCCGGTTCTGTGCTACCGAGGTTGAAAGCGCTGCAAGCCGCCTCGAACCTTGTAGCGCGCAGCTGGTAGTGCGGGGAGGGGAGCCTTGGGAAGGTTCAGCGCACCTTGAATCGCTCACTAGATCGCGATTCTCGTCGCGCTGCCCCGCGCCCCACCCTTCCAATCGGGTGCCGGCTGCCTCGAAGCCTGTTGGCGGCCCCGCGCCCTTGAGCTGGGCAGGTCCGCTGCTTTCTGTGCTACGGCCCCTTCTGATTCTACCTACCGGCCCGCCAGGGCCGGTTTTTGCCGTAGTAAGCGATACTGTTGTGAGATAGTGTAAATATACAATGCTAACCGCAACTAAATCTTTCGTTGCGGCTTCGCGGTAGTTGTGGTATCGTTGCCAATATGAAACGGCTCGGCAGCAGCTTGGCGACCCGGATCAGCCTGACCCTCATTGTCTATACCGCGGCCCTCCTCGGCTCGATCTTCTTCCTCCTCGGGGCGCGGCTCGGCCGGGAGGTCGGCGATATCGTCCGCGAGGACGGATCCCGCTCGGCCGCCTTCCTCGCCGACCGTTTCGGGGAGAAGCTCGACAAGCTGCGCTGGCAGCTGAGCGTCGCCTCTTCCCGGCCGGAGTTCTCCTCCCACGACCGCGAGGTCGTGAAGGAGGCCATCCGCTCGCTCCGGATCGCCTTCTCCTCCGAGGCTTCCGACGCCTTCGTCGCCTGGCCGGACGGGAGCGCCTTCTCGGCGAGCAATCCCTCCTTCGACGTCTCGGACCGGGCCTACTTCAAGGCCCTCGTCGCGGGGGAGGCCGAGACCTACGTCTCCGACCCCGAGGAGTCGCCGACGCTCAAGGTGCCGGCCATCGTCGTGGCCCGCTCGGTCAAGTCGCCGGACGGTAAGGTCGCCCTCGTCATGGGCCTGCAGCTCAAGCTCGGGGAGCTCTCGACGAGGATCGAGGCCGTGCGGGTCGGCGAGACGGGCTACGGCTGGATACTGACCAAGGGCGGCCTCGTGATCGCCCATCCCCAGCCGAGCCTCGTGATGCAGCTCGACGTGGCCAAGGCCGACGACGCGGGCTACGAGGGGCTCTCCGCCCTCGGGGAGCGGATGAGGGCCGAGGAGGGGGGGACGGGCGAGTGGACGAGCCCCGAGGGCCTGCGCTACGTCAGCTACTTCTGCGCCGTGGCCGATTCGCCCTGGGTCCTGGCCGTCGACCAGGAGCTCGGCGAGTCCCGGGCCGTGGCCCGGTCGATCTCCCTCCTCCTGGCCATCGTGCTCGCGATCGGCCTGGCCGTCACCGTGGCCATCTCCTTCCTGATCGCGGGCTCGGTCTCGCGGCCGCTCGCCGCGGCCGGCGCGGCCTTCCGCGAGCTCGCGGCCGGCGAGGCCGACCTCACGAGGCGGATCGGCATACAGCGGCGCGACGAGATCGGCCTGCTCGTGGAGAGCTTCAACTCCTTCATCGGGAAGCTGCGCGAGATCGTCGTGAGCCTGAAGGCCGCCCAGGTCGAGCTCTCGAGGATCGGCGCGGAGCTCGGCTCGAGCGTGGGCGGCGCCGCCGATGCGGTCGAGCGCCTCGATCGCGGCATCGAGGCGGTCAAGGAGAGCGGCCTCGAGCAGGCCTCGGGCGTGGAGGAGTCCTCGAGCGCCGTGAGCCAGATCGCGCGGAACATCTCCTCGCTCGACGGCCTGATCGCGAGCCAGGCCGCGAGCGTCGCCGAGGCCTCGGCCTCGATCGAGCAGATGATCGGCAACATCGGCTCGGTCACGGGGGCCGTCGGCAAGATGGCGGGGGCCTTCGGGCTCCTGGCCGCCGACGCCGAGGCCGGGAAGGCCAAGCTGGCCGAGGCGAGCGAGCGGGCCGGCCAGGTCGCCGACCGGTCGAGGAGCCTCCTCGAGGCCAACGAGGTCATCGCGAGCATCGCCTCCAACACGAACCTCCTGGCCATGAACGCCGCCATCGAGGCGGCCCACGCCGGCGAGGCCGGCAAGGGCTTCTCCGTCGTGGCCGACGAGATCCGGAGGCTTGCCGAGACCTCCTCCGAGCAGTCGAAGACCATCGGGGCCGAGCTCGTCTTCGTGCAGCGGGCCATCGACGAGATCGTCGCCTCGTCGCGCGACTCCGAGTCCTCCTTCGCCCAGGTCGCGGACCGGATCGCGAGCACCGACTCCCTGGTCCGGGAGCTCACCCGCGCCATGGCCGAGCAGGAGGAGGGCTCGAAGCAGATCCTCGAGGCCCTGCGCGAGATGAACGACATCAGCTCCCAGGTCAGGCAGGGATCCTCCGAGATGAGCCAGGGCAACGCGGCCGTCCTCGAGGAGATGGCCCGGCTCCGGGACAGCGCCGCCTCGGTGCGGGAGCGCGTCGAGGAGATGGCCGCCGAGGCCCTCCGGATCGACGGCAACCTCCGGGCGGTCTCGGAAACCACCCACGGCACGAAGGACACGATCGAGCGCATGGAGGAGGCTATCGGCCGCTTCACGGTGTAAGCCCGCCGGCGCGGCCGAAGGGAATTTGCTTTTCCCTCGCCCGCCTCCTATGGTTAGGGGATGAAAGGGCGCGTACCCCTCGCGTTCAGGATCATCGCCGCCGTGGGCGCCATGGTGATCGCCATCCAGGTCTCGACCATGCTCGTCCTCGGCTTCTTCCAGCGCCGGGCCATCGAGCGGCTCGTCTACGCGAGCGACGGGCAGATCGTCTCGGGACGAGCGGCCCAGATGGGCCAGCTCATCGAGAAGATACGCTACCAGCTCGCCGCCTTCGCCTCCTCCGCGGAGCTCGCCGCCGAGGATCGCCGGGCGGTCGCCGCCTTCCTGGGCTCCCGCTCCTCCCTCCTGCCGCCCGAGGCCGTGGGCTTCTTCTTCGCCTGGCCGGATGGGGCGATCCTCACCTCGGCGGGGGCGGCGGCGACCGTCTCCGACCGCGACTACTTCGCCGCGATCATGACGAAGAAGGCCAGCTTCGCCATCGGGGCTCCCGCGCTCTCGAAGACCCTCGGCCTGCCCATCGTAGTCTTCGCCCAGGCGGTCGACTCCCCCTCCGGCTCCCGCCTCGGCCTCCTCGGCTTCCAGGTCAAGCTCGAGAGCTTGTCCGCGATCGTCGCCTCCATCGAGATCGGGAAGTCGGGCTACGGCTGGCTGGCCGACGGCGAGGGCCTCGTCATCGCTCACCCCGACCAGACCGCGGTGATGTCCCTCCACCTGCTCGAGTCGGACGCCGCGGGGTACCGGGGCCTAGCGGAGCTCGGCCGGCGAATGCTGGAGTCCGAGCGGGGCTCCGGGACCTGGACCCAGCCCGACGGGCGGAGCTTCGTCAGCTTCTACGAGCCGGTGCCGGGCAGCCCCGGATGGCGGCTCGGGATCAGCCAGATGAGCGAGGAGGCCTTCGCCTCGGTGGCCGAGGTCCGCAGGATCCTCTTCCTCGCCCTCCTCGCCGGCATCCTCCTGTCGATCGGGGCGGCGATCCGGCTCGCGAGGGCCATAGCCTCGCCGATCAGGCGCACCGGCGCCCGCTTCCGGGCCCTCGCCGAGGGCGAGGCCGATCTCGCGCAGAGCGTCGTCCACGACGGCAACGACGAGATCGGCGACCTCGTCCGCGACTTCAACACCTTCCTCGCCAAGCTCCGCGAGATCGTGTCGAGCCTCAAGCAAGCCCAGGCCGACCTTTCCTTGATCGGGGATTCCCTGGGCGAGAGCGTCGCGGGCGCGGCCGAGGCCATGGACCGCATGGGCGCCGACATCGGCGCGGTGCGCGACGCGGGCGTGGACCAGGCAGCCGGCGTGGAGGAGACGGCCAGCGCCGTCGGGCAGATCGCGAGGAACATCGAGAGCCTGGACTCGCTCATCTCGAGCCAGGCGGCCAGCATCACCGAGGCCTCGGCGGCGATCGAGGAGATGGTGGGCAACATCGGCTCGGTCAGCTCCTCCGTCGCGGCCATGACCCAGGAGTTCGCGGGCCTGGCGACCTCCTCCGACGAGGGCAAGACCACCCTCGAGCGGGCGGCGGAGCGGGTCGCCCAGATAGCGGCACAATCCCAGTCCCTCCTCGAGGCCAACGAGGCCATCGCCTCGATCGCCTCGAGCACGAACCTCCTGGCGATGAACGCCGCCATCGAGGCCGCCCACGCCGGCGAGGCGGGCAAGGGCTTCGCGGTCGTGGCCGACGAGATACGCAAGCTCTCGGAGACCGCGGCCGAGCAGTCGAAGACCATCGGCCGGGAGCTCGAGCTCATCATGGGGGCGATCGGCGCCATCGTCCAGGACTCCAAGGCCACGGAGGCGGCCTTCACCGCGGTGGCCCGGAAGATTGCGAGCACGGACACCATCGTCCGGCAGGTCTCCAGCGCTATGGATGAGCAGGCCGAGGGCTCGCGGCAGATTCTCGAGGCCCTGCGCGAGATGAACGACATCACCTCGCAGGTCAAGTCGGGCTCCTCCGAGATGAGCGCGGGCAACCGGGCCATCCTCGAGGAGATGGAGCGGCTCAGGAGCTCGGCCTTCGAGGTCAAGTCCAGGGTGGAGGCGATGGCCGAGGGCGCGGCCGGCATCGAGGCCAACATCGGGACCGTGGAGCGGATGGCCGGGGACACCCGCTCGACCATCCACCGCATGGAGGGCTCGATCGGCCGCTTCACGGTCTAGCCCCGGATCCGCTTCTCTTCCTTTTGCATTCCCGGCGAGTTCCGTTTATACTATCCCTCCGAGGAGGCCGACATGTTCCAGAAGCAGCCGGTCATGCGCCGCGTGCTCGCGTCGCTGGCTCCCCTCTTCCTCTTCTCGATCTACCTCTACGGTCCGCGATCCATCGCGATCCTCGCCGTCTCCCTCCTCGTCGGGGCGGGGGTCGAGCTCCTCTTCGAGCGGAAGCGGGGGAAGAAGCCGAGCGAGGCGGTCCTCGTCACCGGCGCCCTCCTCGCCCTCTCGATGCCCCCGACCGTGCCCCTGTGGATCGTCGCGGTCGGCGCGGCCTTCGCGGTCTTCATGGCCAAGGAGGTCTACGGGGGCTTCGGCCGGAACGTCTTCAATCCCGCGATCGCCGGGCGGCTCTTCGTCTACATCTCCTTCGTCGCGGCGATGCAATCCGGCTTCCTCTCCCCCGGCGCCTTCGGGACCGCCGTCGACGCGGTGGGCGGCGCCACCCCCCTCGTCCTCATGCGCGGCGGCGAGGGCCGGGGCCTGGGCGACCTCATCCTTGGCCTCAGGGCGGGCGCCCTCGGCGAGAGCTCAGCCCTCCTCATCGCCTTGGCCGGGATCTACCTCCTCGCGACCAAGACCGCCTCGTACCGGCTCATGCTCTCCACCCTCGTTTCCGGCGCCTCCTTCGCCGCCCTCCTCCTCGCCCTCGGGGTCGCGAAGGCCCTGCCCCTCGAGTCCCTCCTCGCCGGCTCCTTCCTCTTCGTCGCCGTGTTCATGGCGACCGATCCCGTGAGCGCCCCCAAGAAGCCGGCGGCCCAGTGGCTCTACGGCGCCCTGATCGGCTGCTGCGTCATCCTCATCAGGACCTTCTCCCTCTTCCCCGAGGGGACGAGCTTCGCCGTCCTCCTGGGCAACTCCGCGGCCAGCCTCCTCGACGACGCCGCGGCCGCAGCCGAGAGGCGGCGCGCCGCCCGGGACTCGCGCGCGCCGGCCGCCGCCCCCGCCCCGGAGGCCAAGCCATGAAGAAAGACTCGATCGCCTACACCGTCGGCTTCACCTTCGTCGTCTGCGCGGCCTTCGTCTTCTTCCTCGCCCTCGCCAACGAGCTGACCAAGGATCGAGTCGCCGCGAACCAGCGCCTGGCCGAGCGCAGGGCCATCCTCGCGGCCCTCGGCGCCGAGCCCGGCCCGGGAGAGTCGGCGGACGAGGCCTACCTCCGGCTCGTCGCGGAGATCCGCCCCGAGGCCGGGACCCCCGGCCGGGCCTCGCCCCTCTACCGCCTGGGCGCGGGCGAGACGGCCGCCTACGCGGCCTCCGTCTCGGGCCCGGGGCTCTGGGGCGGGATCTCCGCCGTCCTCGCCGTGGACGCGCAGGTATCGAGGATCGTCGGCCTCGAGCTGGTCTCGCAGAACGAGACCCCGGGCCTCGGCGGCCGCATCGGCGAGGCCTGGTTCACGGCCCAGTTCCGCGGCGAGGCCCTCTCGGGCGGGAGGATCCGGGTTAGGCAGGGGAGCGGGTCGGGGGATCCCGATCCCGGGAACGGCGAGCTCGACGCGGTGACGGGCGCCACGCTCACGAGCGCGGCCGTCGAGCGCATCGTGAACGCGGGCCTCGCCTCGTTCGAGGCCCTGCGGGACGGAGGGAAGCTCAGATGAGCCCTGCGAAGAAGCGCGGCGCGGCCGCCTCGATACTCGTCGACAACCTGTGGTGGAACAACCCGGTCTTCGTCCAGGTCCTGGGCATCTGCTCGACCCTGGCGGTGACGAACAACCTCTCGAACACCCTCATCATGACGACGGGGGTGAGCCTGGCCACGGCCTTCTCGAGCGCCACCCTCTCGGCGATGAACAAGGCCATACCCGCCAAGGTCAGGATGATCGTGCAGGTCCTCGTGATCTCCTTCTACGTCATCATCATCGACATCGTCCTGCGGGCCTACCTCCCCGAGGTCTCCCGCTCCCTCGGGCCCTACGTGGGCCTCATCATCACGAACTGCATCATCATGGGCCGGGCCGAGGCCTTCGCCCGCTCGAACCCGCCGGCCCTCTCCTTCTGGGACGGCCTGACGAGCGGCCTGGGCTACATGGCCGTCCTCGTGGCCATCGCCGTCGTGCGGGAGCTCTTCGGCTTCGGCAGCTTCGCGGGCGTCCCCCTCCTCGGGCCCCGCTGGACGAGCTGGACCATCATGATCATGGCGCCGAGCGCCTTCTTCCTCCTGGCCATGGCCATGTGGGGCCTCAAGACGCTGCAGGAGCGCATGAAGGGAGGCAAGAGATGAGCCCCGAGATCCACCCCCTCACCCTCCTCGTCGCCTCGATCTTCACGAACAACATCCTCCTGTCCAACTTCCTGGGCATGTGCTCCTTCATCTCCATCTCGAAGGACCAGAAGTCCTCCTCGGGCCTGGGGCTGGCCGTCACGGTGGTCATGGCCATCACCATGATCGCCTCCTGGGCCGTGCTCAAGCTCGTCATCGAGCCGGCCGGGATCGGCTACCTCTCCTTCATCATCTTCATCATCGTGATCGCGGCCATCGTCCAGGTCCTCGAGATGGTCATCGACCGGGTGTCGCCGGCCCTCTACCTCTCGCTGGGGATCTTCCTCCCCCTCATCACCGTGAACTGCGCCATCCTGGGCGCGATCCTCTTCATGCAGATCCGGAACTACGGCTTCCTCCAGGCCGCGGCATTCGGCCTGGGCAGCGGGGCCGGCTGGTGGCTCGCGATCGCCCTCCTGTCCTCGATCCGCAAGAAGGTGGACGCGGCCCCGGTGCCGGCGGGGCTCAAGGGCGCGGGCATCACCCTCGTCACCATCGGCTTCATGGCCATGGCCTTCATCGGCTTCTCCGGCATGGTCAACGTCCAGTAGGAGGCCCGGATGCATCCTCTCCTTATCGGCCCCGCCCTCACCGCGGGCATAGCCGCGGCCCTCGCCCTGGTCATCGCGGTCGCCGACCGCCTCCTCAACGACTACGGGGAGGTGACGATCGACGTGAACGGCGGCAAGCGCCGCTATACCGTCAAGGGCGGCTCGCCCCTCCTGGGCGCCCTCGCCGGCGAGGGCGTCTTCCTGCCCTCGGCCTGCGGCGGCCGCGGCTCCTGCGGCGCCTGCAAGGTCCGCGTCCTCTCCGACGTCGGGCCCCACCTGCCCACCGAGACGCCCTACCTGACGCCGGAGGAGGTTTCGCGCAACCTGCGCCTCGGCTGCCAGGTCAAGGTCAAGAAGGACATCGCGATCGAGCTGCCCGAGTACCTCTTCAACATAAAGAAGTTCAGGACCACCGTCGAGCGGATCCGCGACCTGACCTACGATATCAAGGAGCTCTACCTCCGGATCGAGGAGCCGGCGGGGGGCATCTCCTTCGAGCCGGGGCAGTACGCCCAGCTCGTGGTGCCTCCCTACGGCGACTACAAGGAGTCGACCCAGCGCGCCTACTCGATGTCCTCGCGGCCCTCGGACTCCGGCCACATCGAGCTCCTCGTGCGCCTCGTGCCGGGGGGCATAGCCACGACCTGGGTGCACAAGCACCTCAAGGAGGGCGACGCGGTCGAGGCCGTCGGGCCCTTCGGCGACTTCAAGGTGCGCCCGGGCCCCGCGACCATGGTCTGCGTCGCCGGCGGCTCGGGCATGGCGCCCTTCAAGAGCATCCTCTACCACATCGCCGAGACCGGGGCCCATCCGGACAAGGAGATCTGGTACTTCTTCGGGGCCCGCTCCGGCCGCGACGCATTCTACCTCGAGGAGCTGGCCGAGCTCGAGCGCCGCCTGCCCCGCTTCCACTTCGTGCCCGCCCTCTCCGAGCCCAAGCCCGAGGACGGCTGGGCCGGCGAGACCGGCATCGTCACCGAGGTCCTCGCGCGCTACCTCAAGGAGCGGCTGCCGCCCGGGGCGCGGGAGGGCTACCTCTGCGGGAGCCCCGGCATGATCGACGCCTGCGTCAAGGTCATGACCGCCGCCGGCATGGCCGCGGAGGACATCTTCTTCGACAAGTTCGCCTGAGGGGAGAGCTGGAGGCAGCCATGAAGATGAGCGAAAGGGACCGGGCCGCCGCCGCCGGCATGGCGCCGGGAGCGATCACCGCGCGCGGGTTCCTCGGATCGGACGAGCGCGCGTTGGCTGACATCGTCGCCGCCGACGAGGAGGCCGCCGCCGCCCTCGGCCTGGACCTGGGGGCCGCCGCCGACCGCCTGGCCGAGCTGGCGAGGAAGGGCGAGGCGGGCCTCGGCGAGCCCGTTACCGTGGAGGGACGGTGGCTCGTGCGCAGCGAGGAGTCGCGGGGGCGCCTGCCCTGCCCCTGGCGCGACGGCTTCTACCATAAGAATTCGGTCAGCGTGGAGGCCCTGGAGGGCGGGGAGCGGCTCGTCTTCTCCGAGCTCTCCCTCCACCTCCTGCGCGAGCACCACTTCTGCCAGGGCGAGGGTAGCCCCTTCCGCCTCGACCCGGCCGCGCTCAAGCGCCTCCTCGGGCCCTAGCCCCTAGGCCGATGGCCCGGCCGCGGCCCCTCGGCGCGCCGGCCTGGTCCGCAAGAGGAGGCCGAGGAGGCCGAGGCCGAGGAGCATGATGGCCACCGAGGAGAGGATACCCGCGCGGTAGGCGAAGGCCGCCGGCCGGCCAGCCCGGACGAGGCCGTCGATGAGGGGCCCGGTGACCAGGGTGGCGGAGGTGCCCCAGCTCAGCATGAAGGTCGCGTTGTAGGCCGCGAAGTAGCGTCCGCGCTTCTCGGGCGGGATGAGGGTCGAGGCGTAGGCGTAGGACGACGAGGAGACGCAGCCGTCCGACAGGCCCTTGAAGGCCGAGGCGAGGTAGATGAGCCCTATGCTCGGCGCGAGGGCGTAGAGGAGGAGGGAGGCCGCCCCCGCGAGGGTGCCGGCGACGAGGAGGGCGGGGATGCCCATCGCGCCGCCCAAGGCGCCCAGGAAGAAGCCGACGAGGATGAGGGAGCCCGACTCGACGTCCATCACGAGGCTGATGGTCCTCGCCGAGGCGGCGAAGCCCTCGGGGAGGTCGAGGTACTGGGCCTTGAAGGTGGCCAGGGAGTTGGTGCCCGAGTTGATGAGGAGCATCGCGACGAGGAAGACCGCGAAGACGCGGAGCTCGCCGGGGCCCGAGGCCCTCCCGCCGGCCCGGGCATCCGCCTCCGCGCCCGCGCCGGGAGCCTCCTCGGGCCGGAAGCCGACCCCTCCCTCGGGGATGAAGAGGAGGGGGATGACGGAGACGCACATCGCGGCGGCCGAGGCGAAGAAGATGCCCCCGGCCTGGAAGCCCCAGCCGGGATAGGCCTTGCCCATGCCGTCGTACAGAAGGCCCCCGATCACGATCCCGAGCATCCTGCCCGCCCCGCCCACGCTCGCGAGCTTGCCCTGGATCGCGTTGCGCTCCGCGGGACCGTAGGCGTCCGAGATGAAGGCGCTCCAGCCGATGTTGGACATGGACCAGAAGATCTCGATGACCGTCAGGCCCCAGATGATGGCCCAGCCCGCGGCCCGGGGATCGGGGCTCCGCGCGTGGAGGTACCACAGGGCCAGGTGGCCGACGCTCGCCAGGAGCTCGCCCGCGACGATGAGGCTGCGCCTGAGCTGGAGCCGGTCGGTGATCCTCCCCCAGACGAAGGTCTGGAAGAGGATGTTGAGGATCATCGGCAGGGTCTCGAAGAGGGTGGTCTCCGTGACGCTCATGCCGAGGTAGGAGCGGAGGTAGACCCCGAGGAAGGTGTAGAAGATGCCCCGCCGGAACATAGCGAGGGCCTGGAACGAGGAAAGGCCGACGAAGATGGCGGCGGGGCGGGCGGCTCGGCTCAAGAGGAGGCATTGTGCGCGGCGCGGCCGGCGGCTGTCAATCCGGCCCGCGCGATGCCCGAAGCCGCCGGCCCCAGGGCCCGCCTCCAGGATATGGAGAGAATAGAGCCCTTGGCCGGGGGCCGCGCGGGCATGTCGTCTATCGCGGCGGCGACGGCGTTATTTATCTTGACAGCTCCGTTCTCGTAAGAGCAATCTAGGAGGGATTCCAGGACGGTCGGACGAGAATCTAGTAAGCGGACGAGCCGGATATGCGCCAGGTGCCCGAGGCAAGGCCGCGCGGGCTCGGCGAGCTCGTCCTCGCAGGGGCCGCGCGCGACGGCCCCCGGGAGCGCCTTCGATGCATGACGACGACTTGAAGCTCGTCCCCGCCCCCGCCCTTGACCCGGAGGGGCCTCGCCGGCCCTCCGCCCAGGCGGAGGCGGGCAAGCGGGTCAGGCGCCGGGACCTCCTCAACCTCCTCAACCTCATCAACTTCCGCGAAGGGGCGATCCACGTATTCTTCCGGCATCGAGAGTCGGGCGACCGCATTTCCTGCCGGGCCTTTCCCCTTCCCTGCGTCGACGAGTCCCTCGCCTGCCGCTGGGCCTCCCCCCCGCCGCGCCGCATCGCCGACTACGAGCTCGAGAGCATCCTCCTGAGCGACGGGAGCAGCCACGTCGTCGTCAAGGCGGAGCTCTCCCGCCTCGACTCGGAGGGGATCGAGCTCCTCATCCCGGAGTCCGGCTACGAGAAGGGGCTCCGCGCCATGGACCGCCATCCCTGCGAAGGCGTCGCGGCCGGGATCCTCCAGGACGGGATGGCCTTCGAGGGCGAGCTCCTGGATTTCAACGCGGAGTCCTTCCGCCTCGCCCTCTCCCGCCCGCCGTCAGGCTCGCTGCGCTGGATCAACGCCGAGCGCCCCGTCACCGCCATGTTCTCGAAGGGCGGGGCGCTGCTGTACTCGGGGGACTGCGTCGTAACCCGGATGGGCAGGGGCGAGGCGGGGCGGGAGCTCGTGCTGGCGCCCGGCTCGAGCTCCATCAAGCGCTACAGGTCCAGGGAATTCCGCGGCCAGCGGCAGGTACTCAGGCCGGCGCCCGTCGCTCGCTTCGAGCATCCCTTCACCGGCAAGCAGGTCTGCCTCCAGGCCGAGGATATCTCGGGCGCCGGGATCTGCGTCGAGGAATTCTTCGAGCGCTCCGTCCTCCTGCCCGGCATGATCGTCCCGCGGGTCTCCATCGAGATCGCCAATTGCGTCGTCTTCGAGTGCCGGGCCCAGGTCCTCTATCGGAACGTCGCGAATCGCGAGGAGGGGCATTGCACGGCCCGCTGCGGCCTCGTGTTCCTGGACATGGCGGCGGCCGACCAGGTCCGCCTCTCGGCCTTCATCCACCAGTCCCTCGACGGAAGGCTCAAGGTCTGCGGGAAGGTCGACATGGAGGAGCTCTGGCGGCTCTTCTTCGAGTCGAGCTTCATCTACCCCTCGAAATACAAGTCGATCGAGTCGCGCAAGGAGGAGTTCAAGCGGACCTACGAGAAGCTCTACCTCGAGAGCCCCTCCATCGCCCGGCATTTCCTCTTCCAGGACAAGGGCCAGCTCTTCGGCCATATGTCCATGCTCCGCTTCTACCCGAGCTCCTGGATCATCCACCACCACGCCGCCTCGCAAAGCGGCTACGGCCTGGCGGGCGTGCACGTCATGGAGGAGGTCCAGCGCTTCGCCAACGACTTCTACCACCACCCTTCGGCCCATATCGACTACCTCATGGGCTACTACCGCAGGGAGAACCGCTTTCCGAGCCGCGTCTTCGGCGGCGCCGTGCATGATATCGGGGATCAGAGCAAGGCTTCGCTCGACGCCTTCGCCTACCTTAGCCAGATCCCCGAACCGAAGGACGAATCCCCCTCCTTCCTCCTCTTCCCGGCCCGGCGCGAGGACCTCGCCGAGGCCAGGCGCTTCTATAAAGGCGCCTCCGGCGGCCTCATGTTCGAGGCCCTCGGGCTCGCGGAGGGCGACGAGGAGGAGGCCGACCGCGAGCTCTCCGCCGAGTACGCGCGCCAGGGCTTCAGGCGGGAGCGCGCGGCCTACTGCATGAGGCAGGGGGAGAGGCTGACGGCCCTCCTGATCCTCTCCCTCTCGGACGTCGGGCTCAACCTCTCCAACCTCACGAACTGCGTGCACGCCGTAGTCCTGGATCCGGCCCTCGATCCGAGCGCGCTGTTCCTGGGCATCAAGACCGTCTTGCGCCGCCACTCCGCCGAGAACGCGCCCCTCCTCGCGTACCCGGTGTCCTACCTGGACGATCGGGGCGTGGCCTATGAAAAAGAGTACCTGCTCTGGGTCCTGGACACCGAGCGAGGCGACGCGTACTTCGCCTCGATCGCGAGGACCTTCGGAAGACCGACCTGTGGCGGAGAAATGCATGCAGAAGCCTGAAGAAGCGCCCGCGCTCTATAACAGCAAGATAATCGTCACTTACCTGAGCCTCATCAGGCAAAGCTACGGCGGCATAGACATCCCCGCCTTGCTCGACTACGCCGGCATGAAGCCCTACGAGGTCGAGGACGAGGGCCATTGGTTCACGCAGGCCCAGGTCGACCGCTTCTACGAGCGCCTCGAGCTCCTCACCGGGAAGACCGGCCTCGCGCGCGAGGCCGGCCGATTCAACGCCTCGCCCGAGAGCTTCGGCGAGATCTCCCGCTACGTCCTCGGCCTCGCTGGGCCGGCCAGGGTCTTCGAGACCATCGGCAAGCTCGCGTCGAATTTGACGCGCTCCTCGGTGTACGAGTCCACGAGGCTCGGGCCGACCGAGATCGAGCTCACCGTGCGCGCCGCCCCCGGCGTCTCGGAGAAGCCCTACCAGTGCGAGAACAGGATGGGCTACTTCGAGGCCATCGTCTCCGGCTTCAACTACCGGATGCCCAAGATCGAGCACCCCGAGTGCATGTTCCACGGCGGGAAGGTGTGCAGATACCGCATCTCCTGGAGGCGCTCGAGCGCCGCCGCCTGGAAGGCGGCGCGCAACGTGCTGGCCGGCGTCATCGTCCTCGGCCTCCCGGCCACGGGCCTGGCGGCGGGGGCTGCCGCCCTGTTCAACCTCGCGGGCGTCTCGGCGGTCCTCCTTTTCGCCCTGTCCTTCCTCAGCGATCACTTCGAGAAGCGCGAGCTCAACTCGGCCATCGACAGCCTGCGCACGATGACGGAGAAGTACTTCGAGGACTCGACCCGCAACTACAACCGCGCCCTCATGGTCAACGAGATCGGCCACGTCATCTCGGCCTCGGACCAGATCGACACGATGCTGTCCCGGATCATGGACATACTGCGCGAGCGGCTCGAATACGACCGCGGGATCATCCTATTGGCCGACGAGGAGCGGCGCAGCCTGGTGTCCCGGACCGCCTACGGGTACAGCGACGAGCTCATCGAGGCCGCGAGGGAAGCCAGCTTCCATCTCGACAAGCCCGAGTCGACCGGCGTCTTCGTCCGCTGCTTCCGCGAGAAAAGGCATTTCCTCATCAACGACATCGAGTCGATCGAGGGCGAGCTCTCGGCCCACAGCCTGGAGTTCCTCAGGATGATGGGGACGAAGTCCTTCATCTGCTGCCCCATCCTCTACGAGAACGAGTGCCTCGGCGTCCTCGCCGTGGACAACCTCGAGAGCAAGCGCCCCCTCCTCGAGAGCGACATCAACGTGCTCATGGGCATCGCGCCCGAGATCGGCGTCACCATCAACAGCGCCATCCTCACCGAGGAGCGGGAGCGCCAGTTCCGCTCCATCCTCAGCACCCTCGCGGCGAGCATCGACGCCCGCGACAACCTCACCGCCGGCCACTCCGACCGCGTCACCAAGTACGCCATGGCGATCTGCGGTGAGCTGGGAGTGCCCAACGACCTCAGGGAGGTGATCCGCGTAGCCTCCCAGCTCCACGATTACGGGAAGATCGGCATCAAGGATTCCATATTGAAGAAGTCGGGCCCGCTCACGGCCAAGGAGCGCGAGGAGATCAAGACCCACGTGGTCAAGACCGAGGAGATACTGAAGCGCATCAACTTCACCGGCGATTTCCGGCAGGTGCCCATCATTGCCGGCGCCCACCACGAGCGGCTGGACGGCACGGGCTACCCCAAGGGCCTGAAGGGCGAGGATATCCCCCTGGGGGCCCGGATCATCGCCGTCGCGGATTTCTTCGAGGCCATCACCGCCAAGCGGCACTACCACGATCCCCTGCCCATCGACGCGGCCGTCTTCATGCTGAAGCGGGAGAGCGGCCATCACCTGGACGATAAGGCCGTCCAGGCCCTCATCGCCGTCCTCAAGGCCGAGGGCGACCCGGAGCGCGCCAGCGCCTGAGGCGCGCGGGAGGGCGGGCTCGGCCCTAGCCTCGGCCCTTGCGGCCCCAGGCCGCGATGACGGGCGTGTAGGTGAAGCGCCCCGGGTCCCTGAAGAACTTCATGAAATCCTCGAGGAACTCCTCGCAGCCGGAGTACCCGGGCAGCCCGATATCGAGGTTGCGCGACAGGACCTCGATCTTCTTGGCCCAGTTGTACTCGTCCACCGGACTGAGCTCCCCGTAGATCAGGTGGTGGGCCCCGGCCTCGACCTTGATGTCCTCGAAGCCGAGGCGGTAGAGGTGGGAATAGAGCTTGCGGCCGGCGTAGGGGTCGAAGTTGCCCTTGGCCTCGACCTGGCTCACCGCGGAGGCGAGGGCGGCCTCCAGCCTCGGGGGCATGCCGTAATGGCTCAGGCAGTTGTAGTCCAGGTCCACCAGGCAGAGTATCCCGCCCTCCTCGAGCAGGGCGGCCGCGTTGCGCGCTATATCGAAGCCCTCGGCTTTGTAGTATTCCAGGGCGAAGCGGATCCAGGCGAAGTCGAAGCTCCCCAGGCCCTCCATCGGCGCCAGGAAGTCCCGGAGCTCGAAGCCCGTGCCCTCGTCGCCGTAGCGCTCCCGCGCGCGGGCGATCCGCTCCTCGGACGCGTCGACGCCCAAGGCGTAGCCCGTCTTCCCGGTCATGGCGCCCAGGATCGAGGTCGTGACCCCGGTCCCGCAGGCGATGTCGACGACGCGCATGCCCGGCCCGAGGCCGGCCCTCCTGGCGAAGGACTCGACGACCGAGGCGTCGGTCTTGAGCTCGAGGCGCTTGGCCTCGTCCACGCTCTCCATTATGTACTTCGCGCCCATCGCTCCCCCGCTTGGAATGGCTGTCCTGCCAGGACCGGCCGGCATCCTCGAGAGGCGCCGGGCATGGTATCCATTATCGGCAGTTTCCGGGGGGGAGCCGGGGCCAATCGGAAGGGGCCCGCGGCGAGCTGGGCGCGGCGCGATGCTCGACGCTCGCGGAGCCAGGGCAGGAAGCGGGCCCCGAGGCCATCGCCGCGGGGCCCGCCGGCGGCCTCATTTCATGTATTTCTTGAGGTCCTCGAAGTTCTGCAGGATGAGGGTGTTCGAGTCCGAGTCCCAGCACTCCATGAAGCCGGCGAACTTGTCCTTCGCGTACAGGTCGGGATACCAGGCCTCGGCGATGAGGTCGGAATCCTTGTCGGCGTAGAAGCGGGCGACCGAGGCGTTCTGGTTCAGGGTATTGAGGACCCGCAGGTAGCCGGCCACGTCCGACTTCGCGCTGTCCGTGCACGAGAAGATCGCCTGGGTCAGGAAGCCGCCCTTGTAGGGCTTGACGACGAAGTTGATCTTCTTCGGGTTCTTGAAGATCGTGAAGCCCTCCTTGGGAAGGGCCTCGTAGCCGAGGAACTGCAGGTGGGTCGAGATCTCTTCCATCGTTTTGTTTTCCATGATCGCTCCTGTTGAAATGGCTTCCGACCGCCCCCAGGCGATCGCGGCAAGGCGAACCTCGCTTAACTATACGCCGCAGGCGCGGGAAGTCAAGGGAAGGAGCCGCCGATCCTGAGCCGCCGCCCGCGAGGCGGCCGCCCTGCTCCTGGCCAAGCCGGACAAGCTCGCGAAGAGGCTCCTCGAAGCGTGAACATGCGGTACTAGGCGAGAGTGGGGGTGCCGGAAGCGACCGCAGGCGTCGCGCATCGCGCAATGCGACGCCGAGGACGCTGGAGGCAGGGGGAGCCGCGTAGCCAGAGGCGAAGCTCCGCCCCGAGGGGCTCGAGAGCGGAGGCCGGCGCGACGGCGATGGACCCGGCGACACTGCTCGCATGCCGCCGTAGGGCGGCGGGTGCCCGGGAAAAGAAAGCCCGTCCGCGAATCCTGAGCGGACGGGCTTTCTTTTTTCGGGCAGGCCCTGCCCTGTGCCGTTCGGGGAACGTAGGCGCCGGCCAACCGCTCTCGTCGGGGCGGCGCTCCCCCTTTACAGATCCCCGATCGTGGCGACCATCACCGCCTTGATCGTGTGCAGCCGGTTCTCGGCCTCGTCGAAGACCACGGAGTTCTTGTGGCGGAAGACCGCGTCCTCGACCTCCATCTCCTTGAGCCCGTGCTTCTTCAGGATATCCTTGCCCACGTCGGTCTCGGTGTCGTGGAAGGCGGGGAGGCAGTGGAGGAAGAGGCAGTCGGGATTGCCCGTCCGGCGCATGAAGTCCATGGTGACGCGGTACTTCTCGAGCTGCTTGATCCGCTCCTCGAACTTGGCCTCCTCGCCCATGGAGACCCAGACGTCGGTGTAGAGGGCGTCGGCGCCCTTCAATGCCTTGTCCGCGTCCTCGATGGAGTAGAACTCGATGGAGCCGCCGGTCTTCGCGGCGACGGCCTTCATCTCGGCCGTGAGCTTCTCGTTGGGCCAGAGCTCCTTGGGCGCGAGGGCGACGAAGGACATGCCCATCTTCGCGCAGCCGATCATGAGCGCGTTGCCCATGTTGTTGCGGGCGTCGCCGCAGTACACGAGCTTGCACTTGGACAGGGGCTTGGCCGTGCGCTCCTCGATGGTGAGGAGGTCGGCGAGGATCTGGGTGGGGTGGTCCTCGTCGGTGAGGCCGTTCCAGACGGGCACGCCGGAGAACCTCGCGAGATCCTCGACGAGCTTCTGCGAGAAGCCGCGATACTGGATCCCGTCGTACATGCGCCCGAGGACCTTGGCGGTGTCCTCGACGGATTCCTTCTTGCCCATCTGGGAGTTGGTGAGGAAGGTGGCGTTGCCGCCCTCGTCCCAGCAGGCGCACTCGAAGGAGCAGCGGGTCCGGGTCGAGGCCTTGTCGAAGATGAGGACGATGTTCTTGCGGCGCAGGAGCTCGCCCTTGATGCCCGCGCGCTTCTTGGCCTTGAGGTCGCGCGAGAGGTCGAGGAGGTAGCGGATCTCCTCGGGCGTGAAGTCCTTGAGGGTCAGGAAGCTGCGGCCTTTGAGGTTGACGGGCATGGCGGTTCTCCTTTTGCGCGCCGGGGGCGCGCCCCTTGTATATAGCACCCCGCGGCCTTTCTCGTCAAGGAAGTCTCGCGCGCATAAAGAATTACCAAGGGCGCATAAATATCCGCGCCTCGGGGCACCGAGTTGGCGGCGAGTTGTGGCACGATGCCCCGCTTCGTCGTCGCTATGGCCGGGAGCAGGGACTTCGAGGAGCTGGCCGACACGCTCTACGCGGAGCGGAGCTTTTTTCGGCAGCAAACGATCAGAAGACCTTCGCCTGCGCGATGGACGACATCGCAGCGCCGGAGAGCGTCGTTCTCGTCACCCGCTCCATGAACGGGCCCTTGAAGAACTAGCGCCCGGCCAGCGAGGCTAGGGAGGATCGGCGGCCCGGGGACTGTCCCCGGGCAGTATCCTGTATCGACCCTGCGGGGATGGTGATATCGATATCGCGTGCTCGGCGCTCGCTAGAGATACAGAATTGTTGACACCCCGCCGCCCTGCTGGCTACAGTTCCCCAGCCTCGATCGCGAGCTCCGCGGCTCGGGGATGGAAAGGACTTTCGCCATGGAAACGGCAACGATACGGATCAGGATGGGCGCCCACGACGCCCACTACGGCGGGAACCTCGTGGACGGGGCCAGGATGCTCCAGCTCTTCGGCGACGTCGCCACCGAGCTCCTCATCCGCCACGACGGGGACGAGGGGCTCTTCGCCGGCTACGAGTCGGTGGAGTTCCTCGCGCCGGTCTTCGCCGGCGACTTCATCGAGGCGGTGGGCGAGATCGTCCACGTCGGCAACTCCTCGCGCAAGATGCGCTTCGAGGCGCGCAAGGTCATCGCGCCGCGGACGGACCTGAGCGACTCGGCGGCCGATTTCCTGGCCGAGCCGGTCGTCGTCTGCCGGGCCTCGGGCACCTGCGTCGTGCCCAAGGCCAAGCAGCGGAAGATGGAGGCTCGACTCGCCCCTACGGCTAGCCCCGAGGACTTCCCATTGCGTTCGTTGAACTGAGTGTACTGCCTCGAACCTTGTAGTGCATGATGGGTGATGCGGGGAGGGGAACCTTCGGAAGGTTCAGCGCGACGAGAATCGCTCACTAGATCGCGATTCTCGTCGCGCTGCCCCGCGTCCCACCCTTCCCATCGGGCACCGGGAGTGAAAGCGCTATCCTCTGCTGCCAGCAAGCGGTCCTGCTAGAAACCTGCTCTGCTCGTGTGCCCACCGTAACGAGAATTCTTCCCCGTACTCCCCCCCGCTCAAGCCGCCGCGTACTTCGGGAGGTACTGCTTCCCCTCCTTCAAAGGCGTCCGGCGCAGCCGGAGCCAGATCTCCCGCTGGTCCTCAGTCAGCTCCTCAAGGCTCAGGAACGACCGCCGCGTCCAGATCCGCTTAAGCTCAGCCCCGATCGCTCCGGTGTCGTAGCCCGCCACCTCGGCGTGGCTCCGAAGCTCGCCGTTGATCCGGAAGGGCTTCTGGTAGTTGTGCCCGAACAGGTACAGGGCAAGCCGCTCGCTCTGGTGGTTCACGTTCCTCCCGAAGCAGACCGTCTCCCGCACATGCTCGTGCAGATCCTTGCGCAGCTCCCGGTCGAGGTAGTTCACCGGGTACAGGGGATTGGCGCTCGTCCGAGCGGCCCGCGACGAGACCCGCCGATGCCGGAATCGACCCGCAGCCTCCAGGGATGCGAACACAGGACGGGCATCGAGGGCCCGGCGGTAC
>JAKLFE010000046.1 GCA_022711355.1 Spirochaetota bacterium | reverse complement strand
CGTGGCGGCCTAGGGGATACGGCCGCGGCTGACCGGGACGGCCCTTGGATGGGCGAGCGCGAGAGGGAGACCTTGGGGAAGGTCTCCCTCTCGTTCATCGCTCAAACGCCAACAATCTTGGATGCACATATTTCGGCTTGCGATAAAGGCCTGCGTTCAGCTACGATAGGTCCGATGGCACGCGATATCGACGCTTACCAGCTCCTCCGCTCCTTCGCGAGGCGCAATAACCTGAATGAGCTCGAGTATAAGGCCTTCGCCGAGGCGGTCCAGCGCCAGGCCAAGCTCGCGGACCAGTCCATCCCGGTCTTCCGGGACCTTTGCCTCAATCCCGACCTGGTCCTCGTGCCTCGCCTCTTCCTCCTGGCCAAGGACAAAAAGATCTCACTCGCCATGGCGGGCAACGAGATACGCTCCATCACCCTTCCGGAGCGCTACGCCGATGCCTTCCTCCAGGAATACCAGCGCATGGAGGAGAATCCCGACATCCCCTTCCCCGACGAGGATGCCCTCAAGCTGGTCGTCCCGGGCGAGTGGATCCAGTCCCTTAACCTGGACACCGACCTGGCTTCGGCATCGGAGCCGGCGGCTCCGCCGACCGTTCCCCTCTACAGGATCGTCTTCGCGAACGGGGTGCGGCCCCTGGTCGTGCCTTCCTCCTTCGTGCCCGATAAGCTCCTCGAGCACGCCGTCCTCAAGATCCGCCAGTACCTCCGCAAGGGCGGGAACAAGGATTTCATGCAAAACAAGCTCCTCGTGGCCTTCACGGGCAAGGAGGGGCAGCTCAAGGACGCCCTCGGGGCGGTGATGACCAAGCCGACCGAGGCCATAGCCGCCATCAAGGGCGCGGCCACGGAGTTTACCTTCTCCTTCTGGGCCTACCTCGTCAGCGCGGTCAAGAAGGATCTCGACAAGAAGACGGACAAGGCGGTCGAGGACTGGGCCATCGACCAGGCGGCGCTGCTGTGCGAGTTCTACGCCAACTATTACCGCGGCAAGGCCCAGCGCCTCGTCGACCTCGAGGCCGCCCTCAAGTGCCTCGACGCGGGGCTCCGCAAGCCGCCGTACTACTACAGCATCGACGATATCGTCGCCTTCAAGGACGCGAAGGGCCTGCCCCTCCTCGGCGTCGTCGGGCGCGAGGATATCGAGACCCGGCTCCGGGAGCGCTGCGTCAAGGCCGAGGCCGACCGCCTCCCCGAGGTCCTCGTCGTCGCCTCAGGCGGCCGGCGGGCCTTCGTCGCCAAGGACCGCCTCCTCCTCCTGGCCCTGCGCCAGGCCTCCGAGGCCCGGGCCGAGCTGCGCGCGCGCATACTCGAGGCCTGGCGCCTCCTCCTCGAAGACTACCGCGCCAGCGAGGCCATGGAGACGGACGAGGCCTTCCGGCAGGAGCTCCTCTCCCAGGTCGAGGCCCGCTTCCCCATCCTCGCCTCCCTCCTCCACGACCGCCTCCTCCCCCTCGTCCACGAGGAGGCCCGGGAGCGGGGCGAGGCCCCCGCCGAGCTCGACCGCCTCTTCTACAAGGGGGACGTGGCCCCGATCGACGAGCTCCTCGACCTCCAGCGCAAGACCCTCCTCGTGGACGCGCGGATGCTCCTGCCCTTCTGGTACTCGGTGCCCATCCTCCGCGGCCTCGCCCGGCTTTTCCGCCGCTTCTCTCAGGGGGCTTTCCTGCGCCGGGAGCGGCCCCGCAAGGCCGCGGCCCGCGACGAGGCCGAGGCCGCTCCCGCCCCCCAGGTCCCGGCGGCCGCGGCGCGGCGCGCGGAGTTCGCGGCGGCGGCTGCCGCGGTCGCCAAGAGCCTGACGCCCTCGGGCTACAGCCTCGAGGAGTACCTCGTCGACCTCGAGGGGCGCTGGAACACCCAGATCACTCCCCAATCCAAGCGCGACCTCACCGAGGACGTGCAGAGCCTCGTGCGCGACTACCTCCGCGGCATCCTGAGGACCATGCGGGGCTCGACCTTCACCGTCGAGCGGGTCAGGAACCTCGCCGCGACCCTAGCCGACTCGCCCGCCCTCATGCGGATCAAGAACCACCAGGCCCTCGAGCTCTACATCCAGCTGTACATGACCAAGGTCCTCTGCGCCGCCAAGCCCCGGGGCCGATGAAAAGCGCCTGAGCCCCGGCCGGCCCCCGAATGGACGGCTTCTCCCCGATCCTCGCCAGCTCCTCGTCGCGCCCGATGAAACAGAAGCTGCGGTCGCTGTGGCGGTCGCTGCCGAAGCCCCTGTTTCTGCGCGTCACTACAGCAGTGTCCTTCGTACGGTGTCAATAAACGTTTCAAAATATAAAACGATCTTTTGAAATTTGACGTTTTTCTCTTGCCCATACCCCGTCCCATGCTATACTGGGTTTCGGAACGCCGCGCATCTCCCCGCGCTCCACCGGCCGGGGAACCAGGCAGCCAGCCCGCGGCGAGGAGTCTCCGGTGCCCTACACGATTCTCGCCGTCAACCCAGGCTCGACCTCCACGAAGATCGGGGTCTTCCGAGATGGCGCCAAGCTGTTCTCGGAGGGCATCGAGCACTCCGCGGAGGAGCTGTCGCGCTTTTCCTCGGTCGCGGCCCAATTCGAGTTCCGCGAGGCCGCGATCCGCGGCCTCCTCGCCGCCAAGGGCTTCGAGCTCGGCCTCCTCTCCGCGGTGGTCGGCCGCGGCGGCTTGCTCAGGCCCATCCCCGGCGGCGTCTACCGCGTCGGCGAGGCGATGAAGGCCGACCTCGCCTCGGCGCGCTTCGGCGAGCACGCTTCCAACCTCGGGGCCCTCATCGCCGACCGCCTCGCCGCCGAGCTCGGCATACCCGCCTTTATCGCCGATCCCGTGGTCGTGGACGAGCTCTCCGACGTAGCGCGGGTTTCCGGCCACAAGCTCTTCCGCCGCGTCTCGATCTTCCACGCCCTGAACCAGAAGGCGGTCGCCCGGCGCTGGTGCGCCGAGCAGGGCAGGCGCTACGAGGAGGCGGACCTCATCGTGGCCCACATGGGGGGCGGCGTCTCGGTGGGCCTCCACATGGCCGGCCGCGTGGTCGACGTCAACAACGCCCTGAACGGCGAGGGCCCCTTCAGCCCCGAGCGCTCCGGGACCCTGCCCGCCCTCCAGCTCGCCAAGCTCTGCTTCTCCGGCAAGTACACGGAGAAGGAGGTCGGCAAGATGATCGCCGGCTCGGGCGGGCTCGTCAGCTTCATGGGCTCGAACGACATGCGCACCGCGGAGAAGGCCTACCGGGCGGGAGAGCCCGAGGGGAGCCTCTACTACAAGGCCTTCATCTACCAGGTCGGCAAGTACATAGGCTCCCTCGCCGCCGCGGCCGGGGGCCGGGTGGACGCGATCATCCTCACCGGCGGCATCGCCTACGGCGAGGAGGTCGTGCAGGGGATACGGCAGATGTGCGGCTTCATCGCCCCCGTCGTCGCCTACCCCGGCGAGGGCGAGCTCGAGGCCCTGGCCCAGGCCGGCGTGCGCGTCCTCTCGGGCGAGGCCGCCGCCATGGAGTACGGAGCATGAAGACGATAGCCGAGATACTGGACGCCGCCCGCTCGGGCGGCCGCAAGCGCATCGCCGTGGCCGCGGCGCAGGAGCACTCGGCCCTCGAGGCCGCCGTGGACGCCTGGAAGCACGGCCTGGCCGATCCCATCCTCGTCGGCGACCTGGCCGCCATGGACGCGATCGCCGCCGAGCTCGGCCTCGACCTGGGGCCCTTCCAGCGGGTCGAGGAGCTGGACCCGGCGAGGGCCGCGGCCAAGGCCGTCTCCCTCGTCCGCACGGGCGAGGCCGAGGCCCTCATGAAGGGACTCATGGACAGCTCGGTGATCCTCAGGGCGGCGCTGAGCAAGGAGTCGGGACTCAACGCCGGCCGCCTCGTGAGCCACGTCGCCGTCATGGAGCTGCCCACCTACCACAAGCTCCTCCTGGTCACCGACGCGGCGATCAACATCGCCCCCGACATCCCCGCCAAGCTCGACATCATCGCGAACGCGGCCCAGGCGGCCCGCGCCCTCGGGATCGCGAATCCCAAGGTCGCCCTGCTCGCGGCGGTCGAGAAGGTGAACTGGGAGAAGATGCCCTGCACCGCCGACGCGGCCATCATCACGCAGATGAACCGCCGCGGCCAGGTCCCCGGCTGCCTCGTCGACGGGCCCCTGGCCCTCGACAACGCGGTCAGCGCCGAGAGCGCCAAGATCAAGAAGATCGTCTCGGAGGTCGCCGGCGACGCGGACATCCTCGTCGTGCCCGACATCGAGGCGGGCAACATCCTGTACAAGAGCCTGGTGGACCTCGGGCGGGCCAAGTGCGCCGCGGTCGTCATGGGCGCGGCGGCCCCCGTCGTGCTCACCAGCCGCGCCGACAGCGCCGAGACCAAGCTCGCGTCGATAGCGCTCGCCGCCTTGGCGAGCTGAGCAAAGGAGCAGAACACGATGGCGAACAAGGGAAAACCCCAGATCGACCGGGAGCGCTGCAAGGGCTGCCTCCTGTGCGTCCGCGCCTGCCCGACCAAGGTACTCGCCGCCTCGGGCGAGCCCAATTCCTGGGGCTACTACCCGAGCGAGGCGGTCGCCCCCGACAAGTGCATCGCCTGCGGCAACTGCTACACGGTCTGCCCCGACGTGGCGATCACGGTCTACAAGCTGTAGGGAGGTTAGGACGATGCCAGACGACAAGCGCCTCATGAAGGGCAACGAGGCCATCGGCGAGGCCGCGATCCGCGCGGGCTGCCGCGCCTACTTCGGCTACCCCATCACGCCCCAGAACGAGCTGACCGCCTACATGGCCAAGCACATGCTCGCGCGCAAGCGGACCTTCATCCAGGCCGAGTCCGAGGTGAGCGCGATCAACATGGTCTACGGCGCGGCCGCCACCGGCGCCCGCTCCATGACGAGCTCCTCGAGCCCCGGCATCTCGCTCAAGCAGGAGGGCATCTCCTACGCCTGCGGAGCCGACCTGCCCATGGTCATCGTCAACGTCGCCCGCTCCGGCCCCGGCCTGGGCGGCATCTCTCCCTCCCAGGGGGACTACTTCCAGTCCACCCGAGGCGGCGGCCACGGGGACTACTACCACCTCGTCCTGGCCCCCAAGAGCGTGCAGGAGGCGGCCGACCTCACCTACGAGGCCTTCGACCTCGCCGACCGCTGGCGCATGCCCGTCATGATCCTCGCGGACGGCCTCATCGGCCAGATGATGGAGGGCGTCGTCCTCCCCCCCGAGCGGGACCTCGCCTCCCTGCCCAGGAAGGGATGGGCCGCCGGCCACCAGGCCGACACCCACCGCCCGAACAACCACGTCACCTCGATCAACCTCGTGCCCGCCGAGCTCGAGGCCCTGAACCGCAAGCGCTTCGCGCGCTACGACGAGATCAAGTCCTCCGAGCTCCGCTTCGAGGAAGTCAACGTGGAGAAGGCCGACCTGGTCTTCGTGGCCTACGGGACCTCGGCCCGCGTCTGCCTCGGCGCCATGGAGGCCGCCAAGAGGGCCGGCCTCGAGCTCGGGCTCTTCCGTCCGATCAGCCTCTGGCCCTTCCCCCATGCCCGCCTCGCCGAGCTCGCCGCGAAGGGCAAGCGCTTCCTCTCAGTCGAGATGAGCATGGGCCAGATGGTCGAGGACGTCCGCCTCGCGGTCGAGGGCAAGGCCCCGGTCGATTTCTACGGCCGCTGCGGCGGCGTAGTGCCGACCGAGGAAGAGGTGCTCGCCGAGGCGCGGCGCCTCCTCGGCAAGTGATCCCCAGGAGGATACGTTGATGGAACTAGCATACGGCCATCCCAAGAGCCTCAAGCCCGTCCAGTCGAAGTACTGCCCCGGCTGCGGCCACGGCGTCATCCATAGGCTCATCGCCGAGGTCATCGACGAGCTCGCCCTCCAGGAGCGCTCCGTCATCACCAATCCCGTCGGCTGCTCGATCTGGGCCGACCTCTACTTCGACTTCGACTCCGTGCAGCCGGCCCACGGGCGCACGCCCGCCGCCTCCACCGGCGTCAAGCGCATGCTCCCCGACCACCTCGTCATCTGCTACCAGGGCGACGGCGACCTCGCCGCCATCGGCACGGCCGAGATCATCCACGCGGCCAACCGCGGCGAGAAGTTCACGACGATCTTCGTGAACAACGCGATCTACGGCATGACCGGCGGCCAGATGGCGCCGACCACCCTGGTGGGCCAGAAGGCCACCACCGCGCCCGAGGGCCGGGACCCGGCCGAGGCGGGCATGGGCTACCCGATCCGCGTCTGCGAGCTCCTGGCCACGTTGGGCGGCACCAAGTACCTCGCGCGCGGCGCGGTCAACAACGCGGCCAATGTGCGCAAGACCAAGCAGTACATCAAGAAGGCCTTCGAGGCCCAGATGCGGGGCGAGGGCTTCACCATGGTGGAGGTGCTCTCGCCCTGCCCGACCAACTGGCAGATGCAGCCCGTCGAGGCCGAGGAGTGGCTCGAGAAGAACATGATCCCCTTCTACCCCCTCGGCGAGATCAAGAACGAGCTCGGCGGGGCCGAGACCAAGGAGGCCGCGAAATGACCGAGAAGACCTTCATCGCCGGCTTCGGCGGGCAGGGCGTCATCTCCCTGGGGCAGCTCTGGGTCTATTGCGCGATGAAGGAGGGCCTCGAGGTCACCTTCTTCCCCTTCTACGGCGCCGAGAAGCGTGGCGGCGTGGCCAGGGCCTCGGTCATCGTCTCCGACCGCGAGATCGCGAGCCCCCTCGTCACGAGCCCGGACTCCTCGGTCGTGATGAACATCGACAGCCTGCCCATCTGCGAGGAGATCGCGCGGCCCGGCTCGGCCTTCCTCGTCAACTCGAGCCTCGTCAAGGCCGACCCGAAGCGGAAGGACCTCAAGGTGATCAAGATCCCCTGCAACGAGCTCGCCGAGTCCATCGGGGACGTCAAGATCGCCAACATGGTGATGATGGGCGCCCTCTCCAAGGTCACGGGCGCGGTCAAGCTCGACAAGCTCGAGGCAGTGCTCAGGTCCTTCTTCCCCGAAGCCAAGCACAAGTTCATCCCGATGAACATGAAGGCCATCGAGGCGGGGCGCGCGGCGATCTAGGAGCGCCCCGGCAAATCGGGCCTCGAATGCCCAAGCGAGTGAGGCCAGGGATGGCCGAGCCGTAACCCGAAGAAACGCCGGAGGGCGTTTCTTCGATGTCGCGAATCGTACAGGACGTTCGATTCGCGACCGGCTATCGAGGCGGGGCGCGCCGCGATCTAGGCGTCCCGGCCTGGCTGATCTCGGTAGGCATCGAGCCGGGGGAGGGCTGTCGTGGCGGCCCTCCCCCGGCTTTTATATTCCATTTCACTATAAGCCTCCGCTTACCGCAGCCACCAACAATCTTCGATGCACTTTTTCTTCTTGACAGAAACTTGGTGTACGATACAATGACTGCATGTTAAACGTTTACATGTTAACGTTTAACATGCCTTTGATCAGCCTAGGTAGAAGTAGAGGAACAATGAGCATTCGCAAGATAGCCGAGATGACCGGCCTCTCGACGGCGACCGTCTCCCACGCGATCAACGGAACGCGGGCGGTGTCCAGCGAGAGCAAGCAGAAGGTCTTGGCCGCCGCTGCGGCGATCGGCTACCGCCCGAACATAGCGGCCAAGTTCCTCCGGAACAACAGGTCGAAGACGGTGGCCCTCATCACGCCCGGGGTCCGCCCGGGCATGCCTTCGAATTACTTCTATATGGACGTCATGGCCGGGGTCCACGCCCGGCTCAACGAGGACGAGTACTCGCTCATCATCACCACCTACGAGGAGCCGATGGAGGAGAGCCGCTCCTTCTCCTTCGGCGTCCTGGAGAAGCAGTGGTGCGACGGACTCCTGGTAGTCCCGAACGCCTCCGAGCCCTCCTGCATCGAGCAAATCCTCAAGAGCGAGCTGCCCTACGTGCTTATCGATCGCAAGATCGACCGCTTCCCCTGCGACTACGTCATCTCCGACAACGAGAAGGGCTCCTACGAGGCCGTCAGGCTCATGTACGAGCGCGGGCGGCGGCGGATCGCCTTCGTGGGCAGCCAGCTCCGCACCTCCGCCTCCCACGACCGCTACCTCGGGTACCGGCGCTGCCTGGCCGAGCGCGGCCTTCCGGAGGATCGCTCCCTCGTCCTGCTCAACGGCAGCCTCTCGATCGAGGAGGGCATGAGGAGCGGGGCACTCCTGGCCCAGGCGGGGGCGGACGCCGTCTTCGTCTCGGACAACATCCTCACGATCGGGGTCTTCCGCTACCTGAAGGGCGCGGGCCGGCGCATCCCCGAGGACATCAGCCTTATCGGCTACGACGACTACGAATGGATGAGCGACGTGCGGCCCGGGATCAGCAGCGTGAAGCAGAGGCCCTACGAGATGGGCTACAGGGCGGCCGCCCTCCTCCTCGAGCGCCTCGGCGATCCGGGCCGCGCCGAGGGGAGGGCCTGCACGCTCGACACGGTCCTCGTCCTCAGGGGATCCCACTAATCGCGACGCGGGAGGCTTGGATGAAGAAGACATCGGTGCTGTTCGTCGGGGAATCCGCGCTGGTCCAGACCTTCGAGTACAAGGGGCACGACGCCTTCTCGACCATACGCTACGGGAACAACGGGCCCAAGATCGTGGGGAAGATGCTCTCGCGCATCGAACACGAGCTTACCTATATCCCCTGCCACCTCATACCCTTCGAATTCCCCCGGACCATCGAGGCGCTCTCCGCGTACGACGTGGTGCTGATCAGCGACGTCGGCTCGAATACCTTCCTCCTCCTCCCCGAGATGGTGCGGGAAGGCGTCCGGGTGCCCAACCTCCTCGAGCTCATCTGCGAGTTCGTGCGGCGCGGCGGGGGCTTCGGCATGATCGGCGGCTACATGACCTTCGGCGGCATGGACGGCAAGGCGAAATGGAAGGACAGCTGCATCGAGGAGATCCTCCCGGTCTCGCTCGGCTACCACGACGATCGGAAGGAGGTCCCCGAGGGCGCCGACCTGCGCTGCGTCCCCGGATCGCATCCCATCCTCGCGGGCCTGCCCGCCGAGCTGCCCTACATCTTCGGCTACAACAAGGTCGTCGCGAAGGCCGACGCGGAGGTCCTCGTGTCCTTCAAGGGGGATCCCATCATCGCCGTCGCCGGCCGCGGCAGGGGCAGGACCTTGGCCTACACGACCGACTGCGCCCCGCACTGGGCCCCCGCGGCGATGCACGACTGGGACCGCTATCCCGACCTCTGGGCCAATATCGTCAGGTGGCTCGCCGGGGCGGCGTAGCGGGCTCCCCATGATCCCTGCTCGAGCGGGCGAGTCAGCGCATTCGCCCGAAGCCATAGAGCCCATCTCGAAGGAGGAGAAGATGAAGAGGACCGTCATCGCCTTGGCCGTCGTTCTGCTCATCGGCCTGGCTTCGGCTTCCGCGGCCCCCGCGCCGCAGAAGATCGTCTTCGCGGACGTGGTCGAGCCCATCTCGCTCGATCCCCACATCGGCAACGACAACACCACCACGACCGCGATCATGATGGTGAACGACGGGCTCCTCCAGAACCTCGGCGGCAAGTTCGTGCCGGGCCTCGCGGAGAGCTACACGGTGTCCCCCGACGGCGCCGTCTACACCTTCAAGCTCCGCGACGCGAAGTGGAGCGACGGGGTTCCGGTCACCGCGCAGCAGTTCGTGGACACCTACGTGCGCATGCTGACCCGCGAGGACGCCATGGACCTCGCCTACCTGATCTACCCCATCAAGAACGCCCTCCCCCTGAAGGAGAAGAAGGTCGACGCTTCCAAGCTCGGGGTCAGGGCCGTCAACGCCAGGACCCTCGAGATTACCCTCGAGGGGCCCTATCCCTTCATGAAGGCCCTGTTCGCGTCCAGCCCGATGTTCCCCATCCGCGTCGACCTCGCGGAGAAGTACGGCAAGGACTACGGCAACTCCCCCGACAAGCTCGTTTCCTGCGGCGCCTACCTGCTCAAGGAGTGGAAGCACGGCGACCGGCTCGTGTTCGAGAAGAACCCCGCGTACTGGAACGCCAAGGCGATCCGGACCCCGAACGTCGAGATCCTGTACATCTCCGACGCGAACACGCTCAAGAACATGTACGAGACCGGCGAGATCCACTTCTGCGTCCTGCCGGCCGACATCATCCCGGCCATGGAGAAGAAGGAGGGCTTCCACTACTACAACAGCGGGGCGGTCACCTTCCTCTGCTTCAGCAACAAGGGAACGAGCCCGGATCGGGCCAAGATCATCCAGAACCGGAACTTCATGAACGCCCTGTCCCGGGCCATCGACCGCGCGGACTTCGTGAAGGCCCTCTATCCCTCCAACGTGCCTTTCACCGGCGTGGTGAATCCCTCCATCAACGACCAGATGGGCGGGAAGTGGTCCGACAACTACAGCGTGGCCGACAAGTACCACAAGGAGAAGGCGAACATCGCCGAGGCCCAGGCCTTCATGAAGAAGGCCTGCCAGGAGCTCGGCTACGCCTCCGCGGACAAGATGCCGGTCTTCGAGATGATCAGCACCGAGGGCGAGCTCAATCGCACCGTCTGCGAGTACTTCCAGAACGTCTGGAAGAAGGCCTTCGGCCTCCAGGTCGAGATCAAGCAGCTCGCCTTCGCCCAGTACTGGGACAACTTCTACGGCGCGCCCTACGACATCGCGCGCTCCGGCTGGGGGCCCGATTACGACGACCCCTTCACCTACCTCGACATGTGGGACAGCCGGGGCGGCTGGAACAAGACCGGCTGGGTCGGGGAGAGCTACTACAAGCTGATCACCGAGGCCAACAAGCAGAGCAGCATGAAGAAGCGCAACGACATGTTCTACCAGGCCGAGGCGATTCTCCTCCAGGAGGCGCCTATCATCCCGGTGATGGCGCGCCGCGGGGCCTATATGCTCAACGAGAAGAAGATCGAGGGCGTCTACTTCAACATCTTCGCGCCGAACCTCGATTTCCGCTTCGCCAAGCTCAAGTAGCGGCCGCCGCCGCCGCGGCTCCGGGCGTCGATCCGGGGCCGCGGCCCGAACCGCGCGATCCATCGAGGGGGGAAGGCTTGCTCAGATTCATCCTACGGCGCCTCTTCGCTTCGGCGATCATGCTCCTCGCCCTGATCACAATCTCCTTCTTCGTGATCAAGCTGATCCCCGGCAATCCCTTCGCCAGCGAGCGGATGCAGCCGGGCGCGAAGAAGGCCATCTACGCCTACTACGGCCTGGACAAGCCGGTCTACGAGCAATACTACCTCTACCTCAAGAACCTCCTCCGGGGCGACCTCGGGGTCTCGTACAAGATCCGGAGCGTCACGGTCAACGAGGTGATCGCGAAGTCCTTTCCCTACTCGCTGGACCTGGGCCTCCGGGCCATCGTCGCGGCCGTCGCGGCGGGCCTCGGGCTGGGGATCGTCTCGGCATACCGCCGCGGCAGGGCCCTCGACACCTTCACCATGATCCTCGCCACCGTCGGGACGGCCGTGCCCTCCTTCCTCGTCGGCTTCTTCATCCAGTACCTGTTCGCCGTGAAGCTGCGCTGGCTCCCGGTCGCCCAGTACACGAGCTTCGCGCACACGATCCTTCCCAGCTTCGCGCTGAGCCTGGGGATGCTCGCTACGATAGCCAAGTACGCGCGGGCCAGCATGATCGAGGTCATCTACGCCGACTACGTGAAGACGGCGGACGCGAAGGGGCTGTCGAAGATGCGCATCGTCCTGCACCACCAGCTCCGCAACGCCCTCCTGCCCATCGTCACCCTCCTCGGCCCCATGGTCGCCATGGTGCTGACGGGGACCTTCGTGGTCGAGAACGTCTTCGCGATCCCGGGCCTCGGGCGCTATTACGTCACCTCGATCACGAACCTCGACTACACGATGATCATGGGGCTGACCATCTTCTTCGCCGGCTTCCTCGTGGTCATGAACCTCCTGGTGGACGTCGTGTACGTCCTCGTGGATCCCCGCATCAAGCTGAGTTGAGGTAACGGAGTGACGCAGCCAGGCACCGAGCTCGATTTCACCCACGTCGGCGCCCGCGAGGGCGAGGCCGACTCCATCAAGCGGCCGAGCCTGGGGTACTTCCAGGACGCCCGGCGGCGCTTCAAGGCCAACGGGGCCGCGATGGCCGGCCTCGCCGTCCTCGCCCTCCTCGCCGCCCTGAGCCTCGCCGGCCCCCTGGCCGTGCCCTACAACCACGAGGACGGCGACCTCCTCATCGCCAACCGGGGCCCGGATAGCGAGCACTGGTTCGGCACCGACGACCTCGGCCGCGACTACTGGGCGCGGATCTGGGTCGGCGGCAGGGTGTCGATGGCCATCGGGATCCTCGCGGCCCTCCTCCAGGGCTGCGTCGGGATCCTCATGGGGAGCCTGTCGGGCTTCCTCGGCGGCAAGGTCGACCTCGTCGTCATGAAGCTCGTCGACTTCCTCATGGCCTTCCCCTACCTCGTGTGGGTCACCCTCCTCATGCTGGTGACGGGGGCGGGGCTCGTCCCCATGATCCTGGCCCTCACGCTCACGGGCTGGCTGACGATGGCGCGCATCGTGCGGGGCCAGATCCTGACCCTCAAGCACGAGGACTACGTCGTCGCGGCCGAGGCCATGGGGGCGAGCGCGGCTCGCGTGATCCTCAAGCACATGATACCGAACACCATGGGCGTCATCATCGTCAACCTCACCTTCGCCATCCCCGCGGCGATCTTCTCCGAGGCCTTCCTGAGCTTCATCGGCATCGGGATGCGGGCGCCCATGACCTCCTGGGGACTCCTCGTCAGCATGGGCATGAAGCAGCTGTACAGCTATCCCCTCAGGCTCCTCATACCCTGCGCCTGCATCAGCCTGACGATGCTCTCGCTCCAGATAGTCGGAGACGGCCTCCGGGACGCCCTCGACCCGAAGCTGCGAAGGTAGGAGGGCGGCACATGAGCGACGCGATCCTGGAGGTCAGCCACTTCGGCGTCTCCTTCCATACCTACGCGGGCGAGGTCCAGGCCGTGCGGGACGTGAGCTTCCGGGTGTCCCGCGGCGAGGTCGTCGCGATCGTCGGGGAGTCGGGGAGCGGCAAGTCCGTCCTCACCCAATCCCTGGTCCGGCTCCTCCCCGACCCGCCGGCGCGCGTCGCGGCGGGCGGCCGCGTGCGCTTCGAGGGCGAGGATATCTCGGGCTACTCCTTCCGGCGGCTCAAGTCCGTCAAGGGCTCGAGGATCGCCTACGTCTTCCAGGATCCCATGACGAGCCTCAATCCCCTGGCCAGGATCGGTGACCAGGTCATGGAGGGCGTCGTCTACCATGGCCTGATGGGCCGGAAGCGGGCCTACGCCTACGCCCTCGAGCTGCTCCGGGACGCCGGGATCAGGGACCCGGAGCGGCGCATGGGTCAGTACCCGCACGAGCTCTCGGGCGGGATGCGCCAGAGGGTGATGATAGCGATAGCGCTGGCGATGCGGCCCGCCCTCCTCGTCGCCGACGAGCCCACCACCGCGCTCGACGTGACGACGCAGGCGCAGATCCTCGCGACCCTCAAGGAGCTCAATCGCTCCCGGGGCATGTCTATCATCCTCATCACGCACGACATGGGCATAGTCGCCGGCATCGCGCGGAGGGTGATCGTCATGTACGGGGGGAAGGTGGTCGAGTCGGGGAGCGTCGAGGAGATCTTCGAGCGGAGCCGCCATCCCTACACGCGGAGCCTCCTCGGCTCGGTCCCGCGCCTCGACGCCGACAAGGGAAGGGAGCTCGACTTCATCGTCGGCTCGCCGCCCGACATGCTGAGGCCGCCCGCGGGCTGCCCCTTCTCGCCCCGATGCGCCTACGCCATGGCCCTATGCGCCGAGCATCCCCCGGCGGAGAGCCCCGTGAGCCCCACCCACTCGAGCTGGTGCTGGCTCCTCCATCCGGGCGCCGCGCGGATCCTTGAGTCCTTCGCGCGCCGCTATCCGGACCGGATCGGGACCGAGGCGGTTTGACATGGGCAGCATCCTCAGCGTGCGCGACCTTTCCAAGCACTTCAGGGTCTCGAAGCGGGGCCTCGTCAAGGCCGTCGACGGGGTCAGCTTCGACATCGAGCAGGGCGAGATCCTGGGCCTCGTCGGCGAGTCGGGCTGCGGCAAGACCACGCTCGGCCGAACGATCAAGCGGATCTACGAGCCCGACGGCGGGCGGATCGTCTTCGAGGGCCGGGACATCGCCCACGCCGGGAAGGACGAGCTGCGGGCCTACGCCCGCCGCGCCCAGATGATCTTCCAGGATCCCTACTCCTCGCTTGACCCCCGGATGACGGTGGCCGAGATCGTCGGCGAGGGCATGGCCATCCACAAGCTCTACGGGCCGGGGAGGATCCGCGAGCGGACGATCGAGCTCCTGGAGCTCGTCGGCCTCAACTCCGAGCACGCCAGCCGCTTCCCCCACGAGTTCTCGGGCGGGCAGCGCCAGCGGGTCGGCATAGCCCGCGCCCTCGCCCTCGAGCCGAGGTTCCTCGTCTGCGACGAGCCCATCTCGGCCCTCGACGTCTCGATCCAGGCCCAGATCGTCAACCTCTTCAAGAGGCTGCGCGACCGGCTCGAGCTCACCTACCTCTTCGTGGCCCACGACCTGGCCATGGTCCGCTACATCGCCGACCGCGTCGCCGTCATGTACCTCGGCCGCATCGTCGAGGTCGCGGGCTCGGACGAGCTGTACCGCAACCCGGCCCATCCCTACACCGAGCTCCTCCTCTCGGCGATCCCGATCCCCGATCCGCGCGTCGAGGCCGGCCGCGAGGCCCCGGGGCAGGTCCCCGAGATGGCGAGCCCGCTCGAGCCGCGCGAGGGCTGCAGCTTCTCGGGCCGCTGCGCCTACGCGGGCGAGGGCTGCGCGACGCGCGGCGGCGAGCTCTTCGAGCTCTCCCCCGGCCACTACGTCGCCTGCGACGCAGCGGCCAAGAGAAGACGATAGGAGGCATCCATGGTACACGAACGGCGCTTCGAGCGTGCGCACGAGGCGATGCGGCAGGAGGGCGTCGACGCCTGGGTCTTCTGCGGCCGGGAGACCCACATCCTCGGCGAGCCGGCCATGCTCTTCCTCATGCCGACGCAGATGGGGGGAAAGACGACGGTGATCGTCGCCGCCGACGGCCAGCGCATCGTCGTCGGCTCGATCATGCAGATGGAGGAGCTCGAGGCGAGCGGCCTGTTCACGAAGCTGGTCACCTACCCGACGCTGGCGGACTACGAGGGCCTCGTCGCCGAGGCCCTGCGGGGGCTCGGCCCGCTCCGGAGGATCGCCCTCGACTTCTCGGAGAGCGACCCCTCATCGGACGGACTCACCGTGACCGCCAAGGCCATGCTCGACCGCTGCTTCGCCGCCGCGGGCCTCGAGGCGGAGCTGGTCTCCAGCGCCCCCCTCATGAAGGCGGTGCGCGGGAGGAAGAGCGACGAGGAGGTCGGGCTCATCGCCAGGGCCGTCGAGGCCGCCATGGAGGTCTACGACGCGGCCCGTCCCCTCATGCGCGCGGGCATGTCGGGGCGCGATGTCCAGAGGCTCTTCAAGCGCCTCATCCGCGAGCGGGAGCTGGGCTACTCCTGGTACGAGCCGGAGAATCCCTACGTGTCGGTCGGCGCCCGCTCGAGCTACCTCTGCAAGCGCCCGCCGGCCGATGTCTTCATCGAGCCGGGGGACCTGGTCAACGTCGACCTCGGGATCCAGCTCGAAGGCTTCGCCTCGGACGACCAGCGCTCCTTCTACGCCCCCCGCGAGGGCGAGAAGGCCCCCCCCTACGAGGTCCAGCGCGCCTTCGAGACGATCCAGGAGATGAACGCCACCGTCTGCGCGCACATGAAGGCCGGCGTCGACTCGGACGAGCTGACGCGGTACGGGAACGAGATCATGCTCCGCAACGGCTATCCCCAGGGATTCAAGGGCGGCTACGGGCACGAGATCGGCATCTACGCGCACAACGGCGGGCTCACCGCGGGCTACAACCCCTTCAAGCCCGAGCTCGACAAGAAGCTGGAGCTCAACATGACCTTCACCCTCGAGCCGGCCATCCTCACCCCCTTCGGCCGGCTCTGCCAGGAAGAGGTGGTCGTGGTGAAGGAGGAGGGAGGGCGCTTCCTGAGCAGGCCGCAGAAGGAGGTCTGGCTCATCGGGAGCTAGGGCGGGGAGGCGCGGCCGCGAGCGCCTTCCCCCTCGGCCGGCCTTCAGTCCCGCTTGTAGTGGGGCATGCCCTCGGGCAGGACGAGCGAGAGCTCGACGAGGCCGCCTAACGCGCCATCGTCATACCAAGGCGCCTGAAAGATGAGCTTGCGCTGGCCTTTCTTCTCGATCGTGTAGACGTGGGGCTCCCCCGTCTCGAGGATGCGCGCGATGATGGCCCTCGAGCGCTCGTTGTGGCAGGCGGCGAGCTCGGAGCCGACCAGGGCCCGGCCGCCCGAGGACTCGAAGGTCTTCGCGGCCCGGTCGTTCATGTAGAGGATCTTCCCGTCGACGCCGGAGAGGGTCACCGCCCCGGGGAATCCCTTGACCCAGCCGGGCATGCGCTCGTCCATGTCTCCTCCCTTCGGCCGCTCCGGGAGGGTCCGCGCCTCCCGGCCGGCCCCGCCCGCGCGGGAGGCCCATCGTACAACGCGCCTCCGCCGCGGCGCAACCGCGGCGGAAGCGCCTCCCGCCGGGCCCGGACCTTTCCCGGCCGCTTGCGGCCGGCGCGGAAGGGGTCCACCATAGTGGCATGCCCAAGCTCCCGGCCGCGGCCGCCGCCTGCGCCGCCCTCCTCCTCGCCGCCTGCCCGCGGCAGGGGCGCGGCATCCCCGAGGGCATGATCCGCGTCGAGGGCGGCTCCTTCCTCATGGGCTCCCCCGAGGGCGAGCCGGGCCGCCGCGACGGCGAGACCCTCCACCGCGTCGAGCTTTCGGCCTTCCTCCTGGCCGCTCGCGAGCTGAGCTTCGCCGAGTACGACCTGTTCTGCGAGGCGACGGGGCGTCCGAGGCCCGGCGACTCGGGCTTCGGCCGCGGCGGGCGGCCCGCCCTCGACCTGAGCTGGACCGACGCCGTCGCCTACTGCAACTGGCGCTCGCTGCGCGAGGGCCGCGAGCCCTGCTATCGGGGAGGAGGGCCCGATCCGGAGTGGGACCGGGGGGCCGACGGCTACCGCCTGCCGACCGAGGCGGAGTGGGAGTACGCCTGCCGCGCCGGCTCGGTCTCGGCCTATTCCTTCGGCGAGGGCATCGGCCCCGAGCTCGCCAACTACGACGGATCGACCGCCTCGGGGGGTGCTCCTCCCGAGGCGCACCGGAGGAGGACCCTGCCGGCGGGATCCTTCGCGCCGAACGCCTGGGGCTTCTACGACATGCACGGCAACGTCTGGGAGTGGTGCTGGGATTGGCGCGGCCCCTATCCCGCGGGGGCGGCGAAGGATCCGCGGGGAGCGGCCGCGGGCGAGGAGCGCGTGCTGCGCGGCGGCTCCTTCCGCAACACGCCCGACCGGCTCCGATCGGCCTTCCGCTACGGGGCCTGGCCCGAGGCGAGCATCCCTCCCTTCGGGCTGCGCCTGGCCATGAACGCTCCTTGAAGCCGGGCCGCGGTCCCTGCTATGCTCCTCGCCGCGGCCGCCCGCGCGGCCGCCCCAAGGAGAAGCTCCCATGCCCTCGCGCCCCCGCGGCCTTCCCGCCCTGCCCTGCATCGCCTTCCTCGTCGCCGCGCCCCTGGCCCTCCTCGCCCAGGTTCCCGCATCGCCGGCGGCGCCTAACGTTCCCGCCCAGGCCGCCCCTGGGTCCGGCCCCGAGGGCCTCGAGGCCTACCTCGCCGAGAACGAGGCCGAGCCGCGCCTGGCCGAGCACAAGGACTCGCCCGAGGCCCTCGGGCTCAAGCTCTCCGCCCTCGCCCTGATCAACAAGGAGCGGGCCGCCGCCGGCTCGCCCCCGATCGCGCTCGATATCCTCGCCTCGCGGGTCGCGAACCGCCACGCCCTCGAGTCCGCCCGGGCCGGCTACACGGGCCATTGGAACCTGGCCGGGGAGAAGCCCTACCACCGCTGGGCCGCGGCGGGCGGACGCGATCACGTCTCGGAGAACGCCGGCGGCCTGGACTCCTCAGGGCCCCTCAATCCTGCCGGCATACCCGGCTTCATCGGCCGGCTCCACGGCTCCTTCATGGCCGAGCGGCCGCCGAGCGACGGCCACCGGCGGAACGTCCTCGAGAAGGGGCACACGCAGGTCGGCCTGGGCTACGCCCTCGAGGGCGGCCGTTTCCGCTATTACGAGGAGTACCTCGACCGCTACTTCGAGCTCATCGAGGGGCCCGAGCGGATCGCGGCCGGCGAGCTGGCGAGCTGGCGCTTCCTGCCCAAGGCCGGCTACCAGGTCTACGCGATCATCGTCTATTGGGAAGCCTTCCCGCGGCCCATGACGCCGGCCCAGCTCGAGGCCTCGGGCTCCTGCCCCGACTACACGAACCGGACCATTCTCTCCCTCTGGCCACGGGACTTCGCCGCGGCCGAGGACGGGAGCGTCAGCTTCAGCGCCTCATGGATCGAACGGGGCAGCTACTACGTCCAGGTCTACCTCGACACCCAGGCTCCGCCCCGCTCGGGCCGCTTCTCCACGGTCGGGAGGATCCAGGGCTCGGGCCTCGTCGTCCGCGTCGAGTAGCCTTGCCGCTCCTGCTCCGAGCGGACTATCCTGGGGCTCGCGGGAGGCGATCATGGTCGCTGGCGATGGTTCGGGCGGTCTGAAGTGGCGGAGGGTCTCGACGAGGGAGCTCCTCTCGACGCGCATCTTCAAGGTAGTGGAGCGGGACTGCGAGGCCCCCGGCGGCAAGGTCGGGCGCTTCGTCGCCCTCGAGGCCCCCGAGTGGGCCACCGTGGTCCCCCTCGTCGAGGGGCCCGAGGGCCCGGCCTTCCTCATGGTGCGGCAGTACCGCCACGGCTCGGACGAGATCTCCGTCGAGTTTCCCGGCGGGGTCGTGGAGGAGGGCGAGGAGCCCGCCGCGGCCGCGGCCCGCGAGCTCGAGGAGGAGACGGGCTACCGGGCCCGGAGCATGACGGACCTCGGCTGGACCTACCCCAATCCCGCCTTCATGGGCAACCGATTCCACGTCTTCCTGGCCGAGGGCTGCGAGCCCGAGGGCCGGGTCTGCCTCGACGAGCACGAGCTGGTCGACGCCTTCCTCGTCCCGGTCGGGGAGGTCCGCGAGCGGATGGGGAAGGGCCAGTACTCGCACGCCCTCATGGTGGTCGCCCTCTACCTCGCCGAGCGGGAGCTTCGCTCCCGTTCGGCCGCCGAGCGGGAGCTCGCCTCCCGCCCCTCGGCCGGGCTCTAGGCGGCGCTCCGCTCGAAGCGGGCCCTCGTCCCCGCCCAGAGCGCGAGCGAGGCCAGGGCGAAGAGGGTGAAGGACAGGAAGAGGGTCGTATAGCCCCAGGCCTCCACCACATAGCCTCCGATGGCGCTGCCGAGCACGGCGGGCAGGCCCACCCCCGCCCCCATGTAGATCGCCATGCCCGTGGCCTGCCGCTCGGGCGGGAAGCGTTCGGCCACGAAGCGGATGGCCGCCGGGAGGTAGAGCCCGTAGCAAAGGGAGTGGAGGAGCTGGGCCGCCGCGATGCCCCCGAAGGAGGGGAAGATGGTGTACAGGGCGAGGCGCGCGACGATGGCGACCGAGGAGAGGGCGATGGTCGGCATCGGCCCCCGCCTCGCGATGAAGCGCCCCGCCGCCAGCATGAAGGGTATCTCCGCGGAGGCGGAGATGGCCCAGATGGCCCCCGCCGCGTCGAGCCCGAGATCCTCCTTCGCGTAGAGGGCGAGGAAGGAGTTGATCGGGGCCATGGACATGCGGTTGAGGGCGATGATCGCGATGCCGAGGGCGAAGGCCGGGTCGGCCCTTCGCTTGGGCGCGCGGCCCGCTGGCGAGGGCCCGGCCGAGGCCGGGGGCGCGGGCAGGGCCAGGGCCGCGGCGAGGAAGGCGAGGGTAGCGAGGCCCATGCAGGCGGCGAGGACGGGCGGCGAGGAAGAGACCGCGGCCGGGGCGGCCTGGAGGGCGAGGGCGGCGGCGATGAAGCCGAGGGTGCCCGGGGCTCGGATCCTCCCGTAGCCGCCCCGCAGGGCGGGGCCGCGGGAGGCCGCGTAGGAGCTGACCAGGGCGTCCATGAGGGGGACCATCGTCTTCAGTCCCAGGGCCAGGAGGACGAGGCTCAGGGCGGTCGCGGCCGGCCCCAGGGGCAGGGCGAGGCCGGGAAGCGAGGCGAGGACGCAGAGGGCCGTCCCCGCGAGGAGGGGCCTCGAGCCCGAGCCCCCGCCTCGCGAGCGCGCGTCGGCGCCGGCGGTCAGGACGAGGGGGCCTATGATGCCCGCGACCTCGAAGAGGGCGAGGAGGAGGCCGAGGGCCGCTGGGCCGTAGCCGAGGCCGCGGAGGAGGACCGGGAGGTAGGGCGAGACTATCCCGTAGATGGCGAAGAGGGCCAGGTAGGCGAGGGAGTAGCGTCCCGCCGCTCCCTTCAGCACCTCCGGGCCTCCTCGTAGAAGTCCTTGCCCGAGGCGTTGGCCAGGAGGATGGCCGGGAGCTCGCGGAGGACGACGAGGCGCACCGCTTCCATGCCGAGCTCGGGGTAGTCGACTACCTCGCTCGAGAGGACGTGCTCCCGGGCGGCGAGGGCGGCAGCCCCGCCCACGCAGCCGAGGTAGGCCCCGCCGCGGGAAGCGATGGCGGCCCGGGCCGCGGGGGAGCGGCCCCCCTTCGCGATGCTCACCAGGCTCGCGCCCCGGGCCATGAGCCCGTCTAGGTAGGCGTCCATGCGCCCGGCCGTCGTCGGGCCGAAGGAGCCCGAGGCCAGGCCGGGGGCCGCCTCGGTGGGGCCCGCGTAGAAGACCGGGTGGCGCGAGAGGTAGGCCGGCAGGGCCGCGCCCGAGGCCGCGAGGGCGCGGAAGCGGGCGTGGGCGGCGTCGCGGGCCGCCACGACGGTGCCCGACAGGAGGAGGAAGGAGCCCAGGGGGAGGGCGGCGAGCTCGGCGGCGAGCTCGGCCTGGGGCCGGTCCAGGTCGACGCGGCGCGCTCCCGGCAGGGCCGGCTCCCCGGCGGGCAGCAGGCGCGCTGGATCGGCCTCGAGGCGCTCGAGGTAGAGCCCGTCGGGGCGGACGAGGGCCTTGGCGACGCGATGCGCGGAACAGGAGATGCCGAAGGCGAGGGGAAGGCTCGCGGCGTGGCGCGGGAGCCGGAGGACCCGGGCGTCCAGGGCCATCCGGCTGCCCCCGAACTGGGCCCCGACCCCGCTCGAGCGGGCCATGGCCTCGATCCTCGACTCCCAGGCCCGGTCGCGGAGGGGCCGGCCATCGCCCCCCGCCTCGCCGGCGAGGCCGTCGAGGAGGCCGAGCCCCGCCAGGGCGAGGACCCTGAGGGCCTGGTCGGGCGAGGAGCCGCCGAGGACGGCCGAGATGCGGTAGGGAGGGCAGCCCGATGCGCCGAGGCCGAGGACCCGCTCGCGCAGCTTGGCCTCGAGGGCCGCCTCGTCGAGGAGGGAGGGGCTCTCCATCGACAGGCTCGTCCGGTTGGCCGAGCCCCCGCCCTTGGCGGCGAAGCAGAGCCGGTACTCGCCCCCGCCCGCGGCGCGGAGCTCGATCATGGCGGGCAGGTTGTCGCGGGTGTTCGACTCGGCGATGAATCCCTTCGGGCCGAGCTGCGAGGCGCGGAGGCGATGGGCGGCATAGGCCGCGGCCGCTCCCGCCGCGATGGCCCCCTCGTCCCTCCCGTCGGTGAGGAGGGCCGCGCCCTTCCAGCCGTAGGCGACCGCGGTGCCCGTGTCCTGGCAGAGGGGCAGCGTTCCCTCGGCCGCGATCGCCGCGTTGCGCAGGAGGGAGAACGCGACGAAGCGGTCGGCCTCCGAGGCCTCGGGGTCGGAGGCCGCCTCGGCCAGGGCCCGGACGTGGGCCCGGGGCAGGCGGAAGGCTATGGCGGAGAAGGCGCGCCGCGCGAGCTCCTCGAGCTCGGCCGAGGGAAGGAAGAAGGCCGGGCCGGCCTCCCCGGCGGCTCGGCCGGGCCCGAGCTCCACCGGCTCGGGGGCGGGGAGCTCGAGGCGCTCGTAGTCCTCGATAGGGCCGAAGCTCACGAGCTCGTCGATGGGATGGTGGCTCACCAGGGCCTCCTCGCCAGATGGATGGCGTCCGAGGGGCAGATCTCGTCGCAGCAGTAGCAGCGGATGCACTTTCCGCGGTCGATGGCCACGCGTCGCCGGCCATCGGCCCCGGCGGCGAGCTCGAGGGCTCCGGGCGGGCATATGCGGACGCAGGCCCCGCAGGCCGTGCAGCGGCGGCGGTCGAAGAAGGGCCGGGGCGAGGCGAGGTTGCGCACGACGCGATGGGCGAAACCGGGCAGCATGGCCGCGAAGATGTCGGCGCTGCCGGCGGCCGCGCCGACGAGCTCGAAGCGGCCGGGCGAGGCCCCCTCGGGAGCCAGGCCCGGGTACTCGATGTCCGCGGCCCCGCCTATCCAGGGGCCGCCGGCCGCGGCGCAGCGGGCGGCCGCCTCGGCGAGGTAGGCGATGCCGGCCGGGTCGTAGCCGATGAGCGACGCCGCGGCCCAGTCGAGGGCAAGGGGATCGGGCGAGCCGAGGACCAGGCCGACCTGGCGTGGCCTGCCGTTGTTGGGCCCGCGGCCCTCCATGGCGATGACCGCGTCCATGAGGGCGTAGGCCGGCCTGGCCGCGAGGGCGAGGTCGACGAGCATGGCGCCGAAGTCCCCGGGATCGGGGAAGCGGAGGTGGTAGGCGCTCTTGCCCAGGCCCGGGACGAGGCCGAAGAGGTTCTTGATCGCCCCCGTGTAGCGCAGGAGGCCGTGGGTCTTGAGCTTGGGCAGGGTCACGAGGAGATCGGCCTCGCCCAGGGCCGCGGCGAGGGAGAAGCGCTTGACGCGCCTGCCCTCGGGGTACTCGAGCTCGCGGGCCTCGGCGAAGTCGACCCAGGCGGCCCCTTCCGCCTCGGCCGCCTCCCTGAGGCCCGAGCGCCGGCCAGCGGCCTCCTGGGGGTGGAAGCCAGGGGAGTCGCCCACGGTCAGGCGGCCCGCGCCCCGGGCCTTGAGGAGGCGGAGGAAGGCCGCGAGGAGCTCCGGGCGGGTGGTGACCGCCCGCTCCGGGGCCGAGGCGTTGAGGAGGTTGGGCTTGACGAGGACCGAGGCCCCGCGGAGCTCGGGCAGGGGGGCGAGCTCGACCGCCTCGGCGAGGGAGCGGTCGAGGAGTGCGGGCTCATACGCCGCGCAGCGGACTATGGCGACCTTGCTTTTCATGGGCGCGATCAGGGGGCGAAGCCGAGGCCGAGGCCGAAGGAGAGGGAGGGCGAGGCGCCCGGTTCGAGCCCGGCGAGGAGGTAGGCCGAGGCGGCCAGGGGGCCGGGGCCGGGGAGGAGCCTCGCCTCGGCGCAGAGCAGGGCGGGCCAGGAGGGCCTAAGCCCGCCGGAGGCCTCGAAGGCCAGCTCGCCGGAGAGGCCGGCCCTCCAGCGGGGACGCGCCACCCAGGCTCCGGCCCGGGCCAGGGGAAGGGCCTCGGGCGAGGAGGAGCCGAGTTCCAGACGGAGGCCGGGAGAGAGGCCGAGGCTGAGGGAGTCGGCGGCGAGGGAGAGGGGGAGGGAGAGCTCGATCCCGCTCGCCGAGCCCGGGAGGAGGGGCTCATCTGCCGAACTCCAGGTGCCGCGGGCGTAGGCCCCGAGGGCCGCCGGACCGGCCTTGGCCAGGGCGAGGAGGAGGGAGAGGCCGAGGTCGGCCTTCGGCTCGCCCTCAGTCTCCGCGGCCAGGCCGAGGCCGAGCTGGGCCTTGCCGCCGAGGGATAGGCCGGCGCCGAGGGCGAAGGCCGAGTCGGCCATGCCCGAGGAGGGGAGGAGCCAGGCGAGCTCGGCGGAGAAGGACTTGGCCGGGGAGGGGCTCGGGTCGGGGAAGAGGAGGGAGCCGGGCATGGCGGCGAGGCTGCCGGCGGCGCCGATCCGCAGGGAGGAATCGATGCGTATCGAGGAGCTCAGGGCGAGGGGGTCCGAGGCCTCCGCGCCCGGGGCCGGGGAGGCGGCGAGGCCGATCAGGTAGTTCCCGTCGGGGAGGGGGAGGCCGTCGGGGCCGCGGCCATCCCAGGCGAAGGACAGCTCCCAGGTCTCGAGGCTCGGAAAGTCCGCGGAGGCGACCAGGAGGCCCGCGGCGTCGCGGATCTCGAGCCGCGCCGAGCCGGGGGCGCTCGCCTCGAAGCGGATCAGGGCCTTGCCGAGCTCGCCGGCGGCGGCGGGATTGAAGGAGGGCCGCGAGGGGCGGAGCGCCTTCACCGCGAAGGGCGCCGGGGAGAGCTCGAGGGAGATCGAGCTCTCCTGGTCTTCGGCCACCGACAGGAGGAGCTCGCGCCGCTCGAAGCCGAAGCGCCTGGCCGCGACCGCGTGGCGGCCGACGGGGAGCTCGGTCCTGCCGCCGCCCGGGCCGAGCTCGAGGGCCGCCCCGTCGACGAGGAGCTCGGCGTCCGCGGGCGAGAGGGCGAAGGAGGCCCAGCCGGTGGCCGGGACGAGGACGACGTGGAGGCGGGTCTCGCTCCGCTCGGCGAGCTCGAAGGAGCGGGAGAGGCTCCGATAGCCGGGGGCGCTCACCTCGACGAGGTAGCTGCCCGGCAGGAGCTCCCGGCTCTCGTAGGGAGCCTTGCCCATCTCCTGGCGGTTCAGGCTGAGCTTGGCGGCCTTGACGGAGACGGTCACGACGAGGGCCGCCCGGTTCTCGGGGGCGGCCAGGCGCTCGACCTCGACGAGGACCTCGGCCTCGCGTCCCGCGTCGGGGGCCCCAGGCTGGGCCGGCGAGGGCCGGGCCGCCAGGGCGAGGGCGAGGGCTGCGAGGAGGCCGCGGCGCGCGTGCATGGGCATAAGGATAGCATGATGGGCGGGGCCGTGGACAGCGCCGGAGCCGCCCGGCGAGGCGGCGGGGCTTGTGCCCTCCGCCGGCCCCGGGGTAGATTCCTCGGGGAGGACGCGGGATGGTTCGTCTGCTGCCCATCGCCTCGGGCAAGGGTGGAGTGGGCAAGAGCGTGCTGGCGGCTAACCTCGGCCTGGCCTTGGCGCGGGCCGGGAGGACGGTCGTCCTCGTCGACCTCGACCTCGGCGGCTCGAACCTCCACACCTGCCTCGGCGTCAAGAACAAGCACCCCGGCCTCGGCGCCCTCGTCTGGAAGCAGGAGCGCTCGATCTCCGACCTCCTCGTCGAGACGGGCTACGACCGGCTCTGGCTGGTGCCCGGCGACGGCCTCATGCCGGGCACGGCCAACCTCGAGTGGTTCGCGAAGAAGCGCATCCTCAAGGAGCTCTCCTCCCTCCCCGCCGACTTCGCCCTCCTCGACCTCGGAGCCGGCTCCTCCTACAACGTCGTCGACTTCTTCCTCGCGGCCCGCGACGGCATCCTCGTCGTCAAGCCCGAGGTGACCTCGATCCTCAACGCCTACTCCTTCCTCAAGACCGCGGCCTTCCGACTCCTCCAGCGCTCCTTCCCCGAGTCGAGCCCGGGCCGCGCCGCGGTGGCCGCCTTCGCCGCGGCCAAGACCGAGGGCGCCGGCGTCTCCTTCCTCGGCTTCGCGCGGGAGCTCGCCGAGCGCTTCCCTCCCGAGGGAGAGCAGGCCCTCGAGCGCCTCGGCTCCCTCCGCCCCCTCGCCCTGATGAACCAGGGGAGGGGAGGGGGCGACGCCGAGCTCGGCTACAGGCTTCGTGACATCGCCTTGAAGAACCTCGGCCTCTCGATCGAGTTCGCCGGCTACCTCCTCGAGGACGAGGCAGTGCCGAGGAGCGTCGCCGCGCGCCGACCCCTGGTCGATCTCGAGCCCTCCTCGCCCTTCGCGCGCGGCGTCGCCGCGGTGGCCAGGCGCATCGCCGCCGCGGCCCCCGGCGGGCCGGCTGGCCTGCTCGAGGAGGGGAGCGATATCGCCGCCCTCGTGGACGAGGCCTGGGCCCGAGCCGCCGAGGAGGAGGCCCGGAGCCAAGCCGGCCTCGGCCTCGCCGAAGAGCGCTAGGCCCCATGCGCTCCCCTCGCTTCCTCACCCGCGCCCTCCTCCTCGCGGCCCTCGCCGCGGCCTTGTGCGCCGCCTGCCTCCTGCCCTCCCGCGCCGCGGCGGCCCGCCGGCGCGACGAGGCGGGCCGCCTCCTCGACGAGCTCGGCCTCGAGGGCGAGGCGGCCCAGGTCCTCATGGTCGGGGTCTCGGGCTCGCGCGCGCTCTCGGCCGAGAGCCGCGCCCTCCTCGGCTCCATGCCCCTCGGCGCCGTCCTCCTCTTCGGCCGCAACGTCCCCGACGAGCCCGCGGGCCTCGGCGCCCTCACCGCCGAGCTCCAGGCCGCCGCCGCGGGAGCCGCCCTCGGCATCCCCCTCATCGTGGCCCTCGACCACGAGGGGGGGTCGGTCTTCCGCTTCCGCGGCGAGGGGATCACCCGCCTCCCCCCTCCCCTCGAGGTGGGAGCCCGGGGGCCGCGCTACGCCCGGGCCCTGGGCGAGGCCGCGGGCCGGGAGCTCAAGGCCCTCGGCGTGAACATGAACCTCGCCCCCGTCGTGGAGCTCCTCGATGAGCGGAACGAGTCCTTCCTCGGGGACCGCTCCTACGGCCGCGAGGCCGCGCGGGTCGACGCCGCCGCCGGGGCCTTCATCGAAGGCCTCCAAGCGAGGGGGACGGCGGCCGTCGCCAAGCACTTCCCCGGCAACGAGTCCTCCGATCCCCACCGGGGGGCGGCCCTCCTCGACGTGGACCGGGAGGGCTACGAGCGCGGCTACCGGCCCCGCTTCGAGGCGGCGGCCCGCGCCGGGGTGGCCGCGGTCATGGCCTCCCACGCGATCGTCCCCGCCCTCGACCCGGAGCGGCCCGCCACCCTCTCGCGCCCGGCCCTCGCGGGAGAGCTGCGCGGCCGGATCGGCTTCCGCGGCCTGATCCTCACCGACGACCTCTACATGAAGGCCATCTCCGCGGGCTCTCCCCCGGAGCTCGCCGCGGTCGAGGCCCTCGCTGCCGGGGCCGACCTCCTCATGCTGAGCTCCGGCTCGGGCGCCCATCCCGTCCGGGCGGCCATCGTCCGGGCGGTGGAGGAAGGCAGGCTGCCGCGCTCGCGGCTCCGCGACGCGGCGCGCCGGGTACTCGAGCTCAAGCTCCGCTTCGGCATGGCCCAGGCCCTCGACCCCCGGACCCGGGCCGAGGCCCTCGCGGCCTACCCGGGCCTGGTCGAGGAGGACGCCCGAGCGGTCGCGGCCGCCCTATCCGCCTCGCGGGGCGAGGGCCGCTCGCGCTAATCCCCGGGCCGGAGGGCGCCGATCTTCAAAGGGTGAAGCGCCCCATCCGCGCCGCCCTCGCGGCGGCCCTCGCCCTCGGCGCGGCCCTCGCCGCCCGCGCCGCCCCTCCCGAGGCCCTCCTCCTCGGCCCCGGGGACCTCAGGATCGAGCAGCGGACCGACGGGGGCTACCACCTCTACGTCAGGGCCAAGGAGGGCCTGGGCTCGGTCCTCCTCACCGAGTCCACCAAGGATCCCGCCCTCCAGGCCGACAGCTACGCCTACCGGGCCCTCGAGAAGAACGCGGTGAACGGCTCCGAGAAGCGCCTCCTCGACGGGAAGCCCATCCCCGAGGCGAGCGGGATCTGGTCCCTCATCGACTCGACGCCCGAGCCCGACGCGGCCTTCGGCCGGGCCTTCCACGTCTTCATCCCCTGGGTGGTGGCCTGGGGCTATCCCTGGACGCGGAACGGCAGCACCTTCATCGCCGACGGGAGCTTCGTCAACGTGCGGGCCTTCGCCAAGGCCTACGGCGACTATTCCGGGGCCTACGCGGACAATCCCTTCCTCGTGCGGGTGACCCAGGCCCCGGCCCCCCGCAAGGCTCCCCCGCCCGAGCCGGCCAAGGCCGAGCCGGCCAAGGCGCCGCCGCCCAAGAAGCCCGACCCCGACCTCTACATGCCCGAGACCGTCCGCTCCTTCGAGTCCCTCGCCGAGGCGACCAAGGGCGAGATCCGCTACGCCGACGAGACCAAGGACGTGGCGCCCCAGATCGCCCAGCTCCTGGACAAGGCCGCCGGCAAGACCCTCGACCTCGTCGTCTGCCTGGACACGACCGACTCGATGCAGGACGACATCGACGCGGTCAAGGCCATGCTCCCGGGCCTCGTCAAGGATAAGCTGGCGGCCGTGGCCTCCTACCGCGTCGGCTTCGTGCCCTACAAGGACTACTTCGAGGATTACCTCTATCGCCGCTTCGACTTCAGCCCCGAGGTGTCCTCCTTCTTCTCGCAGCTCGGCTCCATCCGCGTCGGCGGGGGCCGCGACATACCCGAGGCGGTCTACGAGGCCCTCTACGCGGCCCTGACGGAGTACGACTGGAGGGCCCAGGAGCGCCTCGTCATCCTCATCGGCGACGCCCCGCCCCACCCGATCCCCCGCGGCAAGGTGGACCGCTCCATGGTCGAGGCCGAGGCCAAGCGGCGCGAGGTGGAGCTGGACGTCATCATCCTGCCGCATTAAGCCGCGGCTTGCGTGCCTGGAAAGCCTGGTGTATAGTTGGCGTTGATTCCGAGCGGAGGGGAGAGCACTGGCGGAATGATCGATAAAGAGCGCTCAGGAAGGGACGGGCTCCTCGTCCGGGCAGGCTCGGGACGCTGCCTCGGGGCGACGGCCTTCGTGCTGGCGACCCTCGCCTGCCTCGTCGGCTCCGCGGCCCAGGTAGCCCGGCCCTCGGTCCCGGCGAGGGGCGGCATGCTCGAGGACCTGCCGGGCCTCTCCGCCGATCCCTCGGAGTCCCAGGCCGCCGACCGCGGGCTCTACTACAGCGTCTACCGCGTCGTGCGCGGGGACACCCTCTCCGACATCGCCGACCGCTACGACCTCACCCTCGACACCATCGTCAGCTTCAACGATATCCAGAACGCCCGCTCCCTCAGGCCGGGGACCCTCCTCAAGGTCCCGAGCATCTCCGGCATCCTCTACGCCGCGAAGGAGGGCGAGGAGGTCGGGGCCATCGCCGCCAAGCAGGAGATCTCCGCCGACCGCGTGATCGAGGCCAACGGCCTCATGTCCGAGCGGATCGAGTCCGGCCGGACCCTCTTCCTCCCCGACGCGCGGCTGGCCTCCTTCAAGCTGCGCGAGATCTCGGGCGACCTCTTCCGCTGGCCGGCCCGGGGCTGGATCACGACCTGGTACGGCTGGGACAAGGACCCCTTCACCGGGGCCCGGCGCTTCCACAACGGCCTGGACATCGGCGTGGACACCTGGACCCCCGTCCTCGCCCCCATGGACGGCTACGTCTCGGACACGGGCTACGCCTCCGGCCTGGGCAACTACATCCTCCTCACGCACCACGCGGGCTGGTCGAGCATCTACGGCCACCTCCAGACCATCTCGGTCAAGCGCGGCCAGCGCGTCTCGACCGGGACGAGGCTCGGCTACTCGGGCAATACCGGCTACAGCACGGGACCCCACCTCCACTTCTCCGTCTTCAAGAACGGCCGCTCCGTGAATCCGGCCAACGTCCTCCACTAGGGCGGCCGAGGCGCCCTAGCGGCTCCCTCCGCCCCGCGCTTTGACGGGCGCGCCTTTTTCTGGTAGATTCGAAGTCGCATGAAAGAGCTCGTCGGCATAGCCGCTTCCCCGGGCGCCGCAGTGGCCCCGGCCTTCGTCCTCGAGGACGAGGGCGGCCAGGCCGTGCCCGCCTACTCCCTCGCGGCCTCGGAGATCCCCGCCGAGTGGGCCCGCTTCCTCGCCGCGGTGGCCAAGGCGCGGGACGAGGTGGCCGAGCTCCGCGACCGGGCCAGGATCGAGGCCGGCGACGAGCAGGCCGCCATCTTCGAGTCCCACCTCCTCATGCTCGACGACCCCGACCTCATGGAGCGGATCGAGGGCAGCCTCGCCGCCTCCCTGCGCAACATCGAGCGCGTGGTCGTCGAGATCGAGAGCGAGCTCGTCGGCAAGCTCCTCAAGGCCGAGGATCCCGCGCTCCGCGAGCGGGCGGCCGACATCCAGGACGTCTCGCGCCGCATCCTCGGCCACCTCCTCTCCCGCGAGCGCCGCAGCCTCGGCGACATCGCCCAGGACGTGGTCCTCGTGGCCCGGGACCTCCTGCCCTCGGACATGCTCTCGATGGACCGGGGCCGGGTCAAGGCCATCGTCACGGAGTCGGGCGGCCGCACGAGCCACGCGGCCATCATGGCCCGGGCCTTCGAGATCCCCGCCGTCCTCGGGGTGGCCGGGGCCCTCGCCGCCATCCGCGAGGGCATGCGCGTCGCCGTCGACGGGGAGCGGGGCCTGGTCGTGGCCGAGCCCGACGCCGCGGCCCTCGCGCGGACCGACGCCGAGCGCGCCGCGGCCGCCCGGCGCGACCGGGACCTCTCCGCCCTCCGCGACCTCCCCGCCCTGACCCTCGACGGCCGGCGGATCCTGCTCAAGGCCAACATCGAGGTGCCCGAGGAGGCCGAGGGCGCGGTGGCCCACGGGGCCGACGGCGTCGGCCTCTTCCGCTCCGAATTCCTCTTCCTCCGGCCCGGCGAGGCCCCCGGCGAGGAGGAGCAGTACCGGGCCTACCGGAGGGTCATCGAGACGATGGCCGGCAAGCCGGTCACCATCCGCACCCTCGACGTCGGCGGCGACAAGGTCCTGCCGAGCGCCGGCTCCTCCGACGACCGGATCGAGAAGAATCCCCTCCTCGGCTGGAGGGCCATCCGCTTCTGCCTCTCGCACACCGAGGTCTTCAAGACCCAGCTCCGGGCCATCCTCAGGGCCGCGGTCCACGGCGAGACCCGGATCATGTTCCCCATGATCGCCACCGACTGGGAGCTCGAGAAGGCGAGGGCCCTCCTCGTGGAGGCGCGCGCCGAGTGCCGCGCCAAGGGCCAGGAGGTGCCGGACTACATCCCGGTCGGCATCATGATCGAGGTGCCCTCGGCCGCGATCGCGAGCGACATCCTCGCGCGCCGGGCCGACTTCTTCTCGATCGGGACCAACGACCTCACCCAGTACACCCTCGCGGTGGACCGGGGCAACCGCCGCCTGGCCTACCTCAACGAGCCCTACAACCCGGCGGTGCTCCGCCTCGTGGCCCTCACCATCGAGAACGGCCGCAAGGCCGGCATACCCGTCGCGATGTGCGGCGAGATGGCCTCGGACCCCGCGGTGGCCACCCTCCTCATCGGCCTCGGGCTCGAGGAGTTCTCGATGTCCAGCGCCTCCCTCCCCGCGGTCAAGCGCATAGTCCGCCAGACCGACTCGGGGCGGGCTGCCGATTTCGCCAAGGCGGCCATGGGCCTCTCCTCGTCGGCCGAGGTCGCCGCCTATCTCTCGAGCCTCCCCCGGAGCTGAAGGAAGCCATGAAGCGAGAACCCTCCCCCCCCGATGGCGCCGAGCCCGCCGCCGGCGAGCGCCTCCCCGAGGACGCGCGCCCCGCGGAGCCCCGCGGCCTCCGCTACCTCAACCTGCCCCTCGTGGTGATCGCGGGCAGGCCCAACGTCGGCAAGTCCACCCTCTACAACCGCCTCCTGCACAAGCGGCGCGCCATCACCGACCCGACCCCGGGGGTCACCCGCGACCCGGTGGACGCGGTGTGCGACATCGGCCGGTCGGGCAAGCGCTGCCTCCTCGTGGATACGGGCGGCTTCAAGCTCGACCGCGAGGGCCTCGACGGCCTGGTCGTCGAGAAGAGCCTCCAGTACCTCGAGCGGGCCGACCTGATCGTCTTCCTCCTGGACGCGGCGCAGCGCTCCCCCGAGGACCAGGCCTTCTCGGAGCTCCTGCGAAAGTGGTCGCCCAAGGTCCTCCTCGTCGTCAACAAGGCGGACAGCCCCGAGCGCGACCAGCTGGCCTGGGCCAACGCCGAGCGGGGCTACGGCCACGCGATCTTCGTCTCGGCGGAGCACGGCCGCAACGTGGACGAGCTCGAGCAGGCCCTGCTGGACCGCCTCGACTTCTCCAAGGTCGTCGAGGTCGAGGAGGGCCGAGAGCCCATCCGCCTCGCCATCATGGGCAAGCCCAACACCGGCAAGTCCACCCTCCTGAACCGCCTCCTGGGCTCGGAGCGCTCCATCGTGAGCGAGGTGGCCGGCACGACGCGCGACGTCGTCGAGGGGCGCTTCGAGTGGAAGGGCCGGCAGGTGGTCGTCCTGGACACCGCGGGCATACGCCGCAAGAAGAAGGTCACCGAGGCCGTCGAGTACTACTCGGTCAACCGGGCCATCCGCGTCGTGGACGAGAGCGACGTGGTCGTGCTCATGATCGACGCGCGCGAGGGCCTGACCGAGCAGGACAAGAAGATCACGGCCTTCGCCTCCGAGAAGGGGAGGGCCGTCGTCTTCGCCCTCAACAAGTGGGACGAGATGCCCGACCTCAAGAACAGCTTCGAGGCCGCCCGCGACAAGCTCCGCTACTTCTTCGGCCAGATGGCCTGGGCCCCGGTCCTGCCGCTCTCCGCCAAGGAGGGGACCGGCCTGGACAAGCTCATGAACACCGTCGTCAACCTCCACGCCCAGCTCAACAAGCGGATCGAGACGAGCCGGCTCAACAAGGCCTTCGCCGACTGGGTCGAGTCGACGCCGCCGCCCGTCGGGACGCGCACCCGCTTCAAGGTGCGCTACGCGGTGCAGACGAGCGTCAACCCGCAGAAGTTCACCGTCTTCGTCACCCGCCCCGACGCGGTGGCCGATTCCTACCTCTCCTTCCTCCGCAACAAGATCCGCGGGGACCTCGGCCTGGACAAGATCCCGGTCATCCTCGAGCTCAAGGCCTCGCGCTCGCCCATCGTGTCCCGGCCGGTATCGCGGGCCGAGAAGGTCAAGGAGGCGGCCCTGGCCAAGTCCGGGCGCCCCGCCGAGGCCAAGCCGCGCAGGCCCCTGTTCAAGGAGGCCGAGCCGGCCAAGCCCCGAGGCGGGCGCCGCGCCGCGGCCGAGCCCCGGGGCCCGGCGAGGGGCAAGGCCGCACCTGATGGAAAGCCCGCCAAGGGCAGGCCGGCCGCGGGCAAGCCCGCGAAGGGCAAGCCGGCCAAGGGCAAGCCGGCGGCCAAGCGCGCCGCCGCCAAGCCCCAGGCGGCCCGGCGCGCCGGGGGCGCCAAGCGGGCCCCCGGCGGCCCCGCTCGGCGAGGGCGTTAGCCGGCATCGTGGCCTCCTTCACCACGAGCCAGGCGGAGCGCCTCCTCGGCCTGCCCGCCTCGACCCTCAGGCACTGGGAGCGGGAGGTCAGCCTCGTCGAGCCCCGCCGGGACGCCTACGGGCGCCGCTCCTACTCCGAGGCCGACCTGCGCATCCTCCTCCGCCTACGACACCTCGCCGTACGCCGCGGCCTGGGGCTGGCGGCCGCGGGCCGGGCCCTCCTCGCCGAGCTCGCGGGGCCCGGCCCGGAGCGCCGCGCCCGCGTCGCCGAGCTCCGCGGCGAGCTCATCTGCCTGTACTTCGCCTCGCTCGAGTCGCGCAAGCGGCTCGAGGACGGGATCTCGAGCCCGGCCCGGCCCCCTCGGGGCCCCGCCGGAGGAAGCTAAGACCGGAACCGGAGGATCGCCGCATGAACGGAGCCCTCGTCAAGCGCCTCGTCGATTTCCTCGACGCCTCGCCCAGCGCCTACCACGCCGTCGATTCCATGGCCGCCGCCCTCGAGGCCCGCGGCGCGCGCCGCCTGCGCGAGCGTGAGGCCTGGGAGCTCGAGCCCGGGGCTCCCTACTACGTCGTCCGAGGGGGCTCGGCCCTCGTCGCCTTCCGGCCGGGGCTCCGCCCGCCCCAGGAAGGCGGCTTCGCCCTCGCCGGCGCCCACACCGACAGCCCGGCCCTCAAGGCGCGGATCGAGAAGCCCCTCTCGGGCAAGGGCATGGAGCGGGTCCCCGTCGAGGTCTACGGCGGGGCCATCCTCTCCTCCTGGCTCGACCGGCCACTCGGCCTCGCCGGCCGCGCCGTCCTCCGGGGCTCCTCCGGCGGCCTGGAGACCCGCCTGGTCAACCTCGCCCGGGCCGTCGGCGTCGTGCCCGACCTGGCCATCCACCTCAACCGGGAGGTGAACAAGGGCTTCGAGTACAACGCCCAGAACCACCTGCCCGTCCTGGCGGCCGCCCTCCCCGCCGCCGGCGAGGGCGCGCCAGGCGGGCCCGCTCCCGGCGCCGCCGGCCCCGCGGCCTCCTGGCTCCTCTCCCTCGTCGCGCGCGAGCTCGGCGTCGAGGCCTCCTCCGTCCTCGGCTCGGACCTGTACTTCGTCGACGTCCAGCGCGCCGCCCTCTTCGGCCCGGCCTCCGAGCTCCTGAACTCGGCCCGCCTCGACGACCTCGTCGGCTGCCACGCCGTCCTCGAGGCCTTCCTCGACGCGGGCCCCGCGGGCCACGGCCAGGTCGCCTGCTTCCTCGACAACGAGGAGGTGGGCTCGAGGACGGCCCAGGGCGCGGACTCCTCCTTCCTGCGCGACCTCCTGGGGCGGATCTGCGCCCTCGCCGGCTGCGGCACCCAGGACTTCTACCGGGCCCTGGCCTCCTCCTTCTGCGTCTCGGTGGACGTGGCCCAGGCCTTCCACCCCTCCTACGCGGACAAGTACGACGAGGCCTACGCCCCCCTGCTCAACGGGGGCCCGGCCCTCAAGGCCAACGCCAACTTCCGCTACGCCACCGACGGCGAGTCCGAGGCCCGCTTCCGCCTCCTGTGCGCCGAGGCCGGCGTCCCCTGCCAGAAGTTCATGAGCCGCGCCGACATCGCCCCCGGCACGACCATCGGGCCCCTGGGCTCCTCGCTCACCGGCGTGCCGACCGTCGACGTCGGCGCGCCGCTCCTGTCGATGCACGCGATGCGCGAAACCGTCGGGGCCCGCGACCACGAGGCCATGGTCCGCGCCCTCGGCGCCCTGTACCGCGCGGGGCCCCGCCCCGGCGGGCGGGAAGGCCCGGCCGGGGAGGCCCGCTGATGGCCAACCCGACGATCGAGCTCCTCATGGCCCGCCGCTCGGTCCGCAGCTTCGAGGAGCGGCCCGTGGGGCGGGGGACGCGCGACGCGGTCCTCGCCGCCGCCCTCCGCGCCCCGACGGCCGGCAACATGATGCTCTACAGCGTCATCGAGGTGGAGGACCAGGGGCTCAAGGACAAGCTCGCCGTCAGCTGCGACGGCCAGGGCTTCATCGCGGCCTCGCCCTGGGTCCTCGTCTTCCTCGCCGACTACCAAAGGTGGATGGACTACTTCGAGCTCTCCGGCGCCTTGGGAGGCGAGGCCGCGGCCCGGCCCCTCGAGTCGGACCTCCTCCTCGCCTTCAGCGACGCCTTCGCCGCCGCCCAGACCGCCGTCGTCGCCGCCGAGGCCCTGGGCCTGGGCTCCTGCTACATAGGCGACGTCATGGAGAACTACGAGCTCCACCGCGAGCTCCTGGGCCTGCCCCGCTACGCCTTCCCCGCGGCGATGCTCTGCCTCGGCTACCCCACCGCCCAGCAGCGCGAGCG
>JAKLFE010000045.1 GCA_022711355.1 Spirochaetota bacterium | reverse complement strand
CGCGGCGAGGAGCTCGGCGAGGAAGGGGGCGAGGGAGCGCCGGTCGCGGAACTTATAGGCCGAGACGAGATCCTTGCAGGCGCCGGAGAAGCGGAACAGGGGATAGGCCTCATCCAGGACCCGCTCCCTCGCGCGGCAGTCCATGCAAAGACCTTCCTCGGATGAAAGCTCCTCGCCGCAGCGGGGGCAGCGCCTCCCCTCGATCGGCCTGAGCAGGGCGCGGCAAGAGGGGCAAAGGGGAGGAGCTCCGCGCCTCGGCTCGAGCGCCCGACCGCAGAGGGCGCAGGAGGCGGGGAGGGCGAAATCGAGGGCGAGCGCGAAGGCTCGGCGCGCCGCGGGGAGGATCTCCACGAACCAGGGACGCGCCCGGGAGCTCAGCCCGATTGAAGCCTCTTTTTCAGCGCGGCGAGGCGGTTCAGGGCCTCGAGGGGGGTAAGCGAGTCGAGGTCGAGGGAGGCGAGCTCCGCGGCGACGAGCTCCGCCGGGTCGAAGAGGGCGGCTTGGGCCCCCGCGGCGGGAGGCGGGCTCGGCGGGGATGCGGGCCGAGGCGGGGGAAGGCTGCTTTCCTTCCGGGAAAGCTCGTCCTGCACCGCTCTCGCCCGCTCGAGGACCTCCTCTGGCACCCCGGCTAGCCGGGCGACGTGGATGCCGTAGGAGCTCTCGGCGGGACCGGGCCTGATCTGCTTGAGGAAGACGATCTCGCCCCCCTCCTCGATCACGGCGAGGGAGAGGTTGCGCAGCCGGGGCCGTTCCATGGCGGTCAGCTCGTGGTAGTGGGTCGCGAAGAGGGTCCTGCAGCGGATGGCGTCGATCATGCGCTCGCAGACGGCCCAGGCGATGGCCAGGCCGTCGAGGGTGCTCGTGCCGCGACCCACCTCGTCCATCATCACCAGGCTCCGGCGGGTGGCCGAGTTCAGGATGTAGGCCGTCTCGTGCATCTCGACGAGGAAGGTGCTCTCGCCCCGGGCCAGGTTGTCCTGGGCCCCCACCCTACAGAAGATCTTGTCGACGATGCCGATCTCGGCGTCGAGGGCCGGCACGAAAGAGCCGGCCTGGGCCATGAGGACGATGAGGGCCGTCTGCCTGAGGAAGGTGGACTTGCCCGCCATGTTCGGCCCCGTGATGAGGGCGAAGGCGGGCTTCCCCTCGCCCTCCCCCGCGTCGAGCTCGACGCCGTTGGGGACGAAGCTCCCCGAGGGGAGGTGGGCTTCGACGACGGGGTGCCGGCCCTCGGTTATGCGGAGCAGGGGTTCCTCGACGAGGCGGGGTCGGGAGTAGCCGCGGGCGGTGGCCGCGTAGGCGAAGGAGGCGAGGCAGTCGCGCTCCGCCGCCTCCCTGCCCAGCTCGAGGATGGAGGGAACCGCGGCCTTGACCGCGTCGCGGAGCTCGAGGAAGAGCCTGCGCTCGAGCTCGACGATCCGCTCCTCGGCGCCGTTGATCTCGCTCTCGAGCTCGGAGAGCCGGGCCGTGGTGTAGCGCTCCCCCGCCACGAGGGACTGCCGGCGGATGAAGTGGGGCGGCACGGCGTCCAGCTTGCCCTTGGTCACCTCGAGGTAGTAGCCGATGATCCGGTTGTAGCGGACCTTGAGCCCCTGTATGCCCGTGGCGGCCCGCTCCTGGTCGATGTACTCGTCGAGGACGCGGCGGGAGCCAGCCTTGAGCCCCCGCAGCCGGTCGAGCTCGGCGTCGTAGCCCTCGCGCACGATGCCTCCCTCGGTGAGGAGGATCGAGGGCTCGTCGAGCACCGCCCGGCCTATGAGGGCCGCGGCGGCCTCGGCCGCGGCCAGGGCCCCCTCCCCCGCCGAGGGAGCCAGGAGCTCCGGAAGGGGGAGGGAGGCGTCGCGGCCCCGCGCGAGGCAGGCCCGGGCCGCGGCCATGGCGCGGATGGAATCGCGCAGGGCGAGGAGGTCCTTGGCGTGGGCCTTGTCCATGGCCACCCGGGCGGCGAGGCGCTCCACGTCGCGGATCCCGCCCAGGGCCTCGCGGAGCTCGGCGAGGAGGCGCTGGTCCCGGTAGAGCCGCTCGACCGCGTCGAGCCTCGCCTCCGCGGCGGCGCGCTCGCGGAGGGGCAGGAGGAGCCACTGCTTGAGGAGCCTCGCCCCCGGCGCCGTCCTCGTGCAGTCGAGGACCGCGAGGAGGCTGTAGGCCCGGCCCGAGTCCGAGAGGTTCCGCACGATCTCGAGGTTCTTCCGCGTGCCCTCGTCGATCGCCACGTACTCGTCCTCCCGGTAGGGCTGGGGCGCCGAGAGCTGGGGCGCGGCCGAGCGGGCCGTCTCGTCGACGTAGCGGAGGAGGACCCCCGCGGCGGCGAGCTCGGGATCCTCGTCGCCGAAGCCGAAGCCCTTGAGCGAGGCCACGCGGAAGCGGGCCTTGATCTCCTCGGCGGAGCGCCGCGGGTCGAAGCTCCAGTCGGGGTAGCGGTTGACGACCAGGCCCTCGCGCTCGTCCAGGGCCTCCGCGAGGTCCTCGCGCTCGAGGAGGGACTGCTGCACGAGGACCTCGCGGGGCGCGAGGCGGTAGAGCTCGGCCCTGAGGAGGGCCGCCGAGGCTCCGCCTTCGCCATCGGGGCGGGAATATGCCCGGAACTCCCCCGTGGACAGGTCCAGGTAAGCCAGGCAGATCCTCCGGGAGCGCGGCTCGGCCGCCGGCCCGGGCAGTGAGCAGGCAGCGAGGAGGTAGTTGTTGGAACCCTGCTCGAGGAAGTCCTCCTCGAGGGTCGTGCCCGGGGTGACCACCTCGACGACGTCGCGCTCGACGATGCCCTTCCCGCTCCCCGGCTCGGTGAGCTGCTCGCAGACGGCGACCTTCTTGCCCTGGCGGAGAAGCCGGGCGATGTAGGACCGGGCCGCGTGGTAGGGCACGCCGCACATCGGCTCTCCCTGCCTCTGGGTGAGTGTCAGGTCGAGGAGGGTGCTCGCCTCGACCGCGTCCTCGAAGAACATCTCGTAGAAGTCCCCGAGCCGGAAGAAGAGGATTGCGTCCCGGTGTCCGGCCTTTATCCGGTGGTATTGCTCCATCAACGGGCTGCGATCGGCCATGGCCGTTGCATTATAGTCGCCGAGGCGGTAGGCTACAAGGAGAAGCAGCTCGCGCAGGAGGAATGGGACGTGGAAGAGGCCGCGTTTTTCACGGTAGGGGATGGCAGGATCCTCGTCAGGGCGGAGGGGCACATGACCGCCCTCCTCTGCCCGAGCCTCAAGGCGAGGATCTTCGGCGCCTTGGAGGCGCCCGAGGCCCCCGCCTGCGTCGATTTCGACCTATCGGCCTGCGAGTACATGGACTCGACCTTCCTCGGGCTCATCGTCGGCGTCTGCAAGCGCCTGAAATCCCGCTCGGGGGGGGGGCGCGTCGTCCTCCATCGGACGAACGAGGCCTGCCTGGGCCTCCTGCGCACGATCGGCGTGCTCGGCCTCGTGGAGCTCTCCTCCGAGCCCTGCCGCGGAAGCGAGGGCATGGAGCGGATAGAAGGCGGGCCTAAGGCCAGCGCCCGCTTCATCCTCGACGCCCACGAGGAGCTCTCCGCCCTCTCCGAGGAGAACCGCAGCCGCTTCTCGACCCTCGCCGCGGCTCTCCGCGGCGCGCTCAAGGACGAGGGAGCCGGGTCCCGCGATTAAGGGCTCTTGGGCGCGAGGGCCTGGATGACCTTGTCGGTGATGTCGATCATCTGGCTGTACCAGAAGACGGCCTCCATCACCGAGTCGGCGCTCCGCACGTTCAGCACGAGGGAGTAGCCTTCCGACTCGGCGATGGCCTGGACCTGCCGGTACAGGTTCTGGGCGAAGGCGTCCCGCGAGACGAGGGTCTTGGCCTCGGCGTCGAGCTCCCGCTGCTTGACCTGGGCGAACTCCGAGAGCTGCTTGGTCCTCGATTCTATGTCGGAGCGTAGCTGGGCCGAGGACTTGGCGTCCCCCGCCTTGTCCGCCTCGACCTTCTGGGCGAGGAGGCGCATGATCTCGTCCTTGCGCTTGTCGATCTCCGCCTGGATCAGGGACTTCTTGAGCTCGAAGTCCCTGAGGGAGGAGGCGTCGCCCGAGCGCGAGGCCAGGATCCGGTTGAAGTCCATGACGGCGACCCGCGTTATCTGCTGCCCGAAGGCGGAGGCGGCGAGGGCCGCCGCGGCGGCGAGGGAGATCAGGATGCGTTTCGCGTTCATGCCTGCGCTCCTTGTCAGTACAGCGACTGCGTGATGCTGATGACCGTATCGAAGCCCGAGGTCTTCCAGTCTATCTCCGAGCCGTCGAAGGTGAAGCGCTTCGCGAGGTAGAAGCGGAAGGGGAACTGGGGTATCGCGAAGCGGAGCCCGAAGCCGAGGCTGAAGGCCATGTTGTCCCAGCCGAGCTCGGCGAAGGAAGTCCGCGTCTCGTCGCCGGCGATCGTGTCGAGGGTCATGTCGAGGAGCCCCACCTCGGTCCGTAGCGCGGCCGCGTCGAAGAAACCGTCGATCCACAGGAACTGCTCGATGACGGGCATGCGGAGCTCGACCCAGTTCTCCCACATCCGGATGCCTTCCTTGCCGTAGAGCTTGTTCCAGCCGCGGATGTTGAAGGTGCCGTCGAGGTAGAGCCAATCGTCGACGACCTCGAGGCCGTCGGAGAAGGGCTGCTTGAGGAGGGCCGTGTAGCCGGTGTGCGCGCCGAGGATCCACTTCAGGTTCCAGCCCTCGAAGACCGGTATGTTGAAGAGGGTCATGTAGGCCTCGAGGCGGGTGTCGGCGCGGAGGTAGTGCTGGACCTCGGAGGGGAGGAAGCCGGTCCAGGTGAAGCGCTGGCTCGCGAAATAGCCCCTGCCCGGGTTGTACCAGAGGTCGAGGTTGTTGAGGTAGGTCCTCCCGATGAGCTTGTTGGTGAGGCGCCACTCCCCGTCGGCATCGCGGAGGTCCTTGGAGGCCGGCCAGTACTTGTCCTCGTCGTAGTCCTTCAGGCCGTAGCCGATGGTGTAGCCGCCGGCGAAGCCGATGTCTCCCAGGGGGCTGCGGTACTTCTTGCCCGTCGTGAAGCCGAGGCTGATGTCCCAGTAGGTGTAGGGCATGAGGTAGGCCGAGGGGATGTCGCTGAGCGAGTAGCCGTCCTCGACCGGCTCGGTGTAGGGGTCGGGCACCCCGTCGTCGAAGATGGGGGCTATGACGTCCTGGCCCGTGGTCCTGGTCTTGTGCGTGAAGGAGAGGTTGACCCCTCCGGCGAAGCGCTTGCCGAAGAGCCAGTCGTCGGAGAAGCCGAAGGACAGGGACTGGTCGGTCGTCGAGACGTTGACCTCGGCGCTCAGGGTCTGGCCGTTGCCGAGGAAGTTGCGGTCGTTCCACTTGACGAGGCCGGAGATCGGGAAGCTGTCGGGCTCGCCCAGGCCGCTCAGGGTCACGCCGAACTGGATGTCCGCCGTGCTCTGCTCCTCGACGTTGACGACGAGGTTCATGAGGCTGTCGGCGCTGCCGGGGAACATCTCCGGCTCGACGGCGGAGAAGTACTGGAGGTTGTAGAGGTTGCGCAGGCCCTCGATCACCTTGGCCTTGGAGAAGATGTCTCCCACCTCGAGGGGAAGCTCGCGGTAGAGGACGAAGTCCTTGGTCTTCTTGTTCCCCTTGAAGGCGATGCTCTCGATGTGGGCCCGGTCGAATTCGGCTATCTTGATGCGGTAGGAGATGGAGAGCTTCTCGGTATCCCGCTCCTCGACGAGCTGGATCTGGTTGAAGATGTAGCCCGACTCGTAGTACAGGTCGTCGACCCGCTGCTTGTCCTGCTGGAGCTTCTTGTAGTTGAGCGTGCCGCCCGGCTTCTGGTAGACGAGGGACTCGAGCTTCTCGGTGCTGAAGACCTGGTTGCCCTCGAAGCTCATCCCGCCGTAGCTCCACTGGAGCCCTTCCTTGACGACGATCGTGAGGATGAGCCAGGTCTTTCCCTTCTTCTCGTCCTTCTCGTAGCCCCGCACGACGTCCTGGATGGACGCGTCGACGTAGCCGCGGCTCTTGTAGTAGTCGACGACCGCGCGCTTGTCCTCCTCGAGCTGGGTCTCCTGGAAGGCGCCGCTCTTGAAGAGCCCGGCCTCCTTGAGCTTGAGCTGGCCCTTCAAAGTCTGCGAGGCGACCGCGGTGTTGCCCTCGAAGCGGATCTCCTTGACGGCGACCTGCCCGCCCTCGACGACGGAGAAGGTGAGTATCACGGTCCCGGGATCGGCGCCGGGCGCGGCGGAGGAGCTTATCACCGCGTCGGGATAGCCCTTCTCGAGGTAGAGGCGGCGCAGGGCGAGCTCGTCGACCTTGGTCTTGGAGGCCTTGTAGATATCCCCCGCCTTCTCGGCGATGACGTCGAGGAGCTCGGTGCTGCGCAGGCCGGAGTTGCCCGTGACCCTGACCGCGTCGATCGAGGGCTTCTCGGTGACGACGAAGCGGATGATGACCTTGCTCTTCTCGGGATCGGCCGGCAGGGCGGCGGGCTCGATCTTCTCGAACCAGTCGAGCTCGTAGAGCTTGGACTGGAGCTCCATCCACAGCTCTTCGGAGAAAGCCTTCCCGACGTAGGGCTTGACCACGGTGTCGAGCTCGCGGCGGTCGGCGTGGTTGACGCCCTCCCACTGGACTTGCGAGATCGGCTTGCCCCAGAACCAATCCTCGTCCTCCTGGGCCCATACGGCGCAGGCGGCGAGGAAGAGGCAGAGCAGGGTCACGAGTCGCTTCATAGTACTCCTCATTTCAGTAGGAGAGCTTCCAGCTCAGGCTGATGCTCTGGTCTTTTATGTACAGGCTCTCGGGGCTGCTCGGGTTCACGGTCCATTGCAGGAGCCCGAAAGGCGTATCGAATTCCGCGCCGAGCTCCAAGTCTAGACGTAAAACGCTCGAGGGGACAAGAGGGTCGTCGTTCTCGCTCAGGCGCGCGGAGCCGTGCACGAAGATCGACTCGCCCAGGTACTTGCCGGCGTAGAGGCTCGTCTCGTCGAGGTAGCTGGCCAGGGGGTCGGATCTCGCGCCCGCCTCCGTCCCGGCATCTCCCGCCGCGACGCTGGGATCGGATATGTCGATGAGCCAGCGCTGGATGAGCTGGGTGCGCAGGTAGAATATGTCGAGGCCGAGGGCCTCGCGGACCCTGGACTCGAAGGCCTTCGTCACGTTGAAGCGGGGTATGAACTCGGCTCCGGAGATGGCCGCGCGGCGGATGTCGAGATCCTCGCCGGACTCCAAGCCCAGGAGGTTCTGGCCGAGGAGGGCCGCGATCTGTCCCTCGGTCATGGCGGGATCGGAGCTCAGGCTCGGCTGGAAGCTCGTTATGGGCGCGTTGTCGGCGCGCAGCGTGATGAGCACGGGGCCGGTATCGCTGCGGTCGCGGAGCTCCGCGAGGACCGTGACGCGAGGGTCGAAGCGGTCGATGCTCTCGTTGAAGACCAGCTGCGCGCTCTTCAGGAAGAAGTTCCGCTGGATGTAGAAGACGTCCCCGCCCCGCAAGGCGACCGTCCCCTTGAGCAGGAGATCGTTCGCGCCCTGGTCGTAGGCGATCTTCAGCTCGCTCGCGCGATCGGCGTATCCCGAGACGACGGGGAAGTCCCTCGAGGGGAAGAGGACCTGGACGCCCCTGCTCAGGCCGACGTCGAAGTCCACGGCTATGAAGGCCGCGCGGCGCTGCGGGGGGCCGGCCTTCCCCGCGTTGCTCGCCCAGACCTCGGGGCTCACGAGGACCGAGGCCTTCGCCAGGTCGATGTCCCCCCCGAGGAAGACCGTGTCGCCCCTGAGCTCCATCCGCAGGTCGAAGGACGCGTCGCCGTCTATCTCGATGCCCGTCACCGTCGCGTCGACCCGGACGAGGCCGCCCGGGGCGCTGCGCGCGCTCGCGGCCAGGCCCGCGGGGAGCCAGTGGTCGATGGAAGCCCCGGCCTCGAAGTCCACCCAGGCCTTGCCAACGGGTACCGCCGGGTTACGAGCTGTGATGCTCCTGCCCTCGAGCGCTATCGGCAGGTCGAAAGGCCCGAGGGTATCTCCGATCCAGCCTGGTATGGAGAGGGCGACCCCCTTGGCCTCGAGGCTGCCGCGGATCTCCGGGTCGGCGAGGAGGCCGTGCGCGGCCAGCTCCCCGCTGGCCGTCCCTGAGAGGAATCGCAGGGCTTCGGGCGGGACGAAGAAGGAGAGGGCCGGCAGGTCGAGCTCGATTCCCCTGGCGGTCGCCTCGATCTCCTTCCCGGAGATCCGGCCCGAGGCCTCCATCCGCAGGGGGAAGGGAGAGCGGGAGCTGAGCTCGAAGGCCCCGTCGAAGCCGTAGTAGGCGCTGAGCTCCCCGCTCCCGCCGGCATCGAGCCGAGCACCGTCCCGGTCGAGGCTCGCCGAGAAGGGCAGGCGCTCGCTCGAGAGCTCTCCCAGGCGCAGGGCGCTGAGGATGCCCGAGGCCTCGTAGTCCCGGGCATGGTCCCCGAGGCTCCGCGCGCCCGCGGCGCGGGAGGAGCCCCGGGCCTCCAGGTCGAAGGTGAGGCGCTGGCCCCGAAGCCTTCCGGCGAAGGAGAGCGCGAGGGTCGAGGCGGCGTCGAGGAAGGAGAAGGTCGCCGAGCGGAGCTTGAGCTCGTTGCCGAGGTAGGAGGCCTCGGCCGCCGCGAGCGAGAGGGAGCCGGCGGCGTAGGAGCCTCGAGCCGATCCGCTGATCGGCTGGTCGCGGTATTTCGCCCCGCGGAGCCTGGCCTCGAAGGAGAGCCGCGGATCGTCGAGGGGACCATCGACCTCCGCCCCGCCGTCCAGGCTCCCGGCCAAGGGCAGGGAGCCCAGGCGCGCGAGGGGGGAGGCTTGGAAGGCAACCTTGCCCCGCAGCGAGCCGGATTGGTAGCCCAGGTCGAGGTCGTAGCGCTCTGCCGAGGACTTCGAGGCGAGGACGCCCAGGAGCCGCCCCCTCGGCTCAGCCCCGAGCGCGTATTCGGCCGTCGCCGGCCCCGAGATCGAGGAGTGGCGGTCCTCGATCGAGAGGTCCCAGATCTGCCCGCCCCTCGGCCGGAAGTCGCCCGAGACGGAGATCCTCGGCAGGGCCGAGGAGCCCTCCCCCGCCGGGTCGAGGCTGAGGGAGGCTATGGAGCAGGACCAGTCCTCGGGAGAGGCGAAGCGGCCCTCCGCGTCGAGGCTCGCGAGGCAGGTCGCCTGGCCGATCGGGACGGGGAGCTCGGCCAGGCGGAGGCTCGCCGCGATCGCGCCGGAGCCCAGGGTCGCCAGGAGCCGCGCCCCGTAGTCTCCCGAGGCCGAGAGGACCCCTCCCGCGTAGGTCCCCTGGAAGGAATAGGGCACGCCGAGTAGCTGGAAGCCGGCCTCGAAGGAGAGGCCGGCGCCCCGCGCGAAATCCAGCCTCCCCCTGCCTTCGATCTCCCTGCCAGCCGCGGAGATCGTGGCCTTGCGCACGTTGACCGACTCCAGGTTCCCGGAGAGGGAGAGCAGGGCGTAGCTTCCCGGCAGGGAGCTCGAGACGAGGGCCAGGTCGGGGGCCGTCCAGGATAGGCGCTCGAAATCGCTCGAGGCGAAGACCTCGCCGCCCATCCTGAGGCCCGCGAGGGTCGAGGCGAGGCCCTCCGAGCCCAGGGCCGCCGCGAGGAGGCCGCGGAGGGGCCCTAAGTCCACCGACTCGAGGGAGAGCGAGAGATCGGCGGAGGGGCTCGCCCCGAAGGAGGCGCTGCCTTCGAGGCGGAGGATGGGCTCGCTGCCGGCCGCGGGCAGGGCCTCTCCCGAGAAGCGGGAGGGCGCGGGACCGGGCTCCTCCGCCTCCGACTCCGACTCGGGCAGGAGGATGGAGGCCTCGAAGTCGAGCTGGTCGCCGCGGAGGGCGGCTACCGCGGAGAGGTCCCGGAAGGTGGCGTCCCCGGCGCTCAGGCGCTCGGCGAGGAGGGCGTACTCGCCCCGGTGGCCGTAGACCTGCACGCTCGCTTCGATGGGCAGGGCCCCATCCCGCAGGGAAAGAGAGAGCCCCAGCTCGCCGTCGGGCGCGAGGTCGGCGAAGCGGAGGGAGCCGGAGTACTCGAGGGAGCTCCCGCCCTTCTCGAGCCTCGCGCGGGCTATCCGCGCTCCCTCGTAATCTCCCTTGGCCGAGATCGAGGCGCCTATCCTCCCCGCGGGCGAGGCTCCCGCGAGGAAGCCGCCGGCCTCGGCGCTGTAGCTCATGCGCCGCAGGTCGCCGCCGGGGAGCTCCACGGCGAGGCGGCCCGAGTAGGAGGCGGCGAGCCAGGGCGCCAGCCAGGCGAGGCGGCCGGAGGCCTGGAGGCTGCTTCCCGGCGAGAATCCTTCCATCCGGAGCTCGGCCGAGAGATCGCCCCCGGCCCGCTCGAGCGCGATCGCCAGGTCGAGGGGGGCCTGGTCGCGGACCTTGCGGAGCTCGACCCCCTCCTTCGAGTACACGAGCTCGAATCGCTGGGTCCTGAGCCCGAAGTCCCGGGCCCGAGCGGCGATGCCGAGCTCCATCCTGGCGCGGCTCAGGTCCGCGGCGAAGGATCCCGCCGCGGAGAGGGGGCCCTGCAGGCTGCCGATGTCGACGATTCCCTGGTCGACGCGGTACTCGCCGGCGAAGGAGAACTCCGCCTCGCCGCCCTTGGGCGCGAGGGCGAACTCCGTCGCCTTGATCGTCGCGGTCCCGAGGCCGGCGGAGGCGAGGCGCAGCGAGACGTCCCTGCCCGATATGGACGCGGCCAGGGGGGCGGATCCCGATCCGCCGGCGAGGAGGAACTTGAGGCGCTCGAGGAGCTCCCGATCGGCGTCCAGGTCGAGGGAGAGGGCCGCGTCCTCGATGCGGAAGGCGCGGAAGGAGGCTCCCAGCTCGCCCCTGGCCGCCTTGGCCAGGTCGTAGTAGACGAGGACCCTGCCCGCCTTGAGGAGGGTGGCCCCGTTCGGGCCGCTCACCCGCAGGCCGCGGATGGATACGGAGCTCAGGATCGAGGGGGAGATCGAGTCGAAGGCGAAGTGGAGGCCGGTCGCGCGTTCCGCATCGGCCTTGACCGATTCGAGGCGGCCGCGGACCGCGCCTCGGACCGCCGAATCGAGGCGGGGAGCGGCAGAGAACGCCGCGGTCGCGATGAGTGCTACGGCCGCAGCCGTCCGGGACGCGCGCCCCTTCCTTGACCAGCTCGTGGGAGCTACGATATCACAGCCTCCGGTGCCTCGTCATGTCCCGCCCCTTCCGGCGAGCCTTGCGGAAAACGTCGCGAACCGATACGCTCGCCCCATGCTACCCGCGGAACGCGGCCGCTTGCGCCGCTTCATCGTGCTCGAGGGGGTCGACGGCGCCGGCACGACCACCCAGCTCAAGGCCCTGGGAGCCGCCCTTTCCGCCGCCGGCGAGCCCCACTGGATCAGCGCCGAGCCTACCGGCCGCCCCGAGGGAGCCTTGATCCGCCGCATCCTCGGCGGCGAGCTGGAAGCCGCGCCGGCCACCGTGGCCTACCTCTTCGCAGCCGACCGCTGCGAGCACCTCTACGGCTCGGGAGGCATCGTCGAGCGGCTCGGCCGCGGCGAGGCGGTGGTCTGCGACCGCTATATCCTCTCCAGCCTCGCCTACCAAGGCGCCACCTGCGGCATCGAGCTCCCCCTGTATCTAAATGATCGGTTCCCCCTGCCCTCCCTCCTCATCTACTTCGACGTCGACCCGAGGCAGTCCATGTCCCGGATAGACGGGCGCGAGCGCCGCGAGATCTACGAGCTCCTGCCCTTCCAGGAGCGGGTCCGAGCCGCCTACGAGGAGGCCCTGGCGCGCTTCGAGGGCGGTCCGATGCGGATACTCCGCGTCGACGCCGGGCTGCCCGCGGCCGAGGTGGGACGGGCCGTCCTCGCCGCGGTCGGGGAGGAGCTCGGCCTCGACCTGGCTGCGGGCTCCCGCGAATAGAACAAACTGGGGCGCCGGAGGTTTCCTTCCGATATTCAAACCATGCGGACGCGCCTTCCGGTCGCCTTGGCCCTCCTCCTCGCCGCGGCGAGCGCCTCGGCCTACCCCGTCTACTACAAGGAGCAGTTCTACAAGCTCTTCCACACCCACTACATCCAGTATCCCGACGACGCGATCGAGAACATCTACTGGCTCGAGCAGGCCAAGAAGGCCAACTTCTGCAATCCCCTCTACGCCCTCGCGACCATAGAGGATAAAAGGGATTGGGAGCGCTACCGCTACCTCTTCGACATGCACCTCAACCTCAAGCTCATCGAGCAGCACCTCAGGCTCGGCTCCAAGTTCGACAAGCGGGTAGCCTACTTCTACAACGCCCCCTGGCGGGACGAGAACCTCGACAGCCTCAAGACCGCGGAAAGCGCCTATCGCGCCGCCCTCCTGTACTGGGACGAGACGGTGGCCCTGGCGGGCAAGGCCATGGGCATGCGCTTCGTCGAGCTGGACGAGGTCCAGGCCTGGGTCGACGAGGCGTACCGCATCGTCGAGGGCGAGCTCGACTACGCCCTCATCATCGGCGACGAGCTCAGGCGGCTCGAGAAGGTGCGCACGGACTTCGAGAAGATGGACCTGTCGACCTACTGACCGAATCAACCTTCCTTTCCGTGCCGGGCTTCGATGCGCCATGCCTCTTTGGGCTTTTACCGCAGAGGGCGCAGAGGTACGCAGAGGAAGTATGGTATAAGGGGCGTTGAATCTTCAGACAGTTATCCTTTTTTGCGATAGGGTCCTTGCCTAGCAGATTCTTCTGGCACAACCTCCTCCGCGCCCTCCGCGCCCTCCGCGCCCTCCGCGCCCTCCGCGTTTCCATCTTCGTATACCCGCACCCCGTGATCAGCCAGGCTGCCGCCTCTGGGGGGGGCTTGTTCGAGCAGGGCTCCGACGATGTGATAGCGGCCAACGCGCCGGCTTCGCCTAACGTATGAGCATGGCGTCGCCGTAGCTGAAGAAACGGTAGCGCCCGCGCACCGCCTCGGCGTAGGCCTCGAGGACGCGCTCGCGGCCGGCGAAGGCCGAGACGAGCATGAGCAGGGTCGAGCGGGGCGTATGGAAGTTGGTGAAGAGCCGGTCCACGGCCTTGAAGCGGTAGCCCGGGTAGATGAAGATCCGGGTGCTGCCCGAGCCCGCCGCGAGGCCCTCCACGCCCCAGGCCGACTCGAGGGTCCGCAGGCTCGTCGTGCCCACGGCGATGACGGGCCTACCCTCGGCCTTGGCGCGCATGACCGCGGCGGCCGCGGCTTCGCTCACCGTGTACTCCTCCTCGTGCATCGCGTGGTCCTCGACGTTCTCGGAACGCACGGGCAGGAAGGTGCCCATGCCCACGTGGAGGGTCAGCGTCGCGCGCTCGACACCCCGCCCGTCGAGGGCCGCGAGAAGCTCCTCGGTGAAGTGGAGGCCCGCGGTGGGGCAGGCGGCGGAGCCCACGGCGCGCGAGTAGACGGTCTGATAGCGCTCCTCGTCCGCGGGCCGGTCATCGCGCTTGATATACGGGGGGAGGGGCACGTGGCCGACCCGCTCGAGGTAGGCCTCGTCGATGGGCGGCTCGAAGCGGAGCCTCCTCGTGTCGGCGCCCGCCCCTACGGGGTCGGGAAGGACCTCGGCCTCCACGCCCTCGGGGAATGCGTAGCGACGGCCGGGCCGCTGGCGCTTGAGCTTGGTCGCCGCGGCCTCCCATTCGTCCGGGGCGCGGCGCCTGAGGAGGAGGAACTCCACCCGGGCGCCCGTATCGAGGGCCTGGCCGTAGAGCCTCGCCTTGCGGACCCGGGAGTCGTTGAAGACCATGAGGCTGCCCGGCTCGATCCAGCCGGGGAGATCGCGGACCATCGAATGACTGAGGCTTCCCGAGGCCCGGTCGAGGACGAGGAGCCGGGACTCGCCGCGGCGCTCCGGAGGGTCCTGGGCTACGAGCTCCTCGGGGAGGTCAAAATTGAAGTCGTCCGTCTTCACGGGGTGCCTCTAGGCCGAGGTGGCTGTACGCGGCGGCAGTCGCCACCCGGCCCCGCGAGGTGCGGGCGAGGAGGCCTGCTTGGATGAGGTAGGGCTCGTAGTAGTCCTCGAGGCTGTCCACGCCCTCCCCCACCGTGATAGCCAGGGTCTCGGCGCCCACGGGGCCGCCGGCGTACTTCCGGATGATGGCCTCCAGGATCTCGCGATCGAGGCGCTCGAGGCCGAGGCGGTCCACCTCGAGGCGGTCGAGGCCGGAGTCGACGATGCGCCGGGTCACCCTTCCCTTGCCCTCGACCTGGGCGAAGTCGCGCATTCGCCGCAGGAGGCGGTTCGCGATGCGCGGGGTGCCCCGGCTCGAGGCGGCGAGGAGGGAGGCCGCGTCGGGCTCGACCTCGACCCCGAGGATGGCGGCCGAGCGCCGGATTATCGACTCGAGCTCCCCCGCCTCGTAGTAGCCGAAGCGAAGGCTGATGCCGAAGCGGCTGGACAGGGGCGCCGAGACCGTGCCGGCCTTGGTGGTGGCCCCGACGAGGGTGAAGGGGGGGACAGGCACGCGGACGGTACGGGCGGCTGGCCCCTGGCCGATGATCCAATCCAGCTCGAAGTCCTCCATCGCGATGTAGAGCATCTCCTCGATGGCGGGTTTCAGGCGGTGGATCTCGTCGATGAAGAGGACGGAGCGCTCGCGCAGGGTGGTGAGGACCCCCGCGAGATCCTTGGGCTTGTCGAGGGCCGGGGCGCTCGTGGGCTTGAAGTCCACCCCGAGCTCGTTGGCTACGATCGAGGCCAAGGTCGTCTTGCCCAGGCCGGGCGGGCCCATGAGGAAGAGGTGGTCGAGGGCCTCCTCGCGATCGCTGGCGGCCTTGATGAAGAGGCCGAGGTTGGCCTTGAGCTTGGCCTGGCCCTGGAACTCGGAAAGGAGGCGGGGCCGGAGGGAGGATTCGCGCTCGTCGTCCTCGGCGTCGAAGGCAGGGTCCATGGTGCGGGCCACGGCCTAGGCTCCTGCGGAGAGCTCGAGGAGGACGCGGCGGAAGAGCTCGCGCTCGCGTTCAGGCCCGGCGGGTACTTGGGGCGCGAGCTCCTTCACGGCCCGCTCGACCCGCTTGCGCTCGAAGCCCATGTCGGCGAAGGCCCGCACGAGGTCGGCCCACTCGCCGGCGGCCGCTCCCGAGGAGGCCCCGCCCTCCGCGGGGCGCAGCACCAGCTTGCCCTTGAGGGCGAGGAGCATCTTCTGGGCGAGCTTGGGGCCGACGCCGGGTATCCGCTGGAGGGCGGCCAGGTCGTCGACTTCCAGGGCGGCGTCCAGGGCCTCGGGCCTGATGCCCGAGAGGACGCGGAGGGCCTGCTTGGGGCCGATGCCCTCGACCTTCATGAGCTCGAGGAAGACCGTCCGCTCCTCGCGGCTCGGGAAGCCGAAGAGCCGCATCCCGTCCTCGTAGTGGTGGAGCCAGGCATAGGCCTTGGCCTCCCCCTCGAGGGCGCCGAAGTCGTCGACCGAGCGGGCGGGCACGGCGAGCTCCCACTCGACCCCGCCCGTGTCTATGCAGATCGAGTCCGCCCGTTTCTCGGAGAGGCGGCCGGAGATGCTGTTGAACATGGGCGGAGTATAGAACGGCCGGGGAGGGGCGTACAAGGAGCGGCGGAGGAGAGGGGGCCGCTCAGCCTCCTAAGGGGCCGCGATGGTTGGCCCGGCAGATCGCCGCGGCCAGAGCGTCGGCGGCGTGGTCGGGCTTGGGGATATCGGGCAGGCCGAGTATGACGCGGACCATTTCCTGGACCTGGGCCTTCTCGGCGCGGGCCGAGCCCGAGACCGCCTGCTTGATCGCGGTGGGGCTGTATTCGAGGAGCTCGACCGCGGAGCGCGCGAAGGCGAGGCGGATGACTCCCTTGGCCTCGGCCACGGGCATGGCCGAGCTCACGTTCTTCCAGAAATAGAGGCTTTCCATGCCGCCCGAGTCGGGCTGCCACTCGGCTATGAGCTCGGACACGCGGTCGAAGATGGCCAGGAGGCGGGTCCCGGTATCCTCGTCCTTGGCGGTGAGGATGCAGCCGTGGTCGAGGCGGGCGAGGCGGCCGTCCCGGCACTCGACGAGGCCGTAGCCGACCGAGGCCAGGCCCGGATCGATGCCGAGTATGCGAAAGGCCGGAGCGGAGGAGGAGCGCCTCGCGCTCCTCGCTGCCGTTCCGGCCTTCTTCCGCAGGGTGGCGGCGATGGCTTATTCTTCCAGGTCCTCGGGGATCTCGACGTTGTGGTAGACGTTCTGCACGTCGTCGCTCTCCTCGAGCTTGTCGATGAGCTTCTGGACCTTGCCGGCGTCTTCCTTGCTGGGGGAGACGTAGCTCTCGGGGACCATCGAGATCTCGGCGCCGTCGGTCTCGTAGCCGCCGGCGTTCATAGCGTCGAGGACGGACTCGAAGGAGGCGGGATCGGTGTAGACCACCAGCTCCCCGCCCTCGTTCTGGACGTCGTCGGCGCCGGCTTCGAGGGCGGCCTCCATGATCTTGTCCTCGCTGTACTTCTCGCCGTCGTAGGAAAGGACGCCCTTGCGGCTGAAGAGGCGGGCCACGGAGTTGCTCACGGCCAGGTTGGAGCCGGCGCGGGTGAGGATGTTGCGGATCTCGGCCGCCGCGCGGTTCTTGTTCTCGGTGAGGACTTCGATGAGGAGGGCGCCGCCGCCGGGGGCGTAGGCCTCGTAGGTCAGCTCCTCGTAGCTCACGCCCTCGAGCTCGCCGGCGCCCTTCTTGATGGCGCGGTCGATGTTGTCCTTGGGCATGTTCGCGGCCTTGGCCTTGAGCACGGCGGTGCGGAGCCGGGGGTTGCTCTCCGGATCGCTGCCGCCCATGCGGGCCGCTATGGAGATTTCCTTGATCAGCTTGGTGAACATCTGGCCGCGCTTCGCGTCGAGCGCGCCTTTCTTGTGCTTTATCGTAGCCCATTTGCTATGGCCGGACATAGGAGCTCCTCATATATGCCGAATACCTAAAAAACATAGCATAGGGCCGGGAAAACTGTCAATGACTGGCGCTATTCAGCGGTCGTTTGGAAAAGCCTGCGGTATTTTGCGAGCTTCCGGAGGGCAGGGCCGGCGACTGCGCGCAGGAACGATGAAGGCGCCCCGGCCGCAGCCCAGGGCGCCTTCGCCTGCCGATCTTCGGAACCGGGAAGCTAGCGCTTGGGAGCGGCGATCTTGCCGCGCTGCATGCCGTCGCGCAGGAGCTTGAGGGTGAGCTCGTCGAACCAGGAATAGTCGAAGGGCTTCTTGCCGCGGACGGTGTACTTTACCGCCGCGTCGAGCTCGTCCTTGCAAGGCTCGCAGATGTCTATATCGGCGATATGGAAAAAGGACCGGGAGGGAACGGGATTCTCAACGGCCTTCTTGCAGACGTCGCAATAAAGGACTTTCATTCGCTGCTCCTTTGCGTTACGCGCTCTCGAGTGTATGATATCGCATCGCGGTGAGCCGCGCAAGCAGTTTTGCGGAGCGTGCCATGGAGCAGGAATTCGAGGCGGAGGGCCGCCGCTTCGGGCCGGGACGGGTCCTCGTGATAGCCGAGATCGGCACCGGCCACGGGGGCGACCGGTCGCGGGCGGCCGAGCTCGTGGCGGCGGCGGCCGAGGCGGGGGCCGACTGCGCCAAGTTCCAGTGCGTCTTCGCCGAGGAGATACTCCACCCGGAAACGGGGACGGTCCCTCTCCCCGGAGGGGCCATCCGGCTCTACGACCGATTCCGTCGCCTCGAGGAGCCGCCCTCGTTCTACGCCGAGGCGAAAGCCGAGGCCGAGCGCCGGGGCATGCTCTTCCTCTGCACCCCCTTCGGGATCCGAAGCGCCCGCCTCCTCCGCGAGCTCGGGGTCGGGCTCATGAAAGTCGCGAGCCCCGAGCTCAACCACCTCCCCCTCCTCGCCGAGCTCGCCGCCTACGGCCTGCCCACCATACTCTCGAGCGGGGTCTCGACCCTCGCCGATATCGAGGCGGCCCTCGGCATCCTCCGCGGCCGGATGGACGGCCGGGCCGGGACGGGCGGCGCCGGCGCGCCGAGCCTGGCCCTCCTCCACTGCGTCACCGCCTATCCGGCCCCCGCCGAGGACTACAACCTCCGGCTCCTCGCCGGACTCTCCTCGGTCTTCGGCATCCCGACGGGGGTATCGGACCATTCCCTCGATCCGGTCCTCGTGCCCGCCCTCTCGGTGGCGGCGGGGAGCTCCATCGTCGAGAAGCACATCTGCCTCTCGCGCTCGAGCGAGGGGCTCGACGACCCCATCGCCCTCCCTCCCGGGGACTTCGCCGCCATGGTCCGGGCCCTGCGCGCGGCGCAATCGCGTGGCCCGGCCGAGACCCGCGCCGGCCTCGAGGCCGAGTACGGCGCCGATCGGGTCGCCGCGGTCCTGGGCGACGGGGTCAAGCGCCTCGCCCCGAGCGAGGCCGCGAACTACGAGCGCACGAACCGATCGATCCACGCCCTGCGCGACATCGAGGTCGGCGAGTCCTTCTCCGCCGCGAACATCGCCATCCTCCGGACGGAGAAGGTGCTGCGGCCGGGCCTCGCCCCCGCCTTCCTCCCCCTCGTCCTCGGCCGCCTCGCCCGGAGGCGCGTGGACTCGGGCCAGGGAGTCCTGGCCGAGGATCTCGGCGACCTCGCCCCGCGGCCCTGATCGCCGCTTCAGCCGCAGGATGGTGTTGCCGCAGCCTCCCTCTGCCGGGCTTCGCCCGGGGAGAGGCGTCACTTCAGCCGCACGATAGTCTTGCCGTAGCCTCCCTCTTCGGGGCGGGCGAAGTGGTAGTCGGCCACGGCCGGGTGCTTGCGCAGGTACTCGTGGATGCCCTTGCCGAGGATGCCCTCGCCCGTGCCGTGGATGATCTGGAAGATCGACAGGCCCTGGAGGCTCGCCGCGTCGACCTGCTTCTCGACCGCCTCGAGCGCCTCGGCGAGGCGGAAGCCGCGGAGGTTCAGCTCGAAGGAGGCCGTGGTCCGCCCGCCCTCCCCCCTCGGCGCGAGCTCGACTTGGAACTGGGTCGCCGCCGGCAGGGACTCCTCGACGGGGCGGATCTCGGACTCCGGCAGGGTCATGCGGATCGAGTCCGTCTCCACGACCCAGTAGCCCTTCTTGGCCCGCCGCAGGGCGACGCCGCGGCGGCCGAGCTTGCCGATGGCCACAGCGCTGCCCTCGGCGAGCTCCAGCTCGGAAGCGGGGCTCGGCCGCCTCGGCTCCTGGCGCAGCGCCTCGAGGCGCGCCTCCTCCTCCCCGACGGCGAGATCGAGGCCGGAGAGGAAGTCCTTGACGGCCCTGGTCTTCTCGGGGCCGAGCTCGCCCTCCCTGAGCTCCTTGACGAGGTTCTCGAGGGTCTTGCGGCTCTCCGCGAGAAGACGGCGCAGGTCCGAGACGCCCCGCTCGCGGAGCTCGAGCTCCTTCTGCTTGAGCCTGAGGGCGGCGAGGTCGGCCTTCCGCTGCTCCTCCATGGCCTCGCGGAGGCGCTTACGCCGGTCGGACTCGAGGTCCTCGAGCTTGCGGTGCTTCTCGGTGAGGCCGCGGATGAGCTCGCTCACGTCAGCCCGCTCCTCGGCGAGGTATTTCCGAGCCCCCTGGACGATCTCCTGCGCGAGCCCGTTCTTGGCGGCCACCTCGAGGGCGCGGCTCTCTCCGGGCACGCCCATGAGGATGCGGTAGGTGGGCGAGAGGCTCGCTTGGTCGAAGTCCATCGAGGCGTTGAGGCAGCCCGGCCGCGAGTAGCCGTAGTTCTTGAGGATGCCGTGGTGGGTCGTGAGCACGGTGAGGCAGAGCCGGCCGATGAACCAGTCGAGGAGGCTCATGGCCACGGCGCAGCCCTCCTCGGGATCGGTGCCCGAGCCGAGCTCGTCGAGGAGGACGAGGCTCCGGGGACCGGCCTCGCGGGCGATATCGCCTATCACGCGCATATGGCCGGAGAAGGTCGAGAGGGATTGGTCGATGGACTGCTCGTCGCCGATGTCGGCGAAGACCGCGTCGAAGACGGCGAGCCCGGTCTCCGGGGAGGCCGGGAGGCCGAGGCCGAACTGGTTCATGAGGGCGTACAGGCCGATCGTCTTGAGGGTCACGGTCTTTCCGCCGGTGTTGGGGCCGGTGACGATGAGGGTCCGCGTCCCTTCGGGCAGCTCGACGGCGATGGGCACGGCTCGGCGGCCGAGCAGGGGGTGGCGGGCCCCGCGGAGGACGAAGCCCTCGTCCAGGTCGCGGGCCAGGACGAGGCCTCCCGCCTTCGCGTGCCGGGCCCGGGCGCATATCCCGTCGAGGGCGGCCATGGCGGCTCGGGCCGAGGCCAGGGAGCCGGCCTCGGCGAGGAGCTTGGCGGTGGCCTCGCGGAGGATGCGGGCGAGCTCGAGCCGGTAGCGGGCCTCCTCCTGGACGAGCTCGTTGTTCTTCTGCACGAGCTCCTCGGGCTCGACGAAGACGGTCTGCCCGGTGGCGGAGACCTCGTGGACTATGCCGCGGACGCGGCCCTTGAAATTGGCGCGCAGGGCGAGGACGGTCCTGCCGTCGCGCTGGGTCGGCTCGTCGGACTGGAGCATGGCCCGTATCTCGGGGTCCCGGCCGAAGGCGTCGGTGATGGCGGCGATCTCGCGGTGGGCGCGGGCTATGCGGTCGAGGGCGCCCTTGAGCTCGGGGAGCTCGCGGAGGCTCCCGTCCCTGTTGAGGATGCGGAAGACGACGCGCGCGATCGGCGCGAGGTCGGGCGCCTCCTCGGCGGCCGCGCGGATGGCCGGATCCTGGGCCCGGGCGGCGAAGGCGGCGAAGGCCGCGAAGGACTCGGCCCAGAGCCCGAGGGCGTAGAGCTCCTCCACCTCGAGGGCCGAGCCCTCCTTGGCCGCCCGTCTCGCGGCCTCGGCGATCGGCGGGAAGGCGAGCTCGGGGAGGGATTGGCCCTCGTGGAAGAGGGCCAGGAAGGCGGCGACCGAGGCCTTGAGCCCGCGGACGGCGGCCGCGTCGTCGTGGGGCTCCTGGGCGAGGAGGGCCTCCCGGCCTTCATCCGAGAGACAGTAGCCGGCCACCTCGTCGCGGATCCGCCCGAACTCGAGCAAGGCCAGCGCGTGCTCATTCGTCATCGTCGTCTCCTCGGTGGCGGGCCGCCCGGGGGCCGCGGCGGCTCGCTCTCCGGGCCCCGTCGCCCCGCGACTTGGCCTCGGGCGGCTTGCCCTCGCGGGAGCGGTACTCCGCGGTAGCCTCGAGCTCGGCGCGGATGCGCAGGTAGCTCTCGTAGCGGTCGGCATGGACCGAGCCCTCCTCGACCGCGGCGGCTATCCTGCAGCCCTCTTCGCCGCGATGGCTGCAGGAAAGGCCGAAGGCGCAGAGGGGGGATAGCTCGGCGAGCTCGGGGAAGTAGGCGTCGAGGCCCTCGGGATCGATGCCGCGGAGGGCGAGGCGGCGGACCCCGGGCGTGTCGATGACCTTGGTCCGGCCGTCGGCCAGCACCGTGAGCTCGGCCATCGTGGTCGTATGGACGCCGCGGTCGAATTTCTCGGAGACCTCGCCGACGCGGCGCCCGAGCCCCGGCTCGATGGCGTTCAGGAGGCTCGACTTCCCGACCCCCGACTGGCCGACGAAGACCGAGGTGCCGCCGTCGATCCAGGCGCGCAGCTCGTCGACGCCCTCACCCGTCTCCGCCGAGCAGAGCATGGCGTCGTAGCCGAGCTCCTGGTAGACGGCGAGCCGGTCCTCGGTCTGGGCGTCCACGCCGAGGTCGGCCTTGTTGAGCAGCACCAGGAGGGGGGCCCCGGCCGCCTCGGCGAGGACGGCGACCCGGTCGACGAAGCGAGGCCGGAAGGGCGGCAGCCGCGGGGAGCTCACGCAGACCACGAGGTCCACGTTGGCCGCTATGGCCTGGCGCGCCTTGCCCTTCTCGTTGTAGCGGCCGAAGACGTTGCGCCGGCCCTCGAGGGCCGTGACCAGTCCCCGGCCGGGGTTCCCGGGGTCGGCCGCCACTTCGACCCGGTCGCCGGCGGCGAGGGAATTGTAGGCTCCCGAGATGTCCTTGAGGCGCTTCCCCTTTATGGCGCACAGGAGCGACCGGCCGTCGTCGCAGAGGACCGAGAACAGGTTGTTCGCGCCCGAGAGGACGAGCCCGCGCACCGCGCTCACCCCAAATCCAGGGCCACGGGGCCTTCGAGGCCGAAGCGCGCGGCGAAAACGGCGTACCCGGGCTCGAAGGGGCCGGGGCCCGTCAGGGCGAAGAGCCCGCCGCCGGGCGATCCTTCGGGAGCTCCCAGGGCCCGCTCCGCGAGGATCGAGGCGAGCCGCCTCGCCACGCCGTCGCGGGAATCGACCACCTCCACGCCGGCGCCGGCCGCTCGCGCTATATCGGCGGCCACGTGGAGGAAGTGGGTGCAGGCGAGGACGATCTCGTCGGCCCCGAGCTCGACGAGGCGCCTCGCGTGGCCCTCGACGGCGGCGAGGCGCTCGGCCTCGGTCGAGCCGGGATAGCGGAGCTCCACGAAGGAGACGAGGTCCTGGGCCGCCTCGCGGAGGACGCGGACCCCGGGGGCGTGCCTGGCTACGAGCTCGTCCAGGTAGGGATCCTCGACCGCCCGAGCCGTGGCCATCACGCCGATAGTCCCGCTCCTCGTGCGCAGGGCGGCGGGCTTCACGGCGGGCACGGTGCCGATGACCGGCAGGCCGGGATTGGCCTTGCGGACCGCCTCGAGGGCGGCCTGCGACGCGGTATTGCAGGCGATGACGAGGACCTTGGGATCGAAGCGCCTCCTGATCGCCTCCACGACCTCGAGGACGCGGGCGCGTACCTGCTCGCGAGTCTTAGTGCCGTAGGGGAAGCCGCCTCGGTCGGCAAGGTAGGCGAAGCGCTCGCCCAGTAGGAGGGGCCTGGCCGCTTCCAGGTAGGGCAGGCCGCCGACGCCGGAATCGAAGAAGGCGATGGGACGGGGATCGGGAGCCATGGGATCAGCCGCCGAAAAGGGAGTCGAGCCTGCGGCGGGCCTCGGCGGCCGCGTCGCGCTCGCCCTTCCTTCCCTCGGTGCCGGAGCTGAGGCGAGGGTCGGCCTCGAACCACTCGCAGTAGTTCCGCCGATCCTTGTCGGGGACGGGGGACTCTATGGTCTCGGCGCAGTCCCAGCGGGCTCCGGCCTTGTAGAAACGGCAGTTGCGGCAGGAGTGGAGGTCTTTCCCGCAGCTCTCGCAGGTCTCGTTGAAGCCCGGCTTCCGCTCGCTCGGAAGGGGGGCGCCGCAGAAAGAGCACATGGCATGATCATACGGTCTTTTGAGCCGGCGGCGCAAGCCGAGCCGAGGCCAAGGGCGAGCGCCTCGGCCCCCTCCCAGGCGCCCTGCTTGTGCCCGGGGCGGGCTTCGTATAGCTTGTCACCATGTACCCCTACGATCGGTGCTCGGAGCCCCTCTGCCAGGGCGCGGCCTTCGCGGGGCTCGGGACCTGCCTCCGCCACGCGCCCGACCGGGGCTCGGCGCTGGCCCGCGCTCAGGAGCTCCTCTCCGCGGGGGCGACCGTCAAGGACCTGAACCTCGCCGGCCTCTCCCTCGAGGGGCTCGACCTCTCGCGCAAGCGCTTCTTCGGCTGCTCCTTCATGGCCTCCTCCTTCAAGAGCGTTCTGTTCACGAACACGACCTTCATCCTCTGCTTCTTCGACGGATCCTCGGTGGATTCCTGCGACTTCTCCACGGCCAACGCGCAATTCTGCTCCTTCGGCGGCTGCGATATCCAGAATTCCTCCTTCGAGAGCACCGAGCTCCTCCACTGCAACTTTGACGGCGCCAGGATCCGGGAAAGCACCTTCAACGGCTCGAACCTCTACGACTCGCGCTTCATACGCGGCGAGATCGAGAACTCCGATTTCGTCGACTGCGACCTCAAGCGGGTCTACATCATCCCCGCCCGGCAGGCCAACGTCTCCTTCAAGGGCTCGAACACGATGGAGGCCATCAGGGACCTGGAGCACCTCTACCTATGAAGCTTTATCACCACTACTCGCTCTACGGCTTCTCCAACGTCTACCTCCTGGGCAACGACGCGACCAAGGAGGCCCTCGTCGTCGACCCGGCGGAGATGAACGCCACCCTCCTGGGCTACATCGAGCGCAACGGCTACGGGCTCAAGGGCGTCCTCGTCACCCATAACCACACCCACCACGTGCGGGGCCTGAAGACCCTTCTCAAGATCTACGACCCCCTGATCTACGCGGCCAACGCCCAGGTCCTCGGCTTCCCGTCCCGGCCCGTCCGGGACGGCGAGCCCTTCTCGTGCTGCGGCTTCGAGGTCCTGCCCCATTTCCTCCCCGGCCACTCCCCCGACTCGGTGGCCTACCGCGTCGGGCACCTCGTCTTCACGGGCGACGCCCTCCACGCGGGGATCCTCGGCAAGACCCTCAGCACCCACAACGCCGCGACCCTCAAGCGCCGCCTCGACGAGCGCGTCTTCTCCCTTCCCGACGAGTGCGTCCTCCTCCCCGGGCACGGCCCGCCCTCCACCGTCGGGACGGAGCGCCGCTTCAACGTCGGGCTCGAGCCGGGCTACGCCGAGCGGGTCTCCGACCGCTACGACTTCTTCGTCTGAGGCGGGCGATCCCGCCGCGGGCTTTACCGCGGGGGCCCCGCGTCGTATCATGATCCGCAACAGGAGGAGATAGGTGAAACGTTACCTCGCACTCGCCCTCGCGGCCCTCTTCGCGGCCTCGTCCCTCGCGGCCCAGGACTTCGCCGCCCTCGACGATCTCCACGACGAGCGCAAGCTCTCCGAGGAGCTGGCCGCGCTGAACGCCCTCTACGACAAGGCCGATCCCCAGGCCGCGGTCGTGTACCGCCTCATCCGCTGCATCCAGGAGGTCGCGGTGCAGATGCCCAAGGAGAAGAAGGCCGAGAAGCTGGCCAAGTTCGACGAGGCCATCAACTTCGGCAAGCCCCTCCTCGAGGTCGCCAAGGGCGGTCCCCGGGACCGGGCCGAGGTCTACTATTGGTACGGCGTCGCCATGGGCCAGAAGGGCCAGGCCATGGGGGTCTTGAACGCCCTCTTCATGACCAGCGACATGCGCTCGAACAGCGACAAGGCCCTGGCCATCGACCCGACCTTCGCCGACCCCTACTACCTCAAGGCCAAGGTCGACGACGCCGTCCCCTCCGTGGCCGGCGGCGACAAGACCCGCATGGGCCAGCTCTACGCCAAGGCCCTCGAGCTGGGCCCGACGAACATCTGGTACCTCACGGATTTCGCCATGGCGCTCAAGTCGAGGAACAAGAGCGCCTCCTTCAACAAGGACGGATCCAAGGGCGTCCCGGCGGGAAAGTCCGACATGGAGTACGCGGTCGAGCTCGCCGCCCGCGCGCGCGCGGCCTTCGACGCCCTGCCCAAGCCGACCCTCGACCAGAAGGAGAAGATGGAGGAGCTCAAGGCGGCCAAGCTCTGAGAGCCTAGGCGCGAGGCAAGGCCGCGGGGAGACCCGCGGCCTTTTTTCGTCTAGACCCGCCTCGAGGAGAAGCGCCGCTCGGGCCGCGCGATGGCCTCCTGGGCCTGGACGAGGCGAAGCTCCCGGGAGCCGTCGGCGAGGCTCCGCTCCAGGATCGCGAAGACCGAGTCCGTCATCAGCTCCAGGGACTCGGCCGGGTCGCGGGTCTCGAGGTAGCGGCCGAGGAACAGCGCGGCGCAGAGGTCCCCGGCCCCGTTGGGGGCGGGATCGAGGGGCAGGCGAGGCGTCGTGACCGTGCGGAACTCCTTCCCGTCCGAGAGGAACATCGAGATCTCCGAGCCGGAGCCGCCCGAGGGCTCGAAGCTCGTGATAAGGACGATGCGCGGGCCGAGCTCGTGGATCGACTCGGCCGCCCGCTTGGCGCTCTCGAGGTCGGAGATGACCCCGCCGGAGAGGGCCTCGGCTTCGAACTGGTTCGGCGTGATGATGTCGGCCCAGCGGGCGGCCCTGGTCTCGATGAAGCCGGGTATGCCCTCGCCGACGAAGAAGCCCCGTCCGTAGTCGCCCATGACCGGGTCACAGCAGTAGATCGCCTCGGGGTTGGCCTTCCGCACGTCGTCCACGGCGCCCAGCACGGCCGTGCCGATCTCGGCGGCCCCCATGTAGCCGGAGAGCACGGCCTCGCAGGAAGCGAGGGCGCCGCGGTCCTTCACCCCGCTCCAGACGAGCTCGATGTGGGCGCTCGTGAAGACCTCGCCCTTCCAGGACCCGTAGCCCGTATGGTTGGAGAACTGCACGGTGTTGATCGGCCAGACCTCGTAGCCGAGGCGCTCGAGCGGGAAGACCGCCGCTCGGTTCCCGACGTGGCCGTAGGCGACGTGCGACTGGATGGAGAGGATGGCCATATGGACTCCCTAGGGCGCGATATCTGCTCGGGATCGTCCCGGGAAGCCGGTTCTCTCCAGCTCGCCCAGGCAATCCGCGAGGAATCGATTCTGCAGGTCGAGGCCCACCTCGTCAAGCGCGAGGCTCCTGCCCCCGCCCCAGCCGGGACCGAGCCTCCCTTCCCAGGAGGCGAGGGTCTCGGGGAGGAGCTCGGCGAGCTCGCAGCCGAAACGCCGGGCGAAGCCATCCAGGTCGAGGCCGAAGCGGGTTCGGAAGGCCATCATGAGGGCCTCGAAGGCGCTTTCGAGCCTCGGGACGCGCTCCTCGCGGGCGAGCTCGGCCGCCTCGCGCCCGTATCGCCCGGGCTCGCGCCATTCCTCGATGCGGAGCGAGCAGCCCCCCTCGGTCCTGATGGTCGAGACGGCCCCGGGCCCGGCCCCGAGGTAGGAGTCCATCCGCCAATAGGCGAGGTTGTGCAGGCATTCCGAGCCGGGCAGGGCGTAATTGGATATCTCGTAGCGCCGGAAGCCTCGCGCGGCAAGGGCGGCCTCGGCGGCCTCGCGCTCCTCGCAGTCGAGCTCCTCTGGCCTCGGGGAGAGGCGGCCCGACGCGAGCGAGGCCGCCAGGGGAGTCCCCCCTTCGAGGACGAGGTCGTAGATAGAGAGGTGGACGGCCCCGAGCTCCGCGAGCCTCTCGGCCTCGGCAGCGAGCTCCCGAGGCCTGCCGCGCGTTTCCGGCGGCTCGGGCAGGGAGGCCATCAGGTCGGCCGAGAGCTCCAGCCCGCTGGAGGAGGCGAGCTCCATGGCCTTCAGGGCGAGCTCGGCGTCGTGGGGGCGCCCCAGGATGCGCAAAAGGCCATCGTCCAGGCTCTGGACGCCGAGGCTGAGCCGCGTGACCCCGGCGGCGAGCATGGCCTCGAGCTTGGCTGGGGAGAGGCTCTCGGGATTGGCCTCCACCGTCCATTCCTCCGGATCGGGAGCAAGGGCGGCGAGCCCCCGCAGGAGGCGGGCGAAGGCGGCATCGGGCAGGGCGGTCGGGGTACCCCCGCCGACGAAGACGCTGCGGTAGGGCCCGGCCTCGAAGCGCTCGGTGAGGACGCCGGCGCGGTCGAGGGTCGCCGCGACGAGCCGGTCGTAGGTTTCATCGCCGCCCGCGGGAACCGGCAGCGAGAAGAAATCGCAGTAGGCGCACTTGGAGCGGCAGAGCGGAACGTGGATATACAGGGCAGCGGGGGCGATCATGGGGCGCCGAAGCGCTTGAAGGGCCAGTAGCGGAGGAGGACCTTGGCGAGGAACTGCTCCTTGCCGATGGGTCCCCAGAGCCGCGAGCCGCCCAGGGCTCCCCGGGAATCCCCGTCGACGAAGTATTCCTTGGGGCCGAGGAGGCGGCTCTCCATGGAGCCCGAGCCGGGCAGGCCCTCGGTCCAGCCGGCGGGCAGCGCGGCTCGCCTGATGTCGTAGCGCTGGGGCGAGAGCTCGAACTCGGTGAGGTAATGTTCGGTGCCGGCGGGCAGGACCTTGTAGACAAAGTCCTCCATCATGACCCGATCGCCGGGCAGGGCGATCACGCGGAGGATGCGGGGACCGGCCAGGGTCGGGTCGTCGCCGCGGTGGATCGAGAGCCGCTGGAAGCTGACGAAGCGCAGGAGGGACTCGGCCATGCCGCCCCAGAAGCCGTCGCCGCGGGCGTAGGGAGGGTCGGCCACCACGATGTCCCCGCGGGAGGGGGCCGAGGACCAGGGTAGCTTGCCGAAGATGGTGCGCGGGCCGTAGGCGAGGGGGGTCGCGAGGAGGTACTCGTCCTCCTCGATCGTCGGCGCCATCGAGGAGGAGCCGCTGCGGTAGGCGGTGATGAAGAGGGAGGAAACCACCTCGAAGCAGATGAAGAAAAGGAGGAAGAAAGCGATCCGCCTGCCGACCCGCCGGCGGCCCTCGACCGCCTCGGCATAGGACATTCGGCGCGCGAAGACGGACATGTGCCCCCCGTGGTAGGAGATGAGCTGGATGCGAGCTTGCGGGCTTGGACACTAGCACGAAGAGGTCGCGTTGACAAGCCCGAGCGCGATTCTATACTCTAACGGCCAGATGAGCATACCCGAAGGCGTCAAGGTCGTCGCCGTGAACCGCCGCGCGCGCTACGATTACTCGGTCGACGAGACCTTCGAGTGCGGCGTCGTCCTCCTCGGCACCGAGGTCAAGTCGATCAAGGACGGCAAGGTCTCCTTCCAGGACGCCTTCGCCGAGGTCCGATCGGGCGAGGTCTGGCTCAGGAACTTCCACGTTGCCGAGTACGGCTTCTCCTCGGTGTTCAACCACGACCCCGACCGCCAGAAGAAGCTCCTGCTCAAGGCCCAGGAGATAAAGCGCGTCGACCGCCGCGTCCGGGAAAAGGGCTACACCCTCATCCTTCTCTCGATCTACCTGAAGCGCGGCCTCGTCAAGGTCGAGCTCGGCTTGTGCAAGGGCAAGAAGCAGTTCGACAAGCGCGCCGACATCAAGGCGCGGGACGTCGACCGGGACCTGCGCCGGGACTTCCGCGGGCGGAGCGAGGCCTAGCCGTGCGGATCACGGGAGGCCTCTACCGAGGCCGCAAGGTCGAGGTCGCGCAGGGAGGCATGGACATCCGCCCCGCCATGGACCGCATGCGCGAATCGGTCTTCGCCATCCTCGGCGACCTCACGGGGCTCTCATTCCTCGACCTCTTCTCCGGCTCGGGCATCATCGCCCTCGAGGCAGCGAGCAGGGGAGCCGATCCCGTCGCCTGCGTGGAGAAGGATCCCGCGAAATTCCCCGTCCTCCTCCGGAACGTCTCGATCTCCGAGCGCCGCATCGAGTGCAAGTCCATGCCCGTCGAGCGCTTCCTCCTGCGCAACTCCGCCTCCTATTCCATCGTGTTCTGCGACCCGCCCTTTCCCTACCGCTATCGACTCGAGCTCCTCCGCGGCCTCGCCGAGGGGCCGACCTGCGCCGCGGGAGGCCTCGTCGTCCTCCACTACCCCGCGGAGGATCCCATGCCCGAGGCGCTCGGCGTCCTCCGCCGCGAGGACGAGCGCGTCTACGGGCGTTCGCGGGTGCGCTTCTATCGAAAGGAATTGGAGATTTTAGAAAGGGAAGGTTGATTGTTTTCGCGATTTATCCTATATTTTTGGGGTACGGCACTCGTATGGATAAAAACCCGTTCGCTCGGTTTCCATCCGAAGGACTCATCAAGACGGCGGATCGACCTCAGCCCGAGGTGGTATCCGGCGACAAAGCCAGACTCAATCGGCGGGGCAACGAGCTTTTCAACCGGGGGGATATAGAGACCGCGCGCAGGATCTTCCAGACTACTGGATACTCCGACGGCCTTATCCGCGTGGGCGAGCGCTACCTGGCCGAGCGCCGTCCCGTAGACGCCCTGAAGATGTTCTGGCTGGCCCACGATGAGCGGCGCATCGAGTCTTCGATCGCGACGGTGTCCCTCGTCATACAAAACCTCCTTCGGGAAGAAGAGGACGAAAAATGAGCGATCACGACAATCAGGACCCGATTCGCCGAGAGACGGCTCGCGAGCCCCAGAATCCCGAGCTTGCCGAGATCGCGGACCTATCCAAGCGCGGGTATCAGTACCTCAAGGAGAACCGGATCGAGGAGGCCGAGGAGTGCTTCGCCCGCATCCTCGAGCGGGACCGCGAGAACAACTACGCCCTGGTCGGGCTCGGGGACGCGGCCCGCAAGCGCGGGGCCTTCCGCGACGCCGTCGACCATTACAAGAAGTGCCTCGTCTACCATCCCGGCAACAACTACGCCCTCTTCGGCCTCGCCGACTGCTACAAAGCCCTGAACCAGTACCAGAAAGCCATCGAGATCTGGGAGCAGTACCTCCTCCACGACAACAAGAACATCACGGTCCTCACCCGCGTGGCCGACGCCTACCGAAAGGTCCGTGACTTCCGCAAGTCCAAGGCCATCTACCTCCGCGTCCTCGAGATGGAGGCCGACAATCCCTACGCCCTCATAGGCCTCGGCCACCTGCATTACGATTTCAAGGAATACAAGGACGCCCTCGGCTTCTGGCAGCGCATGGTCGAGCTCCAGGGCGACAACGTGGATATCCGCGTCCTCACCTCGATCGGGAACTGCTACCGCAAGCTCAAGCAGTTCGAGCTCGGCGTCCCTTACTTCGAGAAGGCCCTCGCCAAGGAGCCGGACAACTTCTACGCCCTCTTCGGCCTGGCCGACTGCTACCGGGGCACCGGCATCCCGGCTGAGTCCCTCGGCTTCTGGAACCGCATCCTCGACAAGGATCCCCGGAACAAGGTCATCCTCACCCGAGCCGGCGACGCCTATCGGAGCATGGGCGAGTACGAGAAGTCGGCCCAGTACTACGAGCGCGCCCTCAACATCGAGTTCGACGTCTACGCCGTCCTCGGCCTGGCGGTCATCGCCCGCATGCAGGGCAAGCACCAGGACGCCATCGTCTCCCTGCGCAAGCTCATCCAGAACGACCCCAAGAACTACCGCCTCTACATCGAGCTGGCCGAGTGCTACAAGGCCTCGGGCGAGCGGCAGAAGGCGATAGAGGCCCTCTCGGACTTCCAGCGCCTCGGCATCCGCAACGTCTACATCCAGGACGCCTTGGCGAGGATGCAGCGGGCCTGATGGAAGGCGAATCCCTCGCGGGCCTCTCGCCCGAGGAACTCGGCGAGGCCCTCGCGCTCGGCGAGCCCTACCGAGCCCGCCAGGTCTACCGCTGGATCGCGCGGGGAGCCTCGGGCTGGGAGGAGATGACCGACCTTCCCGCCGCCGAGCGCTCCCGCCTCGCCGGGCTCCGCCCGCGCGTCGACTCCTCGTCGCCCGCGGCGAGGCTCGAGGATCCCGACGGCTCGATCAAGCTCCAGGTCCGCCTCGCCGACGGCGCCGCCGTCGAGTGCGTCCTCCTCGAGGACCTCGAGGGACGGAGGACGGCCTGCCTCTCCTGCCAGGTAGGCTGCCCCATGGGCTGCGCCTTCTGCAAGACCGGGAGCCTCGGGTACCTGCGCGACCTCTCGGCCGGCGAGATCGTCGAGCAGTTCCGCTTCCTCCGCGCGGCCGCGGGCCGCGGCGCGATCTCCAACGTGGTCTTCATGGGCATGGGCGAGCCCATGCTCAACCTGGGCGCCGTACGCAAGGCCATCGCGATCCTCTCCGACCCCAGGGGCATCGGCCTATCGCTCCGTAAGATAACCATATCGACCAGCGGCGTGGTGCCCGGCATCCTCGACCTCGCCGAGCATGGCCCCAAGGTCAGGCTCGCGGTCTCGCTCACCTCGGCGGACGACGGGCTGCGGGGCGAGCTCATGCCCGTCAACAGCAGATGGGACCTCGCCGCGCTCAAGGACGCGCTCGCGCGCTACCAGGCGGCCACGGGAGAGCGCATAACGCTCGAGGCGGCCCTCATGGGCGGCCGCAACTCGAGCCCGGCCGACGCCGAGGCCCTGGTCCGCTGGGCCTCTCCCCTCAAAGTCCAGGTCAACCTCATCCCCTGGAACAAGGTCCCGGGGCTCCCCTTCTCCGAACCGAGCCGTGCCGAGCTCGAGGCCTTCGCCGCCGTGCTCGAGCGCGCGGGCATGACCGCCTCGCGCCGCATGCGCCGCGGCCGCGGCGTCATGGGAGCCTGCGGCCAGCTCGGCGACACGCTGCGCGCCTAGCGAGCGCGGCCGCGGCGATGGAGCCGCGCAGCGGCGACAGCGACGGTCCCGGCGCCATGGGAGCCTGCGGCCAGCTCGGCGATACGCCGCGCGCCCGGCCGGGCCTCGGGCCTATCCTCCCTAGGCCCTCGCCAGCTTCCTCTGGAGCCTCGCGACGCGCGCCTCGTCGGCGACCCGCTCGTCCTCGGATACCGACAGGCCCGCCGCTTCCCGCGCCCAGGCCAGGGCCGCCCCGAGCTCCCTCGAGGAATGCTCGTAGAACTTGGCGCGCTCGACGCAGGAGCGGCGGCTCCGAGGCAGGAGCTCGAGGATAGCGCGCCTTTCCTCGACGCGCCCCAGCCGCCGATATCGCCGGGACAGGAGGAGGCCCGCCGCCTCGTCGCCCTCGCCTGCGGCGGCCTCGAGCAGGCCCTCGCCCTCGGCACACCGGCCGAGCCGCAGGAGATCGCGGCCGAGGCCGCCGCGGTCGATCGAAGCCGAGGCGGCGAGCTTCCCCGGGCGCTCGAACGACTGGTCGATGCGCGAAACCAGGGCAGCGAGGGTGGACACGTCGCTCGCGTTGTGCGCCATAACCGCCCCCATGAGGGGATGGTCGCCCCTGCGGAGGTACTCGAACCAAATGCCCGGGATATCGGAGCCCGGCACGTCCTCGCCGCGCTCGAGGCCGAGGACCTCGCGCTCGAGGAGGCCGAGCGAGGCCCCCCCGTAGATCCGGGCCCAGAGCCTGCGCGCGCAGCGGAGGGCGTCGTAGTCGCGGAGCGCGGGGATCGGCAGGCCGTTCATGACGCAGCGGCTCCGCAGGAGCGGAAGGTCGAAGGACTTCCCGTTGTAGGTGAAGACCGCGGTCCCGTTCATCGCTCCGCCCGGCTTCGCGGGCGCGCCGAGGGAGGCGAGAAGGGCCTCGAGGTAGGCGCCCTCCCCCGGGTAGTCCTCGAGGAAGAGCTGCGTGACGAGGAAATCGCTTCCCTCGAAGCGGCCCACGGCCGCGAGGAAGGCGACGGTCCCGGTCCCGCCCGATAGGCCGCTCGTCTCGAAGTCGAAGAAGCGGAGCGACTCGCGCGCGAGGGGGGCGGCCTCGGGGAGCTGCCCCGGCCCGAAGGCTCCCTTCGGCCGCGAGCCGAGGCTGAAGGGCGCCGGATCGATATGGGGAGGGAAGCCGAGGGAGAAGGATAGCTCCCGGGTCCATAGGAGCTCGTCCAGCTCCCTCCAGCCCGAGAGGAAGGAGGGGCGCGCGGCCGAGCTCGGTCGGGACCCACGTTCCTCCCCTCCCCTCCTCAGCGCGCGCGCAGGACCTCCCTCTCCCGGGCCGACCGCGGCGGGAAGGCTCGAGGCGCGGGTCATGCCGAGCTCGCGCAGCCGCGCGAGGCGGCTTTTAAGGCCGGAAGCCACGACCTCCCCCGAGGAGCTCCAGCAGCCCGAGGGCTCCCGCCTTGACCGCCTCCCCGTCGACCGCCGAGGAGATGGGGCCGCCCTGCCCCGCCTCGGCGAAATCCACGCCGACGCAGGATGGGCAGCCGCGGGAGCAGGGGCAGGCGGCCAGGCGCTCGCGGGCCGCGCCCAGGACCGCGGCGAGGCGCGTAGCCAGGGCCTCGGCCAAGCCCGTTCCGCCGGGGTAGCGATCGTAGAAGTAGATCGCCGGCCGGCCGAAGTGGGGATCGCGGAGGCGCTCCGCCCGGCCGAGGTCCCGCGGATCGCACATCAGGAAGGCGGGGGCGATGTCATGGAGGACCCGTCCTGCGCCGGCCAGGACGGCGGCCCGAAGGGCCTCGTCCCTGCCGGAAGGGAGGGCTCCGCCGCCCAAGCTTTCCGGAGCCAGGAGGAGGACCAGGGAGCGGGTCTGCATCTCCTCGGGCGGGAGGCTGATCTCCCCGTAGCCGACGTTCTCGTGGCTGTGGAAGCGCAGCTTCTTGAACTTCTCCGCCTGGCTCCGCACCAGCACGTCGCCGAGGGCGTACTCGAGGGATACGCCGGGTACGGAAGCTCGCTCGTCCTCGGTGAGGACCTGGATGTCGGTCTTCACCACCGCGTCGGTCCAGTAGTCGACTTCCCGCTCGGCCACGTGGCAGGTCCGGTTCTCCACGTCGAGCTTGCGGACGATGTACTGGCGGCCGAGGTGGATGTAGACGGCGTCGTCGAAGATGAGCTCCTTCGCGCTCGGCCGATCCATCTCCCCGATCACCCTCCTGCCTCCCCCCCCGCCGCTCCGCGGCGTCTCGTCGATGATGACCACGTTGTCGGCGGTCGCCGAGCGCAGGGAGATCCGCTCGCTCGGGTAGCCGTCGGCGGACCAGAACCATCTCCGGCGGGTGAGGCGCACGAGCCCCTCCTCCTCGAGGAGGGAGAGGGCTTCCGCCGTCGCCTCGGCTCGAGCCGCGGGGGGCTGGCCCCCGGCCTCCTCGCCGAACGGCTCGCCTTCGGCGAAGGGCAGCTCGAAAGCCGCGCACTTGACGTGGTCGGCGAAGATGTAGGGATTGTCCGGATCGATCCGGGCGCACTCCGGGCTGCGCCCGAAGAAGTACTCGGGATGCGAGATGATATACTGGTCCAACGGCGCCGATGAGGCGACCAGGATGGCCAGCGAGACCGAGCCGCGCCTCCCCGCCCTTCCGGACTGCTGCCAGAAGCTCGCGAAGCTGCCCGGGAAGCCCGCCACCACGGCCGCGTCGAGGCCGCCGATGTCGATTCCGAGCTCGAGCGCGTTAGTTGAAACGACTCCTTGGATGCTGCCCTCGCGGAGGCCTCGCTCTATGGCCCTGCGCTCGCTGGGCAGGAGCCCCGAACGGTAGGGGCTAACCCGGATGCGAGAGTCCTCGGTGTAGCGGTTGGCGAGGGCCGCGGAGATGTAGGAGGCGATGAGCTCGACCTTGAGGCGGGAGCGGGCGAAGAGGATGGTCTTGACTCCCGCGCGCAAGAGGCCAACGGCGATCTTCTCGGACTCGGTCGCCGTGCTCCGGCGGATTCCCTGCTCGCGGTCCACGAGGGGCGGATTATAGAGAACGACGCGCCGCTCCCCGCGGGGGGCGCCGTTCTCGGTTATGGCTTTTGCCTCGCGGCCCGTGAGGGCCCGGGCGAGCTCGGCGGGGTTGCCTATGGTCGCCGAGCAGAGGATGAAGGTCGGCTGGGCTCCGTAGAAGGCCGCCACCCGCTGGAGGCGCCTCAGGACGTTGGCGACGTGGCTGCCGAAGACGCCGCGATAGGCGTGCATCTCGTCCACGACGACGTAGCGGAGGTTCGTGAAGAAGTTGATCCACTTGGCGTGGTTGGGCAGGACCCCGGAATGGAGCATATCGGGATTCGTGATCACCACGCGGCCCGAATCCCTCGCCGCCATGCGGAGCGAGTCGGGCGTATCCCCGTCGTAGGTGTACACCTTGATGGGCAGGTCTCCCCCGAGGGCTATCTCGCCAAGCTCGGCTTGCTGATCCTGGGAAAGGGCCTTGGTCGGGAAGAGGTAGAGGGCGCGGGAGACAGGCTCCTCGAGGAGGGTCTGCACCACGGGAAGGTTGTAGCAGAGCGTCTTGCCGCTTGCCGTAGGCGTTACGACGACGAAGTCCTCGCGAGCCCTGGCCAAGCGATAGGCCTCGGCCTGGTGGATATACAGCCGGCTCAAGCCACGGGAGGCTAGGGCCTTCGCGAGCGCGGGATCCAGTTCGAGAGGTAAAGGCGCCCAAGAGGCTACCTTCGCAGGCATGGTCTCAACATGCGCGATGCAGGGAGCAATCTCCGGGTCGGCGAGGAATCGCTCGACGAAAGCCGAAGGGGAGTCCGATTTCATGAGATGAATACTACACCAAAGTACGTTTCGACGACACCGTCTGGGGCTTATTCTAGAGTGCATCTAAAAATGTTGGCGTTGAAGCAGGAGGCCTGGCGGGGCGCGTAGGGTCTGTATGCCCGACTTCAGCCCGCCCTTCTGCGCCAACCCGCAGTGCGAGCATCACCTCCACCACGCCTCGGACCCCTACCGCGACT
>JAKLFE010000044.1 GCA_022711355.1 Spirochaetota bacterium | reverse complement strand
GGTCCTGGCCGCCGCGGGCGTCCTCGAAGGCAGGCGCATGACCGGCCATCCCGACTACGCGGAGGAGTACCGGGCGGCCGGGGCCCTCTACCAGGGCTTCGAGGACCTCGAGGGGAAGTCCGACGCCCCCCCGCCGGTCGTCGACGGCCGCCTCGTGACCTCGGTGAGGAGCTCCTACTATCGGGGACAGAGCTGCGAGGCCATCCGGATCGCGGCGGAGAACGCCCGCGCGGCGCGGGCCGCCCGGACGGCGGCCCCCCAAGGCGGCCCCGCCGCGGCCCGGAGCGCGGCCTTCGCCTTCATGGCCGCCCCCGGCAAGGAGAAGGAAGCCCTCGCCCTGGCCTCGAGCCTGCGGCGCTTCGGGGGCGCGTTGCGCGATTCGCGGATACTCGCCCTGGTTCCCGGGGGACCCGAGCGCCTCTCGGCCCGGGGGCGGGAGGGCCTGGCCGAGCTCGGCGCCGAGCTCCGGGGCTACGGGCTCGAGCCTGCGATCGCCGCCTTCCCCCTCGCGGCCAAGGTCCCCGCGGCCGCGGCCGCCGAGGCGGCCCTCGCGGCCGAGGCCCCGAGCGTTCGGCCCGAGGTCCTCGTGTGGATGGACAGCGACACGGTGATCCTCCGCGAGCCCGCGGAGCTCCTCCTCCCGGCCGGCGCCCTGCTGGGCTACCGGCCGGTCCACCACGTCCTCGTGGGCTCGCCCTGGGGCTCGGAGCCCGACGAGTACTGGTCGGCGTTCTACGCCGCCTGCGGGACCGAGCCGGCCGCAGCCTTCCCCCTGACGACGACGATCGACCGGCGGGCGATCAGGTTCTACCCCAACGCGGGCCTCCTCGCCGTCAGGCCCGAGGCCGGCCTCCTGCGCCGCTGGGCCGCGGACTTCGGGCGGGCCTACGCGCGGCCCGAGCTCGCGGCCCTCTACGGCCGCGACTCGCGCAAGGAGCTCTTCGCCCACCAGGCCATCCTCGCGGCCAGCCTCCTCGCCGCCCTGCCCCGCTCGGCGATGGTCGAGCTCTCCTTCGCCTACAACTACCCCGCCCATCTCCACGGCTCCTGCCCGGCCGAGCTCAGGCCGGGCAGGCTCGAGGACCTGGCGACCCTCCGCTACGACTCGTGGGGGAACTGGGCCAGGCTCGGCTCGGCCGCCCTGCCCGCGCGGAGCCCGGCCCTCGCGGAGTGGCTGGCCTCGATGCGCTAGGCCTGTCCGGGGCCCGGGGAGTCGCCGGCGGCCTCGCCGCCTCCTGGGGACGCGCCCCGGGCCGCCTTGGCGGCCCGGTACTCGGCCACGACGGCGGCGGCGTCCTCGGCCTCCTCGTCGGGCACGACGACGCGGATGCCCCGCTGCTCGGGGAAGAAGATCGGGTAGACGTCGAGGATGTGCTCGCCCGCTATCTCGGCGGCGATGCCCGCCGACTCGAGGAGGCTCCGGACGACGAGAGCCTCGTCCTGGAAGACGGTGGAGAAGGCTTCGGCCATCGGGCTCCCCTTATCTCGCGCCCAACGCGGCGGCGCGGAGGGCCTCGATGGAGGGGGCGTCCTTCTCGTAGGCCGGGCCGAGGCGGCGGGCGCCGGACTCGGTCACGAGCCAGTCCTCCTCGTTGCGGATCCCGCCCACGGCCAGGTAGGGGCCCAGGCGCCCGTAGTCCACGAACTCGGCGAAGCGGCCCTCGGCCCTCCAGGCCTCGATGAGCTGGGGGATGAAGTAGAGCCCCGGCTCGACCGTGTGGACCATGCCGGCCTTGAGGGGCTTGGCCAGGCGGAGGGACTTGCGGCCGAAGCGCGCGCTCTTGGGCTCGCCGTCGTAGCCCACCCAGACCTCGCCGTAGTTCTCCATGTCGTGGCCGTCGAGGCCGATCTGGTGCCCCAGGCCGTGGGGGAAGAAGAGGGCGGTCGCGCCGGCCTCCACCGCCTCCTCGGCGTCCCCGCGCATGAGGCCCAGGGCCTTGAGGCCCTCGAAGGCGGTCCGCTCCGCGGCCGCGTGGGCCTGAACGAAGGGCAGCCCCGGCTTGAGCAGGGAGGTCGCCGCCTTATGCATCGCGAGGACGAGGTCGTAGATCTCGCGCTGCCTGCCCTCGTAGCGGCGGCCGATCGGGAAGGTCGTGGTCAGGTCGCCGGCGTAGCCCCCGGGGCTCTCGGCCCCCGCGTCGAGGAGGAAGAGGCCGCCTTCCTCGAGCTTCCGCGAGTAGTCGTGGATGTGGAGGGTCGCGCCCTTGGTGGTCGCGATGGGCCCGAAGGCCGGGCGGCCCCCCGCGGCGAGGGCGATCTCGGTGACCCGGGCCACGATCTCGTACTCGCGCATGCCCGCCCGGGCGAAGGCGAGGGCGCCGCGGTGCATCGCGACGCTCGCCGACACGGCGGCCTCGAGCTCGGCCACCTCGCCGGGCGACTTGATCTCCCGGAGCTCGACCGCGGCGCGCACCAGGGGGATCGAGGCCCCCGCCTCGACCGCGGCGTAGGGGAGGGCGGCGAGCTCGGCGAGCTCGACCATGGCGTCGGCCCGGTAGGGGGGGAAGTAGAGGATGGGCGCGCCGGAGCCCCGCGCGGCGGCCGCGGCCGGGGCGAGGGCCTTCCGGGGCAGGGCCCGGCCGATGCCCGCGCGCCCGGCCAGCTCCGCGGCCGAGGGCGTGGGCCCGGTCCAGACGATGTCGTCCATCGTGGACTCGTCCGCGTAGAAGGCCTCGGCCCCGCTGGCCAGGTCCAGGGTGGCCGCGAGGGCCGGGCTCGGCGTCCCGACGAAGTAGAGGAAGCTCGAGTCCTGGCGGAAGGGGTGGGTGTCGTCGAGGAAGTTCTTGGGGCTCTCGCGGCTGCCGAGGAAGAGGACCAGGCCCGCGTGGACGCCGCGGCGGGCCAGGCCCTCGCGGAGTGCGGCGCGTCGCGCCGCGTAAACGCTCGGTTCGAACATGGGGGCATAGTAGCCGGCCCCGAGGCGGGGCGTCAACGCGAGGGGGGGTAGGCCTCCACCCGGTTCCGCCCGCCCCGCTTGGCCGCGTAGAGGGCCTGGTCGGCCCGGGAGACGAAGGCGTCGGCCCCGAGCCCCGGCTCCCAGGCCGCCACGCCCGCGGAGACCGTGACGCGGAAGCGCTCGCCTCCCGCGAGGGAGAGCTCGGACTCGGCCAGGCCCCGGCGGGCCCGCTCGGCCGCCTCGAGGGCCCCGGCGAGCTCGACCTCGGGCAGGACGGCGAGGAATTCCTCGCCCCCGTAGCGGCCGAAGCGGTCGGTGGAGCGGAAGGCCCCGAGGCAGACCTCGCCGAAGCGGCGGATGGCCGCGTCGCCGGCCGCGTGGCCCCGCTCGTCGTTGACGAGCTTGAACCAGTCGAGGTCGAAGAGGACGATGGCCAGGGGGCGGCCGTAGCGCTCGGCGCGGAGGAGGGCCTCCTCGAGGGCGGCGAAGACGGCGGCGCGGTTGAGGGCCCCCGAGAGGGCGTCGGTCGTGGCCATGAGGTGGAGCTCGCGGTTGGCCTCCTCGAGCTCGCGGTTGGCCTCCTCGAGCTCCCCGATCGCCTGGGCGAGCTCGCGGTTCTTCTCCTCGAGGCGGCGCTCGAGGTCCCGCTGGAGGGTGTTGTCCACCGTGACGCCGACGATGCCCTCGACCCGTCCATCCGCGTCCCGCAGGGGGGCGTAGATGCCGAAGACGTCCTTGATGGGGCTCTCCTCCGAGGGGCCCCGGTCGTAGAAGCGGACCACCTGGCCCTCGAGGCAGCGCCGGAACAAGGGCTCGCGCCGGTCGGCGAGCTCGGGGGGGTAGATCTCGCGGAAGTGGCGGCCCTCGATCTCCTCGATGGCGAGGCCGAGCTCGGCGGCGTGGTACTGGTTGGCCAGGATGAAGCGGAGCTCCCGGTCGAGGCAGGCGATGAAGCAGGGGGCCGCGTCCAGGGCGGCCCTGAGGAGGGGGGCCTCGCCGCCTCCCTCGCGGGGCTCAGCCATGGCGGGCCCCGACGCGGCGGGCCGCGCCCCGGCTCGCCGCGCCCCGCGCCGGCGCGGGCCCGCGGGGCGAGTCCTCGAGCCAGAGCCGCGCGAGGCGCTTGCCCTCGGCCGCCCCCCAGGGGTTGCGGGAGTCGCGGAGGTGGGCGCGATAGGCGGCGCAGGCCTCGTAGTAGCCGTCGGGGCCGCGGAAGGTCGAGAGCTCGTCGCACTTGTACAGCTCGAGGAGGAGGGGGAAGCGGGCGTCGTCGATCAAGCCCTCGAGGCGGTTGGCCGGGAGGCGGGGCAGGGCGGCCGGCAGCATATGGTAGCGTACCAGGAAGGAGACGTCCTCGACGAGGGCCGGGGCGAAGCCCAGGCGGCGGAGGAAGCGCTCGGCCAGGGCCCGGCCGATCTCGGCGTGGCGGTCGAAGCGCCGGCCCTCGGCCGACTCGGCGGCGGGCTTGCCCGCGTCGTGGAGGAGGAGGGCGAGGGAGAGGGTGAGGGAGGGGAGCTTGCGGTGCCGGAAGGTCTCCATCGTGTGGGCCCAGGCGTCGCCCTCGGGGTGGTACTCCTTGGACTGGCCCAGGCCGGAGAGGGCGGCGAGCTCCGGCCAGTAGGCCGCGACGAAGCCCGTCTCGAGGAGGAGGCCGAGGGCCGCCTCGGGCCGGGGCCCGGTGAGGACGAGGGACAGGAGGTCGCGCTGGGCCCGGGCCCGGAAGTCCCGGGGCGGGGCGGGGAGGGCGGCCGGGCCGAGCTCGTAGTCGTAGCGGCCGAGGAGGGCGGCGGCCTCGAAGTACTGAAGCTCGGCGGGGGCCGGCCTCGGCTCGAGCCGCCTTTCACGGAGCTTCGGGTAGGCATCCTTCGGGTCTTGGAAGTAGCCGGGCCTTCCCTCGGCGAGGAGGTCGAGGGGGGCGAAAGCGGCCGCCTCGGCCTCGGCGAGGGAGTCGGCGCAGCGGAAGCAGGCACCCTCCCCGGCCCCGCGGCCCGGCCCGAGGGCGGCGTCGGCGTAGGGCAGGCCCGGGTACTCGAGGCCCTCGAAGGCTCGCGCGAGATCCTGGAGCGAGCAGAGGGCGAGGTAGAAGCGCAGGGGGGCGGGCTTGCGGCCGAAGTAGGCGTCGAGGGCCGTCACCGAAGAGCCGTAGGCGGAGATCCCGGCGGCCGCGAGCGTAGCGAGGATCTCGTCCATGGGAGTATCCAGTAACATAACAAAACAACGCTTCCAAGGTAAGGCCGCTCCCCGCGGGCTCTCCCGGTATTCGACTTCTGGTTTATTAATTTTTACTGGTGATACAAATACAGTCACCCTGCATGTTATTGCATATCTATCCATCGTTCCTCGAGTGGCCCTTGCGGAATAATCGATCAAATACAGCAAAATGACCAGAATTACAGATAATTACGGCTCGCCCCCATTGACTCTTTTTGTAAACATGCATAAAACAGCTCAAGTTTGCATATTTATACGGAGGAACGCCATGCAACCGAGGATCGTCAGCTCCCTCGTACTCGCCCTAGCCCTCGTCGCCGGCCTCCAGGCCCAGACCAAGCTCGACCAGATCAAGAAGTCGGGCAAGCTCGTCATCGGCACCTCGGCGGACTTCCCGCCCTACGAGTTCCACGTCCAGGCGGGGGGCAAGGACCAGATCGTCGGCTTCGACGTCGCCATCGCGGCCGAGATCGCCAAGGACCTCGGCGTCAAGCTCGAGATCAAGGACATGCGCTTCGACGGCCTCCTCGCCGCCCTCCAGGCCGGCACCGTCGACCTCGTCCTCGCCGGCATGACCCCCACCGAGGAGCGCAAGAAGGCCGTCGACTTCTCGGATATCTACTACGTCTCCAAGCAGGGCATCATGATCAGGACGGCCGACGCGGCGAAGTACCCGGCCAAGGAGTCCTTCAAGGAGGTCCTGATGGGCGCCCAGAAGGGGGCCATCCAGGTGGGCCTGGCCAAGACCCTGAAGGGCGTCGCCAAGGCCGATCTCGAGAAGCCCCACGCCCAGGTCAAGGAGCTCGGCAAGGTGAGCGACCTCGTCCTCGAGCTCAAGTTCAAGAAGATCGACGCCATCGCCATGGAGTGGGCCGTGGGCGAGGCCTACGCCGAGAAGAACCCCGACATCGCCATGACCCCCTTCGTCCTCGACGCCGACGGGGGCTCGGCCGTGGCCTTCAAGAAGGGCTCCCCCGAGTTCGTCGCCGCCGTGAACAGGAGCCTCGCCCGCCTCGTGGCGGCCAAGGCTGTGGACAAGTTCGTGGCCGAGGCCGTCGACCTCGTCGAGTGAGGCCCTAGGGAAGGCGGGCGGGGGGGAGCATGGATTTTTCCTTCATGGCGAAGTACTGGCTCTTCTACCTCGTGGGGGCCAAGAACACCCTCCTCCTCGCCTTCCTCGCCGTCCTCGCCGGCTCCCTCCTGGGCTTCCTGGTCGCCCTCGCGCGCCTATCGCGCGCCCCGGCGGCCCGGCTCGCGGCCACGGCCTACGTCGAGGTCCTGCGCGGCACGCCGCTGCTCGTCCAGCTCTTCATCGTGTACTACGGCCTCCAGGCCGTCGGCGTCCGCTTCCCCGACTTCCCCCTGGCCGACCGCCTCCTGGGCATCGGCTTCTCGGACTTCATGGCGGGGGCCCTGACCCTGGCCCTCAACTCGGCGGCCTACGTCGCGGAGATCTTCCGCGCGGGGATCCAGGCCGTGGACCGGGGCCAATCGGAGGCCTCGCGCTCCCTGGGCCTCGGCCGCGGGATGACCATGCGCTACGTCGTCTTCCCCCAGGCCCTGCGGAACATCCTGCCCGCCCTCGGCAACGAGTTCGTCGTGGTGATCAAGGAGTCCTCCATCGTGTCGACGATCGGCGTGGCCGAGCTCATGTACAAGGCCGATACCGTGCGGGGCAACACCTTCCGCCCCTTCGAGCCCCTCCTCGTCGCGGCGGCCTGCTACTTCCTCATGACCTTCCCGCTCTCGAAGCTGCTCGCCCGGATCGAGCGGAGGATGCGCAGTGGAACTCATTAGGACCGTCGGCCTGCGCAAGAGCTTCGGCCCGGTCCAGGCCCTCCGGGGCGTCGACGCCGTCATCGGCAAGGGCGAGGTCGTCGCCGTGATCGGGCCCTCGGGCTCGGGCAAGTCGACCTTCCTGCGCTGCCTGAACCTCCTCGAGGTCCCGACCGGGGGCAGCATCGCCTTCGACGGCGAGATCGTCCGGGCCGATCCCCGCGGCGCGCATGCCGGCGGCGCGCTCGCCGACGGCCCCGCGGCCGACGCCTGGCGCCGCCGCATGGGCATGGTCTTCCAGCACTTCAACCTCTTCCCCCACATGACGGTCCTGGGCAACCTCTGCCTGGCCCCGGTCAAGCTCGGTCGCCTAACTCCCGAGGCCGCCCGCGACCAGGCGATGCGCCTGCTCGCGCGCGTCGGCCTCGAGGACAAGGCCGCCTCCTACCCCGCCCAGCTCTCCGGCGGGCAGAAGCAGCGCATCGCCATCGTGCGGGCCCTGGCCATGGGGCCCGAGGTCATGCTCTTCGACGAGCCCACGAGCGCCCTCGACCCCGAGATGGTGGGCGAGGTCCTCGACGTGATGCGCGACCTCGCCGCCGAGGGCATGACCATGGTCATCGTCACCCACGAGATGCGCTTCGCCCGCCAGGCCGCGAGCCGGGTCCTCTTCATGGACCAGGGCCTCGTGGCCGAGGAGGGGAGCCCCGAGGAGCTCTTCGGCGCCCCCCGCGGCGCGCGGACCCGGGAGTTCCTCGCCAAGGTCCTCTAGGCCCCCGGCCCCGAGAAGCCCCGAGCCTTCCGCCACGCCGCCTCGAGCTCCCGGTACGAGGCGCCGTAGGCCGCCTCGAAATTGGCCTCGGCCAGGGGGACCTGCAGGTAGAAGCCGAGGAAGCGCTCCATCCCGTACTCCTCGATCAGGTAGGCCACGAAGGAATGCAGCTCGGTGTAGCGGACGATGCGGATCCGCCGATCCTTGACCGTGGGCGAGCTTGAAAGGATATCCGGCTTGAGCTCGACGCGCTCGGCCATGGCCCTCAGCGACTCGTCGGGCGAGCCGAGGAGGGCGCGCCGCAGGGGGCTCGCGAGGCCGGCTACGTACTCGGCGAAGCCCTCGCCGAAGGCCGTGTCGTTGGGCATGATGGCGACGAAGACCCCGTCGGCCCAGGCCTGGAGCTCCTTCGCGAGGGCCTTCGATCCCTTCTTGCCCAGCTTCGACAGGTCCTCGCCCCGGCCCGGTATGGGCGGGGCGGCCTCGAGGTCGAGCTTGTAGAAGATGTCCAGGAGGTGGGTGAGCTCGTGGGCCAGGATCGCGGAGGAGAGGGGATTGTAGTAGGGCAGATTGATCGAGGCGACGACGCCCAGGCCCCCCTCGCCCATGGTGAAGCCCCAGCTCGTCTGGGCCGTGTCGCCGAAGCCCGGGAAGGCCCGCGAATCGGGGGGGAGGATCACCTCGACCTTCCCCGAGGCGAGGCTGGCCATGTTGGCGGCGAAGCGGGCGCGCATCGCGGCGTCGGGGCGGAGGATGGCCTCGATGGCCCGGACCTGCTCCTCGAGGAGGGCTGCCAGCTCCTCCCGGTCCTCGTGCCCGGCCGTGCCCGGCAGGGTCACCAGGGCGAAGTGCTCGGTCTCCAGGCGCTCGGTCCGCTTCGGCTCCCAGCGGGGGGCTGTCGAACGGCGGTCCCAGGCCATGAAGGCCTCGAGGGCAGCCTCGTAGGGCGTCGTCGCGTAGCTCCGCGTCGACAGAAGGCGCCCGAGCTCCCCCGGGCTGCGCAGGCCGGCCAGCTCGGCCGCCGCCTCGGGCCCGCCCTTCTCGGCCAGGCGCTCGAGGAGGGCGTAGAGGCCCCGGCTCGCGAAGTCCGAGCCCTCCTCGCCCGCCGCGCCGGCCATCGAGGCGGCCGCGGCCGCGAGGGCCTCGCGCTCGGGCGCGACGAGGCGGTGGGTGGTGGCGCAGGAGGAGAGGGCGAGGGCCGCGGCCGCGGCGAGGGCGAGGCGTTTTCTCATGGCATCCCTTTCGGTATCGATCGTCTCGCAGGGAGAACAGCGGAGGGGCGGAGGCGGTTACGGGGACCGCCCGCGAGCCTGGCCGGAAGCGCCCCCCATCTGGACAGCCGGGTCATTATCGACTATACTAAATATAGAGTTTAGTTTAGTCGATGCTGGGAGGGCAGCCATGTATATCCCTCGCGCCATCGAGAGCGCCGTACTAGCCATCGCGAAGAGCTTCCCGGTCCTCCTCGTCACGGGGCCGAGGCAGGTGGGAAAGACGACCCTTCTCAGGCACCTCGCCGAGAAGGGCCGGAACTACGTCACGCTCGACGATCCCCTGCAGCGGCGGCTCGCGGCGGAGGAGCCGGAGCTCTTTCTCGAGCGATTCGAGCCCCCGGTCATCATCGACGAGATCCAGTACGCGCCGGGCCTCCTGCCCTACATCAAGATGCGGGTGGACCGGGAGGGGACGAAGGGAGCCTACTGGCTCACGGGCTCCCAGATCTTCCACCTCATGCGCGACGCGAGCGAGTCCCTGGCGGGCCGCGTCGGCATCGCGCATCTCCTCGGACTGTCGCAGGCCGAGCTCTCCGGCCGAGCGAGCCTTCCCTTCCTCCCGACTAAAGAGAGGCTCGCCGCCGCGAGGAAGAAGGCCCCCAGGGGCGGCCTCGCCGATGCCTTCGCCGCGATCCAGCGGGGCAGCCTTCCGGCCCTCCTCGCGGGGAGGAACCGCCCCGAGACGGAGCAGTACTACTCCTCCTACGTGCAGACCTATCTCCAGCGCGATATCAAGGACCTCTCGCAGGTCGGCGACGAGCTCGCCTTCCTCCGTTTCCTGACCGCCGCCGCCGCGAGGACCGGGCAGATGCTCCAGTACGCCGACCTCGCCCGCGACATCGGCATCAGCCAGCCGACGGCGAAGAAGTGGCTCTCCCTCCTCGTCACCTCGGGCATCGTCGCCCTCGTCGAGCCCTGGCACAGCAACGCGCTGACGCGGATGATCAAGGCGCCCAAGCTCTACTTCCTCGATACCGGCCTCGCCGCCTACCTCACGCGCTGGACCAGCCCGCAGGCCCTCGAGGCGGGCGCCTCCTCCGGCGCCTTCTTCGAGACCTTCGTCGTGAGCGAGATCATGAAGAGCTGGCACAACGCGGGCAAGACACCGCCGCTGTTCTACTACCGCGACAAGGATCGCGTCGAGATCGATCTCATCCTCGAGGCCGACGGCGAGCTCCATCCCGTCGAGATCAAGAAGAGCGCCAACCCGGGCAAGGACGCGATAGCCGCCTTCCGGGTCCTGGCGAAGGCCGGGAAGAGCCCGGGCTCCGGCGGCGTGGTCTGCTGCGCCTCCGAGTACCTCCCCCTCGACGCGAAGAACGCCATCATCCCCTGGTGGATGGTGTAGCCCGCCCATGCTGATACCGGCCCTGCGACGTTACCTCGAGGCCCCGCCCCTCGTCGCCACGCCGGCCTACGAGCTCTCCTACCGGCTCCTGGCCGAGCGCCGACGCCTCGCGGGCGGCCGCCGCTACCAGATCCTCGCCCTCCTCATCCTCCGGGGCGAGGAGATCAACTTTCCCGAGATCGCCGGCCGTATAACCGAGGACCTGTCCCGGCGCGGCGCCAAGCGTTTCAGCATCGAGGCCCGGTGGATCGTCTGCTCCAATCGGGGCGGCATCTACCTCTACGAGGCGGTGGCCACGAAGGAGAACCGGAAGCTCGGCCCGCTGCGCAGCCGCTTCCTGGTCCTCGACTACGCCGACGGCACGGTGTCCCTGGGCCCGGGCCACCTCGACAACGAGCGCTTCTCGCGGGCCATGGCCTACCTGATCGAGCGCCAAAGGACGATGCCCGAGGCCGAGTGGCGGCGGGCCTTCGAGGGCATACTGGGGGAGTGCCTGGCGCGGCTCGGCGGCGCCTAAGGCGCGCTGATCGCCGTGACAGGGTCGGACGAGCTTCGATATCCGTCGATGCTCGCTACGACAACAAGCCCGCCCCGCCTGCCGCCTCGTCGAGGACCGCCTTGATCCGCGCGAGCAGGCCCGCGTCCGGGACCTCCTCGCGCAAAAGGAGCTTGGTGACGTTCTCCGCGACGATCTCCTCCGGCTGGATGTCGTAGTCGGTGTTGCCGCCGACGCGCTCGCGGTAGTTCTCGAGCTCGCCCATCGCGTAGAGCTCGCCCGTCGCGGCGTCGAGGAACTTCGCCTCGATGTCCTCGAGGCGGAAGGAGGCGGGGTCCCGCGAGAAGAGGAGGGGATAGAGCTCGCGCTCAGCGCCCGCGACGAGGGCGGGGAAACGGTACTCGTTGACCGGCTGGTCGGGGTTGGTGATGGCCTGGTCCCGGAGGCCGGCCGGCGCCTCGAGGGGCGGGGCCTTCCGGAAGCCGATCTGGGCGTAGAGCCGCTCGCGAAGCTCCGGGCGCTTCCTGGTCAGGAGGTGGACGAGCTCGTGGACCAGGAGCCTGGTCAGGCCTCGGTCCGTCCTGCCCAGGGCCCCGCCGTGGAGGACGATGGCGTCGCTCCCCCGGCAGTGCGCGTTGCCCGGCTCCTCGCTCCCGTCGAGCCGCGCGAGGCGGAGGTCGGGGGGGAGGAGGGCGGCGTAGGGGCCGTAGGCCGCGCGGGCCGCCTCGAGGCAGGCGGCGGCCTTCGCCTCCTCCTCGGCGTCCCACTCGAGGGCCGCCTTCCTGACCAGCTCCCGGTACGCGGCCATGCCGCCGCGGGGATCCTTGGTCCGGAAGCGGAAGTCCGCGGGCGTGAAGGCGGCGAGGAAGGCGTCGCGGGCGCTCAGGAGCTCGCAGGACTCCGCCGCGCTGAGGAAGCGTATCATACGCCCTCCCTCAGGCCAGCTCGAGGTTGATCTTCGGGATGCGCCAGCAGCCAAAGTCCTCGAGGTACTCGAAGACGCAGATCGAGCAGAAGCCGATCGTGAACAGGTGCCGCTTGTAGGGCGGCATCCCGAGGACCGAGCAGAGGAGGATCCTGATCAGGCCCTCGTGCGCGACCAGGAGGTGGTTCTTCCCCCGGTCCAGGGAGTCGAAGACCGCGCGGACCCGCCGCTCCGCCTCCTCCCCGGTCTCGCCCCCGGGGATCCGGAAGTCGCGGTCCCGGGCGAGGTAGTCCCGCCAGAACTCGGGGTAGGCCGCGCGGACTTCCTCGTCGCTCATCTTCTCGGTGACGCCGACGTCGATCTCGTTCAGGAGCGGCTCGACGATGGGCGCCATGCCCCGCCGCGCGGCGAGCTCGGCTATCGTCTCGCCGGTCCGCCGGTACTCGCTGACGAGGATCGAATCGATGGCGATGCCCTCGAAGAAGGGCGCGAGCTTCGCGGCCCTCGCCCTCCCGGCCTCGCTGATCGGCTGGTCGTTGGATTTCAGGCCCCGGTCGTAGAAGTCGCCCGGCTCCTTGTCGGCGTGGCGGATGGCGTAGACGCTCAAGCCCCTCTCCTTTCCGCTCGGCGCCGCCGCGCAGGCGCCCGCGGCCCCGGTCGCGGGCCTAGGGTAGCGCATATCGCGCCGGGAGGCTAGCGGAGGCCGGGTTTACCGGTGGATCGGGCGGCTGTAGAATGGCGGTCGCGGCCGCGGCGGGCAACGCCGCGGACCGCCCCGAAGGGAGGCGCCGATGCCGGTTTGCGATGTCTGCGGTAAAGAGATGCGCATGGAGGACGGGGTCATCCTCACGACCGCGCAGGTCACCGAGTCGCCGCGCTATTGGGGCTTCGGCTTCTCGAGGAAGTGGCCATCCTTCCACGAGCAGCATCCCGACGGCGCGGGCATCGCGACCATCGTCGCGCAGCAGGCCGACCAGAAGACCGGCTGGCTCGTCTGCGAGACCTGCGCCCGGATGTTCACCTACGACCGGCAGGAGGCCAAGGACCGGGTGCGCGAGGTCCTCGCCAATCCCGACAAGGAATACGGCCGGGCCACCGACGCGAAAAAGGTCATGCTCGCGGCCCTCAAGGCCTGGCAAACGCTGTATCCGGATACGGGGGCGGGCAAGGACGAAGGGAGCAAGGCGAAGGCCGCGGGGAAGCCTAAGTCCCGCTCCCTCCTCATCGCCCTCGTCGTCGTCGCGGCCCTCGCCGCGGCGGCCTATTTCCTCTTCGGTATTCGGCCCTAGGCGGGTCGCTCGTCCTTATTTTCGACCTCTGATGCCCGAGCGGCTCGGGGAGGCTTCCCAGGGCCGCTCGGGCCACTCGTGCTTCGGGTAGCGCCCCCGGAGCTCCTTGCGGGCCTCGGCCCAGGAGCCCCGCCAGAAGCCCGGCAGGTCGGCGGTGACCTGCAGCGGCCTGCCCGCCGGCGTGAGGAGCCGCAGGACGAGGGGGCGGCCGCAGGCGGCCGGCTGCTCGTCGAGGCCGAAGAGCTCCTGGACCCGGGCCTCGAGGGCGGGCTCGGGCCCTGCGTAGTCGACGGGCCGCTCGGAGCCCGAGGGCAAGGCGATCCGCCCGGGGGCCTCGCGGTCCAGGGCCAGGCGCGTTGGGCGATCGAGCATCGCCTCGAGGGCTGCGCGGAGGGAGCCGGCCTCGAGGACGGGCCCGGGGCCTGCGCCGACGAAGGGGCCGAGCCAGGCGGCCGCCCGGGCGGCCAGGGCGCGGTCCTCCAGGGTGCCGGGCTCGAGCCCGGCGGCTGACCCGGGGGAGCCGCGGGCGGCGAGCCAGAAGCGGAGCCGGGCCAGGAAGGCGGCCGGGGAGCTCGGGCCCTCGCCCCAGGGCAGGATCCCCAGGCCCTCGATAGCGAGGCGCGCGCAGAAGGAAGCCGCCACCGCCTCGCGTCCCAGGGCCCCGAGGGCGGTCTCCGCCAGGACGATGGCCCCGGCCCGGCGGATCCGCCGGGCCCGGTAGGACAGGCCCTTCCATTCGAGCTCCTCGGCCTCCTCGATCCGGGGCGCCAGGGCGGCCAGGGCCTCGGTTTCGCGCAACGCGGCGCCGGAGTAGAGCCGGCCCGCTGCCTCGCCCGCGTCGGCCTCGGCGGCCACGATCCAGCTCGCCTGGGCCAGGGGGCCCTGGACGGAGAGGGCCCGGCCCGAGACCAGGCGGAAGCTGGCGCTCGGGCCCGCGTACTCGGTCCGCGCGCCGATGCGGTCGGGGAAGGCCGCGGCGAGGAGGGGCCCTAAGGCCGCCGGGCCCGCGGGGCCGCTGCCGAGGCCGGGCTTCTCGGCGTCGCCGGGCCTTCTCCCCGGGCCGCGGCCCGCGGGCCCGAGGGCCGCCTCGAGGCGGGAGGCCTCCTCGCGGATCCGGGCCGCGGCCGGGTCCCGGCCCGGGGCGCGCTCGAGCTCCTCGAGCCGGGCGGCGAGGTCCCGCTCGCCCGAGGCCGATCCGCCCCGATCGGAGAGGAGGGCGGCGAGCTCGCAGGCCAGGCGGCCCTCGCCGGCCGCGGCGCCGCGGAGGACCAGGGCGGCGAGGCGGGGCTCGGTCCCGAGCCCCGCCATGCGCCGGCCCGCCTCCGTGGGCGCGCCCCGGGCGTCCAGGGCCCCGAGGGAGCCCAGGAGCTCGCGGGCGGCCTCCCAGGCGGCGGCGGGGGGCGGGTCGAGCCAGGGCAGCTCGGTCCTGCCCCGGGCCCCCCAGAGGGCCGACTCGAGGACCAGGGAGGAGAGCTCGGCGCGGAGGAGCTCGGGCTCGGTCCGCAGGGCGAGGCCCTCGCCCGCGGGCCAGGCGCGCAGGCAGATCCCCGGCCCGAGGCGGCCGGCCCGGCCCCGGCGCTGGTCGGCGCGGTCGGCGCTCTCGCGCTCGGTCACGAGGCGGTTGAGGCCCGAGCGCGCGTGGAAGCGCGTGAGCCGCGCGAGCCCCGAGTCGATGACCGCGCGGACCCGGGGCACGGTGAGGCTGGTCTCGGCCACGCTCGTGGCCAGGATGGCGCGGCGGCGGGCTCCCGGCGGGGCCGCGTCCCCGCCCGGTGGCGAGATGACGCGGCGCTGCTCGGCCAGGGGCATCGAGCCGTGGAGGGCCTGGACCTCGAGGCCCGAGCCGGCCAGGGCCGCGGCGGCCCGGGCAATCTCGGCCGCCCCGGGCAGGAACACCAGGACGTCGCCTCCGGATTCCTCGGCGAGCGCGGGGGCGAGGGCGGCCAGGCGCTCCTCGAAGCCCCGCCCGGGCGCCGCCGCGGCGTGGCGGGTCTCGACCGGGTGGCAGCGCCCCGGGGCCTCGAGGGCGGGGGCGCCGAGGAAGGACGCGATGCGCGCAACATCCATGGTCGCCGACATGACCAGGAGCCTGAGCTCGGGCCGGAGGGCGCGGGCCTCGCCGAGGAGGGCGAGGCAGAGGTCGGCCTCGGCCGAGCGCTCGTGGAACTCGTCGAGGATCACGCAGCCGACGCCGGCGAGGCCCGGGTCGGCCTGGATGGTCCTGACGAGGACTCCCCCGGTCATCGCGAGGACGCGCGTGGCCGGGCCCGCGCGGGAGTCGCCGCGGACCCGGTAGCCGGCCCTCCGGCCGACGGCCTCGCCGAGGAGCTCGGCGATCCGCGCCGCGGCCCCCGCCGCCGCCGCGCGCCGGGGCTCGAGGAGGAGGATCCGCCCCTCGATGCCGCCCTCGAGGGCGAGGTAGGGCGGGACGAGGCTCGTCTTGCCGGCGCCCGGCTCGGCCGAGAGGACGAGGGAGCCGCGCTCCCGGAGGAGGGCGGCTATGTCGGGGAGGAGGGGGAAGAGGGGGAGGGCGGCTGCTTCGGGGCCGAGCACGGGCTGCTAGGCCGAGGCGCCCTGGCCCGCGCCAGGCCCGCCCGCGGGGGCGAGGCGGGCGGCCCGGGCCCGGACGGCCGAGGAGAGGGCGAGGCAGGCCCCGGCGTTGAGGACGGCCACGAGGGCGTAGAAGGCGAAGCCCGCCTCGAGGCCGGCGGCCTTCGCGATGCGCGACATCAGGAAGACGAAGAGGAAGGCGCCGATGCCCCCGCCCGTGCCCGCGAAGCCGATGGCCTCGCCCTGGGCATCGGGGTAGGCCCGGCCGACGAGGGTGACGACGACGGGGTAGATGGCGGAGCAGGAGAGGCCGGCCAGGGCCGTGGCGACGGCCGCGAGCGGCAGGGCCGCGGGCCCGGCGAAGGCGCAGGCGGCGACCAGGCCCGTCGAGGCGGAGAGGCCGACCGCGAGGACGAGGAGGATCCGGTCCGGCCTGGCCTTGGGGAAGAGGAGGGGGATGCCCAGGCGGCCGGCGAGGAGGCCGAGCCAGTAGAGGGAGACCATGAAGGAGCCGAGCTGCTCGCTCGAGCCGAAGGTCCGCACGAAGAGCTCGGCGATCCAGTTGGAGACCCCGAGCTCCACGCCCACGTACAGGAAGAGGGCGACGAAGCCGAGCGCGTAGGCGCTCCCGCGGCTCCGCGCCCCGCCCGATGCCTCGGCGGCTGCCGGGGTCGGCAGCCTGCCGAAGGGGAGGGCGAGGACGGCCGCCAGGATGAGGCAGAAGATGGCGGCCATGCCCCGGTAGACGAGGGTCCAGGAGAGGCCCGCGCCCATGAGGAAGCCGATGACGAAGGGGCCGGCCACGGCCCCGATGGAGAAGGCCGCGTGCATGAGGTTGAGGGCGCGGCCGTCCTCGTCGATCTTGACGATCGCGTAGTTCACGTTGATCTCGATGAAGCCCTGGCCGATCCCGATGGCCGCGTAGAGGAGGGCGTTCAGGAGGAGGGAGGGCGTGGAGGCGAAGAAGGCCAGGCCGGCGGTGATGAGGACGACCCCGAAGGCGATCGAGGCCTTCGGGCCCAGGGGACGGACCAGGCGGCCCGCGAGGTAGGCCGAGAGGAAGTAGGCGACCGAGCCCGAGGCCATGACCAGGCCGACCCCGCCGTAGTTCCAGCGGAACTCCGCGAGGATCCGGGGCAGGGTGGCGCCGATGACCGTCATCGAGGTGCCGAAGAGGACGAAGACCGCGTAGAGCACGGAGTACAGGGAGGCGAAGCGCCGCTCGACTATGGCCATGCCAAGCGGTATCTCACGGGAGGCGGCGCGGGGTCAATGGGGCCCCGCGCCGCCGGGGAGGGCCTAGAGGCCGGTCTGGGCCCTGATGTACTGGCGGGCCTTGGTGACGTAGGCGAGGGGATTGGCGTGGAGGGCGTTCTGCTCGGCCTCCACCACCATCCAGCCCTGGTAGCCCTTGGCCGCGAGGACCTTGAAGACCGCGGGGAAGTCCACGCAGCCGTCGCCGGGCACGGTGAAGACCCCGACCCGCACCGAGGAGTTGAAGTCCAGGCCGAACTCCTTTACGGTTTTGAGCACGTCCTCGCGGATGTCCTTGAGGTGGACGTAGCGGATCCGCTCGAAGAAGTCGGCGTAGAACTTGGGGATGTCGACGCCGCAGTAGCGCAGGTGCCCCGTGTCGGCGAGGAGGAAGACCTTGTCCGCGCCGGTCAGGGAGAGGAGGCGCTCCGTCTCCTCGTAGCTCTCGACCACCGTGCCCGTGTGGACGTGGTAGACGAGCTCCATCCCGAGCTCCCGGGCGTAGGCCCCGCACTGGTCGAGGCCCGCGGCGAGGAGCTTCCACTCCGCGCCGTCGAGCTTCTTCGGGCCGAGCTTGCGGCGGTCCTGCCGCGGGTCCCAGCAGGTCGAGTTGCCGCCCTCGCAGGCGACGACGTGGCGGCAGCCCATGTCCCTGAGGAAGCGCGCGTGCTTCTTGAAGGCCTCGAGGTACTCGGGCCACCGCGCCTTGTCGATGGTGAGCACGTCGCTCCAGCCCGAGGTCAGGACGAGGCCGCGCTCGCCCAACGCGCGCTTGAGGACCTCGGGGTCCCGGGGGAACTTCCGGCCCAGCTCGACCCCCGCGTAGCCCGCGAGGGCCGCCTCGTCGACGAGCTGCTCGAAGCCGATGAAGTCCCCGAGGTCGCGCATGTCGTCGTTGGTCCAGCAGATCGGGTGGGCCCCGATCCGCACGTTGTAGAACAGCGAGCTCATCTTCCCTCCCTCATACCGCGACCGCGGCGCCGCCCGAGGCCGCGCTCCGCTCGCAGGCCGCGATGAGCCGTATCGTCCGCGCGCCGACCTCGGCGTCGTTGAGCGCCGCCTTCCCCGAGGCCAGGGCCGCGAACATGTGCGCGTGCATCTGGGCGTAGCCCCACTTCTCCTCGTAGGGGAGCTTCGCGTACTCCCTGGCCTCGATGACCGTCCCGAGCCCGGGGCTCCAGCGCAGCCCGTCGAGCTCCTCGGTCACCAGGGTCCGGTGGTCGCCGACCACCTGGACCCGCTCGAAGGGCGACATCCAGGAGGCGTAGCCGCAGCTCGAGACGACCCCGAAGCGGCCACCCGAGAACTGAAGGAGGATGGCGAAGCCGTCCTCGATGGGGTAGAAGGCCTTGGACGAGACCGCGCTGATCTCGGCTATCGGGCCCATGAGGAACTCCGCCATGTCGAGGAAATGGACGGTCGTGTCGTAGAGGAAGCCCCCCGTCAGCCCGATGTCCGTGGCCCAGGGCGGGTTGCGCATGTCGCCGTCGTTCTGGATGATGTTGATGTTCCTGGCCTTGAACTCCGGCGCGGCCGCGAGGCGACGGGCCTCGGCGTACACGGGCGCGAAGCGGCGGTTCAGGCCCACGAACAGGCGCCTGCCGCCCTGCCGCGCGGCCTCGAGGAGGGCCTCGGCGTCGGCCTCGCTCGTCGCGAAGGGCTTCTCCACGAAGACGTGGAGCCCCCGCTCCAGGGCCTTGCGGGCGAGGGGGGCGTGCTGGGTGTTGGGCACGGCGACGAAGGCCATGTCGAGCCCCGAGCCCAGGAGCTCGTCGGCGCTCCCGAAGGCCGCGGCGCCGTGCTCCGCGGCGAGCGCGATGGCGCGCGAGGCGTCCTGGTCGCAGACCGCGACGACCTTGCCCGCGCCGCCGCGCGCGGCGAGGGAGGCGTGGAGCCTGCCCATGTTGCCCGCGCCGATGATTCCGATCTTGATCACGAGAGCCGTCCTTTCCGCCGCGCCCGCGGGCCGGCCGCCTGAGCGGCCCGGCCCGCGGCGCGGCTACTTCTTCGGCGCCGCCGCGGCGAGCTCGGCGTTGAGCTTCGCCTCGAAGGCCTCGACGTTCGACTTGTCCACGATCTCCACGGGGGACTCGATGAGGGCCTCGACCTGCTCGCCCTTGAGGGACTTGAGGATGGCCTCGACCCCCTTGTAGCCCATGTCGATGGGCTTCTGGGCCAGGGAGGCCCCGAGCTTGCCCGCCTTGATGGACTTGAGGGCGTCGGGGGAGCCGTCGAAGCCGACGATGAAGATCTCCGTCCGCTTGCGGCCCTCGCAGGCCTGGTAGGCGCCCAGGGCCATCTCGTCGTTCGTGGCGTAGATGGCGGCGATCTTCGGGTAGGCCTCGAGCATGTTCTCGGCGACGCCCACGGCCTTGCCCCGCTCGGAGTCGGCGGGCTGGACGCTGACGACCTTGACCCCCGCGGCCTCGAGGACCTCGCGGCAGCCGTCGGTGCGCCAAGTGTGGTTCGGCGAGCCGGCGAGGCCGCGGATGATCCCGACCTGGTCCCCGGCCTTGAGCTTGGTCAGGAGGTACCTGCCCACCTCGCGGGCCGCGGCCAGCTCCGAGGTCCCGATGAAGGTGAGGCGGAGCTCCTTGGCGCTCGCGTCGATGTCCGCGTCGACGATGGCGACGGGGATCTTCTTCTCCCTGGCCTTGGTCAGGACGGGGATGAGGGCCTTGGGCTCGGTCGGCGCGAGGATGATGCCTTTCGCGCCCGAGGTGATCTGGTCCTCGATCATGGCGATCTGGCCGGTGACGTCCGACTCGGAGGTCGGCCCCATCACGACGACGTTCGCCCCGAGCTCGCGGCCGCCCTTCAGGCAGCCGGCCTCGACCATGTGCCAGTAGTCCGAGTTGAGGGCCATGAGTACGGCGGTGATCTTGGTCCCGCCCTTCTCGGCCTTCTTCGGCGCCCCGCAGCCCGCGAGGGCGAGGGCGGCCAAGGCCGCGGCTAGAACGACGATTGCTCTCTTCATGATGCTCCTCCTTCAAAGCTTCTTGACTTTAGCGAAGCCGCCGTTGCGGACCACGTCGATGAACACGGCGAGGATGATCACCGTGCCCAGGATGACGGTCTGCATGTCGGGGGTGATGTTCATGAGGTTCAGGCCGTTGCGCAGGACCGAGATGAGGATGAGGCCGGAGAAGGTGCCGAGGATGTTGCCCCGGCCGCCGAAGAAGCTCGAGCCGCCGATGATGACCGCGGCGATGGCGTCGGTCTCCCAGCCTATGCCGGCCATCGGGTAGACCGCGTCGACGCGGCCGGCGAGGACGAGGCCGGCCAGCCCGCACATGAGGCCGCTCAGGGCGTAGACCATGACGAGGGTGAAGTCGACGTTCACTCCGGACAGGCGGGCGGTCGTCGTGTTGCCGCCGACCACGTAGATGTGGCGGCCCAGGGTCGTGTTGCGCAGGAAGAAGCCGAAGACCAGGTAGACGAGGATGAGGATGAGGGCGCTCACGGGGAGGGCGCCGGCGACGAAGCTCGAGCCCGCCCACTTGACCGCCGGGGGCATGCCCGAGATCGGCGTGCCCGCGGTCAAAAGCAGGCAGGCGCCGCGGAAGATGTTCTGCGTGCCCATGGTCGATATGAAGGGGTGGGGCAGCTTGAGCTTGGTGAGGAGGAGGCCGTTGAACGCCCCGAGGAGGAAGCCGCTGGCCAGGCAGACGAGGACGGGCCAGAGGCCCGGCCAGCCGGCCTGGACGGCCTTGCCCATGAGGATGGTCGAGAGGGCCATGAGGGCCCCGACCGAGAGGTCGATGCCGCCGGTGAGGATGGCGAGCATCATGCCGATCGCGATGAGGCCGATGCTGGCCGCCTGCCGGACGATGTTGGTGAAGTTCTGCGCCGTCAGGAAGCGGTCGGTCCTGATCGAGAGGAAGATCCCCAGGATGAGGATGGCCACGATGGGCCCGGCCTTGTCCAGGAGCCCCTTGAGGTACTCGAGAGCCGAGCGCCGCTCCGCCTCGGGAGCCGCGATGCCAGCCGCGCCGCCTAGTTGCGTCATTCCAGACCTCCGCCAGTCGCCATGATGAGGAGCCGCTCCTGCGTTGCCTCGGGCCCGTTGGCGATCTCGCCCGTGACCCTGCCTTCGTACATCGTCACGATCCGGTCCGACATGCCGAGGATCTCCTGCATCTCCGAGGAGACCATGATCACCGCGGCCCCGCCCTCGAGGAGGCGGTTCATGATCCCGTAGATCTCCGTCTTGGCCCCGACGTCGACGCCCTTGGTCGGCTCGTCGAAGAGGAATACCTTGCCCCCCGTCATGAGCCACTTCTCGACGACGATCTTCTGCTGGTTCCCGCCGGAGAAGTCCATCGCCCGCTTGCGCACGTGCAGGGGGCGGAGGTTGAGGCGCCTGCCGTAGTCCATCGTCGCCGCGTAGCGCCTCCCCTGGTCGACGACCGCGGGGAGGGAGCAGAAGGAGCCGAGCGAGGGGAGGGTCGCGTTCTCGACCACGTCGTGGATGAGGGTGAGGCCCTCCTCCTTGCGGTTCTCGGTGACGAAGGAGACGCCCCGGCGTATCGCGTCGGCCGGGCGCTCGATCCGGGCGAGCTCGCCCTCGAGGTAGATCGCGCCGCCCGCCACCCGGTCGGCGCCGAAGATCCCGCGCAGGGTCTCGGTGCGGCCGGCGCCCACGAGGCCGAAGAGCCCGAGGAGCTCGCCCGAGCGCACCGAGAAGGAGACGTCGCGGAAGCGGGCCCCCGTCAGGCCTTCGACCCGCAGGGCCTCGGCCCCGATCCTCGCGGAGCGGCGGGGGTACTTCTCCTCGAGCTTGCGGCCGACCATCATCTTGATGATGAGCTCCTCGTCGGCCTCGGCGATGCCCAGGGTCCCGACCTTCTTGCCGTCCTTGAGCACGGTCACCCGGTCGCCGATCTTCTTGGCCTCGTCGAGCTTGTGCGTGATGAAAAGGATGGCGATGCCCTGGGCTTTCATCGCGGCCATGAGCCCGAGGAGCTGGTCGATCTCGCTCCGCGACAGGCTCGAGGTGGGCTCGTCCATGATGACGAGCTCGGCCTTCCGGTCGAGGGCCCGCGCGATCTCGAGGAGCTGCTTCTGGCCGACCCCGAGGCGCTCGACGGCGATCGCGGGATCTACGGCGAGGCCCACACGGGCCAGGGCCGCCCGGGCCGCGGCCCGCTGCCGGGAGGGGCTCACCGTCCCCCGCAGGCGGCCCAGGGGGATCTCGTTGCCGAGGTAGAGGTTCTCCGCGACGCTCAGGCAGCCGACGTTGTTGAGCTCCTGGTAGATCGCGGCGATGCCCATGGCGTAGGCCTCGCGGATCCCGTAGGCCCCGAGCCTCCGGCCCTTCCACCGGATCTCGCCGCCGTTGGGCGCCTCGATCCCGAGGATGGTCTTGATGAGGGTCGATTTCCCCGCGCCGTTCTCGCCGAGGAGGACGTGGATCTCGCCGGGGAGGATATCGAGATCGACCGAGTCGAGGGCCCGCACGCCGGGGTAGAGCTTGCTGATGCCGCGCAGGGACAAGAGCGGGGGAGAACCGTCCATGGCTGCCTCCGGAGGGGCCGCGCCGCGCGCCGCCCTCCTGATGATGGGGCTAGGATGGGGGCGAAAGGCCGCGCTGTCAAGAAAAATGTGCTAACGTTTGCGCAACAGGATTCGAGGCAGAGCCTTGCCCAATTTCGGTCTGTTCTGTGTCGAGGCGGTCTTGCGGTTATAATGAAAATAATTGAATATTCTAGCGCCCATTGCAGGATTAGTCGGTGGTTGTATCGATAGAGAGGCTTTACAAATGCCCCCTCCGGGCCTATAGTGGACTCGATGTGCGCAAGCGATTGCAAGCCGATTACGCTCAAACATATCGCCGATTTGGCGGGCGTGAGCGTCTCGACGGTCTCGCGGAGCCTCAACGGGACCTCGCGCATCAGCGAGGCGACGCGGCAGCGGATCCGCTCCATGGCCGAGGAGCTCGGCTTCGAGTTCAACGCCAGCGCCCGGAGCCTGATCACCAAGCAGGTCGGCACGATCGGCGTCGTCCTCCCGCCGAGCTACGAGGAGTTCGGGGTCAACCTCTACTTCAACACCCTCTTCAACGCCATCCGCGCCATCCTCGAGCGGAACGACTACGACCTCATCGTGGCCTTCCCCGCGAACCGCTTCACGGGCCAGGATAACCTGCGCCGCCTCGTGACCCGGCGCAAGGTGGACGGCCTCATCGTCATGTCGCCCCGCCTCGAGCCGGAGCTCCTCGAGTTCGTGCGCGGCTCGGGCATGCCCTTCGTCTTCTCCCACTACCCGCCCCCCGAGGGCGCGGAGGCCGAGCTCGACTTCATCTACCCGGACAACGAGCTCGGCGGCTACCTCGCGGCCCGGCACCTCGCCTCCCTCGGGCGGCGCCGGACCTTCTGCCTGACGAGCGACGCGGACTACGAGCTCGAGTACCGCCTCAGGCTCCAGGGCGCGCGGCGGGCCCTCGCCGAGTCCGGCCTCTCCATCGGGGCCGAGGACATCCTCTACGGCGACATGTCCATCGAGTCCGGCTACCGCGCCGTCATGAACTTCCGCCGGAGCCTCGGCGGCTACGACTCGCTGCTGGCCTTCGACGACCTCATGGCCATCGGAGCCCTCCAGGCCTTCGCCGAGCTCGGGATAGCGGTGCCCGGCGAGGTCTCGGTCGTCGGCTACGACGACTGCGAGCTCTCCGGGGCCATGCGCCCCGCCCTGAGCTCCGTGCACCAGCCCCGCGAGGAGATGTCCCTCGTGACCTGCGAGCGCCTCATGGGCCTCATCGAGGCCCGGCGGCAGGGCCTCGAGCGGCCTCCCGCCCGGCGGAGCGTCCTCAGGCCCGAGCTCGTGGTCCGGGAGAGCTGCGGGGCCCGGAGCCGGGGCGCGGGGCCGCGGGCCTAGAGGACGTGGGCGAGGAACTCGCGGGTCCGCTCCTCCCGGGGCCCGTCGAAGACCTGCTCGGGGCTGCCCTCCTCGACGATCCGCCCCCCGTCCATGAAAACCACCCGGTCGGCGACGGCCCGGGCGAAGCCCATCTCGTGGGAGACGACGAGCATGGTCATGCCCTCGGCGGCGAGGCCGGCCATCACGTCGAGGACCTCCTTGATCATCTCCGGGTCGAGGGCGCTCGTCGGCTCGTCGAAGAGGAGGGCCTTGGGCGACATGGCGAGGGCCCGCGCTATGGCCGCCCGCTGCTGCTGGCCCCCGGAGAGCTGGCGGGGATAGGAGCCGAGCTTGTCCGCGAGGCCCACCCGCTTAAGCAGCGCCTCGGCCGCCTCCCGGGCCTCGGCCCGCCCGAGGCCCCGCACGAGGCGCGGGGCGAGCGAGACGTTCTCGAGGACCGTGAGGTGGGCGAAGAGGTTGAAGGCCTGGAAGACCATGCCCGCCTCCTCGCGGATCCGCCGGAGGTCGGCGCGGCGGGCGGTGACCTCGTCGTCTCCCACCCAGATCCTCCCCGAGTCGAGCTCCTCGAGGCGGTTGATGGCCCGCAGGAGGGTGGACTTGCCCGAGCCCGAGGGGCCGATGACGACGGCCACCTCGCCCGAGCCCAGCTCGAGGCTGACCCGGTCGAGGGCGACCGCGCCCGGCCCGCCCCGGGGCCCGAAGCGCTTGGAGGCCTCGACGACGCGGATGAAGGCGCTCATCGCGCGAGGCCCCGCTTGAGGCGGCGCTCGAGGGCCCGCACGAGGAGGGAGAGGGAGACCGTGAGGCAGAGGTAGAAGAAGGCGACCACGTTGTAGGTCTCGAAGAAGCGGAAGGTCGAGGCCGAGTAGACCTTGCCCAGCTGGGTGATGTCCTGGACCCCGAGGGCCGAGACGAGGGACGAGTCCTTGACGATGGCGACGAACTCGTTGGCGAGGGCGGGCAGGACGTTCCGCAGGGCCTGGGGCAGGACGACGCGCCGCATGAGCTGGCCCTCGCTCAGGCCCAGGGCCCGGGCCGCCTCGATCTGGCCCCGGTCCACGCTCTCGATGCCCGCGCGGAAGATCTCGGCGATGAAGGCCGCGTAGCCGAGGGTCAGGGCGAGGACCGCCCGCGTCGCGAAGTCGAAGCTCCGCGCCTCGACGGCCCCGATCGCCCCCGAGGCGATGAGGGGCTTGAGGAGCGCGTTGAGCGCCGCCGCCAGGGCCGGGGCCCCCACGAAGGCGATGTAGTAGAGGATGACGAGCATGGGCAGGCCGCGGACGAGCTCGATGTAGAAGGTGGCGGCCTCGCGGCAGGCGCGCAGCCGCGACGAGCGCAGGAGGCCCAGGCCCAGGCCGAGGGCCAGGGAGGCGGCGTAGGCGACGAGGGAGACGCGGAGGGTGACCCCCAGGCCCGAGGCCACCGCGCGCAGGATCACGCGGTAGCCGGGCGAGGCGAGGAAGGCGGCCAGGGCCCAGAGCCCGAGGAGGAGGAGGGCGACGAGCCACCAGGGGACGGCCCCCGCGCCCTCGCCCCGGCGAGCCCGGCCGGCGGCCCCCCGCTCCCCGCTATCGCTCATCGGGCCGGATCAGGGCTTGTACTCGAAGAACCACTTCGTGTTCAGGGCCTCGAGGCTCCCGTCCTTCTTCATGGACTCGATGGCCGCGTTGAAGGGGGCCACGAGGTCGGAGCCGGGCTTGAAGATGAAGCCGAACTCCTCGGTCCCCAGGGGCTGGCCCACGGTCTTAAGCTTGTTGGGGTTGGCGCCGATGTAGCCCTTCGTCGAGGCGGCGTCCATGAGGACCGTGTCGACGTCCTTCGAGAGGAGGGCCTGCACGGCGGCGCCGAAGGTCTCGAAGAGCTTGATGCGCGGGGTCTTCTCGTCGCCCCCGAGCATGCCGACGGCGACGTAGAAGTTGGTGGTGCCGGCCTGGGAGCCCACGAGGAGCTTCTTGTCCGCCGCGAACTCCTTGTCGTCCTTGAAGCGCTTCTCATCCGCGCGGACGAGCATGAACTGCTGGGAGACCATGTAGGGGGCGGAGAAGTCGACCTGGGCCTTGCGCTCCTGGTTGATGGTGATCCCGTCCATGCCGACGTCGAACTGGCCGTCGCGCACCGCCTGGATCATGGTGTCCCAGGAGCAGATCTTCCACTCGACCTTGGCGCCCAGGCGCTTGGCGATCTCGTTGACCGCGTCGTACTCCCAGCCCACGGCCTTGCCGGTCTTGGGGTCGACGAAGTTGAGGGGGGTGTAGGCGTTCTCGGTCACCGCGACGATGGTCCGGCCCTTGAGGTCGGGCAGGCCGGCGGCCGCCGCGCCGGCCTTGGCCCCGGCATCCTTCTTGGAGCAGCCGCCGGCGAGGACCAGCGCGGCGATCAGCGTCAAAGCGATCCGGTTCTTCATAGGGACTCCTTGTACGAGGGCTCCGGGGCACTCCGGGCGGGCCGCCGGAGGCTGCGGCGGCTCATCCTACACCCTCGCCGCGGGCGCATCAAGCCGGAGCGCCGCCGCGGCTGGCCCCGCCCGGGCTGGCCGCGCCGCGCCGGGCCGCGCTAGGATGGGCCATGGACCGACCCGACCACGTCGCGGCCGTCGAGGAGGCGGTGGACTTCATCCGCGCCCACCTCGACGAGGAGCTTCCCGTGGAGCGGGTGGCCGACGCCGCCTGCTTCTCGCGCCACTACTTCAACCGCCTCTTCTCCTCGGTGACGGGCGAGGGGGTTCACTCCTTCGCCCGGCGCCTGCGGCTCGAGCGGGCCGCCTTCCGCCTCCTGAAGAGCCCCGGGACGAGCCTGACCGAGATCGCCGCCGAGGCCGGCTACAGCCCCTCGAACTTCGCCACGGCCTTCCGCGAGCGCTTCGGCACGAGCGCCTCCGCCTACCGCGCGGCCCCGCCTCCCCCGCCCGAGGGCGCCTACGCCGAGGCGATGGCGCGCATCGCGGCGCTCCGCGCGCCCGGCCCCGAGCGCTCGGCCGCCCTGGCCGCCCTCGCGGAGCGCGTGGACGAGGGGGACTACGGCCCCTTCCGGCTCATGAAGCGGCGCTACCGCGGGCCCTACGCCGGCTTGGTGCGGGCCTGGCGCGACTTCTGCGCCGAGGTCGAGGCGGCCCATCCCGGCCTCCGCGATCCCTTGTACGTCGGCATCTCCTACGAGGATCCCCTCATCACCGCGGGCGAGCGGCTCCGCTACGACCTCTGCGCGGACCTGCCGCCGGGCCTCCCCGGGCGGGTCCTGGCCCTGCCCCGGCGCCGCTACCTGCGCTACCGCTTCGAGGACCAGATCGGCCGCCTCATCCACGCCTTCAACGATCTCCTCGCCCTCGGCATGCCCGCGATGGGCCGGCGGCTGGCCGAGGGGCCGATCCTCGAGCTCTACCGCTCCGGCCTCGACGAGGCGGGCCGCATCGCGGTGGACATCCTCGCGCCGATCGGGTAAGGGCGCTTTTCCAGAAGTATCGAGGCGGGCCGCCGCGCTATCCTCCGGCGCATCGGAGGTACGCATGGACGCTCTCGCCACGGGCCGCCCCGGCCAGCGGGCGGTCTTCCTCTCCTACGCCCTGCCGGCCCTGGCGGGCACCCTCGTGAGCTCGGTCTCGGTCCTGGCCGACGGCCTCTTCGTCGGCCGCATCCTCGGGGCCGGGGCCCTGGCCGCGGTCAACCTGACCTTGCCGATCTTCTACGTCTTCCTCGCCGCCGGCGTGATGATCGCCGTGGGCGGGGGCACCCTGGCCAACCACCGCCTCGGCGCGAAGGACGGGCCGGGGGCCTCGCGCCTCGCCTCGGGCACGATGCTCCTCCTCGCGGCCGCGGGCCTGGGCCTGACCCTCCTCCTGGGCGCCTTCCTCGGGCCGGCCATCGGCCTCCTCGGGGCCCGCGGCGAGGTCGCGGGCCAGGTCCGCGAGTACCTCGCGCCCCTCCTCCTGTACTACGCGCCGGTCATGCTCAACGTCGGAGTCGGGGCCTTCCTGCGGGCAGGGGGCAGGCCCGGCCTCTCCCTCGCGGCCGGGGCCGCCGGAGCCGCCTGCGACATCGCCCTGGACTGGCTCCTCATCGCCCGGCTCGGCCTGGGGCTCCGCGGCGCGGCCCTCTCCTCGGCGGCGGGCGCCGCCCTCCAGCTCCTCCTCGGCCTGGCCGCCCTGGCGCGGGCCTGCCCCTCGATCAAGCCCGCGCGGCCCGCGCTGAGCCGGGGCGAGCTCGGCTCGATCCTCGCCAACGGCTCCTCCGAGCTCGTGGGCCAGCTCTCCGTCACGATCGTCGCCTACGCCTACAACAGGATCCTCCTGGCCCGGATGGGCGTCGCGGGCGTGGCCGCCTACACGATATCCGGCTACCTCTGCTTCCTCTCCTCGATGCTCGTCCTGGGCTTCGGGCAGGGCCTGTGGCCCCTGGCGGGCCGCGCCTGGGGAGGTGGCGAGGCCGGCGAGGCCCGGTCCTGGCTCTCCCTCGCGATGCGCTGGGCCCTCGGCGCCGCGGCGGCGGCGGCCGCGCCGGCCCTCCTCTTCCCCGGCCCCCTCGCCGCCCTCTTCGCGCGGGCCGGGGAGGAGGCCTCGTCGGGCCTCGCCGCCCGGGCCCTCTTCTTCACGGCCCTCTCCCTCCTGCCCGCGGCCTACAGCTCCATCGCCTCGGCCTACCTCACCGCCATCGGGGACGCGGCGGGCTCGGCCGCCGTAGCCTCGCTCCGGGGCCTGGTCCTGATCTGCCTCTTCGTCTTCCTCTTCCCCCTCCTGTTCGGCGACCTCGGCGTCTGGCTCGCCCTGCCCGCCTCGGAGGCCTGCACCCTCGCGGTCTCGATCGCCCTCCTCGCCCGGCCCGCGCGGCCCGCGCGCGCGGGGGAGCGCCCGCCCCGCTGACGCTAGCCTCGCGGCCGCGCTTCGGGGCATACTGCGGCCATGGGCGGGCTGCACGAGCGGGCGAGCGGCGACGAGGCCGGCGGCCTCGTCGCCGAGCGCGAGGGCTTCAATCTCTACGCGGAGCGGAGCCTCCACGCCCAGCTCAAGCGCTGGCTCGCCCGTCCCGGCGACCGCCTCGAGGTCCCGGTGGGGGGCAGGGTGGTCGACCTCGTGCGCGCGGACGGGGAGCTCGTCGAGGTCCAGACCGGCAGCCTGGGCAAGATCGCGGCCAAGGTCCGCTCCCTCGCCGCGGCCGGCCACCGCGTCCGCGTCGTCCATCCCATCGCCGCCGAGACCTCGATCCGCCGCCTCGACCCGAGGACCGGCGAGCTTCTGTCCACCCGGCGGAGCCCCAAGCGCGGCGACCTCTACGAGCTCTTCGACGAGCTCGTCCAGGCGGCCGGCCTCATCGCGGCGCGCAACGTGACCGTCGAGATCCTCCTCGTGCGCGCGGTCGACACCCGGACCCGCGACGGCTCGGGCTCCTGGCGGAGCCGGGGCGACCGCAAGGTGGACCGGGAGCTCGTCGAGGTCCTCTCCTCCCGCTCCTTCCGCACCCGCTCCCAATGGCTCGCCCTCATCCCCAAGGCCCTCCCCGAGCCCTGGTCCTCGGCCTCCTTGGGCGAGGCCCTCGGCATCGGGCCCGAGCGGGCGCGCAAGATCCTGTACTGCCTTGCCCGCGAGGGCCTTTTGGCCGAGGCCGGCAAGGCAGGCCGGCGCAAGCTCTACGCCCGCGCCCCGGCCAGGCGGCGGCGCGATGGCTGAGGCCTTCTCCCGCTCCGCCCTCCTCGTGGGGGAGGAGGGCCTGGCCAAGCTCGCCGCGAGCCGCGTGGCCGTGATAGGCCTGGGCGGGGTGGGCTCCTGGGCCGCCGAGGCCCTGGCCCGCGCCGGGATCGGCCGCTTCCTCCTGGTCGACGACGACGAGGTGGCCGAGTCGAACCTGAACCGCCAGCTCGTCGCGTCGCGCGAAACCCTGGGCAGGCCCAAGGTCGAGGTCATGGCCGAGCGCATCCTCGCCGTCAATCCCGCCGCCGAGGTCGAGGCGCGCCGCGAGCGCTTCGGCCCCGATTCGGCCGAGGAGCTCCTGCCCCCCGGCCTCGCCTACGCGGTGGACGCCATCGACGCCGTCTCCGCCAAGCTCGCCCTGATCCTGCGCGCGCGGGAGCTCGGCATCCCCATCCTCAGCGCGATGGGCACGGGGGCCAAGCTCGACCCGACCCGGCTCCTGGTCGCCGACATCTCCGAGACCTCGGGCTGCCCCCTCGCGCGGGTTCTGCGGCGCGAGCTGCGCCGGCGCGGCGTCGAGTCCCTGCAGGTCGTCTACTCCGCGGAAGCGGCCCCCGCGGGCTCCCGCGCCGGGAGCGCCCCCGGACCCTACGGCGGGGGGCGCCGCTCGGTGCCGGGCTCCCTGCCCTTCGTCCCCGCCGCCGCCGGGCTCATCGCGGCTTCGGTCGTCGTGCGGGGCATCCTCGGGATCCCGGTCGGGAAGGGATCCTAGGAAACAGGGCGCCGCCCCTGTTTTCGCCCCCGGGCCTGTTCCGAGACGGCGCGGCGAGGCGGCGCAGGCCCAGCGCGCAGCTCCTCAAAATGTCATAAATTTCATATATAGAAACATCGTTTCAAAATGCTTAACGCCCGTAGTACATATCGATACCGTGTGGCTGTAAAAATATGCAAAAGCTACGCGCTTTTTTTGCTCGTCGATTAAAAGCCGATAGATAATCCCCCGCGTCAATCGATACAGTGTATGGATTCATTGATCTAGCCTCTTCCCAGTTCGGGGGGAATGGATCAGTTTAGGGGAAAATCGGCGCCGCAGTCCCATAAAGTTATCTGATATAAGCACATATATCCCTATTGCGCTTCGTGGTTTCGATGAAAGGAAAGGAAGAAGATGAAACAAGCCAAGCTGAAGGTTTTTTCCGCGTTCCTCTGCTTGCTCGCCTATGGGCTCGGCGCCGCGGGGGCCCAGGAGCCGCCCAAGGCCTCCCTGCCCATGCTCAGCACCTCGGCGGGCCAGAGCTCGGGCGCCGTCATCGTCAACGCCCTCTGCGACCGGAGCGGACTGGCTTACGACTACTGCGACGTGCCCACGGCCGAGCAGCTCGCCGCCGGCGTCGGCCTGGGCGACTTCAAGACCGGCGAGGGCTTCCACCTCGTGTCCAAGTCCGGGGCCGCGAAGGGCACGCCCTACAAGACCGTCATCTTCGCCGTGGGCGCGAGCCTCAAGGGCATGGGCGCCTCGGGCCTCTCCATCGACACCGAGATCGCCCGGGTCAAGAAGCTCGTCGACTACTGCAAGAAGAACAAGATCATGGTGGTCGCGGTCCACGCCGAGGGCAAGTCGCGCCGCGGCAAGCCCGGCAGCGACAACGAGCTCATCATCGACGCGATCGTGCCGAGCGCGGACTACGTCATCGTGACCGCCGACGGGAACTTCGACGGACGCTTCGACGCGATCGCCAAGAAGAGCGGGGCCCCGCTCTCGGTCATCAAGCAGTCCACCGAGCTGACCGCCATCCTCCAGAAGATGTTCAAGTAGGAGGGGCGCGCCTTGTTCACCCACGTAGCCATACTGCTCGCGGCCATGGCGGCGGCCTTCGCCCTCGCCAAGCTCGCGAAGCTCTCGACCGAGCTCTCGATCCTCGCCATGGCCCTCGTCGGGGCCCTGGCCGCCGGCCAGGGGATCCCCCTGCGGCACCTCGCCGAGGGCTCGGTGGCCTACCTCGACATCTGCCTCATCTTCGTGACCGCGACCCTCTTCATGAACGTCGTGAAGGAGGCGGGCGGCATCGACTACCTCGTCCGCAAGGTCTTCATCCGCTTCCACAAGCGGCGCGCCGTCCTCCTGGTGATCCTCATGCTCCTCATGCTGATCCCCGGGGCCCTCACCGGGGCGGGCTCGGTATCGGTCCTCGTCGTGGGCGGCACCGTCGCCCTCGTCCTGCGGGGCCTCGGGCTCAAGGACGAGCACGTGGCGGCGATGGTCTTCCTCCTCGCGGGGCTCTCCGCCGTCGCGCCGCCGGTCAACATCTGGGCCATGATCACGACCGCGGGGACCGCCATCCCCTACGTCGGCTTCGAGCTCCCCCTCGGCATTCCCGTGCTGGCCCTCGGCCTCTTCGTGACCTTCTACTACGGCATGCGCGGCGAGGCCCGGGACCTCGGCTCGGTCCTCGCCACCATGCCCGAGCCGCCGGCCGGGATGCGGGCATGGCGCGTCGGCGCGCCCTTCCTCCTCCTGGCCGCCTTCATCGCGGTGCCGCGGATCTGGCCCTTCGCCCTGCCGACCCTCGGCCTGCCCATCGGCTTCGCCGCCTCGGGCTTCCTGGCCTGGGCCCTGAGCCCGCGCAAGATCGACATCCTGCGGCTCTCGCGGGAGACGATGGACCAGCTCCTGCCCCTCCTGGGGACCTGCATCATCGTCGGCATCCTCCTCCAGGTCATGACCCTCAACGGAGTGCGGGGCCTTCTGTCCCTCTCGATCATCTCCCTGCCGACGGTCGCGATCTTCCTCCTCCTCCCGGTCGCGATGCCCCTCTCCGAGGGGATCCTGACCTTCGGCGGGGCCGCGGTCTTCGGCATCCCCCTGATCTGGACCCTCAACTCGATCGGCCTGAATCCCGTGCCCGCCCTCTCGGGCCTGAGCCTTTTGTGGATGCTCGGCGACGCCCTGCCGCCTACCGCCCTCATAGGCCGCCTCACCGTCCAGTCGACGGGCTACGCCGGCAGGTACTGGTCCTTCGTCAAGAGCTGCTGGCTGCCCTGGCTCGTCATCACGCTGACCGGGACCCTCATGGTCGTCTTCAGCAAGCAGCTCGGCGCCCTGGTGCTCTAGTCATGATGCCGTACAACGCGCGAAAAGCGAGAGGTGAAACGTGGCTTCGGTGATAACCCTGCTGTACTACGCCCTGTGCGTCTACATCGCCGCCTTCCTGGCCCTCGGCTTCGCGAGGACCAGGGATTGGCAGAAGGCCGCGCTCCAGCTCGTGGTCCTCCTGCCCTTCGTGCTGCGCGTCCTGCGCCTGAAATAGGGGGCCCGAGAAATGACGCGCCTGATATTCGCCAAGATCCTCGCCGCCTGCCTCTTCCTCGCCTGCCTCGTCGGGGGCGGCCTCGAGATGCGCGGGCTCAGGACCTACAAGGAGAGCCTGGTCAAGGGCCCCGGCGTCACCGGGACCGGGCGGCTCTCCGACTACCTGCCCGCGCTGAAGGGGAGCTGGGGCGACACGAACCTCTACTTCCTGGACTCGGGCAAGCCCGGCGGGACCGCCCTCATCCTGGGCGGGACCCACCCGAACGAGCCCTCGAGCATCGTCGCCGCCTTCGTCCTCGTCGAGCAGGCCCTGCCCGAGGCGGGGAAGCTCATCGTCATCCCCCACTACAACCGCTCGGGCTCCACGGCCACCCAGCCCATGGGGGCCTATCCCCAGTTCATCTCGATCAAGACGGGCTGGGGCGAGCAGAAGTTCCGCATGGGCGACCGCCTCGCGAACCCCCTCGACCAGTGGCCCGATCCCGAGGTTTACGTCCACTATCCGAGCCGGCAGATGCTCTCCAACGTCGACATGCGCAACGTCAACCGCACCTGGCCGGGCCGCGCGGACGGGGCCTTGGCCGAGCGGATCGGCGCCGCGGCCATGGAGCTCATCCGCCGCGAGAAGGTGGACTTCGTCGTGGACACCCACGGGGCCGAGCTCCTCTACCCGGTCACCAACTGCATCGTCGCCCCCGACCAGGGCGCCTCGATAGCCCAGCTCGCGGCCCTCGACCTCACGGCGACCGAGTTCGAGGTCCACGTCGAGCCCTCGCCGGCCAAGTTCCGCGGGGTCTCGCACCGCGAGATAGCCGACCACTCCGAGGCCGTGCCCTTCCTCCTCGAGTCGCCCGACCCCTTCCTCGACCAGCCCACGGGGCCCAAGACCGAGGCCCTCGAGCTCGACGGGAAGGACGAGTTCCTCCTCGCCGCGGCCCGGCGGGGGCTCCTGTTCACGGACTACGACGAGAAGGGCAAGTCCATGGAGGAGCGGGCCGGGAGGCACATCAGCGTCTCCCGGCAGCTCGCCGCCCAGTGGAGCCTGTTCAATCCCGAGCGGATCGTCGCCTTCTCCTGCCCGGGCTACGCGGAGTTCGTCGCGAACGGCCTGGGTCCCTACTTCCGGGACCCCGCCGCCGCGCCGGAGGGATCGGTCGTCCTGGAATGAGCCGGAAAGGCCCCGGGCGGGCCCGCCCTTGAGCGAGCCGAGCCCGGGCCTGGAATCATACGAAAGGAGACAAGATGAAGCGGACAAGGATGAAGATGGGCAAGCGGGGCGTAGCCCTCGCGGCCCTGCTCGCCGCCCTGGCCCTGGCCGGCTACGGCGTCGCCTTCGCCTGCACCTCGATCGCGGTGAGCAAGGGCGCCTCGGTCGACGGCTCGGTGATGACCTCGCAGACCGGCGACGGCGGCATCGAGGAGCCGGTGATCAAGATCGTGCCGGCCGCAGACTACAAGGCCGGGGAGATGCGCAAGGTCTACTGGAACTCCACCCTGCGCTCCCCCAAGGATCCCCAGTTCGAGCCCCTGACCTACAAGGGCGAGATCCCCCAGGCCGCCCACACCTACGCCTACACGAGCGCCATCTACGGCGTGCAGAACGAGCACCAGCTCAGCTTCGGCGAGACCACCATCTGGGTCGGCGAGCGCCCCGAGCTCCGCGACCCCGAGGGCATGTTCGACATCGTCGAGCTTTCCCACGTCGCCGCCGAGCGCTGCAAGACCGCCCGCGAGGCCGTCAAGCTCATGGGCGAGCTGGTGAACACCTACGGCTACTGCGACGGCGGCGAGTGCCTCACCGTGGCCGACCCCAACGAGGTCTGGTTCTTCGAGGTCTACGGCGCCACCCCCCTCGCCAAGTCCGGCGTCTGGGCGGCCCAGCGCGTGCCCGACGGCGAGATCGGCGTGAGCGCCAACCGCGCCCGCATCGGCGAGATCGACCTCAAGAAGGCCGACTACTTCATGGCCTCGCCCAACGTCACGAGCCTGGCCAAGGAGAAGGGCTGGTGGGACGGCAAGAAGGCCTTCTCCTTCCGCGACGCCTACTGCCCCGACAACGGCAGCTTCTACAGCCAGCGCCGCGAGTGGCGGGCCCTCTCCCTCCTGGCCCCCTCCCTCAAGCTCGACCCCTGGACCCGCGCCTTCCCCTTCTCCGTGAAGCCGGACAAGAAGGTCTCGGTCGCCGACATCACCCGCGTCTTCCGCGACCACTACGAGGGCACCGAGTTCGACCTCACCAAGGGCCTCGCGGCCGGCCCCTTCGGGAGCCCCGACCGCTTCGCCACCCAGGGCTTCAACAACGGGACCTGGGAACGCGCCCTCTCCATCTACCGCGCCGAGTACAGCTGGATCAGCCAGTCCCGCTCCTGGCTCCCCGACGCCGTGGGCGGCGTGGTCTGGTGGGGCTGGGACGCCCCCCACGCCACCTGCTACGTTCCCCTCTACTGCGGCAACACCGCCCTCCCGGCCGGCTACGACATCGGCTACCGCGGCGAGTTCGACCGGAACTCCGCCTCCTGGGCCTTCGCCTTCGTACAGAACATCTCCAACCTCCGCTACGACCTCATGAGCCAGGACATCAAGGCCCGCTACACCGCGATCGAGGCCGAGGAGTTCGCCCTGCAGCCCGTCGTCGAGAAGGCCGCCGCCGAGCTCTACGCCAAGGACAAGGCCCTCGCCGTCGCCTACCTCACCAAGTACTCCGTCGACACCGGCAACGGCATCGTCCAGGGCTGGTGGAAGTTCGGCGAGCAGCTGATCGCCGAGTACAACGACGGCTACCGCAACGTCAAGAAGGCGGGCGAGAAGATCGGCTATCCTGAGGAGTGGCTCAAGGCAGTCGGCTACGGCCCCATCCAGAAAAAGTAGTAACTGCCTCGAACCTTGTAGTGCATGATGGGTGATGCGGGGAGGGGAACCTTCGGAAGGTTCAGCGCGACGAGAATCGCTCACTAGATCGCGATTCTCGTCGCGCTGCCCCGCGCCCCACCCTTCCCATCGGGCACCGGGAGTGAAAGCGCTATCCTCTGCTGCCAGCAAGCGGTCCTGCTAGAAGCCAGCCTTGCTCCTGTTCACGGATGAGTGAGACATCTCTGCCCTACTGCCCCGCTCAAGCCGCCGCGTACTTCGGGAGGTACTGCTTCCCCTCCTTCAAAGGCGTCCGGCGCAGCCGGAGCCAGATGTCCCGCTGATCCTCCGTCAGCTCCTCAAGGCTCAGGAACGACCGCCGCGTCCAGATCCGCTTAAGCTCAGCCCCGATCGCGATAGCGTCGTAGCCCGCCACCTCGGCGTGGCTCCGACGCTCGCCGGCGATCCTGAAGGGCTTACCGTAGTTGTGCCCGAACAGGTACAGGACAAGCCGTTCGCTCTGGTGGTTCACGTTCCTCCCGAAGCAGACCGTCTCCCGCACATGCTCGTGCAGATCCTTGCGCAGCTCCCGGTCGAAGTAGTTCACCGGGTACAGGGGATTGGCTCTCGTCCGAGCAGCCCGCGACGAGACCCGCCGATGCCGGAATCGACCCGCCGCCTCGAGGGCAGCGAACAAAGGACGGGCATCGAGGGCCCGGCGGTACTCGAGCTTCTCGTCGGTCCACAGCTGAA
>JAKLFE010000043.1 GCA_022711355.1 Spirochaetota bacterium | reverse complement strand
GCCGCGAGAACCCGTTTATTCATGGAAGCCTCCTAAGGAAGGATTTGCTCTTCCCGTCGATTCTACGGCTTCCCCTGAAAAGCGTTTGCACTTCTTTCTTCTTTTTTGCACTTTTTTCGTGTAGAATAGGCCCCGTGAGCGTTGAACGGTCGGCTTCCCAGGCCCGGGGCCCGGCCCCGGGCGGCGAGGCCCCCCTCATCCCGGAACGGGCGCGCAACCTCGAGCGCCGCTACGTCCACCCGCCCTACCTCCTCGAGCGCCGGCTCGGGGAGCGGCTCGCCGCCGGCGACTGCGAGGGGGCCCTCGCCCTCCTCGCCGAGACGAACCGCCTGGCGCGGGCCCGCCTCGCGGGGGACAGCCTCCGCTCCCTCAAGAACTCCCTCATCGCCTCCTGCACCATCTACACCCGCTCGGCCATCGAGGGCGGGGGCGTGGACGCCGAGCTCGCCTTCACCTTGAGCGACGCCTGCATCAAGGCGATCGAGCGCCTGCGCGAGGAGGGGGAGCTCGTCGCCTACGAGCGGACCATGCTCCGCGAGTTCGTCGACCTCGTGCGGCGGCACCGCTCCGAGCGGGGCGACGTCCTGGTCTGGCGGGCGGCCAAGCGCGTCCAGTCGATGCTGGACCGCGAGGTGACCCTGCGCGACACCGCGAGGGCCCTCGGCGTGAGCGAGCAGCACCTCTCAGCCCAGTTCTCCAAGTCGATGGGCATGGGCTTCGTGGAGTTCGTGCGCAGGGCCAAGGTCGCCGAGGCCCAGTACCACCTGCGCTCCACGAGGCTGGGGATCATGGAGGTGGCCCAGATGCTCGGCTTCTCGGACCAGGCCTATTTCTGCCGGGTCTTCAAGGCGGTGGCGGGCATGCCGCCCTCGGCCTACCGGCGCCTCCACTTCCAGGGCTAGGGCGCCCGGGCGCGCGCCGCCCGCCGGGGCCCCGATCGGCTAACGCCAGCGGCGGGCGAAGAAGGAGCGCTGGAGGGCGGGCCTGGGCATGGGCCGCTGGAAGAGGCCGCGGCGGGGCGGCTCGCCGGGGAGGGGCGCGGGGCGGAAGACGCTGACCCCCGTCACCTCGCGCACCCGGGCCGCCGTCCTGCCGAACTGCTGGACGAGGCAGGCGCCCATCCAGAGGCAGGCGACCGAGGCGGCGGCGGCCGAGGAGCCCGGCGGGAGGCCGGGCGAGAGGGCGGCGAAGAGGACGCAGGCGTCGACGAACAGGACGTCGGGCAGGATGGCCTGGTACTCGAGGCCGACGAGCCGGTCGCGGAGCACATCGCCGGCGAAGCGGGCCCCGGTGAAGCAGATGAGCAGGCCCCCGAGGATCAGGGCGGTCCGCCCCTGCGCCGGAAGGGAGAGGAGGGTCCAGGCGAGGGGCGGGAGGCAGCTCGCCATGGCGAGGGCGTACTCGGAGAAGCCCGAGACCGAGGCCGCCGAGGAGATCGAGGCGAAGGCCAGGAGGAGGGGCACGAGCGCGTAGAAGAGGACCACGGGAGCGAGGCCGAGGGGGCCCGGCGTCGCCCAGAAATCGTAGCCGAGGGCCCAGACCGAGAGGAGGAAGAGGTAGGTGAGGGAAAGGACCTCCTCTCCCGAGACGGGCCCGAAGAGCATGACCCCCTTGTCGCGCACGGCGCGGCCGCTGAGCCAGCCCGCGGAGGCCACGAGGAAGAGGGAGACGGCGGCCATCTGGGGCGGGACGGCGGGGAAGGCCAGGGCTATGCCGAGGGGGAGGATATAGGCGTTGATGGAATCGAACCAGTGGTCGATGTACTCGCCCAGGGGGCCCGAGGCCCCCGTGCGGCGGGCCTGGATGCCGTCCAGGGAGTCCAGGGTCTGGTAGAGGAAGAGGAAGAGGGCGGCCAGCCCGAAGAGCCAGGGGCGCGAGCGCGCGACGAGGTGGAGGGGCCCGGTGAAGGCTCCCGCCAGGACGAGGAAGCAGGCCCAGCAGAATAGGCTGCCGACGATGCTCACGAGGTTGGCGGAGGCGTTGGGCGGAATCGCCTTGATCGCGACGGGCCACCAATGGTTGAGGACGTAGTTGTCGAGGATGGACTTGTTGACGCTCTGGTACTTGTAGTTCAGAGGCCGATCGGGGTCGTAGTACTTCTCTCTCATGGGCAATCCCGCTCCGGTCCGGGGGGGCCGCCGGGCTCCCCGCGTTTCCATACAGTATACTGAACGGAGGCCCGAGAAGGGAAGCCGCCCAGGAGGCGGGCCTAGAGGTTGGTGATCCGGGAGGAGAGGTTCCGGCGCCACTCGCGCTTCTCCCCCTCCTTCTCCCACTGGATCCGGCGCTTGACCGCGAAGGCGGTCTCGGAGCGGTCCTTGAACTCGACGACGCCGAAGGCGCCCGAGCCGAGGTAGACGATCTTCTCGCCGGGGCCGAGGGACTCGGCCGCGATCACCCGCTCGAGGACGCAGTCGAAGTGGGCCGGCTCCCCGCCCTCCTTGCTCGCCGAGAGGGCCGTGGAGAGATCGTACAGGGGCCTGCCGCAGAGGGGGCAGACCGAGAGCTCGCGCTTGTCCTCGGGCCGCGGGGGCTCGGGCTCGATCGGGAGCGGGCGCCGCGCGGCCTCGCCCTCGGGGGCCTGGCGCCCGTCCTGGGCCGGGCGGCCGCCGGGCCCTTGCCGGCCCGGCCTGCCGCGGAAGCCCCGCCTCCTGCCCGAGCGGCGGCGGCCCTCGTCGGGGCGCCCGCCTCCCTGCCCATCGGGACCGCGCCGAGCGCCGTCCCCCCTGCCGTCATCGCGCCTTTCTTCCGCCATCGAGGTATCCTTCCGTCAGTCGCGCGCTGAGCACCGTGGCGATCCTGAGGATGGCCCCGGACATGTAGGCGTCGTCGCCCAGCTTGGCGCGCAGTTCCGCGATCCGCCCTTCGTTGGATCGCGCCGCCCTCCCGTAGGGGGCGGCCATGTATCGCGATGATCCTCGGCCCGTCATAGGTCTCCCGTGAACGCCGCTTCGTAGCGCTCCAGCGCTCGGCCGTCCCTGACCAGGATTACGTCGTAGCGGACATGCCAGCTACTATATTCTCGATGCCGGGCGAGGAAGATTTTAGACGTTTCTACAATTCGACGTCGCTTGGCGGGCCCGATGGCCTCGCCGAGGGCCTCCGAACCGAGGCCCGACCAGTTTTTCACCTCCACGAAGGCCAGGATCCCCTCCCGGGCGGCCACGATATCGACCTCGCCGCCCGGCCAGCGGAAATTGCGGGCGAGGATCGCCCAGCCCTCCGCCTCCAGGAGGGCCGCCGCCGCGGCCTCCCCCTCCCTGCCGGCGCGGGCCCTGTCAGGGCCGCTCCGCGGGGCCGCGGATCCCGGGGCCTCCCTCACTGGCCGGCCAGCTCCTTCGGGTCCAGGGCCCGGGCTATGAAGAGGGTCTTCTCGGCGATGAGGTCGACGAGGTCGCCCTCGTCGCGCTCGTAGCGCTTGCCGAACTCGTCGACGAGGACGCGGAGCTTCGGGCGCAGGGGGGCCTCCGGATGCGTCTCGACGACCCGCGCTATGGCGGCGTTGTTGAGCAGGACCAGGGAGCCGAGGGGATAGATGCCCATGCTCTTGATGAAGGCCTTGAGGATGTCCGGGTCGAAGCGCCGCGAGTTGTCCGAGAGGAGGGCCTTCATGGCGGCGTAGCCGATCATCGAGTTGCGGTAGGGCTTGGAGCTCACCATGGCCTCGAAGGCGTCGGCCACGGAGACGATGCGGGCGAGGACGTCGACCTCCTTGCCCGGGGTGCGGCGGGGGTAGCCCTCGCTGTCCCAGCGCTCGTGGTGCTGGAGGCCGATGACCCCGACGTCGTCGGGGTACATGAGCTCCTTGGTGATGATCCGGTACGAGAGCAGGGGATGGGCGCGGACCTTCTGGGCCTCGTCCTCGCTCAGGGAGCCCTTCTTCTTGACGATGGAGTCGGGGATGCGGAGCATGCCGACGTCGTGGAGGAGGGCCCCGGTGGCCAGGTAGGAGAGGCGGTAGGGAGGGAGCTTCAGGGTGACGCCGATGACCGTCGCGAGGATGGCCGCGTTGACCGATTCCCGGGCGAGCTCGTTGCCGGGAGTCTCGGAGCCCAGGATGGCCGCTATGGCCGCGTCCTGCTCCTCGCGCACGAGGGCGATGACGCCCTGGGCGATGACGTCCACCGACTTGGACTCGACCGCCTCGTTCTTCCTGATCGCCCCGAGGACCTGGGCCAGGCGGTCGACGAGCTCGGTGTAGCGGAGGTAGAGCTCGCGCTTGCCGGCGAAGCCCTGGGCGGCGGGGAGATCGGCCGCCTGGGCCGCGGCGGCTTCCTCCTCGACCAGGGAGCCGGAGGTGATGACGTAGGCCACGCCCCAGCGCTTGAGGACGTCGATGTCCTTCTGCTTGACCGGGATGTTCGCCGGCACGAGGAGGTTCTTGTCGTCGATGAAGACGTCCTCGGAGAAGCGGGAGCCGGGCTGGATCTGGTCGAGCGCGATGCGTTTCTTCATGTACTTTCCTCTACGGCCTTCACGAAGGCGAAGGCTTTCGCGACGATCTCGAAGCATTCCTCGGGCACGAGGGCGCCCAGGTCGAGGGGATAGAGTACCCCGGCCAGGGCCTCGTCCTCTAGTATCGGCACGCCCGCCTCGCGGGCTATCTCCTCGAGCCTCCGCGCCATCCGCCCCGAGGCCTTGGCCGCGAGGAAGGGAGCCGGCAGGCTCGGAACGTACTTGAGGGCCACGGCCTTCGCGCCCTCGGGCCGCGAGCCGCCCCGGGCCTTAGGCTTCAAGGTCGAGGCCCCCGGCCCGGGGAGCGCCGCGCGCGGGGCCCTCCGCCTCGAGCGAGACCGAGGCGCCTCGGCCGATGGCGGCGAGCTCGGCGGCGAGCTCGGGCAGGAGCCGCCGCGAGGCCTTGGCCGAGCCCTCGTCCCCGCAGCCGATGGCCAGGGAGCCGGCCTCCCGGCCCGGGCCGAAATCGAGGCCGAAGGACCAGGTCTTCTCCTCGCCCGGCGCCGGCGCGGCGCGGCGCGCGGTGAAGCCCGCCTCGATGCGTCCCGGCCCTCCCGCGAGCTGGGGCGATTGTATCCTGATCGTCCCTTCGAATGCAATCGAATCGAGCTCGAAGGCGAAAGGCGCGTAGCTCCAGGAAGCCTCGGGCCCCCTGCGGTGGTTGAAGAGGCTCAAGAGCGAGCCCTCCCCTCCCGAGCGGAAGGAGATGGCCCGGAGGAGGGAGCCCAGGAAGGCGGGGAGGGATGCCTCGGGGAGCTCGAGGGCGAAGGGCCCCTCTAGGTCGAGGGCCGCCGGGCCGAGCTCGGTCGCCGCCGATCCGGCGCCGGGCTCGACGGCCTCGGTCGAGGCCTCCTCGCCGGAGGCTTCCTCGGCCTCGCCGGCGGCCCCGCGCCCCTCCTCGGAGCCGGGCCGGGGATGCCGCCCCCCCGCGCCCCGGGCCTCGGCGTGGATGGCGTCGAGGGGGGCCTCCTCGGCGGGGATGCCCGCGGCCTCGAGGCGGGCGGCCAGCTCGGCCCGGTCCCAGGCCTCCCCGCCCTCGGCCTCGGCCCGGGCGAAGGCCCGGCGCACCCGGGCCAGTGAGTCGGGCCGCGGCGAGATGCCCTCGCGGAGGAGGGCGGACGCGGCTAGGGCGGCGCTCCGCTCCGCTCCGGAGGGCGGGACGGGGAGGGGAAGGGAGGCGTTCGCGAGGGGCTTGAGGGAGAGGCGGCCCTCCTTCGCCTCGACGCGGGCGGAGAAGAGGCTGCCGGGCTGCAGGGGGCGGTCGGAGCGCGCCGTCAGGAGGGCCGCGCCCGCGGATACGCGGTACAGGCCCCCGCCGAGCTCGGCGAGGACCCGCACGGAAACGAGGGCGCCGGCCGCGAGGCCCTGGCTCTCGGCGCCAGGGCGCCCTAGGCCGGCGCCGACAGCAAGCAAGTTCCCCGGAAGGGGACTAGCGGCCCGCATGGGGGGCCTGATCCGGGCGAAGCCCTCAGGCCTGGGCTTCGGTCCCTTCCTTCCTGGCGGCGATGAGCTCCTTGACCTTGGACTTCTTGCCGACCTTGCCGCGGATGTAGTAGAGCTTGGCGCGGCGCACCTTGCCGGGGCGGACGACCTCGACCTTCTCGACGCGGGGGGAGTTGAGGGGGAAGACGCGCTCGACGCCGACCCCGTAGGAGTTCTTGCGGACCATGAAGGTCTTGCCGATGCCGGCGTTCTTCATGGCGATGACGAGGCCCTCGTAGATCTGGATGCGCTCGGTCTTGCCCTCGACGATCTTGAAGTGGACCTTCACGGTGTCGCCGACGTTGAAGCCGGCCTCGGCCGGCTTAATCTGCTCGGCCTGGATCTTCTGTATCAGGTTCATAGCTGCTCCCTTCGGCGCATAGTTTACGCAAAAGCCGCCTGACTTCTTCGGGTAGCCCGGCGGCTGGCGCGAGGAGCTCGGGGCGGTAAGCAATCGTCTTGGCCAAGCTGGCCTCGAGCCGCCATCGAGCTATGTTCGCGTGATGCCCCGACGTGAGGACCTCGGGGACCCGCATCGTAGCATATTCCGCGGGGCGTGTATACTGGGGGTACTCGAGAAGCCCGGCCCCGCCCTCCCCCATCGGGGAGAAGCTCTCCTCGGCCAGGCTCTCGCCCTTGATGACGCCGGGCACGAGGCGGTAGATCGCGTCGACGAGGACGAGGGCGGCCACCTCGCCCGAGGAGAGCACGTAGTCGCCGATCGATATCTCGTCCGTGACGTACTTCTCGATGATCCGCTGGTCGAGGCCCTCGTAGCGGCCGCAGAACAGGACGAGCTCCTCCTCGCGGGCGAGCTCGGCCGCGTAGGCCTGGTTGAAGAGCCGGCCCGAGGGGGTCACGAAGACCGTGCGCGCGCCGGGGGAGCCGTCGGGCCGCCTGCCCGAGCCCGCCGCCTCGAGGGCCGCGCCGGCCGGGCCGGGCAGCATGAGCATGCCCGCCCCGCCCCCGAAGACCTCGTCGTCGCACTTGCGGTGCTTGTCCGTCGCGTAGCCGCGGATATCGACGAGCTCGTAGGACATGAGGCCCCGCTCCACCGCCTTGGCCATGATGGAGCTCTCGAAGAAGCCCCGGAGTATCTCGGGGAAGAGGCTGAGGACGGTGATCTTCACTCGAGGATCCAGGGGGCGAGGAGCTCGATCTCGCCGGCCTCGAGGTCGACCGCGCCGACGAACTGGGAGCGGAAGGGGACGATGGCCTTGGCCCCGCCGGGGAGGCGCGCCTCGAGCCAGGGCTCGGGCCCCCCCTCGAGGACGGACTCGACCCTCGCGAGCTCCCGTCCCTCGGCCTTCAGGGCGAGGCCGACCAGGTCCCCGACGTACCACTCGTTCTCGCGCAGGGGGGCGGCCTCGGAGCGGGGGGCGAGGATGTCCAGGCCCGTGAGCCTCCGGGCCGCCTCGGGGCTCTCGTAGCCCGCGAAGGCCATCTCGAGGCCGCCCGCCTGGACCTGGGCCCGGAGCACCGGGAGCCGGAGGCGGCGGCGCTCGGGGGGGGCCGAGGCGGGCAGGGAGCGCGCGAGGAGCTTGCGCGAGGCGGCCGACATGCGCAGCCCGCCCGACTCGGGCCGGGAGACCGCGGCCGTGGGAAGCTCGCCCTCCAGGATGGCGGTCCTCAGCTTGAGGAAATGGTCGTACTCTCCCGAGTACGAGTGGATCTTGAGGTCGCCGCGGACGCCCTTGGGGGAGCCGACGCGGCCGATGACCATGAGGGGCTCGTCCTGCGCCGCATCTGACCTTATCGCCATCTGCTCACCCGATGCGCCTAGGAAAAATCGAACGCAGAGGACGCGGGGTTTCGCGGAGGGGGGAAAAACCGAGGAATCCGATCCTTCCCAATTCCACTTCTCCTCTGCGTTACTCTGCGCCCTCTGCGGTAATGAATCCGAAAGGCTTCAGTCGAGGATCTCGAGGACGACCCGCTTGTCCGCGGCCTGGGAGGAGGCGGAGAGGATGGTGCGGATGGCCTTCGCGATGCGGCCGTGCTTGCCGATCACCTTGCCGATGTCGTCGGCGGCGACGCGGAGCTCGAGGACCGTCGACTTGTCGCCCTCGACGACGGCCACCGAGACGGAGGCCGGATCGTCCACGAGGGACTTGGCAATGTACTCGACGAGATCGCGTTCCAAAATGCTCTCCTCGCGCCCGGCCCCGGGAGAACGGCGGCGGCGCTTCCGCGCGTCCGCCGGCCCTCGGGCCCAGGCGCCTGGCTGTCGAAGCTTACTTTACGTGGATGTTCTTGCGGTTCAAGAGGCCGCGGACGGTGTCGGAGGGCTGGGCTCCCTTGGAGAGCCAGTCCTTGACCCGGGCCTCGTCGATGACGATCTGCTTCTCGGCGCTCTCGATGGGGTGGTAGAGGCCGACCTCCTCGAGGGTGATGCCGTCGCGGGGCTTGCGCGAATCCATGACGACGATGCGGTAGAAGGGACGCATCTTGGAACCGAACCTCTTAAGCCTGATCTTGACGCTCATGTGTCCTCCGAATAGTGTGGGTCCCCCTTACGACCGACCGATAGCCAGGCGGGGAATGCTCGCCTGATCGGTTCCCCGGACGGGGGGCCCGGAGCGGGGTGTCCGGCTTTTATACACTTTTCCCCCGCCGATGGTCAATGCGCGGGGGAGCAGGGCAGCTCCAGGACGAAGCGGGCTCCCGGCCGGGCCAGCTCGGCCCGCACCGAGCCGCCCCAGGCCTCGGCCAGGGAGCGCACGATGGCCAGGCCGAGGCCCGTGTGGAGGCCGTCGGCCTTGCGGGTCGAGTAGAAGCGCTCGAAGAGCCGCTCCTCCTCCCCGGGGGGGAAGCCCGGGCCCCGGTCGCGCAGCCCGACGACCCAGCGCCGCCTGAGGCCCTCGCCTGCCAGCTCCAGGGAAAGCTCCACCGCCGAGCCGGGCGGGGCGAAGGAAGCCGCGTTCTCGAGGAGGTTGTCGAGGGCCTGGACGAAGCGCCGCGGATCGGCCGCGGCCTCGGGCCCTCCCTCGGCCCCGGGCCCGAGGCGGAGCTCGAGGCCGAGGCCGGGGTGCCGGGAGGCGAAGCCCTCGGCGAGGCCCCGGGCCAGCTCGAGGGGGCGGCAGGGGCCGGAGGGCGGGCCCGGCTCCTCGGAGTCGAGGCTCGCCAGCTCCCTGATGTCCCCGACCAGGTGGTTGATGCGCTCGAGGTCGGAGCGGGCCCGGCCGAAGAGGCGGCGGCGGCCCTCCTCGGCCTCCCCCTCCTCGAGGAGCTCGAGGCTGGCCCGCACCGAGGCCAGCGGATTGCGGATCTCGTGGGCCAGGTCCTGGGAGAAGCTCTCGAGGAAGGCGGTCCGGCGCTCGAGCTTGGATCCCATGTCCGCGAGGGCCCGCGAGAGGACCCCCACCTCGCCGGGGGCCCGGAGCCGGGGGAAGCTGCCCCGGAGGCGGCCCTTCCGGTCGAGGATGCCGGCGGCCCGGGCGGCTAGGGCGCGGAGGGGCCGGCCGAGGAGGAGGTCCGACACGAGGGAGAGGATCACGGCCACGAAGGCGGAGAGGAGGAAGATGCGGAAGATATCGATCCGCATCGAGTCGAGCTCGCCGAGGATGCGGAGGGTGGACTGGGATACGAGGACGAGGCCGGCTATCCCCTCGGGGTTCCGCGTCCCGCCCGAGCGGATCGGGAGGGCCGAGTAGAGCCTGACGGTCGAGCCCTCGGCCCCGGGCAGTATCCTCGTCGTCGAGCCGTAGCGCCCGGCCAGGGCCGCCGCTATTTCCGGGGCCTCGGCGAAGGAGCCGCTCCGGTCGAAGAGGTCGCTCCCGTCCCCCCCGCCCGAGGGAGCGCGGAAGATGCGCCGGTAGGCTCGGACGGGGAGGGAGCCGAGGCGGTAGAGGAGGCTGTCCCTCCCGGGCTCCTCCCGCTGCGGGGCGGACTTGGCCCGGGGCTCGGCGCCGGGGGCCGCGGCGGCGCGCTCGGCCGGGATCGCGGCCGGGATGGTCCCGATCCGGGCCGAGTCGGCGAGGACCGAGCCCTGGGCCGAGAAGACCCGGATCCGCGCCTCGTGGCCCCGCCCCAGGCTCTCCACGAAAAAGGCCGCCCGCTCCGCGAGGCTCCCCGCATCCCCGCGGAGGGCGGTAGCGGCCAGGAGGGCCTGCTCGGACATGGTCCGCTCGAGGTCGCGGAGGAGCTGCTTCTCGAAGCTGTCGAGGAAGTAGAAGGCGGCCACCGGCAAGAAGACCAGGAGGATGTTGAACACGAGGATGAGGAAGCCGATGGAGCCGAGGAAGCGCGGCCTGGCCGCCGGCCGGCGGGGATGCCGGCCTTTCACGGCCGGGACCCGGCGGGGAGGGCCTCGGGACAGAGCCGGTAGCCCGCGCCGTAGACGGTCTCGAGCCCCTCGAAGCCCGGGTCGAGGGCCGAGAGCTTGCGCCTGATCCGCTTGATGTGGCAGTCGACGCTCCGCTCGTTGACGTAGTTGTCCTCGGGGTAGGCGGCCTTCTGGAGCCGCTCCCGGGTCCGGACCGCGCCCGGGGCCGAGGCCAGGCAGGCGAGGATCCTGAGCTCGCTCACCGTCAGGCCCAGCTCCCTGCCCTTCCACCAGGCCCGGAAGCCTTCGGTATCGAGGACGAGGCTTCCCGCGCGCAGGGCCTCGGCGCTTTCCGGGCGCGGGACCTGGGCGGGGCGGCCGGGGGCCCTCCCCGAGGCCCGCGCGTGGAGGATGCGGATCCGCGCGAGGAGCTCGCGTACGGAGAAGGGCTTGCAGAGGTAGTCGTCGGCTCCCGACTCCAGGCCGAGGACCCGGTCCATCTCCTCGTCCCGGGAGGAGAGGAAGAGGAGGGGGAGCTCGAGGCCGGCCTCCCTGACCAGGCGGCAGAGCTCGAGGCCGTCCATGCGGGGCATGACGATGTCCAGGACGAGGACCCGGCCCTCGGCCGAGGGCGGGGCCTTCTGCAGGTACTCCCAGGCGGCGAGCCCGTCCTCGAAGTCGCGGACCGACCAGGACTCCCGCCGGAAGGCCCAGGCCAGGGTGCCGCGGAGGTTCGCTTCGTCTTCGGCGAGGAGCACTTCCATGGGGGAGTTCATATACCGAAACGCCCCTTCTGTCAAAGGAAGGCCCTACCCGCCCCCTGGCCGGGGCCCCATTGCCGCGATCTTGCCGCAATCGCGCCGCGGCCCGGCCCAGCTCGCGCGATAGGCTTGGGGCACCAAGGAGGCGCATATGCCGATGAACGCGAAAGGATCGAGGGAAGAAGGCGATGCCGGGAGGGCGGAGGCCCCGATGCTCCAGCGCCGCGGCCGCGGCTTCCGCGGCTCCCCGACGGGGCTCAAGCTGGCGCTGATAGCCTTCCTCAGCCTGGCCCTCCTCATCCCCCTCTCCATGCTCTCCGGCGTCGCCCGGGAGCGGCGGGAGCGGCAGGCCCAGGCCATCGAGGAGACCTCGGCCTCCTGGGCGGGGGAGCTCGAGCTCCTCTCCCCCGTCCTCGTCATGCCCCTGGTCTACGAGTACCGCAACGCCAAGAACGAGGTGGAGCTGGGCAAGCGCCAGGTGATCCTCTACCCCGAGGAGCTCGCCGTGAAGGCCCGGGTCCAGCCCGAGCTCCGGAAACGGGGCATCTTCACCGTGCCCCTGTACTCCTGCGAGGCGGCGGTCTCCGGCCGCTTCGTCCTCCCGCCCCTCGAGGAGTTCGGGACCGACGCGGTCCGCCTCCTGTGGGAGCAGGCCTCCTTCGCCCTGCCCCTCTCGAGCTATCAGGGCCTGCGCGAGGCGCCCTCCCTCGACTGGGCGGGGAGGAGCCTCGAGCTCGACGCGCCCAAGCCCGACATGGACTACGGCGGCCAGGTCCTCGCGGCCAGGCTCGGGCCCGGGGCCTGGAAGGAGGGCGGCTTCGAGCTCGGCCTCTCGCTCCGGGGCAGCGGGAGCCTGGGCTTCAAGCCCGAGGCCAAGTCGGCGCGGGTCGAGCTCGAGTCCAGCTGGACGAGCCCCTCCTTCTTCGGCAGCGCCCTCCCCGATGCCCGCAGCTTCGGCGAGGGGGGCATGGAGGCGAGCTGGAGGACGGCGCGCTTCGGCCTCGGCCCGCGGATCCTCGCCGAGGAGGAGCTCGGGGAGGCCGTGGACTACGAGCCGGCCTTCGGCTTCAGCCTCTTCCAGCCCCAAGGCGTCTACCAGAAGACCGACCGGGCCCTGAAGTACGGCCTCCTCTTCGTCATCATCCCCTTCGCCGCCCTCTTCCTCTTCGAGTCGCTCAAGGGCAGCCGGATCCACGCCATCCAGTACCTCTTCATCGGCCTGGCCAACTGCCTCTTCTTCCTCCTCCTCCTGGCCCTCTCGGAGCACCTCGCCTTCGACGCGGCCTTCGTCCTCGCCGCAGGGGCCGTCACCTGCCTCTGCTCCGGCTACTCGGCCTTCGTGCTGCCGCGGAGACGGGACGGCCTTGCCATGGCGGGCCTCTTCGCCGCCCTCTACGCCTACATGTTCGCCGCCCTGAAGTCCGAGGACTACGCCCTCCTTATCGGGGCCGTCGGCCTCCTGGCCATACTCGCCCTCGTCATGATCGCGACGAGGAAGCTCGACTGGTACCGCCTCGACCGCAGGGAAAGCGAGGATGCTTGAGGCGACGGCGGGGAGGACGGGCATGGGCAGGGATCGGGGCTTCGGTGTAGACTGCCCCGCCTATGCCCCCGCCCTTCCCGCCCGGCTCCCTCTTCCTCGCCCCCATGGTGGCCCTGAGCCACCGCCCCCTGCGCACGCTGACCCGCGAGTTCGGCGGCCTGGACTACGCCTGCACCGAGATGGCGAGCGCGGCCGCCTTGGTCTCCGGCTCGCCCTACGACGAGTGGTACCTCGATCCGGAGCCCTGCCCCGAGCGGACCATCCTCCAGTTCTACACGGTCAAGCCCGAGCGCCTGGTCGAGGCCCTCGAGCGCTGCGCCTCCCTGCCCGTCTTCGGCGCCGACATCAACTTCGGCTGCTCGGCGCCCCACATCGAGCGCGCGGGCGGTGGCGTCGCCTGGATGGCCGATCCCTCCCGGGCCGCCGAGCTCGTCCGGCTGGCCCGGGCCGCCTGGCCCAAGCCCCTCTCGGCCAAGCTCCGCATCGGGCCCGAGGAGGACTACACAGCCCTCCGGGACTTTTGCCTCCGCCTCGTCGGGGCCGGCCTCGATTTCCTGACCCTCCACCCCCGCCTCAAGAGCGAGAAGCTCCGCCGCTCGAGCCGCTGGGACTACGTCGCCTCCCTCGCGCGGGAGCTCCCGATCCCGGTGATCGGCAACGGCGACGTGCGCAGCTACGCGGACTACCGGGACAAGCTCGAGGCCTGCCGCCCGGCGGGCATCATGATCGGCCGCGAGGCCGTCAGGCGTCCCTGGATCTTCGCCCTGATCCGCGGCCGGGAGGCGGACCCGGCCTTCGAGCTCGAGGTCGACCTCGAGGCCACGGCCTACCGCATGCTCGAGCTCATCGAGGGCCAGCTCCCCCCCGACTTCCACCTCACCCGGGCGCGGCGTTTCTTCTTCTACTACTGCGACAACTTCAGCTTCGCCCACCACATCAAGTGGAAGACCCAGAACGCCCCGAACCTCGAGGCCATCCGCGCCGAGCTCGCCGCCTACTTCGTCGAGGTTCCCGCCGACCGCCGGAAGCGCCAACAATCTTAAGGTCACTCCGGCCGCCGGAGCTGCGCAGCTGCGCGGCCTCCCCGGGCCTAGACGAACTTGAACAGTTTTACAACATTAGTTATTATGTAAAATACCAAAGGAGGCCCTCCATGGCCCAGACCGTCCCCCTTCTGTTCCTCGAGCAGGCGAAGGCCAATCCCGACATCGTCGCCCAGTACGTCAAAGACGGGAGCGGGGAGTTCCAGCCGATCAGCTACGCCGAGCTGGCCGAGGGCGTGAAGCGCTTCGCCGCCGGCCTCCTCGAGCTCGGGCTCGAGCGGGGCGACCGGGTCGGCCTGATCTCGGACAACCGCCGCGAGTGGATGGTCTCGGACCTGGCCATCCTCGGGCTCGGCGCCGCCGACGTGCCCCGGGGCTGCGACGCCACCGAGGGTGAGATCGCCTACATCCTCGGCTTCAGCGAGTGCCGCCTCGCCCTCCTCGAGAACGAGAAGCAGCTGCGGAAAATCATCGCCCGCAAGGCCGAGATGCCCCTGCTCAGGACCGCCGTCCTCTTCGATCCGCCCGCCGATGGGGCCAAGCGCGAGGCCGAGGCCGCGGGCGTCGCGATCAGGAGCTTCGCCGAGGTCGACGGCCTCGGGGTGAAACGGGCGGGACGGAATCCCGGCGAGTACGAGGCGGAGGCTGCCAAGGGCCGGCGCGATGACAGAGCCACCCTCATCTTCACCTCGGGCACGACCGGGGAGCCCAAGGGCGTCTCCCTGAGCCACGGGAACTTCCTCCACCAGATCGAGCAGATCCCCCGCCTCCTCATGATCAAGCCCCGGGACATCTGGCTCTCGGTCCTCCCCGTCTGGCACTCCTTCGAGCGCATCCTCCAGTACGTGCCCATGGCCTCGGCCTCGAGCATCGCCTACTCCAAGCCCGTAGGCTCGGTGATGCTCGCCGACATGCAGGCGGTCAGGCCCCAGTGGCTGGCCTCCGTGCCGCGGATCTGGGAGTCGGTCAAGGACGGGGTCTACCGGAGCATCAAGTCCCAGGGCGGGGCCAAGGCCGCCCTCTTCGGCTTCTTCGTCGGGGTCGGCGAGAGCTTCGCCTTCTTCCGAAACCACCTCCTGGGCAGGATGCCCGACTTCGACCACCGCTCGCGGGCCCTCGAGGTCGCGGCCTCCCTCCTGCCCTTCCTCCTCCTCGCCCCCCTCTACGAGCTCGGGAACCTCCTCGTGTTCAAGAAGATCAAGGCCAAGCTCGGGGGCCGCTTCGTCGCCGGCATCTCCGGCGGCGGGGCCCTGCCGCCCGCGGTGGACCGCTTCTTCGACGCCCTGGGCATCCTCGTCCTCGAGGGCTACGGCCTGACCGAGACCGCCCCCGTCATCGGCGTGCGGCTCCAGCGCAGGCCCGTGGTCGGCACGATCGGCCCGGTCCTCCAGGGGACGGAGCTCGCGGTCGTGGACGACAAGGGCCAGGTCCTGCCCCACGGCCGCAAGGGCCGGATCCTCGTCCGCGGCCCCCAGGTGATGCAGGGCTACTACCGCCGGCCCGAGCTCACCGCCAAGGTCCTCTCCCCCGACGGCTGGCTCGACACCGGGGACCTGGGCGCCCTCACCCGGCGCGGCGAGCTCCGGATCACCGGCCGCGCCAAGGACACCATCGTCCTGCGCGGCGGCGAGAACGTCGAGCCCGCCCCGATCGAGCAGAAGCTCTGCGAAAGCGAGTACATCAAGCAGGCGGTCGTTCTCGGCCAGGACCAGAAGTACCTCGCCGCCCTCGTCGTGCCCGACCAGGACGCGGTGACCGCCTGGGCCAAGGAGAACAACGTCCCCATCGTCGACTACGAGGACCTCCTGCGCCAGCCCGAGGTCGAGGAGCTCATCGACTACGAGGTGAACGAGCTCGTGAGCGCGAAGAACGGCTTCAAGAGCTTCGAGCGGATCTTCCGCTTCGCCATGCTGGGCCGGGCCTTCGAGGTGGACCGCGAGCTCTCGGCCAAGCAGGAGATCAAGCGCTTCGCGATCAACGAGCTCTACAAGCGCGAGATAGCCCGGCTCTTCGCCGGCTGAGCCGGGGCTGGCCCGGGGCGCCGCGGGATCGCGGCCGGCCCCGGGCGCCCGCCCCCGAACCCTAAGCCCCTGCCGTGGCCCCCGCGGGCGCCTTCGCGAGGGCCGCGCGGAGCTGGGCGAGCGCGAGCTCGGGCGTGGCCTTGTGGATGGCCGTCCCGCCGACCTGGACCGTCGGCCCCCGGTCGCAGCTCTCCGAGCAGAAGGTCGCGCTCACGTCGACGAGCTCGGCCAGGCCCTCGGCCTCCACCCGCTTGATGAGCTCGGCAAGGAGGGCCTGGCTTCCCCGGAGGAAGCAGCTCGTGCCTACGCAGACCTTGACGGGGATCTTCTCCGCCCCCGTGCCGACCACGAGGGGTATCGCGGTATCGGCGATGCGCCGCTTCGAGGAGTAGCTCGTGTGGAGGAGCTCGTGGGCCCGGTGGCCGCCGGGGCTGCAGCCTAAGCGGGAGCGGTAGAACTCGGCGACGAGGGGATTGTCCCCCGTCGAGCGTATGGCGCGCTCCCCGTCGGCCCGGGCTATGCCCTCGGTACGGGCGGCCCGCTTGGCGGGATCGAGCTCGATGGGCTGGCCGGCGCCGCCCACGCAGCCGCCGGGGCAGGCCATCACCTCGACCAGGTCGGCCTCGACCCGGCCCTCCCGGATGGCCTTGACGAGGGCCTTGGCCGCGGCCAGGCCCTGGACGACCGCGATCCTGACCGCGGATTCGCCGGCCTTAAGCGTCCCGACCCGCACGCTGCCGGGCAGGGACTCGAAGCCGGCCAGGGGCGCGAGCTCGAGGGCCGAAGGGCGGCCGGCGGGGAGGCCGCCCGCGACGTAGCGGGCCACGGCCTCGCTCACCCCGCCCGATGCGCCGAAGGCCAGGCCGGCGCCGGAGGAGAAGCCCATGGGCAGGTCCATCGGGCCCGAGCCGAGCTCGGCGAAGCGCAAGCCCGCCTCCTGGATCATCGAGGCCAGCTCGTTCGTCGTCAGGACGTAGTCCACGAGCCGCTCCCCGTTCCGCGAGAGCTCGGGCCGGGCGATCTCGTACTTCTTGGCGGTGCAGGGCATGATCGAGACCACCACGAGGCGCTTGCCCGCCTCGCCGCCCCCGGCGCGCGCGGCCTCCTCCTTGAGGAGGGAGCCCACCATGCTCTGGGGGGACATGCAGGTGGAGAGGTTGGGCAGGAGCTCGGGGAAGGACTGCTCGGCGAACTTGACCCAGGCGGGGCAGCAGGAGGTGAACAGGGGGAGCTTGCCGCCGACCGTGGCCCCGGCCTTGGCCGCGGCGGCCCGGGCGAGGAACTCGGTAGCCTCCTCGACGACCGTGAGGTCGGCGCCGAAGGCCGTGTCGTAGACCCGGCCGAAGCCGAGCATGCGCAGGGCCGTGGCCAGGCGGCCGGAGGCGGCCTCGCCCGAGCCCAGGCCGAAGCGCTCGCCGATGGCGATCCGCGCGGCGGGGGCGACCTGGGCCACGACCACGGCCTCCGGGTCGTCGAGAGCTGCCCAGACCTCGTCCTTGTGGGTCCGCGGCACGATGGCCGCCGTGGGGCAGATGGCGGCGCACTGGCCGCAGTTCACGCAGTCGACCTCGCCCAGGGACTTGCCGAAGGCCGGGGTCACGCAGGCCCCGGTGCCGCGATGGGCGAAATCGATGGCCCCGATGCCCTGGATCTCGGCGCAGTAGCGGACGCAGTCGCCGCAGAGGATGCACTTGTTCGGGTCCCGCGCGAGGCAGGGGGAGCCTTGGTCGAGGGGCCGCTCCTCGCGGGTGCGGCGGAAGCGCGAGCCGCGCAGGCCCATCTTGGAGGCGAGGTCGCGGAGCTTGCAGCTCGCGGAGCGCTCGCAGGTGGGGCAGTCCTGCTTGTGGTTGGCCAGGAGGAGCTCGAGGTTCATCCGCCGCATCGAGCGGACCCGGGCGGTGTTCGTCCTGACCGACATGCCGTCCTTGGGCGGCACGACGCAGCTCGCGTCTATCTCCTTGCCGTTTATCTCCACGAGGCAGAGCCGGCAGGCGCCGTAGGTGGAGAGGTGGCTGTGGTAGCAGAAGGTCGGGATGTCGATGCCCGCCTTCCGCGCTAGGGCGAGGAGGTTCTTCTCCCCCTCGATGGGGACCTTGATCCCGTCGACCGTCACGTATCCGCTCATTTCGCACCTCGCGCTATCGCGTTGAACTTGCACTTCTCGACGCAGGCGCCGCACTTCACGCACTTCGCCGGATCGATGCGGTGGGCCTGCTTCCGCTCCCCCGAGATCGCGCCGACGGGGCAGGAGCGGGCGCACATGCCGCAGCCTATGCACTTCGCCGGGTCGATCGCGATCGGCGTGAGGGCCGGGCACTGGCCCGTGGGGCAGGCCTTGCCCCGCACGTGGGCCTCGAACTCGGGCCGGAACTGGCGGAGCATCGAGAGCACCGGCGAGGGGGCCGAGGCCCCGAGGCCGCAGAGCGAGGAGTCGGCGACGTTGACGCAGAGCTCCTCGATGAGGGGAAGGGTCGACTCGTCGGCCTTGCCCTCGATGATGTCGTCCAGGAGGGCCAGGATCTGCCTGGTCCCCTCGCGGCAGGGCACGCACTTGCCGCAGGACTCGTTCTGGGTGAAGTGCATGAAGAAGCGGGCCATCTGCACCATGCAGGTCGAGTCGTTCATGACCACAAGGCCGCCGGAGCCGACCATGGCCCCTATCTCGCCCAGGGAGTCGAAGTCCATCGGGACGTCGAGGTGCTCGGCCGTGAGGCAGCCCCCCGAGGGGCCGCCGATCTGCACGGCCTTGAAGGCCTCGTCGTCCGGCCTGCCGTCCCTGCCCAGGATCCCGCCGCCGATGTCGAAGACTATTTCGCGCAACGTGGCGCCGAAGGGCACCTCGATGAGGCCCGTGTTGGCCACGTGCCCGGTCAGGGCGTAGGTCTTGGTCCCCGGCGAGAGCTCGGTGCCGGTCTTGCGGTACTCGGCGGCGCCCTCGAGGATGATCGTCGGCACCTGGGCCAGGGTCTCCACGTTGTTGACCACCGTGGGCTTGCCGAACAGGCCCCGCTCGGCGGTCCGCGGGGGCTTGGGCCGGGGCATGCCCCGGCCGCCCATGATCGACGCGACCATGGCGCTGGCCTCGCCGCAGACGAAGGCGCCCGCGCCCTCCATCACGCGGATGTCGAAGTCCAGGCCCGAGCCCATGACGCCCTTCCCGAGGAAGCCGGCGGCGCGGGCGGCTTCCACGGCGGAGCGGACCCGCTTCACCGCCAGGGGGTACTCGGCCCGCACGTAGACGTAGCCGACGCGGGCCCCGGTGGCGCGGGCCCCGATGAGCATGCCCTCGATCACCGAGTGGGGGTTGCCCTCGAGGACGGAGCGGTCCATGAAAGCGCCGGGGTCCCCCTCGTCGCCGTTGCAGATGATGTACTTCTCCGCCTCGGCCTGCCTCCGGGCGAGCTCCCACTTGCGGCCCGTGGGGAAGCCCGCCCCGCCCCGGCCCCTGAGGCCCGAGGCCTGCATCTCGGCGCAGACCTCCTCGGGGCTCAGGTCGTAGAGGGCCTTGCGCGCGGCCAGGTAGCCGCCGCGGGCGATGTACTCCCCCAGGTCCTCGGGATCGACGAGGCCGCAGGCCGAGAGGACGCGGCGATCCTGGCCCGCGTAGAAGGCGATCTCGCCCTTGCCCCGCTTGGCCTCGCCGGACACGGGGTCCCGGTACAGGAGGCGCTCGACGATCCCGCCGCCCTTGATCGTGGTCTCGACGATCTCGGGCAGGTCGGAGGCGCGGACCTTCACGTAGAGGATCTGGTCGGGCTCGACGACCATGAGGGGGCCGACCTGGCAGAAGCCCTGGCAGCCCGACTTCGTGAGGAGGAGGTCTTTGTGGGAGGAGTCCTCGTAGTCGAGGGCGACCTCGACGGCCAGGCCCTCGGCCGCCACCCGCTCGCGCAGGGCCTCGAAGAGGCCCAGGGAGCCGTTGGCGATGCAGCCGGTGCCGGCGCAGATGACGACGCGGCGCGCGGCCCTGCCGCGGGCGGCTTTCCAGGAGGCGGCTATGCCCTCGAGGTCGGGCCTCCCCGCGGGAGCCCTCGGCGCCGACGTGACGGTCTCGCTCATTTCGTCTCCCCCTTCCCGCCCTCCCGGGCCTTGATCTCGCGCAGGATGGCGACCGCGGCCTCCGGCGTCGCCAGGCCGTGGACCTCCTCGTTGACGACCATGACCGGGGCGAGGCCGCAGGCCCCGAGGCAGGAAACGGTCTCGAGGGTGAACAGGAGGTCGGCCGTGGTCTTGCGCTTGCCCTCGAGGCCGAGCTCCTTGCGGAGGGCCTCGACCAGGGGGCCCGAGCCCTTCACGTGGCAGGCGGTGCCGTCGCAGACCTTGACCACGTACTTGCCCTTGGCCTCGAGGGAGAAGTGGCCGTAGAAGGTCGCGACGCCGTAGACCTTGGCGGGGGAGAGGTCGAGGGCCACCGCGACGTAGGTGAGGATCTCCTCGGGGAGGTAGCGGTACTCCTCCTGCACCGCCTGGAGGATCGGTATGAGCCGCGTGCTGTCGCGCTCGTAGCGATCGAGGATGGAGAGCACCGCCTCGAAGCGACGCGCCTCGCTCCCGACTGTCGTCGTCATGTATCCGCTCCTTCGCCGAGCCGCGCTGCCCGGCCATCGTCATGCTTGGTCGATTTAGATAATTTTTACTCGGTTTTATTTATCGATATTTTATGTACTATATAGCGTAATAAGTGTCAAGGCCCCCGCGAGCCCTTTCGCGAAAACTAGATGAAGCGGAGGCGGGTCTGCTTGAGGTGCCGGGACTCGAGGATCGAGGCGATGCGCCTGACGATGTTCCGCCTGATCTCCAGGGCCACCGGCATGGTGGGATCCTGGTGGGCCTCGTTGATCTTGGTGCCCACGACGAAGTCGATGATGTCCGAGTCCAGGAGGAGCTCGACGATCCTGGTGGCCGGGTTGGGCTTGGAGGCCTCGAGCTCGGCGGGGGACTCGAGGAGCTCGGCCACGCGGCCGAGGGTGATGATCCCCTCGGTGACGAGCTCGGCGCCCGGCATCTCCGAGGGGGGAGGCACGCTCCGGTCGGGCTCCTTGAGGTTGAGCTTGACGGGGAGGCCGAGCTCCCGCGCGAGGATGGTGGCCGTCGTGCCGCCGGCGACGATCCGGCGGCCGGCGAAGCGATCGAACTCGTGGGCCATCTCGGGGTCGCGGCCCCGGTCCACCGAGGGCCCGGTCATCAATAGGAGGCGCCGGGGCTCGCGGAAGTAGGCCACCCCGCAGCTGATGTCGTCCTTGGCCGAGTAGGCGTCGTTGGCCAGGGCGGCCCGGACGACCGAGCGGGCCAGGGCCCGGGCCGAGAGGCCCGGCTCGTCGGCGAGGCGGCGGAGCACGAAATCCTGGAGGGCCGAGAGGCCCCAGCCGAGGGGCCGCGACCTCGTGCCCATGCCCGACTGGACCGCCCCGTCCGAGAAGAACAGGAGGCGGTCCCCCGGCCGGGCCTGGAACTCCGAGTAGCGCATGAGGGCGGTCGGCGAGGGGGCGCCGGCGCGGATGGAGCGCCGCACCTCGAGCTCGCTCTTGACCGGCTCGACGAGGCAGCCCTGGCGGATCAGCGCGTAGGGCGGGTTGTCGTACTCGATGATGCGGACCTCCCCCGAGCGCTCGATGTCGGCGATCGAGAAGGTAGCGTAGCTGATCTTGCGTACCTTGCAGACGGGAAGGGTCCGCATGATGATGCCGGCGGCCCGGCGCAGGGGTATGTCCTGGGCGATGAACTCGGCGGCCATGGTTGCGGTCAGGGTGGCGAGGACGCCGGCCTTGACGCCGGAGCCCAGGCCGTCGGAGAGCACCGAGATGATGCGCCCCTCCTCGGTCTTCCGCGAGAGGAAGACGTCCCCGTCGGCGCCCTGGCCGGCCTTCCGTGCCTGGAAGTGCCCGATCTCGACGAAGGCCTCGCTCACCGCTCGCCCTCCCCTCCATCGTCGAAGGAGTCGATGATCGAGGTGAGGATGGCCTCGCTCTCGGCCGCGTTCTCCCCCAGGAGGAAGGCGATCTTCTGCACGACGGCGAGGTTCTTCTGGATGACCTTGCGCGCCTGGGTCACGACCCGGTCCTTGCGGATCCAGGGGCTCGTGATGTCCTGGAAGACCCCGCCGGCGAAGGCGCCCCGCTCGATGCCGAAGACCGCCCCGTGGAGGATGCGCCGGCCGAAGCGGATGTCGCGCTCGATGGCCTCGCCCCCCTCGATGACCTCGGCGAAGTACTTCGAGAAGGGCGCGAGCTTGGCGAGGTCGGCGCCCTCGAGGCCGGGCTTGGCCTCCCAGAGGGCCTCGGCCTCCGGGCCGAGGAGGAGGGCGAAGGCGCGGTTGCACTCCACGACCTTGAGCTCGCGGTCGGCTATGACCACCCCGCTGGGGATGGAGCGCAGGAGGCCGTTGGCCTTCTTCTGGGCGAGCTTGCGCATGTAGGAGACGCACATCGCGGCCTCGGCCCTGCCCTCGACCATGGCGCGGGCGAAGTCGCGGCAGGTGTCGTAGCCGCAGCCGCCGCAGTTGAGCTCGTCCTCGACCGCGTACTTGCCGGTGCGGCGCAGGGCGGCGGCGACGGCCTCGGCCCCGGGCTCGGCCCGGGAGACGGGCTCGACGCGCCAGCTCGAGGCGAGCTCGGGCTCGGCCAGCGAGCCCCGCGGCGCCGCGGCCTCGGCGTAGTCCTGGACGCGGAGCCGCTTGGCCAGGGTGCCGACCCGGCTGCGGCTCCGCGGGCCGTTGACGCAGCCCCCGGGGCAGGCCAGGAGCTCGAGGAAGATCGTGTCGGAGAGCTCGACGCCCTCGAGCTCGGCGAGGGCCCGGTCGATCTCGGAGAGGCCCGAGAAGGACATCCAGCGGATCCCCGCCGGGGCGTCGTACTTGCGGACGCTCGCGATCATGCCGCCCTCGATGGGATAGAGGGAGCCCTTGGCCGCCCGGCCGGGGAAGAAGCGGTCCTCGGGGCCGATCTCCATCGCCGCGGGCTCGATCCCGGCGGCGGCGAACCAGTCGGCGAGGTCGGCGAAGTCGATGGCCACGTCGACCAGGTCCCGCCGCAGGTCGGACTCGCGCTTCTTCGAGATGCAGGGGCCGATGAAGACCACCTTGGCCTCGGGCCCGAGGCGCTCCTTGAGGAAGGCCGCGTGGGAGAGGAGGGGGGAATGGAGGGCGGTGATGGAGGCGGCGAAGGCCGGGTGGTACTTCTTGAGGTACTCGACCGCGGTGGGGCAGGCGGAGGAGGCGACGATGCCGCCTTTGCGCGAGGAGCCCAGGTCGGCGGCGAGGCGCCGCGAGACGAGGTCGGCGCCGATGGCGGTCTCGGAGACCACGGAGAAGCCGAGCTTGCGCAGGCCGGCGACGAGGCGCTCGGGCGCGAGGCCGGGGAACTCGGAGGCGAAGGAGGGGGCCAGGGCCGCCGCCACGGGGAGGCCCAGCTCGAGGAGGCGCTTGGCGCGGGGCAGGTCGTCGCGGACCCGCTTGGCCCCCACGGGGCAGACCTGGACGCAGTGGCCGCAGAGGACGCAGAGCTCGGGCACCACCGCGGCGCGGCCGCCCTCGACCCGGATCGCCTTGACCGAGCACTCGCGGATGCACTTGTAGCAGTCCTGGCACTCGGCCTTCTCGGTGAAGATGGGATTGAGGAAGTCCACGGCTAGAGCCCTCCCTTGAAGTGGGCGTACAGGAGGTCGGGAAGGGTCGTGGGCGTGACGTTCCGGTACAGGACCCCGTCGATCACGACGATGGGGCCCTCCTTGCACAGGCCCTCGCAGAGGGTGCCCGAGAGCTCGGCATCCATGGTCAGGGAGGCGCCCAGGCCCTCGCTGTTCATGAAGCGCTCGATGATCTCGACGTTCAGCGCGTTCCCGCGAGAGAAGCAGGAGCTGCCCATGCAGATAGAGATGCGGTGCCCGGCCTTTTCCATCTTCCCAGCCCTCCTTCCGCGTTCCACGCGCGCTCGCGGCCGCCCGGGGTCAAGACGCCGTCCTGGTCTGGCGGCGAGATCGAGCTCGTGGTGGCTGCCTCGACTTGCGTATTTTATATAATTTAATATCGATATGGTCAATATGAATTGGTCATCATTTATTGACATTTTGTGTCATTTACCACTTGACACAATACTTTTTTAGCGATATTTATTTATCGATTCCTTCTATCGGAAGCAACGCCGATAGCTACAACCTTCACTACGGGAGGACCCCATGGCAGTCTTCAGCTTCTCGATTCCCCGCGACATAGCCTACGGCGAGGGCGCCCTCGAGCGCCTCGCCACGCTCAAGGGCGGGAAGGCCGCCTTGGTCACCGGCGGATCCTCGATGAGGAAATCCGGCTTCCTCGACAAGGCCGCCGCCCTCCTCAAGAAGGCGGGCATGCAGACCATCGTCATCGACGGGGTCGAGCCCAACCCCTCCGTCGAGACCGTGCGCCGCGGCGCCAAGGAGATGGAGGCCTTCGGCCCCGACTGGATCGTCGCCATAGGCGGCGGCTCGGCCATCGACGCGGCCAAGGTCATGTGGTGCTTCTATGAGCACCCCGGCCTCGCCTTCGAGGACATCATCGCCCCCGGCTCCATGCCCGCGCTCCGGGCCAAGGCGCGCTTCGTGGCCGTGCCCTCGACCTCGGGCACCGCGAGCGAGATCACGGCCTTCTCGGTGATCACCGACACGGCCAAGCACATCAAGTACCCCATCGTCGCGGCCGACATGGTCCCCGACCTCGCGATCCTCGACCCCGAGCTCCCCGCGACCATGCCCCCCGCGGTCACCGCCAACACGGGCATGGACGTCATGGCGCACGCCGTCGAGGCCGCCGCCTCCACCGCCGCCACCTCCTTCACCGACCCCTACGCCCTCGAGGCCATCGCCCTGGTGCTCGCCAACCTCGAGAAGGCCTACAAGAACCCGAAGGACATGGACGCGCGCTTCGCCATGCACAACGCCTCGGCCCTCGCGGGCATGGCCTTCACCAACGCCTCCCTCGGCCTGGTGCACTCCCTCGCCCACAAGATAGGCGGCGAGTTCGGCGTGACCCACGGCCTCGCGAACGCCATCCTCCTGCCCTACATCGTGGATTTCAACCGCAGGTACTCGCCCAAGTACGCCGCCATCGAGAAGGCCCTCGGCGTGGCGGACATCGCCGAGGAGATCCGGAAGCTCAACCGGAAGCTCGGCATCCCCGCGGCCTTCAAGGACTGCGGGGAAGTGGACTTCGTCGAGAAGAGGTTCCTCGAGGTCCTCGACCGCATGAGCGCCAACGCGCTGGCCGATCCCTGCAGCCTCACGAACCCCGGCAAGCCCACGGTCGCCGACGTGAAGGCGATCTACGCGGCCGCGTACTACGGCCGCTCGATGAAGTGAGGACTCGCGCGCACGATTAAGGGATATGCCACAGAGGCACAGAGACACAGAGGGAAGAAGAGAGAGAAAAGCGAAGAGAAACGCGCGAAGGGCAATCGAGGCGTATAGCTTCGATGTGGCCTTCGGCCCTGCAACAGCAGTCCTCTAGCATGAATCCCCTCTTAACTCTGTGCCTCTGTGCCTCTGTGGTTCAATTTCTACATCCACAATCGAGGTACGTATACATGACTAAGATCCTCCGCAAGGAGCGGCTCTCGCGAGACGTGTACCGCATGGCGCTCGAGGCCCCCGATATCGCCCGCGCCCGGAAGGCCGGGCAGTTCGTCATCCTGATGCCCGACGACGGATTCTCCGAGCGCATACCCCTGACCATAGCGGACGCCGACGCGTTAGCTGGCACTATTACCATCATCTTCCAGGCGGTGGGCGCCACCACGCGCGAGCTGGCGGCCATGCCCGAGGGCGGGTCCATCGCCCACCTCCTCGGGCCCCTCGGCCGGCCCACGGATATCCGCGCCCACGAGGCCCCCGTCGCCTGCGTCTGCGGCGGCATCGGGGCGGCGCCGATGTACCCCATCGTCCAGGCGCTGAAGGCCGCCGGCAACCGCGTGGCCGTGATCCTGGGGGCGCGCAGCGCGGAGCTCCTCATCCTCGAAGAGGAGCTGCGCGCCATCGCCGACGATCTGGTCGTGGTCACCGACGACGGGAGCCGGGGCCGCAAGGCCCTGGTGACCGAGCCCCTGAAGGAGCTCTGCGCCGCCTCCCCGGCCCCGGCCGAGGTCTTCGCCATCGGCCCGCCGGCCATGATGAAGTTCTGCGCGGCGGCGACCCTGCCCTACGGGATCCCCACCCTGACCTCGCTGAACACCATCATGGTGGACGGCACGGGCATGTGCGGCGGCTGCCGGGTCACGGTCGGCGGCGAGGTCAAGTTCGTCTGCGTCGACGGGCCCGAGTTCGACGGCCACGCGGTGGACTGGGACTCGATGCTGCGCCGCCTGGGCTCCTACAAGAAGGAGGAGGCGCACCAGTGCCGGCTCGCCGAGGCCGCGGAGCGCCTGCGGGAGGAGGAGCGATGAGCGATACCAAGACCCCCGGGGCCCTGCGCGACGCGGCCGCCGCGCTCCGGCGCGAGCTCGAGGCCAGGCCCTCCCTCGGCCCCAAGGAGCGCCGGGCCATCCCCCAGCAGGAGATGCCCGCCCAGGATCCGAGGGAGCGGCGCGGCAACATGGAGGAGGTCGCCCTCGGCTACTCCGAGGACCAGGCCGTCGTGGAGTCCCTGCGCTGCCTCGGCTGCGCATCGAGGCCCTGCGTGGCCGGCTGCCCCGTGTCCATCGACATACCCCGCTTCCTCGCCCAGGCGGCGAAGGCCGACTTCGACGGCGCCCTCGCGACGATCCGCGCGGCGAGCATGCTGCCCGCCATCTGCGGCCGGGTCTGCCCCCAGGAGAAGCAGTGCATGGCCGCCTGCACGGTGGGCAGGATCGAGAAGGACCCCGAGAAGTCGGTGGCGATCGGCCGGGTGGAGCGCTTCCTCGCCGACCGAACACGGTCGGCCGCCGACCGTACACGGTCGCCCGCGGGCTCGCCCCGGGCCGCGTCCCGGCCCGCGCCCAAGGCCCCGCCCACGGGCAAGCGCGTCGCCATCGTCGGCTCGGGCCCCTCGGGCCTGACCGCGGCGGCCGACCTGGCCCGCGCGGGCCACGAGGTCACCGTCTTCGAGGCCTTCCACAAGCCAGGCGGCGTGGCGGTCTACGGCATCCCCGAGTTCCGCCTGCCCAAGGCCATCGTCGAGGAGGAGGCCCGGAGCCTCGAGGAGCTCGGCGTCCGCGTGGTCTGCGACTTCCTCGTGGGCCGCACGCGCACGATACGCGAGCTCATGGGAGAGGACGGCTTCGACGCGGTCTACGTGGCGAGCGGGGCCGGCCTGCCCAAGTTCATGGGCATCCCCGGGGAGGACCTCGTCGGCGTCTTCTCGGCCAACGAGTACCTCACCCGCTCGAACCTGATGAAGGCTTACGACCGCGGGCGGGCCGCGACGCCCCTGTACGCGGCCTCCCGCGTGGCGGTCTTCGGCGGGGGCAACGTCGCGATGGACGCGGCCCGCACGGCCCTCCGCGCGGGGGCGGCCGAGGTCCGCGTGATCTACCGACGCACCGAGGCGGAGATGCCGGCCCGCGCCGAGGAGATCCGCCACGCCAAGGAGGAGGGCGTCATCTTCGACTTCCTCGCCAATCCCCTCCGGATCCTCGGCGACGAGGAGGGGCGGGTGCGCGCGGTGGAGTGCCTGCGCTACGGGCTCGGGGAGCCCGACGCCTCCGGCAGGGCAAGGCCGGTCCCCCTCCCCGGCAGCGAGTACCTCCTCGAGGCCGACGCCTGCGTCGTCGCCCTGGGCAACGAGTCCAATCCCCTGGTGACGGCCACCACGCCCGAGCTGGCCGTGAACGGACGCGGCAACATCCTCGTGGACGGCTCCGGGGCGACCTCGATGCCCGGCGTCTTCGCCGGCGGGGACATCGTCCAGGGGGCCGCTACCGTCATCCTCGCGATGGGCGACGGCAGGCGGGCGGCCAGGGGCATCGGCGCGTACCTCGCGCGCGAGCCGAGCTAGGCAGGACGCCACGGCCAACCTATACTGTGGCGCGATGGTCGATCCCGTCGGCGTCGCGCTGCCCACCCTCCGCCGCCTGCCCCTCTACCTCAGGCTCTTCGAGGAGCGGAGGCGGGCCGGCGAGGAGTGGCTCTCCTCCGAGGTCCTGGCCCGGCGCCTCGGCCTCCGCTCCATCCAGGTCCGCAAGGACCTGAGCTCGGTGGGGGCCCTCGGGAGCCCGAAGCGCGGCTTCCCGGTGCAGGCCACCGCCGAGACCCTCAGCCTCCTCCTGCGGCGCGACAGCTACTCCTCCGTCTTCCTCGTCGGCGCCGGGCACCTCGCTCTCGCCTTCCTCGAGGACGAGAGCCTTTCCCGCCACGGCTTCGAGGTCGCGGCCGTCTTCCACCCCGCCCCCGCCATGCGGGGAGCCAGGCTCGGCGGCCGAGAGGTCCTGCCCCTGGCCAAGCTCCCCGACCTCTCCCGCCGCATGGGCGTGCGCCTCGCGGTCTTCGCCATCGAGACCGAATGGGCCGCGGAGGCCCTCGAGGGCCTCGGGGGCTCGGAGATCGGGGGCATCGTCGACCTCACGGGAGGGGAGCTCGCCGCTCCCCGCGATCTCGCCGTCGTCAGGGCGAGCTTCGGCGCCTGCCTCTCGACCCTCGTCGGGGAGCTGAGCAAGCGGCCGGGGAGAGCGGTCTAGGGAGGGCCTCAGGCCCGGATCAGCAGTCGATCTCGACGTCGCCGGACACGGAGCGGATGTGGAGGCGGCGGCCGCCCGCTCCAAGGCGGAGGGCGAAGCGCCGCGGCCCCGAGGTGACGGCGGCCTCGACCCCGGGCGCCTCGAGGCCCCCCGAGAGGGTCTCGGCCCGGAGCTCGAGGTCGGCGCCCGAGAGGGCGAGGCTCACGTCGCCGGAGGAGGTGCTCACCTCCCCGCCGGCGAAGCGGCCGGCCAGCTCGAGCTCGACGTCGCCCGAGCCCGAGGAGATGCGGAGCCGGCCGCCGGGCTTCTGCACGGCGACGTCCCCCGAGGCGGATATGATGATGACGTTGCCGCTGACCGACTCGACCGTCACGTCGCCGGAGTCGCTCTCCACGCTCACCGGCCCGTCGATGCCGCGGCAGCGCAGGGACCCGGCGCCGACCCGGGCCGTGAGGCCGGTCGAGCCCTCGGCCTCGATCCCGCCGCCCTCCGAGGAGAGCTCGACCATGGCCCCGCCCGAGACGCGGATATCGCCGGATTCCGTGGTGGCCAGGAGGTCGGCGCCGATGCCCCGCGCCTCGATGGAGCCCGAGCCGCTGTGGGCCTCGACGTCGCGGAACGAGAGGGGGACCTGGATCCGGGCCTCGGAGACGCGGACGCCCGAGCGGCCCTCGTCGGCGAGGACCAGGATGCCCTCGCTGCGGCGGACCGAGGGCTTCCATCCCGGGAGGGCCGGGGCGGGGCCCCGGAGCTCGAGGTCGGCCCGGATTCGGCCGCCGGCGGAGGGCGAAGCGGGGAGGAGGACGATGTCGCCGGCGGGGAAGCGCAGGACGAGGCGCTCGACTTCGCCGGGATCGATCTCCTCGGTGAAGTATCCGGGTTCGACGGCGTCTTCGTCTCTGCTCATGTGCCCCCCTGACTTGGATGTACTGGGCCCGCCCGAGGAGGTCGTCGCGGAGCTCGGGCGGTAGGGTAGTATAGCACGCCGGCTCCTCTTGAGGGAGCCCCAAAGCGCGGGAAGGCGGAGGAAGGCGGGCCGGGCCCGGGCGGCCTAGCGCCTGCGGTCCATGATCACGTAGCTCGCGAGGGCCTCGGCGCGCTCGGCGGAGGCCGCCGCCTGCTTGACCGCTACGCCCCGGGTGATGACCCCCTTGAGGTCCTTGCCCAGGGAGGCGAAGCCCTCCTCGTTCCGCGCGAAGGGAAGGGTCGAGGCCACGACCTTGATGAACTCGGTCCCGAGGGGGGGCACCATGACGAAGCTGAAGGCCCGCTTCTCCTCGTCGCTGGGTATGCGGGTCACCGCGCCGGCGGAGAGGCGCCCCGAGCCGCCGTACTGGTTCGGCCAGATGAGGCTCACCTCCCCAGCGGCGTTGACGCTGTAGACCTTGGCGTAGGCGTCCTTGTTGGCCGTCACGAGGATGGTCATCTCCTCGTCGAGGCGGTAGACGGCCCCCGCGCCGCGCTCGGTGCTGACCGAGACCTCGAGGCCCCCGTGGCTCTTCGGGGGGAGGAGCTGGCCGAGGTCGTCGGCCGCCTTGACGATGGCCTTGGAGGGATCGACGGCGAGGCCCTGGGGCAGGGAGCGCTTGGGCACCCTGAACTCGGAGACGCCGATGAGGGTCCGGTCGGCCACGCTCGTGAGCTCGAGGCGGACCCGCACCTCCCCGCCCTCGTCGAAGTAGTTGCCGTGGAGGAGGGCCCCCCCGTCGGCCTGGGCGAAGAAGTCCCCGTACTCCTTGGCGAAGGCGGGGTCCATGGCCGCGGCCGCCGAGCGGTTGAGGAGCTTCAGGCGGGAGGTCCGGGTCATGGCCGTCCCCAGGCCCTCCTCGAGCCAGCGCGAGAAGGGGCTCGGGAGGCTCGAGTAGGCGTAGGTGAAGGTGCCGAAGACCGTCTGCACGACGGGCTGGTAGTAGTTCTCCGCCATCCGGTCGAGGCTCGCGGGCAGGGCGGCGTCCCATGCCTCGGCCGAGGCGAGCGGGGCCCCGGCGAGGGCCAGGCAGAGCAGGACGGAGCAGTTCTTCATCGTTTCCCCCCTCGGGAACTATACCGCGCCGGTGAAGGGAGCGGAAGCGGCGCCATACTGGAAAAGCGGCCGCTTTCCATGGCATACTCGCCGGAACCAACCGCTGGAGGAAGTCATCGTGTACAAGCCCGTGGATCCGAAGGTCAGCTTTCCGCGCATGGAGGAGGACATAGTCCGATTCTGGGAGGAGCGGAGGATCTTCGAGGCTTCCATCACCCAGCGCGAGGGGGCGCCCGAGTACGTCTTCTACGACGGCCCCCCCTTCGCCACGGGCCTGCCCCACTTCGGCCACTTCGTCCCGGGCACGATCAAGGACATCATCCCCCGCTACAAGACGATGCGCGGCTTCAAGGTCGAGCGCCGCTTCGGCTGGGACTGCCACGGCCTGCCGGTCGAGAACCTCATCGAGAAGGAGCTCGGCCTCGACTCCAAGACCGACATCGAGAAGTACGGCATCGCGAAGTTCAACGAGGCCTGCCGTGCCTCGGTCCTCCGCTACGTCAAGGAGTGGCGGACCATCATGACCCGCGCGGGCAGGTGGGTCGACTTCGACCACGACTACAAGACCATGGACCCCGACTACATGGAGTCCATCTGGTGGGTGGTAAAGAGCCTGTGGGACAAGGGCCTGGTCTACGAGGGCCACTACATCCTCCCCTACTGCCCCCGCTGCTCGACCGTCCTGTCCAACCACGAGCTGGCCCTCGGCGGCTACAAGGACGTCCACGACCCGGCCATCACCCTCCGCTTCAAGGCGGTCTCCGCGCCCGCCTCCCTGGCCGGCCTCGCGGACGCCCTCCGCCTGGCGGAGGGACGTACCTACCTCCTGGCCTGGACGACCACGCCCTGGACCCTCCCCTCGAACCTCGCCCTCTGCCTCGGGCCGGAGATCGACTACGTCCTGGTGCGGGACGGCGAGGAGCGCTACCTCCTGGCCGAGTCGCGGCTCCCCGCCTACTACAAGGAAGGCGCGATGCCCGAGATCCTCTGGCGCAAGAAGGGCGCCGAGCTCGCGGGCATCGAGTACGAGCCCCTCTTCCCCTACTTCGCCGCGTTGCGCGAATCCAACGCCTTCCGCACCGTGACCGGGGGCCACGTCACCACCGGGGACGGCACGGGCATCGTCCACACGGCGCCCGGCTTCGGCGAGGACGACCACGAGGTCCTGAAGGGCACGGGCGTGCCCACGGTCTGCCCCGTCGACGCGGAGTGCAGGTTCACCGCGGAGGTGGGCGACTACGCGGGAAGGTTCGTCAAGGACTGCGACAAGGACATCATGGAGCGCCTCAAGGCCGAGGGCAAGCTCGTCCGCCGCGAGCAGATCCTGCACGCCTATCCCCACTGCTGGCGCTGCTCCCATCCCCTGATCTACCGCGCGGTCGGCTCCTGGTTCGTGCGGATGGACGCCGTCAAGCCCAAGATGCTCTCGGCCAACGCGAAGATCCGCTGGGTGCCCGCCCACATCAAGGATGGGCGCTTCGGCAAGTGGCTCGAGAACGCCCGCGACTGGGCCATCTCGCGCAACCGCTACTGGGGCAACCCCCTGCCGATCTGGAAGTGCGAGTCCTGCGGCAAGACCGTCTGCGTGGGCTCGCGCGACGAGCTCGAGAAGCTCTCCGGCGTCCGGCCGGCCGACCTCCACAAGCACTTCGTCGACGAGATCACCGCGAAGTGCGAGTGCGGGGGCGTCATGCGGCGCATCCCCGAGGTCCTCGACTGCTGGTTCGAGTCGGGCTCCATGCCCTACGCCCAGGTGCACTACCCCATCGAGAACAAGAAGCACTTCGAGGAGCACTACCCCGCCGACTTCATCTCGGAGAGCCTCGACCAGACCCGGGGCTGGTTCTACACGCTGACGGTCCTCGCGGCCGCCCTCTTCGACCGGCCCGCCTTCCAGAACTGCATCGTCTCGGGCATGGTCCTCGCGGCCGACGGCAAGAAGATGTCCAAGTCGCAGCGCAACTACACCGACCCCATGGAGGTGATCGACAAGTTCGGCGCCGACGCCCTCAGGCTCTACCTCATGAACTCGCCCGTGCTCTCGGCCGGCGACCTGTGCTTCACCGACGAGGGGGTCAAGGAGGTCCTCAAGGGCATCCTCATCCCCCTGTGGAACGCCTACGGCTTCTTCGTCACCTACGCCAACGTAGACGGCGTCTCGGCCGACGACGCAGGCCCCGGCGAGGCGCCCCTGGACGCGCGCAATCCCCTCGACCGCTGGATCCTCTCGGTCTGCGAGGGCCTGGTGAAGGGAGTCGGCGACGGCCTCGAGGCCTACGAGCTGCCCCAGGCGATAGCGCCCATCGTGGACTTCGTCGACAGCCTCAACAACTGGTACATCCGCCGCTCCCGCCGCCGCTTCTGGCGCCCGGCGGCGGGCAGGGCCGACGGGGCCGCCGACGCGGACAAGGCCGAGGCCTACGCCACCCTGAACCGCGTGCTCAAGCGCCTGGCCCTGGTGGCGGCGCCCTTCGTCCCCTTCATCTCCGAGGCCATGTGGCGCAACCTCCGCTCCGAGGGCGAGCCCGAGTCGGTCCACCTCTGCGGCTGGCCCGAGTACGACGCGCGCTACCGGGACGAGGAGCTCGAGCGCAAGATGGCCTCGGTGCGGCACGCGGTCTCGATGGGCCGCGCCCTCCGCGTGCAGAGCGACATCAAGGTGCGCCAGCCCCTGGCCTCGGTCCACCTGGTCACCAAGGTCGCCGAGGAGCGCGCGGTGCTCCGGGAGATGGAGGAGATCCTCCGCGAGGAGCTCAACGTCAAGCGCGTGGTCTTCCGCGAGAACGAGGAGGAGCTCGTCGAGTACTCCGCCAAGGCCAACTTCCGCGTCCTGGGCAAGGAGCTCGGCAAGGACATGAAGGAGGCGGCCGCGCGCATCGAGGCCCTCGGCGGGGCCCAGGTCGCCAGCCTCCTCGAGGGGGCCTCCCTCGAGCTCGAGGCGGCGGGCCGCCGCTTCGCCCTGGACAAGTCCAAGGTGGAGGTGCGCCGCGTCGAGAAGGAGGGCCTCAAGGTGCTGAACGAGGGCACCCTCACGGTGGCCCTCGACGCCGAGATCAGCCCCGAGCTCCTCGCCGAGGGCTACGTCCGCGACCTCGTGCGCGGCGTGCAGGGCCTGCGCAAGGAGGGGGGCCTCGAGGTGACCGACCGCGTGAGGCTCGAGATCGCGGGCGACGGCGAGCTCCGCGCCGCCTTGGAGCGCTTCTCCGACCTCGTCAAGTCCGAGACCCTCGCCCTCTCCCTCGCCTGGACCGAGGCCCCCGCCGGGGCCGCGGGCTACGCCGAGGTCGAGGCGGGGGACAGGACCTGGCGCGTCTCGGTCTCCAAGGCATGACGGGCCTCCCCGAGGCCCGCGACCGGCGCCTCTTCCTCGCCGCGAGCGTCCTCATGGGCCTCGGCGCCTGCGTCAACTCGGCCGCCTTCAACAACTACCTCAAGGACGCCTTCGCCCTGGACGTGGCGCGGCGCACCTTCCTGGAATTCCCCCGGGAGCTGCCGGGCTTCCTCGTGAGCCTCTTCGTGGCCTCCCTCGCCCTCCTCGGCGAGGTGCGGATAGCCATGATCGCCAACCTCGCCGCGGGGGCGGGCATGCTCGCCCTGGGCTGGATCCCCGCCTCCTACGGCCTCATGATCGCCACGGTCTTCGTCTACAGCTCGGGGGCCCACGTCTACATGCCCCTGGGCAACGCGATCGGCATGTCCTTCGCCGCCGAGGGGGACGAGGGCTCGGCCCTCGGGCGCTTCGCGGCAGCCAACACCCTGGCCCTCGTGGCCGGCTCGGTGACCCTCCTCGCCCTCTTCTCCTACGCCTCGCTGAGCTACCGCGGGGCCTTCAGCGCGGGCGCCGCCTTCTACCTCTCCGCCGCGGCCTGCTTCCTGGCCATGAGCCCCCGCCATCGCCCCGGGCCCCGCCCGCGCTTCGTCCTGCGGCGCGAGTACTCCCGCTACTACCTCATCTCCGTGCTCTACGGGGCCCGCAAGCAGCTGTTCATCACCTTCGGCCCCTGGATGCTCGTCGACCTCTTCCGCCAGCCGGTCTCGACGATGACCTTCCTCTTCCTCCTGGTCTCCCTCCTCGGCGTCGTCGTCAAGCCGGCGGTCGGCCGCCTGACGGACCGCTTCGGCCCCCGGGCCGTCCTCGGGGGGGAGGCCTTCCTCACCGTCGGCGTCTGCCTCGCCTACGCCTTCGCCCCCTCCCTCCTGCCCGCGGGCGCCGCCCTCGCCGTGGTCGCGGCCTGCTACGTCTTCGACCAGGCCTCGGACGCCGTCTCGATGACCAGGGCCGTCTACGTCAAGCGCATGGTGAGGCGGCCCGAGGACCTCTCCCCCACCCTCTCCGCGGGCATCAGCATCGACCACGCGGTGTCGATGTTCCTCCCGATGCTCGGGGGCCTCGCGTGGCGGAGCGGGGGCGAGGCCGGCTACCGCTGGGTCTTCCTGGGCGGGGCGGCCGTCGCCGCCCTCAACTTCATCGTGACCCGGGGCCTGCCCGGCCGCCGGCCCGAGGCCCCGGGCGCAGGCCCGATCCTGCCGACGCCGCGTTAGGCGAAACCTATTCCCCCTCCCCGGCCGGGCCCTTCCGCGAGAGGGCCTCGCCCGCCAGGGCCTTGATGCGCTCCATGGTCTCCTCGGAGAGGTAGTGCTCGATGCGGCAGCCGTCCCGCTCCGCGGTCTGGGGCGAGACGCCCACCACCTCGCGGAGGAAGGCCGCGAGGAGCTCGTGGCGCCCGCGGATCTCGGCGGCGGCCTCCCGGCCCTCGGCGCTCAGATGCACCTCGCCGTAGTGCTCGTGCCGGGCCAGGCCCCGGCGCTCGAGCTCGTGGAGGGCCGCGTGGACCGAGGGCTTGGAGACGCCGAGCTCGGCGGCGATGTCGGTGACCCTCGCGATGCGCATCCGGTCGTGGAGGAGGCTGATGGTCTCGAGGTACATTTCGAGGCTTTCGGTCATGGATGCTCCTCCGCGCCATACCTTCGAAGGCGCGCTCGATACCCGGAAGGTTACACGACCGAGGGCTCGTTAGCCGGCGGTCCTCGCCCGCGAGAGTATATCGGCCCTGGGAGGCCCCTGGCAAATCGGATCGGTCCCGGGACCGATCCGGCGGGTCGGGGCTGACGATCGCCGTATTCCTTTGTGGCGCATCGAGATTCCGGCGGCGCCGATGAGCGGCCGCGCATGATCCTCCGCCCGGAAAACGCCTTTTTTTCGAGCAAAGGTTTGCCCTGGGCCGATCGTCATGGTAGTATATGGGTATATCCCATACGAATCCCAGGAGGATGCCTATGATTCCAGGTAAAAACTTACGAGCCTCGGCGTCCTTGCTCGTGCTGATCGCCCTCCTCCTCGGCTCCTGCGCCTCCAAGCCCGCGGCCCCCGAGCCCGAGCCCGCCCCGATCGAGAAGCCCGCGGAGCCGGCACCCGAGCCCAAGGCCCTGGCGGGCGCCAGCCAGGCCGATCTCGACGCCCTCCTCGCCAAGGCGAAGGAGCTCAAGAAGAAGTCCTTCGACCTGAAGCTCTTCGAGGTCCTCCCCGAGGACTACAAGGCATCCGAGGCGAAGTACGCCTCCGCCGTGGAGTCGCACAACGCGGCCTCCAAGGACGCCCAGAAATCCGGCGAGGCCAAGGCCGCCCTCGAGGCCTCGATCGCCTCCTACGAGGCCCTCATCGCGAAGGGCGTCGTCGCGCTGGCCGAGGCCAAGCGCGAGCAGGCCGACCAGATGAAGGCCACGGCCCTCAAGGCCGGCGCCGACGCGAAGGCCGCCGACCGCTTCCAGGCCGGAGAGAAGGCCTACGCCGCCGCCGCCGCCCTCGTCGAGTCGGGCAAGCACGAGCCCTCCGTCGCCGCCTTCGAGGAGGCGCGGCTCTACTTCGAGCTCGCCTACAAGCGCTCCGTGGGCGGGGAGCTCCGCGCGGGCATAGCCGAGAAGGACTACGCCAAGTGGGACTCCGGCAACAACCAGCTCGCCGAGAACAAGTACGCCGCCGAGGAGGGCATGTGGGCCACCGGGGCCCTCGACTCCCGCGCCTCCGGCGTCGACCTGCTCGACGAGGCCATCCTCCGCTTCAACCTCGTGGTCCAGAAGGGCCGCCAGGCCGAGGCCACGGGCTCCAAGCAGAAGTCCGACGACGCCAAGCAGAAGTCCGAGGAGATCAAGGCCCAGGTCGCCGTCAAGCAGCAGTACGACGAGGCCCTCGCGGTCTACGAGCGGGGCGTGGCCAAGCTCACCTCGGGCGAGTACGAGGAGGCCAAGGCCGCCTTCGACGAGTCCAAGGCCGCCTTCGACGCGGCCTACGACGAGGCCGCAGTCAAGCGGGCAAAGGCCAAGGAGGCGATGGAGGCGGCGGCCGCGGCCGCGGCCGACAGCGCCCGCAAGGCCCAGGAGGCCGACGCCCTGGTCGGCCAGGCCGCGGCCCGGTGAGGGAAGGGGAAAGAACCATGAAAAAGCTCGCAGCGATACTCGTCCTCGCGCTCCTCGCCGCGGCGGTGAGCCTGCAGGCGCAGAGCCTCAAGGACAATTCCTATTACCAGCGGAGCATCGAGCTCAAGGCCATGGCCGAGAAGGCCTTCGGCGACGGGGACTACGACTCCGCCGCCGGCTACGCCGCCCAGGCCAGCGAATACGCCTCCCTCTCCGACCAGTACGTGGCCAAGATGGTGGCCAAGGCCGAGGCCGAGCGCGCCATGGCCCAGGCCAGGGATCGCCTCGCCTGGGCCGAGAAGGCGGGAGCCCCCAAGGCCTACCCCGCCGAGTACGCGGCGGCGAAGGTCGAGATGGAGGCCTCCTCCGCCTCCTACGGCGGCGAGGAGTATCCCGCGGCCCGGGACCACGCCCGCGCCGTGCTGACCGCCCTCTCCGGGGTCAAGGCCGCCTCGGGGACCCCGCCCCTGCCCGCCACCTACACGGTAAGGCTCATCCCCGCGCGCCGCGACTGCCTATGGCGGATCGCGGAGTACCCCTTCATCTACAACAACCCCCTCAAGTGGCCGGTGATCTACGAGGCCAACAAGAAGACCTTCCGGGATCCGAACAACCCGAACCTCATCTACCCGGGCCAGGTCCTGCAGATCCCGAGCATCAAGGGCGAGGAGCGCGAGGGCGCCTGGGATCCCTCCAAGACCTATACGCCCCTGCCCCGCAAGTAAGTCCGCCTAACGCGTAAAAAAGGGCCGCCCTATCGGGCGGCCCTTCGTTTTCCATGGCGCGGCGCCAGGCGCGGGAAGCGGCCTACTTCCACTCCTCGAGGGCGCGGCGCACGGAGCGGCGCATCTCGAGGCTGTAGCCGGCGGCGAACTTGCGCCGGTACACGTGCTGGCCGTAGTTGCCCGCCCCGGGAAGGAGGCTCGCCCCGGCGTAGAAGGGGCCCCCGAACATCTGGGCGAAGTCCTCGGGGCTGCGGCGCTCGTAGCGGTCCGCGAAGACGACGTGGCGGCGGTCGAAGCGCGGGGGCTGGGGGCGCTCGCGCTGCTGGGCGGTGGGGTAGCCGAGGCAGAGCATCGCCGCGGGGAAGGCGTAGCGGGGCAGGCCCAGGAGCTCGCGGTGGAGCTCGTAGTTCTCCATGACGTCGCCTATGTAGCAGGAGC
>JAKLFE010000042.1 GCA_022711355.1 Spirochaetota bacterium | reverse complement strand
ACCATGACGGCGGCGTTCTGGGGGCTGACGACCTGGAGCGAGGCGCCCTTCTTCTTCTGCTGGGTCCGCAGGTCCTTCTCGGGCTCGAGGATGACGCGGCCGTTGCGGTCCTCGACCGAGCGGATGGAGATGGGCGTCACCTCCTTGCCCTGGTTGGCGAAGACCGCGAAGGCCCTCGCCATGCGCAGGGGCGTCGTGCCGATGACGCCCAGGCCGAGGGGATAGACCCGGGGGAAGGTCCGTCGGACCTGCTCCGGATCGCTGATGTCGAGGAGGGCGGCCGCCCGGTCGATCGCCGCGTCGAAGCCGATGCCGTCGAGGATCTTGAGCGAGGGCACGTTCATCGAGTGGGCGAGGGCGTACCAGGTCAGGACGGATCCCTTCCACTCGCCCTTGAAGTTGAGGGGGGTGTAGGGCGTGCCGTCCTCGTTGTAGAAGACCACGGGGCTGTCGTAGATCAGCGTGCCCTCGGTGAACTTGCGCGAGTCGATGGCCGCCGAGTAGTACAGGGGCTTGAAGCAGGAGCCGGGCATGAGGCGGTCGCCCTGGACCGCGCGGATGAGCTGGTTCGAGGCGTCGTACTTGGAGCCGCCCACCAGGGCGGTGATGTGGCCCGTCTCGTTCTCGATCGTGACCAGGGCCCCCTCGACCGTCGTCTTCTCGAGCTCGCTCTTGACCCGGCCCGAGCCGGCGTTGGCCATGGCCTTGAGCGGTGGGAGCCCGAAGAGGAGCGACAGGGCGTCCACCGTCGGGTTGATGCTCTTCTGGTAGTACTCGTAGGTCCTCGACTTGACCTTCCCGTCCGAGGCGAAGAGGGCCTCGAGGTCGAAGGCCAGCCCGAGCATCTCGACTATGGGGACGTAGAGCTGGTCGGCGTCGGCCAGCCGCTCCCCGCTCGAGCGGCGGAAGTTGGCGTTGGCCGTCGCGATCCCTTCCTTCATGTAGCGGTCGGCGAGGCGCTGCTGGTCGAGGTCGAGGGTGGTATGGACCGCCAGCCCGTCCGTATACAGGTCGAGGGAGCCGTAGAGCGTATCCTCGAGCTGGCGGCGCACGTACTCGCTGAACCAGGGGGCCGCGTCCTCCCGGGTGAAGAAGGCCCCCTGCACCGCCCGCGAGTAGTCGAAGTTGGCCCAGTAGTCCTCGAAGGAGGCCTCGGCCTCCTCCTTGGTGGCGTAGCCGAGCTCGACCATCTGGGAGAGGACTTCCTTGGAGCGGGCGTAGGCGTTGTTGGGATTCGTGAAGGGATTGTACTTGCCCGGGCTCGAGAGCTGGATGACGAGGACGGCCGACTCGGCCAGGCTGATCTCGCGGGCCGAGTGGCCGAAGAAGTACTTGCTCGCGGCCTCGACCCCGTACAAGCCTCCCGAGCCCATGATCATGCGGTTGAGGTACTGCTCGAGGATCTCTTCCTTGGTGTAGCGCCGCTCGAGCTGGAGGGCCCACCAGAGCTCCACGAGCTTGCGCTTGTAGCTGATGTCCCGGCGGTCGGCGTAGAGGGTGCCCGCCAGCTGCTGGGTGATGGTGGAGCCGCCGCCGCGGCTGGTATGGGTCAGGACACCCCAGGCGGCGCGGAAGATGCCCTTGAAGGTGAAGCCGTGATGCTTGAAGAAGGACTGGTCCTCGCGCGTGATCATCGCGTCGATGAGGTGGCGGGGAAGCTCCTTGACCGAGACCATCTCGCGCTTCTCCTCCGAGAAGAACTCGGTCACGAGGCGGCCCTTGACGTCGTAGATCTTGGTGGGCAGGTCGAGCTTGAAGTCCTGGAAATTCTCGCTGTCCCGGATGTTGCTCGTCGCGGCGATGGCGATGCCCGCTACCGCCCCGAAGAGGAGGGCCACGACCACGGAGGCGATAAGGAGGATGCGCACCGCCTTCGCGGAAGGGGAGGGAGAAGGCATGGCCTAGCCTACGCGAAGGCGCGGCCCTTGGTCAAGTTGAGGGCTTCCGCCGAGGGGAGCTCCGGAGCCCGGGAGCGAGTAATAAAAAAAGGCCGGTTGGGGAAACCGGCCTGCCCGTTACGGGTATCGGACGTACCATAGTAGACTGGGAGGGGAACTATGATACGGATCCGACATCATGAGTATCGGCATCGGGCAGGGTTAAGTTTACTACGAATCTTGGCTGATTGAAAGACCGAGCTTCGGGCGGGGCAAGGCTGGACTACCCGGGGATTTTGCATAAACTTGCATCGTGCGAGCGATGGGGCCTCGCGGAAAACCCGAAGTCGTTGACATGGAATACCTTTTTCTGTAATATTGAGTATAAATATATAGATTCATCCTAGTTTCATAGGAGGTCTTTGTGAAAGTAGCGATCAACGGTTTCGGGAGGATTGGCCGCCTCGTGTTCCAGGCCATCGTCGATCAGGGCCTCCTGGGCAAAGACAAGATCGATGTCGTCGCCGTCGTCGATATCTCCACCGACGCCGAGTACTTCGCCTACCAGCTCAAGTACGACTCCATCCACGGCCGCATGAAGGCGAAGATCTCCGCCAAGAAGAGCGATCCCTCCCTGGCCGAGGCCGACATCCTCGTCGTCAACGGCCACGAGGTCAAGTGCGTCATGGCCGAGAAGGAGCTCAAGAACCTCCCCTGGGCCAAGCTCGGCGTGGAGTACGTCATCGAGTCCACGGGCCTGTTCTGCAACGAGAAGGCCTGGGGCCACCTCGACGCGGGCGCCAAGAGGGTCATCATCTCCGCCCCCGCGAAGAGCGCCGACGAGGCCAAGAAGATCCCCACCTTCGTCGTGGGCGTCAACCACGAGAAGTACGATCCCGCCAAGCACGTCGTCGTCTCCAACGCCTCCTGCACCACGAACTGCCTCACCCCCCTGGTCCACGTCCTGCTCAAGGAGGGCGTCGGCCTCGACCGGGGCCTCATGACCACCATCCACTCCACCACCGCGACCCAGAAGACCGTCGACGGCGTGTCCAAGAAGGATTGGCGCGGCGGCCGCGCGGCCTCCGCCAACATCATCCCCTCGACCACCGGCGCCGCCAAGGCCGTCGGCGAGGTCTACCCCGAGACCAAGGGCAAGCTCACCGGCATGTCCTTCCGCGTCCCGACCCTCGACGTCTCCGTCGTGGACCTCACCTTCACCGCCGCCCGCGACTCCTCCATCGAGGAGATCGACGGCCTGCTCAAGAAGGCCTCCGAGACCTACCTGAAGGACATCCTCGGCTACAGCGACGAGGAGCTCGTCTCCACCGACTACATCCACGATCCCCGCTCCTCGATCTACGACAGCCTCGCCACCAAGCAGAACAACCTGCCCGGCGAGAAGCGCTTCTTCAAGCTCGTGAGCTGGTACGACAACGAGTGGGGCTACTCCAACCGCGTCGTCGACCTCCTCAAGTACATGGCTTCCAAGAAGTAAGGAACGCGCAACGCGTGAATGAAGGGCTGTCCGGGCTTAACCGCTTCGGACAGCCTTTTTTTATTACCGTGCCGAGACAGAAGGAATAGTCAAGAGAGGCACAGAGGCACAGAGCGAATGAAAGAGAGAAGAAGGGAAGAGGGTGATCGCGCGGGCAGGCTGGAGCTACGTATCCGCAGCATTCGCCCTCTCATTCATACTCCATCTTACCTCTGTGTCTCTGTGTTTCTGTGCCTCTGTGGTTCATTCTCCTCATTTAAGGGAGGCTTACTATGATCAAGACCGTCAAGGACATCCAGCTCAAGGGCAAGCGCGTCGTCATGCGCGTCGACTTCAACGTGCCTATGAAGGACGGCAAGGTGCAGGACGACACCCGCATCGTCGCCGCCATCCCCACGATCAAGTACGTCATTGAGCAGGGCGCGAAGTCCCTCGTCCTCATGTCCCACCTCGGCGACCCCAAGAAGGACCTGAAGAAGGCCAAGGAGAAGGCGGAGAAGGACGGCAAGGCCTTCGACGAGGCGAAGTACGTCGCGGGCAAGCACCGCATGGCCCCCGTCGCCGCCTACCTCGCGGACAAGCTCGGCCGTCCCGTCGTCTTCGCCGGCGAGGACTCCTGCTTCGGCAAGAAGGACTTCGTCGAGTCCCAGAAGGACGGGACCATCGTCATGCTCGAGAACACCCGCTTCCACAAGGAGGAGACGAGCGAGGACGCGGCCGAGCGCGACAAGCTCGCCAAGGAGCTCGCCACCTACGGCGAGGTCTTCGTGAACGACGCCTTCGGCACCGCCCACCGCGACCACGCCTCCACCGCCTCCGTCGCCAAGTTCCTGAAGGCCTCGGTCGGCGGCTTCCTCATGGAGAAGGAGGTGGCCTACCTCGAGCCCATCGTCACGAGCCCGAAGAAGCCCCTCGTCGCCATCATCGGCGGCGCCAAGGTCTCCTCGAAGATCGCCGTCCTCGAGTCCCTGCTCAAGAACGCCTCCGCCCTCGTCATCGGCGGCGGCATGGCCTACACCTTCCTCAAGGCCCAGGGCCATAAGATCGGCAAGTCCCTCGTCGAGGACGACCAGCTCGACACGGCGAAGAAGATCCTCGAGGCCGCCAAGAAGGCCGGCGTCGAGATCGTCCTCCCCCTCGACCACCTCTGCTCGGCTACCTTCGACGCCGCGGCGGCTGCCAAGGCCGTCGACGGCCTGGACATCCCCGACGAGCTCATGGGCATGGACGTAGGGCCCAAGACCCTCGCCCGCTACAAGGAGGTGATCGCCGCGGCCAAGACGGTGGTCTGGAACGGGCCCGTCGGCGTCTTCGAGTTCGAGGCCTTCGCGAAGGGCACGGGCGAGGTGGCCAAGATGGTGGCCGAGGCCACGTCCAAGGGCGCTACCACCGTGGTCGGCGGGGGCGACTCCGTCGCGGCCGTCAACAAGTTCGGGCTCGCCGAGAAGATGAGCCACGTCTCCACCGGCGGCGGCGCCTCCCTCGAGCTCCTCGAGGGCAAGAAGCTGCCAGGGATCGAGGTCTGCAGATAGGATGTATATGGACCTCGCTACCGAGGATCGAGGTTTATCGATAGTAATTCGATGTAAATATATCAACTAAAGCTGACCTAGGCCGCCGATGCCCTGCACGGCGGCCTTATTTATTATCAGGGAATAAAATAGGATAAAAGCTTCGTGGTGAAAAATGCAGGATAAAATTTGATATTCTTCATAATAGAGATAATATAGATACTAATAATAATTGCAGTATTAGGAATCGGTCCCTATCCTTTTTCCAATCGACGGAGTGCTATGAAGGCCGCAAAGCAGAGGATCTATACTAAGACAGAGCGGATACTGCTTTCGATACTGCTCGTTTCCGCTTCGCTCGGCGCCTGCGTCTTCGTGAGCGTGACCTACGTCCTCTCCTCGAATAGGCTCGTCGAGAAGATCGCCGATGTCGCCCTCCATGAGTCGACCGCCCTGGTGGAATCGTGGATTGCGACGAAGGGAGAGACGATCTCCACCATCGCGGCGGGGATAGCGGCCCAGCAAGGACGAGAGGAGGGCACCCGAGCCTTCCTTGCCGGGGTCCTCGGCGGCGATTCCGACTTCATCGACATTTTCTACGGCAGCGCCGAGCCGCCCTCCCGGCGGGGTTTCGCCTCGTATGGCTCGGGCTGGCGCGCGCCCGAGGGCTACGACTGGACCACGAGGCCCTGGTTCCTCCAGGCCCTCGCGAAGGAGGGAGTCGTCGTCTCGGCTCCCTACAAGGACCTGCAGACGGGGAAGATCATCGTCTCCATCTCCATGCAGGTGCGCGCGGGCGGCCGGATGATCGGGGTCGTCTCCTCCGATATCTCCACCCAGACGGTCAGGCGGATAATCGAGGGGAACTATATCGCCGCGGGCTCGACGATTGCCCTCGTCAACGAGGAGGGCGACTACATAGAGTTCGGCGAGAGCCGGGCGGCCCTCGCCGGCAACGCCTTCGGCGACGGGGCCTTGCTCCCCTGGAAGGCGCGGATACTGGCCGGGGAGTTCCTGATCCGCTCCTCCAGCATCACGGACCGCTACGTAGCGAGCATCGGCCTGCCCCGGCTTGGCTGGGTCATGCTGGCCTCGGGGCCCCTCTCCACCTTCGAGGACATCCGCTGGTCGACGGCCAGCATCCTCGCCGTCATCCTCTTCCTCGACGCCCTGTTCCTGGCCATGCTGGTCCGCTCCTGGCGGACGAGCAACCAGCTCAGGCTCGCCACCGACACGATCGCGGAGACCAACCGGGGCCTCGAGCGCGTCGTCGAGGAGCGGACCGCCTCGCTCCGCAACATCCTGGACAACGCCGAGGAGGGCTTCTTCACCTTCGGCTCCTCCCTCGTCGTCGACCCGAGCTACTCGAAGGGCTGCCTCGGCATCTTCGGCAAGGAGATAGGCGGGCAATCCGTCCCGGACGTCCTCTTCCCCGGGAGGAGCGACACGATAGCCGACTTCCGGCAGGGCTTCGAGCTCTATTTCTCGGGCAAGTCCAAGGCGGGGATCATCATCGACCTCACCGAGAAGCAGACGAGCATCCGCGACCGGATCATCGAGATCTCCTACAAGGAGACCGCCGGCCAGCGGATCCTCTGCATCCTCGCCGACGTCACCCTGGCCAGGGCGAGCGAGGAGAAGGGCCGGGCGGAAGCCGCCATCCAGAAGCGCATCCTGCGGGCGCTCAACAACAAGCACTCCTTCGCCCGCTTCCTCGAATCGGCCGACGACCTCTTCGCCAGGCTGGAGGTCTACGCCGGGAAGGCGCCCTCGGGCGAGGAGGCCGCCGATTTCGCGCGCGCCCTGCACGGCTTCAAGGGCGACGCGGGATTCTTCGCCTTCGATGCCTCCCAGGAGCTCGCCCACGAGGCCGAGACCCTCCTCGGGGACAGCCGCCTCCTCGGCACCGAGGTCTCGTACAAGGAGATGCTGAGCCAGCTCCGCAAGGCCTACTACCGGGAGCTCCGGGCCATCACCGACGCGATGGGCGAGAAGTGGCTCGAGGAGGCGAGCGGCATCACCATGCCGAGGGACGCCTTCCGCAAGCTCGTGCTCTACGTCCTGAAGAAGACCCCGGACGACGCGAGGCTCCTGTCCTTCCTCGATTCCTTCCGCAAGATCCCCGTCTCGGAGCTCTTCACGCGCCTGGCCTTCGTCGCCGCGACCACGGCGGAGCGGCTCGGCAAGAAGGTCGCCCCGATGGCCATCGTGGGAGGCGAGCAGAAGATCGTGCCCGATCGCTACCAAGGCCTCGCGGAGGCCTGCATCCACCTGGTCAACAACATGGTCGACCACGGGATCGAGTATCCCTACGAGCGCGAGGCGATCCAGAAGCCGCCGGAGGGCAGGATCCAGCTCGCCATAAGCATGGAGAAGGCGGCCATGATCCTCGAGTTCCGCGACGACGGGCGCGGCATCAACCCGAGGGAGATCGAGCTCGTCGCCCGCGAGAAGGGGCTGATCCCCGAGGGCCGGAGCCTCCAGAGCTCGGAGCTTTTCGCCCTCCTGTTCGCCGACGGCTTCTCCACGAGGAAGGAGGCGTCGATGACCTCCGGCAGGGGAGTCGGCCTCGCGGCGGTCAAGGCCGAGGTCGCGAAGCTCGGCGGAGCGATAGAGGTCCGCTCGAAGCTCGGGAAGGGAAGCTCGTTCGAGATCACGATCCCGCTCGCGGCGAGGAATAGCGCCGGAAAGGAGCATTCATGAGGGCAGAGTACGCGAACCCGTTCATAACGGCCGCGATCACCACGTTCCAGAAGGAGCTTAAGGTCAAGCTGAACCGGAACGCGATCAACGTCAAGGAAGCGCCGGTTCCCTCCAAGCAGGTCTCCATCATCATAGGCGTCACGGGCATGGTGAAGGGGCAGGTCGTCTACTCGATGGACGACAACGTCGCCTTCGCCGTGGCCAAGGCCATGCTTCCCGACAAGCTCCCGGCCGAGCTGCGCAAGCTCACGAACAGCGCCGTCTCCGAGCTCGCCAACATCATTACGGGGCAGGCCAGCATCATCCTTGCGGGGGAGAGCCAGAAGATCGAGATCACGCCCCCGGCCGTCATCTGCGGCGGGGCCTCGAGCATCGACTTCCTCTCGCTGCAGACGATCTGCCTCTCCTTCCTGTCGGAAATCGGCTCGCTGGAGATCAACATCGCGCTCACGGAGGCGGCGATATGAGGAAGGGCCTTATCGTCGACGACGCCGCGGTGATGCGCATGCGCCTGCGCGACATCCTCTCGTCGAAGTACTCGATCGCCGGGGAGGCCGAGAACGGCCGCCAGGCCATCGAGCTGTACCGGGCCTACAAGCCCGACTTCGTCACCATGGACATCTCCATGGCGGAGATGAACGGCATGGAGGCCCTGAAGGGCCTCATAGCCGAGTTCCCCGAGGCGAAGATCGTCATGGTCAGCGCGGTCGGGCAGAAGGCCCAGGTCTTCGAGGCCCTCAGCCATGGGGCCAAGGATTTCATCATCAAGCCCTTCGAGCCCGAGCGCGTCCTCCTCGCGATCGAGCGCCTCTTCGAGGGCTGAGGGCCGATCCGGCGGCGCCGCCGGCCCTCCTCGGCGGCGCGGCGCCGGAAAGACAGGATCCCCCGGGCGGCCGCGCTGCCGCGGCGAAGAAAAAAGGGCGCCCCCTCGCGGGGGCGCCCCTCTCGTTGTTGACCAGCGACGGGGCTTACTTGAGCTCGACCACGCCCTGGCCGGCGATGCGGCCGAAGACGATGGTGTCGGCCAGGGCGTTGCCGCCCAGGCGGTTCGTGCCGTGGATCCCGCCGGTGACCTCGCCGGCCGCGAAGAGGCCGGGGATGACGGCGCCCTTGGCGTCGAGGACCTGGGCCTTGGCGTTGATCCTCACGCCGCCCATGGTGTGGTGGACCGTGGGGACGCGGGGGCTGGCGTAGAAGGGGGCCTTGTCGATGTGCTGGCCCAGGAGCTTCTTGCCGAAGGGGTCGTTCTTCGAGTCGACGCCGGCGTTGTACTCGTCGACGGTCTTGCGGAAGGCCGCGGGATCGACGCCGATCTTGACGGCGAGCTCCTCGATCGTGTCGGCCGTGAAGGCGCTGCCGTTCTTCACGCACTGCTCGGCGGTCTGGTTGAAGGAGTTCTTGGTCTGGGGCGTCGGCATGGAGTGGGCGTCGCAGACGATGTACATGAACTGGTCGGTCTGCTTGATGAGGGCCTGGGTCATGACGTCGCGGCGCTCGGCCTCGCTGACGAAGCGCTTGCCTTGCTTGTTGATGTAGATGTAGTCCTCGACGTTGAAGCCGACCCAGCCGTCGAGGGCGCCGGTCTTGGGATCGCCGAGGGGGAGCATCTGGATGTACTCCATGCCCACGAGCCCGGAGCCGATCGCCGTGGCCATGACGATGCCGTCGCCGGTGGCCCCGGGGTGGTTGGTCGTGCCGAGGTTCGGGGTGATGCGGGCGTCGTACTTCTGCCGCATCTCCTTGTTCGCGGCGAAGCCGCCCGTGGCGAGGACGACGCCGAACTTGGCGTTGTAGCGGATCCGCTTCCCGTCCTTGCCCACGGCCACGACGCCGGTGACCCGGCCGTTCTCGCGGATGATCTGGTCCGCCTTCATGTCCACGAGGATCTGGACCTTGTTCTTGTCGGCGGCGGCCTTGAGGGTCTTGATGAAGCCGGTGCCGACGGGATCGATCGCGGCGTGGCTGCGGGGCCAGAGGGCGCCGAGGACGGTGAAGACCTTGTCGTCGAACTTCATGCCCATGCCCTCGAGCCAGGCGAGGGCCTTCGGAGCGCCATCGGTCAGGGTGCGGACCAGCTCGGGGTCGCCCTTGTTGTCGCCGCCCGCGAGGGTCTGCTCGTAGTGCTTCTGGGGCGAGTCCTCGATGCCCTGCTTCTGCTGGCGGGCGGGATCGGCCGCGTTGAAGGCGCCGCCGGAGCGGATGGAGTTGCCGCCGAGGGCCGCCATCTTCTCGAGCAGTATGACCTTCGCGCCCCTGTTCGAGGCTTCCACGGCCGCGGCCAGGCCGGCGTTGCCGCCGCCGATGACCACGACGTCGGCCTTGACGGTCTTTGCGACGGGGTAGAGGATCGCGCCCTTGAGAGCGTCCTTGACGGCTTCCTTGATGGCCTCGCTCGTCTCGCTGGCGCCGGAGATCACGTCGACCTCGGCGCTCTGGGCCTTGACGATGGCGGCGGGGAGCTGCTCGATGGCGGCGTCCGAGATCCCCGCGGTATCCGTGGCCTTCACCGTGACGCTCTTGATCTTGGAGCCCTTGACGACGACGGTGACGCTGAGATCCCCGCCGTGGCTCGCGGCCAGGCCCTCGTAGCTGCCGTCGAGGTAGCTGGGCTTCGCCCCCTTGAATTCGCCCGCCCCGACCAGGACGAGCATCCCCATGAGGCCGAGCAGCAGCGCAAGGCTCGCTTTTCGCTTCATCCGTTCCCTCCGAAATTTGATGGATTCCGCACGATTAGTGCTAAATTGCACGTTATAACTAGAATCGATTCTAGTCAATATCTATAATTGGTTCGGCGAACGAATTCTAGCAATGCGGCCTTGTAGCCAGAGCACCTGAATTTTGCTACCCTAGTCTCAGCGAGCAAGGAAGGATCATGCCCAAAAAACCGGCGACGAAGCGGAGCCAGAAGGCGGAGCTCAACCGGAACCGCATCTACGAGACGGCGCTCGGGCTCATCAGCTCACGGGGCTACGACAATACCTCCATCCAGGACATCGTCGGCGCTGCGGGCATCTCGATCGGTACCTTCTACCACTACTTCAAGTCGAAGCACGGCATCCTCGAGGAGAACTTCAGGCGGGCGGACTGCCTTTTCTCGGATTTCTTCGAGACCGAGCTGCCCGCGGGCGGGACGGTGGAGCGTATCCTCCTGTATATGGATCGCTACGCTCGGCTCGCCCACGAAAACGGGGTCGATCTGACCTCCCAGCTCTATACCCCCCACAATCGGCTGTTCATCAAGCGCGGACGCGCCATGCAGACCTGCCTCGTCGCGATCATCGAGGAGGGCCAGGCCCGAGGCGAGCTCGCCGCCGACCTCGGCGCGGATCAGATATGCGATTTCATCTTCATCGCGGCCCGGGGCATCGTCTTCGATTGGTGCCTCAAGAAGGGGAGGGGGGATATCCGCAAGGAGCTCCGCAGCTACTTCACCCGCCTCCTCCGCGCCTTCGAGCCGGCCTAGCGCCTCCCTCGACCGCCCCGCGCGCCGAGCCGCGGGTCCGCGCGACGGATCCCCTTTACCCGCTCGGCCGGGCGCGGCTAAGATCATCGCGACATCGAGTACCAAGGAGAGGCTATGCGCTCATATTTCATCGCCGGTAACTGGAAGATGCACAAGACGGTCGCGGAGTCCGTCGCCCTGGCGAAGGAGCTCAAGGACAAGCTCGCCGGCTGCTCGGAGAAGGTCCTGGTGGCCCCCGCCTTCACCTCCCTCGCCGCCGTCGCCGAGGTCCTGAAGGGCTCGAGCATCCTCCTGGGAGCCCAGAACATGGGCCCCGAGGAGCAGGGAGCCCACACGGGCGAGGTCTCGGTCCTCATGCTCAAGGACCTCGGGGTCAAGGCCGTCATCCTCGGCCACTCCGAGCGCCGCCATAGCTACCTGGAGGGAGACGCGCTCGTCAACAAGAAGGTCCTCCTCGCCCTCAAGCACGGCATCGAGCCCATCCTCTGCGTGGGCGAGACCCTCGAGGAGCGGGAGTCCGGCAAGCTCGAGGCGGTCATCGGCACCCAGGTCCGGGAAGGGCTCAAGGGCGTCGACGAGGGCTCCCTCAAGGCGGTCACCGTCGCCTACGAGCCGGTCTGGGCCATCGGGACGGGCAAGACCGCGACCCCCGAGGACGCCGACGCCGTCCACGCCTACATCCGCAAGGTCCTCGCGGGCCTCTACGGCGAGCAGGCGGCCAAGGCGGTGTGCATCCAGTACGGCGGCTCGGTCAAGCCCGACAACGTCGCCGCCCTCATGGCCAAGCCGAACATCGACGGAGCCCTGGTCGGCGGGGCGAGCCTCAAGACGGAGAGCTTCGTCCCGATCGCCCGTTTCAGGTGAGGATAGCCGGGCGCTTCGGCAGGGCGGTCGCCCGGCGGGCCTAGCGCACCGGCGGCCGTCCGAGCTACTTCGCCGAAGCCAGGCCCTGCCCTCCCGCCTCGCCGGGGGCCCGCCGCCGCGCCCGGGAAGGCCGGCGCTTGCATAAAAAACGCGATTTCGTTACTATGTCACCGATTTCGCCTTTTCGCCGGGCCCTGAGCGGGAGGGGCGGAGGCCGGAACAAACCGGAAGTGGGGTTCACACTATGAGTGTCTTAGGGATCGTCCTCCTCGTTCTCTTCGTCGTCGTCTCGCTCCTCCTCGTTTTCATGGTGATCATCCAGGATTCCGATTCCGACTCGCTGGGCGGGATCTTCGCCGGCGGATCCGGGAGCGCCTTCGGCTCGCGTTCCTCCAACGTGGTGGTCCGCTTCACCTATCTCCTCGGAGCCCTGTTCTTCGTCACCTCCTTCGCCCTCGCGATCGTCAATAAATCCTCCACCGGCAACGTCGAGGCCGCCGCCAAGAAGAAGAGCGCCGAGGCCTCGGAGTGGTGGAACGCGCCCGCCCAGGCGCCGGCTTCCGGAGAGCTCCAGCCCTCGGCCGAGCAGCCCTCGCCCGCGAGCAAGTGAGCCTCGAGGCGCCCCGGCGATAGCGCGGGGCGCCGCCGCAAAGGAGGCTTCATGCTTCTCCAGCAGCTCTTCGCCCCGCAACGCATCAAGCTCGGGCTCCAGAGCGAGGACAAGGACGAGCTCTTCGAGGAGCTCGTGGAGATCCTCGCCCTGAACGGCGGGCGCTCCTTCCCCCGGCAGGCCGTCCTGGCGGCGATCCGCGAGCGCGAAGGCAAGATGTCCACGGGGATCAAGAAGGGCATCGCCCTCCCGCACGGGAAGGCTCAGGGCCTCGAAGGCCTGTGGGGCGCCATCGGCGTCTCGCGCGAGGGCATCGACTACGACGCCCTCGACGGCCAACCGGTCTATCTGGTCTTCATGCTCGTCTCCTCTCCGAAGGATTCCGAGCTCCACTTGAGCGCGCTCAAGCGCCTCGCGCGCCTCCTCGACGACCCCGGCTTCTATACGGAGCTCGTGGGCGCCGAGACTCCCGAGAGGGCGTTCGAAGTCGTCAAGAAGTTCGAGGACCATCTGGCCTTCGAGCAATAGCATTCGGAAGGGTCGCCTACCCCGAAGCCAGCTTCGAGGTTCGCCTGGGCTCCGCGCGGCGCGGCATAAGCGCCGCAGGGCCCGAAAGGGGGTACGATCCATGCCTTCCAAAGACATCCTCGACCGGCTCTTCGGCGTGGAGCGCCGCGCCGAGGCCCTCGTCGCCGAGGCCGCGGAAGAGGCCGCCCGCCGAGTATCGTCGGCCAAGGAGGCCGCCGAGGCCGCCTTCAGGGAAGCCTACGAGGCCCGGGCCAAGCGGGCGGAGGAGGCCAGGCTCGCCGCCGAGGCCGCCGCCGCCGCCGAGCACGACGCGGCCCTCGCGGAGTACCGGGCCAGGCTCGAAGGCTCGAGGCTCGACGCGGAGGCCTTCGCCGCCGCCTGCGAGAGGTTCGTCGCAGGGCTCCTCTGATGGCCGACCGCTTCGAGCTTTCCTACGTATACGCCCGGGTCTGCGGCTCCCTCTCCCGGGCCTTCATCGGCGGGAAGGCCGTGGAGCTCGCCCGGGTCGGACGGATACCCGAGCTCTGGCGCGCCCTCTTCCAGGAGCCCGCCCCCAACCTGCCCGAGGCCTCCCTCGTGGCCGAGGCCGAGCGGCGGGCGGTGGCGGAGTCCCTCGAGGGCTTCGGCGAGCTCGCCCGGCGCCTGCGCTCCGACGAGCCCTTCTTCGAGGCCCTCCGCCGCAAATCTGAGTTCGCGAGGGTCAAGCGCATCCTCCTCGCCGCCCGGAACGGATCCTCCCTTCCCCCGAGCGAGGATCCTGGCCTCGCGCCCGGATTCCGGGAGGCCTCCCACCCGAGGATCGCCGACATGTTCGCCGGGGGGCGCTACTCCTGGATCGACGAGGAGAGCGCGAAGGATCTCCCGGCCGTCGAGAATCGCCTCGACCGGCAGTACTACGAGGAGCTCTGGGCCGAGCTGATCCGCCTCCCGGCGCGGAAAGCCGGAGCCCTACGGAGCCTCATCCTCGAGGAAGCCGAGCTCCAGAACGTCGTCTGGGCCCTGCGGCTCGCTCGCTACTACGGGATGGGCCGCGCGGAGATCGAGGGCAAGCTCGTATCCTTGAAAGGCGCGGACGCGAGCTCCTCCGCCCTCGAGGCCCTGGGCTTCAAGCTCGATCAACGCGCCGATTGGGCTGGCTGGGCCTGGGAGGAGCTCCTGGGCGGGAGCGAGGATCGCGGCGGGGGCTTCATCCTCGACCTGCGCGATCTCGAGGGAAGGGCCCGGCGCAGGGTATACCGCTCCGTCAAGCGCGCCCTCCATCTGCATCCCTTCACCTATACCCCCTTGTATTGCTACTTCAAGATCAAGGAATACGAGACCGCCGCGATCATCGGCGTGATCGAGGGGCTCCACCTGGGAGCCCCCTTCGCCGAGATGGCGTCCTTCGCGGCAGGCCTCGCGGGAGGGTCGGCATGAGCCCTGTCCCCATGCGAAAGCTCGAGCTTCACGTCCTCCGCCGCGACATCGATCCGGTCATCGCGGCCATAGGAGAGGCGGGCTGCTTCCAGCTCGCCGCCAGGCTGGCCGATCTCGATGCTCGGGACGAAGCCGCCGGCGGAGGAGCGCCCGCATCGGGCCAATCTTCGCCGGGCGTATCCTCGTCGGGCGTACCCTCGCCGCGGGATTACTCCCTCTCCCTCGAGCGCCTCGGCTTCATACGGGATGCCTTGGACCTGCCCCTGCCGACCCTGATCCCCCCCGGCGCGAAGATGCCCGGGGAGGAGGAGGACAAGCTCGTCGCCGAGCTCGCGGCCAGCGTCGCCGAGCTCCAGTCGGCCGCCCGGCTGAACGCCGAGCGCAGGACCAGGGTCCGCGAGGCCCTCGACGAGGCCCGCGCCCTGTCGGGCATCGCGATGCCCTTCCGCGAGCTCGATCACCTTTCCTTCCTCGCGGTCCGCATCGGGAGCCTGCCCGAGGGAGAGCTGCAGTCCCTCGAGGCGAGCCTCGGCGACCGGGCCATACTCTTGCCGGTGGACGGGGAGGGCACCATCGTCGCGGCGGCCGCCAAGAAGGGGCGCTACGCCCTCGACACCGAGCTCGCCCGGGCAAAATTCCGGCCCAAGGAGCTGCCGCCCGACTTCACGGGAGTCCCCCCCGAGGTTCCCGCGGCCCTCGAGCGGGAGCTCTCCGAGCTGGATGGGGAGGCGGCTAGCCTCGCCGAGCGGAAGCGGGCCCTCGCCTCGACCTACGGCCAGACCTGGGCCTCCCTCTCGGCCTCCTACGCCGTGGCCCGATCCGTCGAGGAGCTCAAGGCCTCGCTCGACGCCTCGGAGCTCGTCTACCGCCTCGAAGGCTGGGTCCCGCGGGACTCGGTCGGTAAGCTCCTCGCCGATCTCGAGCGCCTATGCGAGGGGCGGGTCGCCGTCAGGACCTACCGGCCCGAGGAGCTGCCCGCCGTCCGCTCCGGGACGGAGAGCGTGCCCGTCCTCCTCAAGCGCCGGACCTTCGTTTCGAGCTTCGAGAGCCTGGTCGTCTCCTACGGGGCGCCCCTGTACGGGACGGTGGACCCGACCCCCCTCGTGGCCTTCTTCTTCGTCCTCCTCTTCTCGATCATGTTCGGCGACGTCGGCCAGGGACTGGTCATCCTCATCACCGGGCTGGTCCTGCGGGGAGGGCGCTTCGGGAAGCTGGCGAAGTGGCGGAAGTTCGGGCCCATATTCATCGCCGTCGGCATAGGATCCATGGTCATGGGCTTCCTCGACGGCTCGATCTTCGCCGACGAGCAGCTCCTCGTGCCCCTGTCGAGGAAGCTGAGCGGGGCCATCCTCGGCCGTCCCCTCGACCGCTTCATCACGATCATGCCCGACGGCGAGATGGGCAAGCTCTTCGCCTTCTTCGGCTTCACCGTGGGCGTCGGGGCCCTGATCAACTCGGTCGGCCTGGTCGTGAACATCTGGAACAAGCTCAAGCTGCGCAAATACGGCGAGGCCCTCTTCGCCAAGACGGGCTTGGCCGGCGCCCTCTTCTTCTGGTGGGCCCTCGGCATGGGCATCCGCGTCCTCCTCGGGGGCCCGCTCGGCTGGTTCGACGCCTTGGGGCTCGGCGCGCCCCTCCTCGCGGTCTTCTGCGAGGAGCCACTCGGCCGCCTCGTCGAGGGGCGGGCGAGGGCGAGCGGGGCTGAGCGCGAGGGCCTCCTGGCCTTCCTCATCAAGGGCCTCGTTGAGCTGATCGAGTCGATCTCGTACTATTTCTCGAATACCCTGAGCTTCCTCCGCGTCGGCGCCTTCGCGCTCTCGCACGCGGTGCTCTCCTTCATCGTCTTCACGATGGGGGATCTCATGCGCGAGCGCCTGCCCGCCGGCACCCTCTGGATGCTCCTGGTCTTCGTGGTCGGCAACGCGATCATCATCGTCCTCGAGGGCATGATCGTCGCCATCCAGGTGGTGCGGCTCCAATACTACGAGTTCTTCTCCAAGTTCTTTACCGAGACGGGGGAGCTCTTCGCCCCCTTCAGGTTCGAGTATCGCAAGGAGTGAGTCATGCAGAAACGAAGGGTCCTCATTTCCGTCCTCGCCTTAGCCTTCGCCTTCGCGGCGGCCGCCGGAGCGCAGGAAGCCGCCGCGCCGGCAGCCGCCGCGGCGGCGCAGGGGGGCGTCGCCTGGAAGTACCTCGCCGCGGCGATCGCGGTGGGCATCGCCTGCATCGCCGGCGGCCTGGCCGTCGGTCAGATCGGCGCGGCCGCGATGGGCGCCATGGCCGAGAACCCCGAGCTCTCGGGCAAGGCCCTGCCCTACGTCGGCCTCGCCGAGGGCATCTGCCTCTGGGGCTTCCTCGTGGCCCTGCTCATGCTGCTGATCTGACGTGCCCGATTTCTTCGTGATCGCCGAGGACGAGGTCGTGCTCGCCTTCAAGCTCGCCGGGGCCGAGGGCCGCGGCGTGAGCGGCCGCGAGGACGCCCTCGACGCCTTCCGATACGCCACGGGCTCGGGCGCCGACGGGCTCGGCAGGCCCTATCCGGGGATCGGGGCCAAGGTCCTCGTCCTCACCGAGGGCGTGGCCGGCCTCCTCGAGGAGGAGGCCATGGAATGGCAGATGGGAGGGGAGTATCCCCTCGTCGTCGAGATCCCCGGGCCCGACGGGAGGACCGAGGGCAGGAAGAGCCTCGTCGACGCGATACGCGAAGCCGTAGGCATACGGGTCTAGGCCACGGGAGAAGCGATGGAAGAGCTAGTCAGCACCGAGGCCCTCGAGCGGGAGATGCTCGAGGACGCCCGGAAGAAGGCCGAGCGCATCCTGCGCGGGGCCGATGAGGAGGCCAGGCGCATAGCCGACTCCGTCGGGCGGCGCGGCGCGGAGGCCGCCGCCGAGCTCGAGCGCGGCTACGCCGAGCGGAGCGCGCGCTGCCGCGCGGACGCGATGGCGCGGCTGCCCCTCGAGAAAGCGCGGCTCCGCGCCTCGTTCGTGGACGCGCGCCTGCGCGAGGCCCTCGGCTCCTTCCTGGACGCCCTGCCCGAGTCCCGCGTCGAGGGGATGGCGAGGGCCAGGCTCGGGGCGGCGAAGGACTACCTCGACGGGAGGGAGCTCAGGATCAGGCGACGCTCCCTGAGCGAGGCCGCCGCGCGGAGGGCAGTGGCCTCGGCCCTGCCCGGGGCTCTGATATCGGCCTGCCTGGAGGACCCGGGCCTGGGCGCGGCCGGCCTCGTAGCCGAGGCGGCCGACGGAAGCGCGATCCTGCGGGCCACGGTCGACCTCGCGGCCGAGCTCCTCCTCCAGGAGCGCCGCGGCGAGCTAGCCTCGGCCCTCTGCGCGGAGGCCCTCGGCATCGGGGCGCTCCAGGGAGACGATCGACGGGCGGAGGCTAGCGGATCATGACGACGGGAAGGATAACGAGGATAGCCGGGCCCGTCGTCGTGGCGGAGGGGCTCGGCGCCGCCGGGCTCTACGACGTCGTCGAGGTGGGCGAGGCCAAGCTGGCCGGCGAGATCATCCGCATGGACGGCCGCGGGGCCACCATACAGGTCTACGAGGAGGACACGGGCATGCGCCCCGGCGAGCCGGTCGTCTCCCTCGGCAAGCCCCTCTCGGTCTCCCTGGGCCCCGGCCTCCTGGGCACGATCTACGACGGCATACAAAGGCCCCTGAGCCAGCTCAAGGCCGCGACCGGGGCCTTCCTCGAGCCGGGCGTGAAGGGCGAGAGCCTCGACCGCTCCCGGAAGTGGGCCTTCGAGCCGGCCATGCGGCCGGGCGAGGACTTCGGCCCGGGCTCCCTGATAGGCAGGGCGCGCGAAACCCAGCTCGTCGAGCATCGCGTCCTGGTGCCGCCCAACGCGAAGCCGGGAAAGGCGAGGCGCGTCGCGCCCGCCGGCGAGTACGACCTGCGCGATACGATACTGGAGTCCGAGTCGGGCGCGGCCTTCGGCCTGTCCCACGACTGGCCGGTGCGCGTCCCCCGGCCCTCGCGGCGCCGGCTCCCGCCCACGGAGCCCCTCGTCACCGGGCTGCGCGTCGTTGACATGCTCTTCCCCATCTCGAAGGGCGGCTGCGCGGCCGTGCCCGGCGGCTTCGGCACCGGCAAGACCATGACCCAGCACGCCATCGCGAAGTGGTGCGACGCCGACATCATCGTCTACGTCGGCTGCGGCGAGCGCGGGAACGAGATGACCGACGTCCTCACCGAGTTCCCCAAGCTCGTAGACCCGCGCACGGGCCGCTCGATCATGGAGCGCACGATCCTCATCGCCAACACCTCGAACATGCCCGTCGCGGCGCGCGAGGTCTCCATCTATACCGGCATCACCCTCGCCGAGTACTACCGGGACATGGGCTACGGCGTCGCCGTCATGGCCGACTCGACCTCGCGCTGGGCCGAGGCCCTCCGCGAGCTCTCCGGCCGCCTCGAGGAGATGCCGGCGGAGGAGGGCTTCCCCGCTTACCTGCCGACCCGGCTCGCCGAGTTCTACGAGCGCGGAGGGCGCGTGGAGACGATGGGCGAGACCGTCGGCTCCGTGTCCATCATCGGGGCGGTCTCGCCCCCCGGGGGCGACTTCTCCGAGCCGGTTACCCAGCATACCAAGCGCTTCATCCGCTGCTTCTGGGCGCTGGACCGCGACCTCGCCAACGCCCGGCACTACCCGGCCATCTCCTGGATCGATTCCTACTCGGAGTACGCCGAGGAGGTGGCCGAGTGGTGGGACAAGGTCGACCCCGAATGGCGCTCGCTCCGGGGACGCGCCCTCGAGCTGCTCAAGCGCGAGCAGCGGCTCGAGCAGATAGTCAGGCTCATCGGCCCCGACGCCCTGCCCGACGAGCAGCGCCTCGTGCTCATGACCGCGGAGATCGTCAAGAGCGGCTTCCTCCAGCAATCGTCCTTCGACGAGGTTGACAAGTACTGCGCCCCGCGAAAGCAGGTCCTCCTCCTGCGGTCGATACTCGAGTTCCACCGCCGCGCGGAGGCGGCCATCAAGGCCGGGGCGCCCCTGCCCAAGATCAGCGCCCTGCCGGTGCGCGAGCGGCTCTCCAGGATGAAGAGCGAGGTCCCGAACGAGGCCGAGCACGAGATGCGCGCCATCGAGGACCAGATCGCCGGCGCCTTCGACGAGCTCGATCGGCAGTACCGCAAGGAGGAGGCCCGATGAGGGGACTCGAGCATCGGGGCCTGGCGAGCGCCGACGGCCCCATCGTCATCGCGAGGCGGAGCGAGACCGCTGGCTACGGCGAGATCGTGGCCGTGTACGGCGGCGACGGGCGCCGGCGCGTCGGCCGCGTGGTGGATTCCTCGGAGGACGCCGTGGCCATCCAGCTCTTCGACTCGAGCGCCGGGCTATCGGTCGACGACTCGCGCGTCGAGTACCTCGGCAAGGCCCTCGAGCTCCGGGTCGGCCCCGACATCCTCGGGCGGGTCTTCGACGGGCTCGGCCGCCCGACCGACGGCTACCCCGAGCCGATCAGCTCCGAGATGCGCGACGTGAACGGGATGCCCATCAACCCGGCCGCCCGCGTCTACCCCCGGGACTTCATCCAGACGGGGGTTTCGGCGATCGACGGGATGAATACCCTGATCCGCGGCCAGAAGCTGCCGATCTTCTCCGGCAACGGCCTGCCCCATAACCGCCTCGCCGCCCAGATCGTCCGCCAGGCGAGGATTCTGCCGCGCGGCCAGGCCGGGGAAGCGGACGAGAGCTTCGCCATCGTATTCGCGGGCATGGGCATCAAGTACGACGTCGCTCGGTTCTTCATCGACTCCTTCGAGCGCTCCGGCGTCCTCGCCCGCGTCGTCATGTTCCTCTCCCTAGCCGACAGCCCCTCCATCGAGCGGCTCATCACGCCGAAGGCCGCCCTCACCGCCGCGGAGTACCTCGCCTACGAGCGGGGCATGCACGTCCTCGTCGTCATGACGGACATGACCAACTACTGCGAGGCCCTCCGCGAGGTCTCGGCGGCGCGGGGCGAGGTGCCCTCGCGCAAGGGCTATCCCGGCTACCTCTATTCCGACCTCGCCTCGCTCTACGAGCGGGCCGGCAAGATCGAGGGCTCCCCGGGCTCGATCACCCAGATACCCATCCTCTCCATGCCCAACGACGACATCTCCCACCCGATCCCCGACCTCACGGGCTACATCACCGAGGGGCAGATCGTCCTCGATCGCGAGCTCTCCCAGAAGGGCGTCTACCCTCCCGTGGCCGGCCTGCCCTCGCTCTCGAGGCTGATGAAGGACGGCATCGGGCCGGGCATGACGAGGGAGGACCACAAGGACCTCTCGAGCCAGCTCTTCGCCGCCTACGCCAAGGTCAAGAGCGTGCGGAACCTCTCGGCCATCATCGGCGAGGAGGAGCTTTCGTCCCTCGACAAGCGCTACCTCCGCTTCGGGGAGCGCTTCGAGGCGGAGTTCCTGACCCAGGGCGAGTTCGAGGACCGCGGCATAGGGAAGACCCTCGACCTCGGCTGGCGCCTCCTCGGCCTCCTGCCGCGCGAGGAGCTCCTGCGGCTTCCCGCCGCCCTCATCGAGAAGTACCTCCCCAAGGAAGGCGGCTGAACGTGCCAGAGCCGAACGTCGCGCCGACGAAGTCCAACCTCATACGCGAGAAGGAGCGCCTCTCCCTCGCGCTCGAGGGCTACGAGCTCCTCGAGCGCAAGCGCGAGATACTCGTCATGGAGCTCATGCGGCGGATCGAAGCGGTCAAGGCCCTCGAGCGCGAGATCGAGCGCCGCGCCGGGAGCGCCTACCCCGCCCTCAGGAGGATGCTCCTCTCGGTCGGGCGCGAGCGGGCCGGCCTCCTCGCGGAGGGGGCTTCGTCCGACTTCGGGGCGGAGACCGGGAGGACCCAGGTGGCGGGCATCGCGGCGCCGACCCTCACGGCCCGCGTGCCGAAGCGGACGCTCCGCTCCTCGTTCATGAATTCGTTTGCGGACTCGGACGAAACCGTGCTAGAGTTCACCGAGCTCCTGAGGCTCGTGGCGGAGATGGCGGGCCTGCGGTCCGTCGTGTGGCGGCTCGCCAAGGAAGTGCGCAAGACCCAGCGCCGGGTCAACGCGCTCGAGAAGATGGTCATACCGGAGTCCAAGGCTCGCAAGGCCTTCATCGAGGCCGCCCTCGAGGAGCGCGAGCGCGAATCCGTATTCACGGTCAAGCTCCTGAAGGCGCGCGGGGCGGAAAGGGTGAGCCGATGAAGGGCCTGCTCTCGAATCTCCTCGTCGTCGTCAACGGGACCGACTCCTCCATCTCCGCCGCGAAGTACGCCCTCGCCCTGGCCAAGGCCCTCGGGAGCGCCGTCACCGCCGCCTACGTCGTGGACACGGCCACCATACGCCAGCTGGCGATGAGCCGGATATTCATCGCCGAGGAGGGGGAGGAGTACGAGCGCAGCCTCGAGGACACGGGCCGGCGCTACCTCTCCTACGTCGAGGAGCTGGCCGTCTCGAAGCGGATCAAGCTGGAGACCCGCCTGCTCAAGGGCTCGATCGCGGGGGAGATCGCCAAGCTGGCCGAGGATATCGCGGCCGATTGCGTCCTCCTCGGCGGCTGGGAGCGCGAGTCCTCCTTCCGCGACGTGATCCGCGACGCCCACCGCGAGCTCCTCGGGCTCGCCCCCTGCTCGGTCCTCGTCGTCAACGCCCTCTCGGCCGAATCCCTCTTCAAGTCCCTGTGAAGTCCCCATGGAGGCTCGATGCGCGTCGCGATAGTCTATATTAGGTCGAAGGAGTCCGCCGCCCTTTCCGAGGCGGCCAAGGCCATGGCCAAGGCCCTGGACGGGGCGGGCCACCAGGTCGAGCTCGCGGACGCTGGATCCGGCTCGGCGCCGCGGCTCACCGGCTTCGACTACGTCATCCTGGGCACGGAGCCCGAGGGACTGGGCAAGCTGCCGCGCCGCGTCGCCGAGTACCTCGCGCAGGCGGGCGCCCTCTCCGGCAAGCGCTCCATGGCCTTCGTCAGGAAATCCGGCCTCGGCTCGGCCCGGGCCCTCTCGCGCCTCATGGCCGCCATGGAGGCCGAGGGCATGCGCGTGAACTGCGCCGAGATCGTCGGCAATCCCGCCCAGGCGGCCCAGGCGGCGGGCTCGGCGCCCATCGAGAGAGCCTAGGCGTGGAGGATTACTACTCGATCCTCGGGATCCCCCCCGAGGCCGACGTCAAAGAGGTCAAGAGCGCCTTCCGCAAGCTCGCCAAGAAGCACCATCCCGACCTCGCTGCGCCCGGGGGCGAGAAGTCCCGGAGGGCCTCCGGCGCGGCCATGCGCCTCCTCCTCGAGGCCTATCGGGTCCTCACCGATCCCGAGCGCAGGCGCGCCTTCGACCGGAGCCTGCGGCGCCGCGCCGCCGAGGAGGGGGGCTTCGACTACCGCGCCTTCCTCAAGGCCAGGCCGGACGACCTCGAGAGCCAAGCCAAGCTCGTCGTCTACGACCTCCTCCACGGGCTCGAGGACGAGGCCATCGAGGTCTACGAGCGGGGACGCAGCCTGGGCGATTTCCGCCTCGAGCGCTGGCTCGAGCGAGGTGAGGCCATGGACGCCGAGTTCTGCCTCGCCGAGGAGTACGAGAAGCGGGAGCGCTGGCTGCGCGCCTACCTCATGTACAAGCGCCTCGTCGAGATGGAGATCGAGCGCCCCTCCTTCCGCTACTTCTTCGAGGTCGTCCTCCTCCGCTTCAGGAGCCTCGTCCTGCTCAAGATGCCCAAGGCCCTCGACGAGGAGGACTACCTCGATAGGCTGGCGGAGTCGGCGGATCTCGAGATACCGCGCCGCGACCGGGCCCAGCTCCTGCGCAAGAAGGCCGAGGTCCACGCGAGGCGCCGCGAGGCGGCGGAGGCGGCCGACGCCCTCGCCCGGGCGGCAGAGCTCGAGCCCCGCCTCGCGGGCTTGGCGGCCCTCAGGCGCCGGATAGGGCTGCAGGCCCGCCGCTAGGGCCAAATCCCATTGCGCAAAGGCTTTTTTTCGTTTACTCTTTCGCGGATCGGTTGTTATCACTAGGGGCCGTTGTCGGCTCGAACCCCGTGCGAATACCCTCGGCCGAGAAGGACACGATGAAGCGAAGCGTCGCCGTAGCAGCGTTACTCATCCTCGCCGCCGCCATTCCGGCCGCGGCCCAGACTCCCATCAAGAAAGGCCAGCCGGCCTTTACCGTCGCCCTATCCAAGACCGAGGTGTACAGCGTCGACGAGTATAAGGCCAACATCGCGAGGATCGAGAAGGCCCTGATGGCCCAGGCCACCCCGAACCTCAGCGCCGCCGACCGGGAGAAGGCCAAGCTCGAGGCCATGGCCGCGGTGAAGCCCAAGCTCCTCGACGCCCTCATCTCCTCGATGCTGTTCAAGCAGTACTGCGAGCGAGAGGGCATCACCGTCCCCGAAGCGGACATCAACAACTACATTACCCGGCTCAAGGCCCAGGTGGGGGCCCAGTCCCAGAGCGACGAGGCCCTCGAGCTGGCCCTCACCGCGTCCCAGGGCCTCGTGATCGACCTTCGCGGCTTCGTTCGGCAGCGCCTCCTCCTGCGCAAGTACATCCAGGCCAAGAAGGCCGAGGAGCTCAAGGCTATAAAGGCCCCGAGCTCCGAGGAGATACTGAAGGCCTACGAGCAGATGAAGCCGAACCTCCTCGTGCCCGAGACCGCGAGGCTCAGCCTGGTCTTCATCGACTTCAAGGGCAAGTCGGAGGACGAGCGGAAGAAGGCGACCGAGGTCATGAAAGGCCTCTCGCTGAAGATCAAAGAGGACAAGGCCTACTTCGACAAGCTCCTCCTCGAGTCTTTCGACCCGAAGGCGGGCTACATGGCCAGGTCGAGCTACGTCGTGGCCAACGTTAAGACCGCCCAGAGCCCCCACGATCCGAAATTCATCGACGCGGTCTTCAAGCTCAAGGTCGGCGAGATATCCGGCGTGCTCGAGAATATCGACGGGCTGCAGATCGTGCGCTTGAACGAGCTCAGCCCTACCAAGCAGCTCGCGCTCTACGACCCCGTTCCGGGCGAGGCAAACATGTCGGTGCAGGACCTCCTCGTCCAGCAGCTCGTCGCCATGGCCCAGGAGTCCTTCGCGGCCAAGGTCCAGACCGATACCCTCGAGAAGCTCCGCGGCGAGGCCACGGTGACGATCATGAAGGACAACCTGCGCGGCCTCGTCGGCGACGCCGAGCTGGACGGCATAGCGGCCCGCTTCGCCAAGACGAAGAAGAAGTAGGGAAGAAGGCGGATGGCATCCCGGCGCAAGTCCAGGATACTCGCGTTCCAGGCCCTCTACGCCTGGGACGCATCGGGGGGCAAGGCGGAGGGGCTCGAGAGCTTCGGCTGGCTCGAGGAGGACAAGCGGGCCGCCCTCGACGAGGAAGTGGCGGCCTTCGCCCGGCTCCTCGTCGCCGGAGCCCTCGAGAACATCGAGGCGGTCGACGAGGCCATCCGCTCCCACCTCGAGAACTGGTCCTTCGAGCGGCTCAAGAAGGTCGACCTCGCCGTGCTCAGGATAGGGGCCTATTCCCTCCTCTTCCAGCGGGATATCCCCGCGCAGATCACCATCGACGAGGCTATCGAGATCGTCAAGGAATACGGATCCGAGGACTCCTACCGCTTCGTGAACGGGGTGCTCGATGGCATCTGGAAATCCCTCGGCGCCTGAGTCGCCGGCGCGCGGCGCGGCGCCGCCTCCCCTCGCTGTCGCGGCCTTGGCGCTGGCGGCCCTCTTCTCCTGCCTCTCCTGCGCGAGGCCCCAGGGCGGCGGCTTCGAGCGCGAGCTCGGCCGCATCGACGCCGCCCTGGCCGAGGGCGACCGAAAGGCCTGCGCCCGCGCCTACGCGCGCGCCTATAAGGCCGCGACCAAATCCGCCGATTGGCTTTCCCTGCTCAAGCGCGCCCATCCGTCCGAGGGCCGCGGCGACCGGGGTCGGCTCGTCGAGACGGCACGGAGGGCCGCCGCGGCCATGCCGGCTTCCGAGGCGGTCGCGGCCGCCTCGGCCCACGCCCTCCTCCGGGGAGGGGATCCGGCCTCGGCCCTCGCGCTTTTCCGCGGCCCCCTCCCGCCCGACGCGCGGCCTGCCCTGTGGTCGGAATGCTTCCTCGCCGCCGTGGAAGGCCGCGGCAGCCCTGTCCCGGCCTTCGAGCCGGCCGACCTCGCCCGCCTCGCCGCCGCCCTGGATAGGCCGGCCGCCTACGCCGGCGCGGCGGCCCTCGCCCTCGCCCGAGGCAGGCCCGCCGAGGCGGCCTCCTTCGCGGCCAGCGCCGAGGCCGCGGGGGCCGCGCCTCCCATCTCGCTGCTCTGGGACTGCGGGCTCTTCGAGGCTCTGGCGGGCCGCTCGGAGGATGGGGCGAGCGCTCCCGAGCTGGCCATCCTAGGAGACGCGGCCTGGCGCTCGGGCGACGCGGAGCTCGCGATGGCGAGATGGGAAGCCTCCATCGCCCGCGATCCCCGCTCCTCCTGGAAGAGCTACGCGAAGCTGGCCTTCGCAAGCGGGGATAGGGAGCTTACGGATAGCTACCTATCCCGGATGCGCGCCGCCTTCCTCTCAGGCCCCCTCCCTTCCCCCGGCGCGGCGCTCGCCCATGCCTCGATCCTCGCGGCCCGGGGCGGGGAGCTTGAGGCGCTCGCGATCCTCGCTCCCTTCGCCGGGAGCGACGCGGCCGCCGCGGCCCTCTCGCTGCGCGCACGCGCCGGGGCCTGGCCCGAGGGCAGGCTCGCCGCCGAGGCGGTCCGGCTCGCGGCCAGCGGCCTTCCCGATGCCGAAGGCTACTCCCTGGCCATCCTCGCGGCCCTGGGCAGGGTCGACGAGCTCCTCCTCCTCGTCGAGGCCGCCGAGGCGAAGGGGATCGAGTACCCGGACCGATGGTTCTATAGAGCCGCGGCCCTGGCCGCGAGGGGGCGCTACGCTGAGGCGCTCGCGGCGATAGACTCCTCCGGGAGCCCGGGGCCGGAAGCCTCCCTCGCCTCGGGGCTCCTCTACGACGCGATGGGCGACTACCCGAAGGCCGCGGCGGCCTTGCGCGCCGCCGCCCTTTCCTTCGAGGAGCCGAGGCAGCGCTGCCGGGCCTTCAAGGCCCTCGGCGCCGCGGCGGCGAGGGCGGGGCAGGCGGGCGCCGCGGCCGAGGCCTACCGCGCCGCGGCTTCCGCCGATCCCGGCGATTCCGAGGCCGCGCTGCTCGCGCGCGGCCCTTGACCGGTACCCTGGCGCCGGCCCGTCCGAGCGCAGCTCGATAGTGGGAGGAATCGTGATTCGCCTCAAGAACGCTGAGCAGCTCGAGGGCATACGGAGGTCCTGCTCCCTCCTCTCGGAACTCTTCGGGATCCTCGTGCCCATGGCCCTTCCGGGCATCTCGACGGCCGAGCTCGACGAGGCGGCCCGCTCCTTCATAGTCTCCCGGGGAGGGAAGCCCGCCTTCCTCGATTACGAGGGCTACCCGGCGAGCCTCTGCGTCTCGGTCAACGAGGTGGTCATCCACGGCATTCCCGGGCGGCAGAGGCTCGAGGAGGGCGATATCGTCGGCCTCGACTGCGGGATCGACCTCGGCGGCTACTTCTCGGACGCCGCGGTGACCGTACCGGTCGGGAAGGTCTCCGCCGAGCTCGGGCAGCTCCTCAGGGTGACCCGCGAATGCCTCGATCGGGCCATCGCCGCGGTCAAGCCGGGGGCGAGGATCCACGATGTCTCGAGGGCGGTTTTCGGGCACGCCGTCTCGCAGGGCTACGGCGTGGTCCGCCAGTACTGCGGCCACGGCGTCGGCTTCTCCCAGCACGAGGACCCGCAGATCCCCAACTACGTGAGCCCCGGGCCCAACCCCCGGCTCGTGCCCGGCATGGTCCTCGCCATCGAGCCGATGATCAACCTGGGGAAAGGCGACGTGCGGCTCCTCGACGACGACTGGACGGTGGTGACCCTCGACCGCAAGCCCTCCGCGCATTTCGAGCATACCGTGGCCGTGACCGAGACGGGGGCCGAGGTGCTCACCTCCTGGTCGGTCCCGAGCGCCTCCTGAGGCGCGGGAGTAACCTTTCCGGGGGCGGATTCATTATATTCATGCATATGGATTCCCCTATCAAGGAGCGTCAGATGTCCTTCATGAAGAAGCTCTACTCCCGAAATTTCTTCATACTGAACCTCGTGCTCGTCGGGGTCATCGCGGGCTTCGCCCTCGCCTATACCGGGTTCTCGAGGAGCGCCCGGGCCCAGGCGGCGCTCGGGCCCGTCTCCATCAGGGCCGAGTCCCCGGCCGACCTCGCCCCGCCCGAGGTCAAGGCGGCGATCGCCCAGGCGGAGTCCGTGCAGAACGCCTTCCGCTACGTGGCCGACAAGGTGAAGCCCTCGGTCGTGGAGATCAACGTCGTGGAGACCAAGGAGCAGTCGCCCAAGGCCCAGGACCAGCTGCCCTGGCGATTCTTCTTCGGCCCCCAGGACCAGGCTCCGGAGCAGGATCCCCAGCCCTACGAGGAGCGGGGCACGGGCTCGGGCGTCATAGTCCGGCGGGACGGCAAGAGCGTGTACGTGCTCACGAACAACCACGTGGCCGGGAACGCGACCAAGATCACCGTCATCCTCAACGACGAGCGCGAGTTCCAAGGCGAGCTCGTGGGCAAGGACGACCGCAAGGACCTCGCCATGGTGAAATTCGAGACCGACTCGCCGGACATCGCGGTGGCTTCCCTCGGCGATTCCTCGGCCCTCCGGGTGGGCGACTGGGCGATAGCCATCGGCAGCCCCTTCGGCCTCGTCTCCTCGGTGACGGCGGGCATCGTGAGCGCCCTCGGCCGCGCCGGCGGACCGGACGGCAACAACATCTCGGACTTCATCCAGACCGACGCCGCCATCAACAAGGGCAACTCGGGCGGCGCCCTCGTGAACATCCGCGGCGAGGTAGTCGGCATCAATACCTGGATCGCCTCGCCGACCGGGGGCAGCATAGGCCTGGGCTTCGCCGTGCCGATCAACAACGCCAAGAAGACGATAGACGACCTCATCACGAAGCGCAAGGTCGAGTACGGGTGGCTCGGCATCCAGATGCGCGAGCCGGACAAGGCGGCCTCCCTCGAGCTCGGCGCCGAGCTCAAGCGCGGCGTCGTCGTCACGGGGCTCTTCATGGGCAGCCCCGCGCAGAAGGGCGGCTTCCTCGTCGGCGACCTGGTCCTCAGGGCCGACGGCGAGCTCGTGAAGACCCAGGACCAGCTGGCGCGCGTCGTCGGGGACATACCCGCGGGCGACAGCGCGGCCTTCCAGGTCCTGCGCGACGGGAAGAAGCTCGACCTCGAGGTGAGGATCGAGGCGAGGACCGAGGGCTCGGCCAACGACTCGAACCTCTTCCCCGGCATGGACGTCCTCTCCCTCAAGTCGGAAAGCGTGCAGGAGTCCAAGCTGCCCAAGGGCGCCTCGGGGGTCCTCGTGGCCAACGTCCAGAACAAGACCCCGGCGGCGACCATCCAGGTCAAGGTGGGAGACATAATCACCGAGGTCAACGACAAGCCCATCTCCTCGCTCCGGGACTTCTACCGGGCCATCAACGACCCGAAGGCCAAGGAGATGGTCTTCACCCTGATCCGGGACGGGAGCACGATCAAGTCGCTTGCCTACGTGAAGAAGTGAAACTATAGTCGTAGGCGGCAGCCGTCGGCCGCCAGCCCGCCCGGCGCGACTCAGGCGGGCAGAGCGCCCGGCGCCCCCGCTTTCCCGCCCCGGCGGGACGGCGGGGGCCGCCGGGCCTTCGTTTCGCATGAAGAGGTGCTCGACGTGACGAAAGAATTCGTCTCCTACAACGAGATCAGGAACAACGCCCTCAAGATGGCCCATCGGATACACCAGGAAGGCTTCGTCCCCGACGTCATCTACGTGTCCCTCCGGGGAGGGGCGTACATCGGCAACGTCATCAGCGAGTACTTCAAGATCGTCCGGAGGGAGGGCCGGCCCGTCTTCTACGCCGCGGTGGTCGCCCGGTCCTACTCGGACATCAGCAAGCGCGAGCAGGTGCGGGTCGACGGCTGGACCTACAGCCCCGAGTACCTGCGCTCCGGCGACAAGGTCCTCCTCGTGGACGATATCTACGATTCCGGCCGGACCGTGAACCACCTCACCGAGATCATCCTCGAGAAGGGCCTGCCCCGCAAGGACGTGAAAGTCGCGGTCCACGACTACAAGGTCTGCGAGTACCGGGACGAGAAGCTGCCCATCGTGCCCGATTACTGGTGCCGGAAGCACGTCATCCGAAACAAGGAGGACGAGATCTGGATCCACTACATGAGCCACGAGCTCGTGGGGCTCACCGAGGAGGAGCTCCGGACGCGCTACTACCCCGAGGATCCCGAGCTCCAGGAAATCCTCCGGGACCTCAAGAAGTGAGGGCGGCATGAGCGGGAGCCGCGCCGGACGCGACGGACTCGCGATCCTGGCCTTCCTGGCCATCATGGCCATCCTTCCCCCCGCCTCCTTCGGCCAGGAGGGGAGCGCCCGGCCCTCGCGCGGCGACCTGGTGCTGCCGGCCCCGGCGGGGGGAGGCGCCAAGTTCCGCTTCCTACCCGAGGGGGCCTGGGCCCGCTACGACCGGGAGCTCCGCCTCTCGGCGGCTCCCGGCGAGTCCCGCTCCTACCGCCTCGAGATAGAGACCGAAAGCGGCGAGCGCTCCAGCTTCGCCTACCGCATCGACAAGCGGCCGCCCCCGCCGCCGTCGGCGGAACCCGCGGGGGGCCTCTTCGACGCGCCGCTGGAGCTCAGCCTCGGCTGCGAGGAGGGTTCTCGCGCCTATTGGGCCGTCTTCGGGCCCGGGTCGCCCGAGCCGGCCTTCCTGCCCTACGATCCCGAGTCGCGGCCGAGGCTCGAGCCTCCCGCCGAGGGGACGGCCTCCTATACGCTCGTGGCCTACGCCGAGGACGCGGCGGGGAACCGGAGCCTCCCCCTGCGATTCGGCTATCGCCTCGCCTCGCCGGGCCTCCAGGCGGCCCCCCCCGCCCAGGACCGCCTTGAAGCCGGGCTCCGTCCAGATCCCAGCCTGGCGGGCCCCCTCGTCGAACGGGGCCCCGGCTCGACTTCCCTCTCCTTCGCCCTCGGCCCAGGCGCCCGACTCCTCGTGGCGGTGGGCGTCGAGGCACCGCCGAGCCGGCTATCGGGCTACGCCGAGATCGAGGCCAAGGACGGCGTCGCTCGCCTCGATCTCTCCTGCCCCTACGGATGGTCGGGGAAGCTCCGCGTCTTCTACGGCGAGGCGCGCGAAGGCGGGGCCGCCTACGCCCCTTCTCCCCTCGAAGTGGAGCTTTCCTATCCCGTCCGGGAGGCCCCGGCCCCTACCGAGCCCCTCCCGCCCAGCCTCGTCGCCGACCTCTCGGGGAGGGGCGCCTTCGTGACCTTCCCCTCCTACGACGGCAGGATACTCGTCTCGGTCGAGGGGGGAGAGCCGAGGCCCTACCTCGGGCCCCTGCCGGTCCCCTCCGGCGCGGAACGGATCGACCTGGCCTGGATGGGCGAGGATGGTTCCGGCCAACGTTCCTCCCTTCGCTCGGCTCGCCTCGCCCTGCCGCGCCCCGCGCCCGAGGCCCTGCTCGCGGGGGTCGAGGAGGGAGCCGTCGTCGGAAGGGCGGTGACCCTCTCCCCCCTCGAGCCGGCCGCCTCGGCCACCCTGCGCTACGAGCTCCGCGAGCAGCCTGGCCGCGAGAGGGCGGAGCTGCCTCCCGAGCCCACCGGGAGCTCCCCACTCCTCGGCGGGAGCCTCTCCTTCGATTGCCCGCCGGGAGAGGAGCGCTCCTTCGCCCTCCGCTACCGGGCCTTCGCCGGCGCCTCGCCGGATTCCGCGGCGGGGGAGGGCAAGCTCCTCCGCTTCACCATCGACCGCAGCCCTCCTCCTCCTCCTACCCTCGCGGCCTCGCCGCCCGCCTACTCCGACCGCACGGTCAGGCTCCTCTTTCCCGCCGGGGAACCGGGCTCCTCCCTGCTGGCCTCGGTCGAGGTCGATGGCCGCCAGGCCCCCTTCGCGCCCGTCGCCGAGGCCGTCGAGCTGCCGGGCGACGACTCCGGCCCGGTCTCCTACCGCCTGCGAGCCTATCGCGTCGACGCGGCGGGGAACCGATCGGCGGAGATGCGCGCCGTATCGCTCGTCGTGGACCGTTCCTCCATCTACGCCGCCGAGGATGCCCCCGACGCGGGGGAGGGCTCGCCGACCAGGCCCTACCGCAGCCTCGACGCGGCCGTCGAGGCCGCCATCGCCGGCGGCAAGCGCAGCCTCTGCCTGCGCGGCTCGCTCGAGGCGGGAAAGCCGCTCTCCATCGAGGGAGCCACCCTCGCGATCGTCGGGGGCTTCGGCCCCGGCTGGGCCAAGGACCCGAGCGCCAGGGCGCGGGTGCTGCTCCGGGCCGGGGGAGCCGCCCCGGCGATAGCCATCCGCGGCTCGAAGCTGAGCCTGCGGAGCCTCGAGCTCGGCTTCGAAAGCCCCGGAACCTCGGCCCTCGTGAAAGCCGAGGAGGGCGAGCTCGAGCTCTCCGATTGCGTCCTGGCGGCGGGAGCCTCGGGCGACCTCCTGTTCATCAGCGCCGTGCGTTCCAAGCTCCTCGCGGCGCGCTCGAGCTTCCAAGCCGAGCGCGCCATGTCCTGCGCGGTCTTCAAGGCCGAAGCCTCCGAGCTCGCGTTGCGCGACAGCATCGTCTCGGCCAAGGCCGGCGTGCGGGCCTTCGTCGCCTTCGACCTCGCGGGAGGCTCCCTGGTGGCCACGGGTTCCCTGATCGAGAGCTCGGCCGACCTCGCCCTCCGCCTCCTCTCGCTGCGGGGCTCCCGCCTGACCGTGGACCGCTGCCTCCTGAAGGCCGACTCGGGCTCGGGCTTCCTCCGCCTCGGATCCTTCCAGGATGTCACGGGGGAGCTGCGCAACAGCCGGGTCCTCGTCTCCTGGAAGGGCGAGGGCCTCCTGTTCGAGAGCTCCGGCTCGTCCCCGGCCTTCCGCCACATGACGATCTCCGCGGAGACCAGCCGAGGCCGGCTCGGCGCCTTCTCGGCCTCCGGCGCCGCGCCCGAGCTTTGGAACAGCATCGTATCCTTCTCCCAGGGCGGGGGCACCTTGCTGCGCTGCGAGGCGAAGCCCGGCCCGGGCATCCTCGTCTCCGACTGCCTGTGGGGCTTCGAGACCCTGGTCGACGGGGCCTGGCGAGCCTCGACCATCAAGGAACTGGATTCGCTCAACGCGGCGAATCCAGCCTTCGCCTCCCGGGCCCATGTCTCCGAGCCTCCCTTCGCGACCTTCTCCGCCCCCGTGAAAAGCGTGCATCCCCTCTCGCGGAGCTCCGCCTGCGTCGACGCGGCCTACCCCCTCGAGGGCGAGGCCTACGCCCTCGACTTCAAGGGAGCGCCGAGGCCTCAGGCGAGGGGGAAGGGGAGGCCGGACATCGGCGCCGACGAGGCGGGCGAGTAAAGGACGGGTTCGAGCTTGCCATACTCGCGCGCGGCCCGGTCCGGCGCCCTCGCTTCCTGCCTCCTCGCCCTCGCGGCCGCGGCGCCGGCCGCCTCCCAGGCCATCGCTCCCTTCCTGCCGAGCTCGCAGCGCTCCCGGGCAGAAGGGCTCCTCGCCATCGTCGAGTCCTCGTCCGCCCGGATCGCCGAGCGGCGCGAGGCCGCGTACGCGGCCCTCTGCCAGGCCGAGGCGGATTGCGTCCCCGCCTACGCCGCGGCCATGGCGGACGCGGCGAGCGGCGGGGCCGAGCGTTGGTCGATACCGGGAGGCAGGCTCATGGCGGGCGGGGCCGCCGAGGGCTTCGCGGCCGCGAGGAAGAAGGCGAGGGAGTCGGCCCTGGCTCTCGCCCTGGATGGGAGGGGCCTGAGCCCCGATGCATCGGCGGACCGCGAGGCGGCGGCTGCCAAGCTCTCCTCGCTCATCGCCCTCTCCCCCCGCGACGCTCCGTCGCAGGCCGGCCTCATCCGGACCCTCCAGGCCCGCTCGAAGCGCCTCGCCGCTCTATTCCCCGAAACCGCCGAGATCGCCGGGGAGCTCGGGAAAAGCGCCGAAGGGCGGGCCATCTGGATCGATGCCCTCGCGAGGCTGGGGCCTGAGCCCATTGCGAGGCGGCTCCGCGAGAGAGCGGGCGAGGCGGCCCATGCGGCGCCGAACGCGGCGAGGGCCCTGGGAAGCCTCGACGCTGCCCTCCTCGCCTACGATTCATTGTCGAATGCCCTCCCCAAGACCCTCCACCCGGCTACCCTGATCGACCTAGGCCCCGAAGAGCGGAGGGACGCGAAGGAAGCCCTGCGCGCCTTCATAGCCCTGAGCGAGACCAGGGCCCGGGCCCTTCTCGCTGCCATGGGCACAGGCGACGGCAGGGAAAGGGCCGCGGCCGAAGGCGCGCGGCGCTTCGCCTCCTTCTATCGGCTCGTCGGCAGGGAGCGAGCCGGCCACGCTGCCAAGCTGCTCGAGCTGCCGGCCTCCTCCCTAGATCGCTTCGCCTGGCTCGTCCTCGGCCCCGCGGGGCAGGCAAGGGAAGGAGGCGGCCCCGCGGCCGCGACCCTCCGGGACGAGGCCCGCGCCCTCGACCTCGTCCACGCCGCCCTCGCCCAGCGGGAGGCCGCGGAGGCGGAAGCCGGCGCGAAGGCCGGGGCGCCCATACCGAAGCCGGGGCTTCCCGATCCCCTTCTGCCCCTATTAGCCAAGCCTGAGCTGATGGAGCTGGCCTATCAAGAGCCGCGTTACGCGCGCTTTCTGCTTAGGGTCGGCCCGAGGCTCGGCGCCCTCTACGAGCTCGCCGACGCCGCGGCCTGCGCGCAGCTCTCCGCGCAAGCCCAGACCATATCCGCCCTGGCAGCCGCCCTCGGAGCCAGCCCCCAGTCCCTAGCCGTGCGCGTCGAGACCCTGCGCTCCGGCGATCCCGGGGCGGCGAGGCTCGTCTGCTTCGTCGCGAGGGCGCGGAGTCCCGACGGCCAGGTCGCGGCGGTCCCGATCGGAGCGCGGAACGCCGCGGCCGCCTACGGCCCGGCCTTCCGCGCGGCCTTCGGCCTCGCATCGCCTCCGCTCTCCGAGGTTCCGAAGGCGCCCGCGGCCAAGGTTCCCGCCTCGAAGGCGTCCGCGTCCAGGGCCCCGGCCGCAGCCTCGAAGGCCGCCCCGCCCGAGGAGGACCTTTCGATGTATGGGCAAAGGATCGTCTCCGCCTGCCTCGCCCCCGACGGCCGGGCCGCCATAATCGAATCCTACCCCGCAGGCTGGGCGATGACCGCCGAGGAGCTCGAAGGGCTTCTCTTCGCGGGAGAGCTGCCATGAGCCGGAGCAGGATGGGCGCGATCCTCCTGGCCTCGGCGACGGCGGCCGCTTTCCTCGGCTCCGCCTGCGGCCCCCGGCAGGAAGGCGCCGCTCCACGGCCTTCATCCGCCGAGGAGCTTCCGGCGCCCGTCCCCGCCCGGGACGATCCCCGGAGCGCCTTCGAGACCAGGTCCTGGATCGAGGGCCTGGGCGAGGCCATCGCCGGCGGCCCGGCGCGCCTCGCGCTCCGAGGCGGCCCCATGCTCGCCGGCCCGGCCGGCATCGCCTTCGGGGCCGGCAAGCTCGCGGTCCTCGCCGTGGAAGGGGCGGCGGGACCGGAGCTCCTCGCCCTCGGCCCGGGAGGAGACCGGGTCGCGGCGGCCGGCCTGCCCGCCCGGCCGCTCCTCCTCGTCGCCTCAGAAGCCTATTGCGCGCTATCCTGCTCCGACGGAAGCCTGGCCTGCTACTCGATCATCGAATCGGAGGGGCGAGCCCAGCTCGAGAAGCGTTGGGCGATTCCTGGTCGGCTGGCGACCCTCCTCATGCCCCTGCCCGATCCTGGCCTCGAGGGGGGAGGGCCCAGGCTCGCCGTCGCCTTCGAGGGCGGGGACCTGGAATGCCTGGACCTAGCCTCGGGGCGCCGCATCTGGGGGAACGGCCTCGGAGCCGGCACCGTAGACCTCGCCTACGCCCTCGGCCTCGTCGTGGCCGCCTCGGGAAGCTCCCTGACGGCCATCTCGGAGGCGGACGGCTCGGTCGCCTGGCGGCGAGACCATCGGGAGCGGGTCTTCAAGCTGGCGGCTGGACAGGGGATCGTCGCCGCCCTCGGCGCCGAGGGGAACCTGGCCATCCTCCGCGCCTCCGACGGAAGCCTCCTGTCCGAGTCCGAGGGGCGCTTCGATCCGGCGATCCGGCCGGCCATCGATTCAGGATCCGTCATCGCGGCCGCCACGGGCGGCGGCGCCGCCTCGATCGATGCCGCGACGGGCAGGATCGAGGCTTCCTGGGACTGGGCGGGGCCGAGCTCCTTCCTGGCCGTCGACGGCGCGGCGATCTATTCCTCCTCGGGCCCCAGCCTCGTCGCTCGCAAGCGCTACGCCGATGGCCAGCCAGCGGAGATCGAGCTGCCCTCCGAGCCCTCGGGCAGCGCCGAGGAGCTCGCCCTCGTGGACGGAGGCGCCTTCCTGGCCTGCCGAGGCGCTCTCGTGGCCCTGGGCTCCCGGCCGAGCCGGCTCGGCTCCGTCTTCGCGCCGGGGGAGGAGGCGCGCGGACCGATCGAGGCGACGTTAGCGGAATTGGGCGGCGAGCTCCACGCGGGGAAGAGCCCGACTTACGGGGAGTTCATCCAGGCTTGGCCCGTCTATCCCCCCGAAGGCTTCGTCGTGCTCCGCTGCGAGGCGCCGCCGGGCGGGGCGCGCAGGATCTTCCTCGCCTCGCCCGATCCGGGCGACGCCGTGCTGGCGGCCTTCGACGATCGGGGCGTCAAGCTCGCCGTCAGCGTGGACGAGCTCGGCTCGGCGAAGGGCCTGGCTTTGCGGATGGAAGGCGGAAGGAGCTACTGGATCGCCGCCTGCGGCCGCGGGGCTCGACCCGAGGGGGCCTTCTCGCTGGAGATGCGCTGAGGAATGCGCGGCCCTAGATGACCGTTCCGGCGGCGATCACCGCGTTCTTCGGGATGACGATGATGCCGTCCACGATATAGTAGGATCCGTATTCGCCCTCGGCGCGCCGCACAGGATCGATGCCGATGCGGCAGTTGGGCCCGATGCGCGCGTTCTTGTCGATGATCGCGCCCTTGATGATCGAGCCCTGGCCGATGCCTATATCTGGCTTGCCGGCCATACGGTTCGCGGCGCGCTGCTCGGCGCTCTCGTAGTAGTCCGCTCCCATGCAGACCACCCCCTCTATGCTCGCCCCCGACTCGATGACGGTTCGTATGCCGACGATGGAGCGCGTGATGGAGGCGTTGGTGATGATGCAGCCATCCGAGGTGAGGGTCTGGTTGAGGGTGCAGTAATTGAGCTTCGAGGCGGGAAGGTTGCGCTTGTGGGTATGGATGGGGCGCGACTCGTCGTAGAAGTTGAACTTGGGGTCTATCGAGGTGAGGTCGAGGTTGGCCTCGTAGAAGGAGCGGATCGTCCCGATATCCTCCCAGTAGCCGTCGAAGACGTATGCGTTGACCGGCTCCGACGCGAGGAGGTTCGGGATGATCTCCTTGCCGAAGTCGTTGCAGTCGTTGTCGAGGGCGCGCTCCATGAGGGCCGCGTCGAAGATGTAGATGCCCATGCTCGCCAGGTAGTCCTTGCCCCCCGAGCGCCGCTCCTGGCGGATCTCGGACGGCAGCTTGAACGAGGAGATATCCCGCTCCGGCTTGGGCTTCTCGACGAAGTCGAGGATGCGGCCCGATTTGTCGATGGCCATGATGCCTAGGGCCGAGGCGCTTTCACGGTCGACGGTGGTTCCCGCTATGGTCAAGCCGCAGCCCGACTCGAGGTGCTTGCGGAACATATCCGCGAGGTCCATGCTGTAGAGCTGGTCTCCCGAGACGATGAGGTAGTGGGTCGGAGATTGTGGCTGGCAATGGACGAGGTTCTTGCGGACGGCGTCCGCAGTGCCCTCGTACCAGCCGGAATGGAGGGGAGTCTGCTCAGCCGCGAGAATCTCGACGAAGCCTGACGAAAAGGAGTCGAAGTTGTAGGTCCTCGCGATGTGGAGGTGGAGGGAAGCCGAGTTGAACTGGGTGACGATGTATATCTGGTTGAATCCTGCGTTGATGCAGTTCGAGATCGGGATGTCGACGATGCGGTACTTGCCGCCGAAGGGAACCGCTGGCTTGGCTCTGTCCTTGGTAAGGGGGAACAGGCGGGTGCCTTTACCTCCGCCGAGGACGATGGAAAGCACTTTCGGCATGGGCGCAGCCTCCTTGGACATGCGCGGCTACGGGCGGGTTCGCGCCACCTCCGCACTACTGAGTATAGGCCCGGTTCAGCGCTTCAGCAAGGCGTGAGCAGTGCACCTAAGATTGTTGGCGCATGAGCGATGAACGAGAGGGAGACCTTCCCCAAGGTCTCCCTCTCGCGCTCGCCCATCCAAGGGCCGTCCCGGTCAGCCGCGGCCGTATCCCCTAGGCCGCCACGTGCTTCGC
>JAKLFE010000041.1 GCA_022711355.1 Spirochaetota bacterium | reverse complement strand
CGAGCATCGGCGCCTCATAGCCGACCTCCGGGCCCAGGCCGCCGCCGGGGCCGACCGCCTCGTCGCCGCCCTCGGCTTCCCCGTCTGGAACGCCTACGACCGCGAGATCGAGGTCCAGCTGGACTGGGCCATGGCCGACCCGGCCCTCTACGGCCTCGAGCTCGAGCTGGCCGACCTCTCCCCTGCCCTCCGGGCCCGTTCCCGGGACCGGACCTGGGCCCCGCGGGCCGATCCGCCCGAGGCCCTCCCCGGCCTCCTCGTCGAGCGGCGGGACATCATCCACGAGGAGCATCGCATCGGCGGCCTCGCGCTGCTCTACAGCCCGCGCTTCGTCCGGACCAGGATAGCCCGCGAGGCCTTCCGCTACGCCGCCATCGTCCTCATCGCCGACCTCAGCATCGCGGCGGGCCTCGTCGTCGTCCTGCGCCGCTGGGTCGTCCGCCCCCTCGAGCGGATCGAGCGCTGGGCCGCGGAGGTCAGCCGGGGCGAGGCGGCGCCCATCCCGCCCGAGGAGGGGGCCGCGGGCGAGGTCGCGAGCCTCCGGGACTCGATCGAGCGGATGGTGCGCCTCCTCGGCGAGCGCTACGAGCTGATCGAGCTCAAGGAGCGGGAGTACCGCAGCCTCTTCGAGTCGAGCCCCGTCGCCGTCTGGGAGCTCGGCTTCACGAGGATCAAGGCGGCCCTCGGCGAGGCGGCGCTAAGCGGGGAGGCGGCCGCGGCCGCCGTGGCGGCCTATCCGGGCGGGACCCGCGCCCTCCTCGCCCTGGCCGAGCGGCTCGGCGCCAACCAGGCGGCCCTCGCGCCCCTCGGCGGGGCCTCGGTCAGCGTCCTGTCCCTCCTCGGCGAGGACGCGATCGCGGTCTTCTCCCGCGAGATCGCCTGCCTGGCCTCGGGCTGCCCGGGGGCGAGCGGCGACTGCGAGCTCGTCCTCCCCGACGGGCGGCGGCGCAGCTACGCCCTCGGCTTCGCCGCCCTCGCCGGCCACGAGGCGGACTGGTCCCGCGTCATCCTGACCGCCACCGACATCACCGAGCGGGTCGCCGCCGAGTCCCGCCTCCGCGTGGCCCTCGGCCAGCGCGAGGCCCTCGTGCAGGAGCTCTTCCATAGGACGCGCAACGGCCTCCAGCTCGCCTCGAGCCTCATCTCCCTCCGCGAGGGCAGGAGCCGGGACGAGGCCCTCGCCGCCGAGCTCCGGGCCCTGCGCCGCCGGCTCCGGGCGATGGCCCTGGCCCAGGACGAGCTCATCCGGGGGGAGGACCTCTCCTACGTCGAGCTCGGCGCCTACCTCGGCCGCCTCCTCGAGGCCATCCTCGAAGATTTCCCGGGGGCCGCCGGCAGGATCGGCGTCGAGCTCGAGGCCGAGCCGAGCCGAGTCCTCATCGACGTAGCCATGCCCATAGGCCTGGCCCTCACCGAGCTCGTCTCGAACTCCCTCGAGCACGGCATCCCGCCCGGGCGCCCCGGCTCGATCGCCCTCTCGCTCCGGCACGACGCCTCCGGGGGCCTCCTCCTCGAGCTCGGCGACGACGGGGCCGGCGCGCCTCCCGGCTTCGATCCCCGGCGCGACGCCGGCCTCGGCCTGGAGACCTGCCTCGCCATCGTGGAGGGCCAGCTCAAGGGCGAGGCCAGCTTCTCCTCCTCCCCGGGCTTCCGCGCCTCCATCCGCCTCCCCTCCCTGGACGGCGGCTTCGAGCGGCGCGTCTAGGCCGCCTCCGGCGCCGAGCCGCCGAGCCGCCGAGCCGCCGGGCCGCCGGGCCGCGCGCGCAGCGGCGAGATCGGCGCCGCGGCGTAAAAAAAGGCCGCCCCCGCGGGCGGCCCCTTGCGGCGCCTGAGCCCTCGCGGGCTTCAGGCGCTGCGCGGTCATTACTTCAGGTAGAGCGGCTTGGACTCGTAGTGAGTATGTAGCAATTCATGCGACTTGTGGCCGCAGGGCTCGCCGAGGAACTCCTTGTACACCTGCTGGATGTAGGGGTTCTGGTGGGAGCAGCGGTAGGTCGAGCCCTCGTCCGCGTCGTAGATGCCGCGGATGCGGGCGGTGCGGACCTCGTCCGTGCAGCCGTAGGGCTGGCCGCCGCCGCCGATGCAGCCGCCGCGGCAGGCCATGACCTCGATGAAGTGCCAGGGCGTCTCCTTGCCCTCGGCCTTGGCCTTCTTGACCATCTCGAGGACCTGGGCGATGTTCCCCATCTGGTGGGCGACGGCCACGCGGACCTCGGTCCCGCCGATGTGGACGCTCGCCTCCTTGATCCCGGACAGGCCCCGGACGCCGGTGAAGTTGACGTCCTTGAGCTCCTGGCCGGTGATCAGGGTGTAGGCCGTGCGAAGGGCCGCCTCCATGACGCCGCCGGTGGCGCCGAAGATGACGCCGGCCCCGGTGTTCGGGCCCATCGGGCTGTCGGGCTCGGACTCGGGCAGGTTCACGAGGTCGATGCCGGCCTGCTTGATCATGCGCGCGAGCTCGCGGGTCGTGAGGGTGACGTCCACGTCCTTCTGGCCCGAGGACCACATGGTCTTGTCGCGGCCGTTCTCGTACTTCTTGGCCGTGCAGGGCATGATGGAGACCGAGAAGACCTTGGCGGGATCGAGGCCGGCCTTCTGGGCGTAGTAGGTCTTGATCATGGCGCCCATCATCTGCTGGGGGCTCTTGGCCGTGGAGAAGTTCGGGATCATGTCCCCGTAGTACTTCTCGAGGTAGTCGACCCAGGCCGGGCAGCAGCTGGTGATGAGGGGCAGGGGGCCTTCCTTGCCGGTGGCCATGTTGGTGAAGCGCTTCACGAACTCGGTGCCCTCCTCCATGATGGTGAGGTCGGCGGCGAAGTTCGTGTCGAAGATCACGTCGAAGCCCAGGCGGCGCAGGGCCGTGTAGATCTTCTTCGTGACGTTGGCGCCGGGCTTGAGGCCGAAGGCCTCGCCCAGGGCCACGCGGACCGCGGGGGCGATCTGGACCACGCAGGTCTTGGCCTCGGGGCCGGACTGCATGAGCTGGTCCCAGACCTCGCGGGTCTGGTCGTTCTCGTAGATGGCGCCCACGGGGCAGTGCGCGGAGCACTGGCCGCAGCGGATGCAGGGTCCGTCGTTGAGCTGGACGTCGGCAGCCGGGGCTATGCGGGTGTTCGCGCCGCGGCCGAGGAACTCGATGGCCCAGACGTTCTGCATGTCCTGGCAGACCTTGACGCAGCGACCGCAGCGGACGCACTTGTCCGGGTTCAGGATGAGCGACACCGAGGAGCTGTCGACCGGCAGGCCGCGCAGCATCTTGGGGAAGGGCTGCTCGCGCACGCCGAACTCGGCGGCGAGGCGCTGGAGCTCGCACTCCTGGTTGCGGGGGCAGGCGAGGCAGTCGTCGGGATGGGTCGAGAGGATGAGCTCGATGACCGTCTTGCGGGTCTGCACGAGGTCGGGGTCGTTGGTGATGACGCTCATGCCCTCGGCGATCGGGGTGGTGCAGGCGCGGACGAGCTTGGGGCTGCCCTCGAGCTTCACCACGCAGATGCCGCAGGCGGCCCAGGGCTCGAGGTCGTCGTTGTAGCAGAGGGCCGGGATCTTCACCTCGACCTTGCGGGCCGCCTCGAGGATCGTGGTGCCCTCGGCGACCTGGACGGGCATGCCGTTTATCTTCGCGTTGATCATTGCTTCTGTCTCCTTACCGGCTCACTTCTTGGCCACGGCGCCGAACTTGCAGGCCTTGAAGCACTCGCCGCACTTGATGCAGCGGGACTTGTCGATGACGTGGGGCTGCTTCTTCTCGCCCGCGATGCAGGGCACGGGGCAGCGCCGCGCGCACAGGCCGCAGCCGATGCACTTGGAGGCGTCGATCTCGTAGACCACGAGGTCCTTGCACTTGCCGGAGCGGCACTTGTGGTCGCGGATGTGCTCGAGGTACTCCTCGCGGAAGTGCTTCAGGGTGGACAGGGTGGGGTTGGCCGCCGAGCCGCCGAGCATGCACAGGGAGGCCTTGGTCATGGACTTGCCGATCTTCTCGAGCTTGTCCAGGTCGGCCTCGACGGCCGTGCCCTTGGAGATCTTCTCGAGGATCGCGTGCATCTGCTTGGTGCCGATGCGGCAGGGCGCGCACTTGCCGCAGGACTCGTCGCAGCAGAAGGCCATGTAGAACTTGGCGATGTCGACGACGCAGTCGTCCTCGTCCATGATGATCATGCCGCCGGAGCCCATCATCGAGCCGAGGGCCGAGAGGCTCTCGTAGGTGATCGGCTCGTCGAGGCTCTTCTCGGTGATGATGCCGCCGGAGGGGCCGCCGGTCTGGACGCCCTTGAACTTCCGGCCGCCGCGGATGCCGCCGCCGATGTCGAAGACGATGTCGCGGAGCGTGGTCCCCATCGGGACCTCGACGAGGCCCGAGTTCTGGATCTTGCCGGTGAGGGCGAAGGTCTTGGTGCCCTTGGACTTCTCGGTGCCGATCTTCGAGTACCACGCGGCGCCCTTGGTCATGATGACCGCGACGTTGACGTAGGTCTCGACGTTGTTGATGACCGTGGGCTTCTTCCACAGGCCGCAGTTGGCCGGGAAGGGGGGCTTGGGCGTGGGCATGCCGCGCTTGCCCTCGAGGGACTGGAGGAGGGCCGTCTCCTCGCCGCAGACGAAGGCGCCGGCGCCGAGGCGGATCTCGATGTCGAAGTCGAAGCCCGAGCCGAGGATGTCCTTGCCGAGGAGGCCGTAGTCCTTGGCCTGCTTGATGGCGATCTTGAGGCGCTCGACGGCCAGCGGGTACTCGGCGCGGATGTAGATGTAGCCGTGGTGGGAGCCGATGGTGTAGCCGCAGATCGCCATGGCCTCGAGGAGGGAGTGGGGGTCGCCCTCGATCGTGGAGCGGTTCATGTAGGCGCCCGGATCGCCCTCGTCGGCGTTGCAGACGACGTACTTGACGTCGCCCGGCGCCTTCTTGGTCAGGTCCCACTTCATGAAGGTGGGGAAGCCCGCGCCGCCGCGGCCCCGGAGGCCCGAGGCCTTGAGCTCGGCGATGACGTCGTCCGGCTTCATCTTGAACAGGGCCTTCTCGAGGCCGGAGTAGCCGTCGCGCGCGATGTACTCGTCGATGTTCTCGGGGTTGATGACGCCGCAGTTGCGCAGGACGACGCGGAACTGCTTCTGGTAGAACTCGATGTCCTCGACCTTGACGTTGCTCGCGGACTTCTCGTCCTTCTTGTACAGGAGGCGCTTGACCTCGCGGCCCTTGACCACCTGCTCGGCGATGATCTCCTTGGCGTCCTCGGGCTTGACCTCGACGTAGAAGGACTCGGAGGGCAGGACCTTGACGATGGGGCCCTTCTCGCAGAAGCCGAAGCAGCCCGTCTTGACGATCTGGACGTCGTTCTTGACGCCCTGGGCCTCGGCCTCGCGCAGCAGGGACTCGTATATCTCGATGCCCTTGTTGGACTCGCAGCCCGTGCCGGCGCAGACGAGGATGAAATTCTTGTAAGCCATCTCTTCCTCCGCCTTACTTCTTCATGATGTCGGCCGCGGGCCGGTCGAAGATGTGGTCGTCGAGGAGCTTGCCCTCGACGAGGTGCTTCGCCACCAGGTCCTTCGCGACGTCCTTGGTCATCTTGCCGTATATCACGGTGGGCATGCCGGGCTTCACCACCTCGACCGTGGGCTCGACGTAGCACAGGCCCATGCAGCCGGTCTGGCGGATGATCACCTGCTCGCCCAGGCCCTTCTCCTCGACCGCCTTCACGACGGCGTCGAAGGTCTCCTTGGCGCCCGCGGCGATGCCGCAGGTCCCCATGCCGACGATGATCTGGATCTCCTTGCCCTCCACCTCGCGGCGGGTCAGGTCCTGCTTCTTCTCCTCGCGGAGCTTGCGCAGCTGCTCGAGGCTCATCTTTGCCATGTATCCGTCTCCTTTCGGCCCGGGCCGCTCGAGGCCGGCCCGGCTCGTCAGTCTTCTTCCTGCGATTCGAGGTAGTCCCGCAGCAGGGCCAGGGAGGAGGCGCGCTCGAGGCCCCCGAGGGCCTCGGAAAGCTCGCTCCTCCGCAGCTCGTACGCCGAGCTCCCCCCTCCCGCCGCCGCGCGGACGCGGCGGATAGCCATCTCGTGCCCCCCCGGGAGGGAAAGGGCGGCCAGGAAGAGCCCCGGGACGTCGCCGGTCGGCGGGCAGTCCACGTTGCCCTTCGGGAAACGGAAGGCGACGGTCGTTCCCTCGCCCTTCCTCGACTCGACCGACCATGAGCCGCCCGCCTGGGCGGCCGCCTGGGCGAGGAAGGGCAGGCCGAGGCCCACCTTCCGCCGCCGGTGCTTGGTCCCGTCGCTGTAGAAGGGATCGAGGGCGCGCTCGCGCTCCTCCGCCGTCATGCCGCGGCCGTCGTCGGAGACCGACACGCTGGTCGACTCCCCGGACTCCGCGAACTCGATGCCCACGTTCCGCGCGCCGGCCTCGACGGCGTTCTGCACGATGTCGAGGACGTAGTCGCAGAGGGCGTAGTGCACGGCTCCGCCCCGGGCTACTGCTGCCGGTACTTGGCTATGATCTCGGGGAGCTGGTCCTTGGTGACCTTGCCGTAGACCTCGTTCCCGACCATGAGGACGGGCGCGAGGCCGCAGCAGCCGAGGCAGCGAACCTCGTCGATGCTGAACAGGCCGTCGTCGGTGGGCTCTTCGCCCTTGAGGTTGAGGATGGCGCGGGACTCGTCGACCAGGTCCTGGGCGCCGCGGAGGTAGCAGGCGGTGCCGAGGCAGATGGCGATCCGGTTCTTTCCAGGCTTGGAGGTCTTGAAGAAGTGGTAGAACGTTATAACGCCGTATATTTTCGCGAGCGGCATCCCGGTCTCGAGGGCGAGCCGCTCGGCCGCCTCCCGGGGGATGTAGCCGAATTCCTCTTGAATTCGGTGCAGCATCATGATGAGACTCCCCGGCTTCTGTTTCCATTCGGAAATGAAGTCGATGAGCTCCTTGGAGAACCCTACCTGCGCCACCGGCATGAACACCCTCCATGGATAAAAATATATCGATAATTTGCGTGTTGTAGTATAGACAGTATCGAGGAGGAGTGACAAGTCTTGCAACCGCGATCTCGATACGGCGATCGACGTGAAGTCGATATCACGCAGTATCGTCGATCGGTAAAACGGCCGCAAGGGCGCGGATATCGGTATTCCCCCCGAGGGATTTCGCATATACTATCGCCATGCATCCAAAGGCCAAAAAAAGCCCCTCCTCGCCCGCGCAGGCCGCGGCCTTGATCGCGGCCTGCGCCTGCCTTTCCGCCTTAGCGGCCGGCTGCGCCCTCCGCGGCCTGGCCGGGACCGCGGCCCGGGCCGGCTTCATCCTCTACGAGCTGGGCTCCGGCCCCCTACCCCTGGTCGGCGAGTGGGAGCGCTACGAGGGAGGGCTTCGCGTCGGCGCCCCGGCCCCGGAGCTCGTCACCGTCAGCCCCCGCTCCCTGCCCTACCTGGCCCCCGCGGCGGCCGAGTCCGGGGCCACCTACCGCCTCCGCGTCGGCATAGCCGGCGACACCAGGTCCGGCCCCCGCCGGATGGCGATCTACGTCCCCGGCATAACCGCCTTCGCCGCGGCCCGGGTCGACGGCCGGAGCCTGTACGCGGGCGCCGGCGGCGGCTCGCCCTTCCTCTCCTTCCAGGCCGAGGGGAGCGCGGTGGCGATCGAGCTCGACAGCCCCCCGGGCGGGCCTCGCCTGGAGAGCCCCGGCCTCCTGTACCCCCTCCTTGTCTTCGGCGAGGCCGCCGAGGTCGAGCGCTTCCAGGCCCGCTCCCTCGTCATCGCCGTCGCGATCTGCGCGAGCTTCTTCATCCTCGGCCTCGTGTCCTTCTTCCTCTTCCTCTTTTGGCGGAAGAACCTCGAGTTCCTCGGCTTCTTCGCCTACATGCTGGCCGCGGGGGCCCTCTTCACGCTGCGCTTCTCGGCCGCCCTGCCCTTCGAGCCGGCCCTGGCCGCCCTGGCCTCCTCCGCCGCGGCGCGCGCGGCGGCCCTGGGGCTCCACGGCTCGGCCCTCGCCTTCGTATTCTGGACCGCCTACCGGCGCGGCCTGCCCGGGGCCCTCTGGGCCCTCGCCCTCGCCGCCCCCGCGGCCCTTGCCGCCGCCTCCGCGGCCCTGCCCGGCCTCCGCGCCTCCCTCGCCGTCGCCGCGATCGCCTACTCGGCCCTCGCCTCACTCGCCTGCGCCGCCTTCCTCGCCGCGAAGGCCTGGAAGAAGGACGCCCAGGCCCGCTGGATCCTCCCGGCCTTCGCGGTCCTCTGCGCCTCCATCGCCGCCGAGCCCTTCCTCCCCCCGGCCTTCACCGCCTCGATCTACCTGGCCCCCCTCGGCGCCCTCCTGTTCGGCTTCGTCTGCGCCCTCCTCCTGGTGAAGAAGGTGAGCGACAGCTTCGAGACCGCCGAGGCCCTCTCCGACTACGTCGACTCCATCTCGCGGACGGTCAAGAGCTTCATCCCCAAGGAGTTCCTCGAGCACCTCGAGAAGGCCGACGTCATCGACCTCCGCCTCGGCGACCACGCGAAGAAGGAGATGACCATCTTCTTCTCGGACATCCGCGCCTTCACCGAGCTCTCGGAGCGGCTCACGGTCGAGGAGAACTTCGCCTTCATCAACTCCTACCTCTCCCGGGTCGTGCCCATCATCCGCGAGAACGGGGGCTTCGTGGACAAGTACGTCGGCGACGGCATCATGGCCCTCTTCCCGGACAAGACCGGCCCCGACGAGGCCATCCGCTCGGCCATCGCCATGCAGGGCAAGATGCTCGAGTACAACGGCCACCGGGCCAAGGTGGGCTACAAGCCCATCTCCATGGGGGTCGGCATCCACGCCGGCGACCTCATGCTCGGCGTCGTCGGCGTATCCGACCGCATGGAGAACACCGTCATCTCCGACGCCGTCAACCTGGCCTCGCGGCTCCAGGCCATCACCAAGGCCTTCAACATCGCCGTCGCCATCTCGGAGCAGGCCTTCAAGATGCTCGAGGACCCGGGCGCCTACAAGTACCGCTTCATCGGCAAGGTCAGGGTCAAGGGCAAGGCCGCCCCCGTCTCGGTCTTCGAGATCCTCGACGGCATCGCCCCCGAGCTCTTCGAGCGCAAGATGAAGGCCAACATGTTCTTCGAGCAGGGCATGCTCTCGTATTACCAGAAGGACTTCGCGGGCTCGATCTACTACTTCAAGCGCGTCCTGGACATCATCCCCGAGGACGGGGCCGCGGGCTTCTACCTCGAGAACTGCATGAACAAGGCCGGCTCGGGGCTATGAGGGCCGGCGAGCCGGTCGGATCCTACCTCCTCGTTTCCCGCCTCGGCTCGGGCTACGGCGGCGAGACCTGGGCGGCCCGCCCCGCCGCGGGCGGGGGGGAGCTCGTCCTCAAGCTCATCGACCTCCGGGAGGCTCCGGGCTGGGAGGGCGTCGAGCTCTTCCGCCGGGAGGCCGAGGCCCTCCGCCGCCTCGAGCACCCGCGGATACCCCGCTGCCTCGGGCACTTCGAGGCGGAGTCCGGCGGGCGGCTCCTCCTCGTCCTCGCGATGGAGAAGATCGAGGGAAGGGATCTCCAGCGGCTTGCCGACTCGGGCCGGCGCTTCGCCGACGCCGAGGTGGCGTCGATCCTCGCGGGTCTCGCGGATATCCTGGCCTACCTCGGCTCGCTCCGCCCCCCCGTCGTGCACCGCGACGTCAATCCGAAGAACGTCCTCCTCGGGCCCGACGGGGGCGTGTCCCTCGTCGACTTCTCGGGAGTGCAGGACGCGCTCCGCTCGGCGGCCTCGCCGGGCGCCACGTTAGTCGGAACCGCCGGCTACACCCCGGTCGAGCAGGTGGCCGGCAGGGCCACGCCCCGCTCCGACCTCTACGCCGCCGCCGCCACGGCCCTCTTCCTCCTCTCCGGCCGCAATCCCGCCGAGCTGCCGGCGCGGGGCCTCAAGCCCGACCTGGGATCCTTCCCCGGCCTCTCGCCCGCCCTCGCCGCGGTCCTGGACGACTGGCTCGAGCCCGACGAGGCGCGGCGGCTCATCGGCGCGGCCGGGGCGGCGGAGATGCTCCGGGGCCGCGCCCCCCTCCCGGGGCCGGCCGCGGCCGCGAGGAGACCCGCCCCGGAAGGCAGGGTCCCCCTCCCATCGGGGAGCCGCGTCGCTATCGAGCGGGACGCTGAGCATATCCGCGTCCTCCTGCCCCCGGCGGGCCGGGAACGGGGAGGGACCGGCCTCGTCGGCGCCTCCTTCGCCCTCGTCTGGCTCGGCTTCGTCGCCTTCTGGACCTTCAGCTCCGTCGCCATGGGGGCCCCGATCTTCTTCACCCTGTTCAGCCTCCCCTTCTGGGCGGTCGGCCTCGCCATGGCGAGGTTCATGATCAAAGGGGCGCTGGGCTCGACCGAGCTCGTCCTCGACCGCTCGGGCCTCCGCTTCAGCCAGCGGCTCCTCGGCCTCGGCGGCTCGAGGAGCTGGCCCCTCGCCGAGCTCGGGCCATTCCGGATCGAGGACAGCCTCTACCAGGTCCGGGGCCGCGGCGCCAGGGAGCTCGCGATCGAGGCGGGCGCGACCCGCCTCGGCTTCGGCCGCGGCCTCTCGGGCCGGGAGCTCGGGGCGATCCACGACGCCCTGAACGGCTGGCTCCAGTACGCCCGGGAGCTCTCGGTCGGGGCCGGGGACCCGTCTTGAGCCGTGCCCCTTCCGTTGTATACTGATACCATGGATACGGCATTCTCCCTCGACGCCAAAGGCCGGGCCCTCACCGAGGCCGGCAAGTACCAGGAGGCGGCCGCCGCCTTCTCGGCCGCCCTCGAGCTCGATCCCGGCAACCCGGGCCTCCTGTACAACCGGGGCGAGGCCCACCGCAGGGCGGGCAGGAGCGCCGAGGCCCGGGCCGACCTCGAGGCGGCCCTCGCCATCGAGGGCGAGGCCCCCGACCTCCTCCTCGCCCTGGGCCTCGTGTCCTACGAAGCCGACGATTACCCGGCCGCCCGCGCGGCCTACGAGCGCGCCCTCGTCCTGCGCTCCGACTACCCCGAGGCCTGGAACGACCTCGGCGTCGTGGAGTTCCGCAGCGGCGACTATGCGGCCGCCCGCGCCGCCTTCGAGAAGGCCGTGGCCCTCGACCCGGGCTACGGCGAGGCCTGGTACAACCTCGCCGACACCTACGCCGAGCTCGACCTCCCGCGGGAGCGGAAGAAGGCCCAGGCCCGGCTCGCCGAGCTCGGCGTCGAGGGCGGCGACGAAGGCTGAGGCCCGGATTATCGCTTTGCATCCCGCGGGGCCGGGTGTACACTCGACCCTGCTCAGAGCACCCAATCCCGAAAGCCAAGGAGGCTATCCATGCGGAGGTTCGTCCTCGTCGCCCTCATGGTCCTGGCCCTGCTGCCTCTCGCCGCCCAGGCGCCCGGCACCGGCCTCGACGCCCTGAAGGCGGGAGTATCCAAGGAGTACGCGATCGAGAAGGGCGAGACCCTCAAGTCGATCGCTGCCGAGCGCTACGGCGACTACCGCCTCTGGCCGGTCCTGTGGTTCGCCAATAAGGACGGGGTGCGGAACCCCGACCTCATCGAGCCGGGCCAGAAGCTCGAGGTCTACGAGCTGCCCTTCGCGGTGCCCAAGGACGGCGACTTCGGCGCCCTCCAGGACGCCCTCATAACCAAGGCCTACCTGGCCGCCTACGGCCGCTACCTCGACGAGGGCCCGGATTGGGTCGGGCAGCGTCGCTGGACCCTCCTCGAGGCCCGCGCCTTCGAGCCGGGGCTCTTCGAGAAGGAAGCCGCCTCCATCGACGAGGAGGACCTGAAGTGGTACGCCGGCCGCGAGGGCAAGGCCTACGTCGCCCGGCCCCGCGAGGTCAAGCTCTCCTTCATGGAGACGACCGACATCCACGGCTCCCTCTTCCCCTACAACTTCATCACGGCCAAGACCGAGCAGAGCTCCCTCGCCCAGGTCGCCACCCTCGTCAAGGCCAAGCGCGCCGAGCTGGGCAAGAACCTCATCCTCCTGGACAACGGGGACTCCCTCCAGGGCCAGCCCTCGGTCTACTACTACAACTTCGTCAAGAACGACGTCCGCCACCTCTGGGGCGAGGCGCTCAACTCCCTCGGCTACGACGCCCTCGGCGTGGGCAACCACGACATCGAGGCGGGCCACCTCGTCTACGACAAGCTGTACAAGGAAGTGAAGGCTCCCGTCCTCTGCGCCAACGCGGTCAAGGAGAACGGGGAGCCCTACTTCCAGCCCTACGCGGTCTTCGAGCGCTCGGGCGTCAAGATCGCCGTCCTCGGCATGATCACGCCCAAGATCCCCGACTGGCTGCCCCCGCAGTTCTGGACCGGCATGGCCTTCCAGGACATGGTCGAGTGCGCCCGGAAATGGGTGCCCATCATCCAGGAGAAGGAGCGGCCCGACCTCCTCGTCGGCCTCTTCCACGCGGGCGTCGACTACAGCTACGGCGGGGCCAAGGCCGATACCCCCTCCAACGAGAACGCCTCCCAGCTCGTGGCCGAGCAGGTCCCCGGCTTCGACCTCGTCTTCGTGGGCCACGACCACCAGGGCTGGGACGGCCTGGGCTGGGACCCCGCGGGCAAGAAGAAGGCCGAGGTCCGCGACCCCGCGGGCAAGCTCGTGCCGATCTTCGGCGCCCTCAACGCCGCCAAGAACGTGGCCTCCGTCGACGTGACCCTCAGCTGGGACGCGGCCTCCGGCGCCTGGTCCAAGAAGGTGGAGGGCAAGCTCCTCCCCGTCGCGGGCGTGGCCCCCGATCCCGGCTTCGTCGCCAAGTTCCAGGGCGCCTTCGACGAGGTCAAGTCCTGGGTCGACCGGCCGGTCGGCAAGATGGTCGGCACGATCACGACCAAGGACTCGATGTTCGGGGACTCGGCCTTCGTCGACCTCATCCACCGCATCCAGCTCGAGATCTGCGCCGATCCCTCGATGGGCCTCAAGAAGGCCGACGTCTCCTTCGCCGCGCCCCTGGCCTTCAACGCGGCGATCCCCTCGAGCGCGGACGGGACCCTCTTCGTCCGCGACATGTTCAACCTCTACGTGTACGAGAACTTCCTCTACACGATGGACATGACGGGCAAGCAGATCAAGGACTTCCTCGAGTACTCCTACAAGCTCTGGTTCGACACCATGCCGAACGAGGGCAACCACATCATCGCCTTCCAGAAGGACAAGGACGGGAAGCTCGTCCAGGACGCCCGCACCGGCGCCTACCAGACCGCGACCCGCTACTACAACTACGACTCCGCCGCCGGCATCACCTACACGGTCGACGTCTCCAAGCCCGCGGGCGAGCGCGTGGCGATCTCCGGCATGGCCGACGGCTCCGCCTTCGACCCCGCCAAGACCTACTCCGTCGCGATCAACTCCTACCGCGCCCAGGGCGGCGGCGGCCACCTCGAGAAGGGCGCCGGCATGGCCAAGGCCGACATCCTCGCGATGAGGAACGTCACGAGCGCCACCACGAAGGACCTGCGCTTCTACCTCCTGACCTGGTTCGAGAAGCAGAAGGGCGACGTGGTCGTGGGCGAGCTCGGCACCTGGAAGGTCATCCCCGAGGAGCTCGCTGCCCAGGGCGAGGCGAACGACCTCCCCCTCCTCTATCCTCCCGCGAAGTGATTCGAGCCTGATCCCGGGCGTCCCGCGGGCGCCCGAGGAGGGCCGCCCCCGGGGCGGCCCTCCTTTTTTTGCCCTTGCCCTCCCGCGGGAGAGGCGCTACTTTAAATATCGGACGGCGGGCGCCTTCGGGGCCCGCCATCGCCGCCGCTCCGTAGGGAGGGCGGGACCTGGAGCCCCGACGCCGCGCCGACGCGGCCGCGGGGACGCCTCGCTTCACGGGAGGATCTCATGAACCGCTGCAGGACCTTCGATTTCGACCTCGACCTGGGACCCGATTTCGAGCGCTTCGCCTCCGAGGCCAAGGAAGCCGCCCGCCGCTTCGGCGAACGGCTGCGGGATATGGCCGGGGAGGGCCGATCCTTCGGCTTCGACCCCTTCTACCGCCCCGAGCCCCGCCCCGAGGAGGGCCGCTCCCCCCGCTACTACCCCTACCCCCCCGTCAACGCCTACAAGGACCGCGAGGGTTCCCTCGTGCTCCAGTTCGCTCTCGCCGGCTTCGACGAGGGCTCGGTGCGGATCGGCTTCCAGGCGGACTGGCTCGTCCTGACGGCCCGCGCGCCGGAGGCCGGCCCCGAGGATCGGCGCTACGAGCGCCGGGGCTTCCGGCCCCGCGACGTCGATCGGCAGAAATACTACGTCCCGGCGGAGGACTACGACCAGGCCAAGGCCCGCGCCGTCTTCCGCTCGGGCCTCCTCACCGTGACCGTGCCGGCCCTCGATATACCCGAGGCCGAGGCGGTCCGCGTCAACATCGTCAGGGAAGGAAGCTGAGCCGCCATGAAAGGCAACCGCATGTACGTCGACATCGGCACGATGCTCGACGAGATCTTCGAAGCCGCCAAGGACTTCAGCGAGAAGATGAAGGAGCTCGGGCCGGAGTTCGGCGAGCAGTTCCGCCGCGACGGCCCCGGGGCAGGCATGGGCGCGGGGCGCTCCGGCGGCCCCTGGGCCGACATGGCCCAGGACGAGAACGCGGACTACTACCCGAGCTACTCCTACCCCCCCATGAACAACTACCTCACGCCCGAGCGGAGCCTCGTCTTCGAGTTCGCCCTGGCCGGCTTCGACGAGAAGGACATCAGCCTCAGCTTCCAGGGCGACTACATGGTCTTCGCCGCCAAGATCGGCGAGTCGGGCCAGGGGGTCGAGGGCGTCCGCTACTTCAAGCGGCGCCTCAAGCTCAAGGACGTCGAGCGCCAGAAGTACTACGTCCCGGCGGACAAGTTCGCCCAGGGCGAGGTCAAGGCCGTTTTCCGCAACGGCATCCTCAAGGTCGTGGTGCCCCCCAAGCAGGAGGCCGCCTCCACGGAGGGGATCCGCATCGAGATCGTGACCGAGCCCGAGGAGGGCCAGCCGGGCCACTAGGGCCGGCCCGGGGCCGGGGACGGAGGGGTCCGCCGGCCCTGGTGACAAGCTCCCCGGGACTCCTGTATACTCTGCCCCGAGAGAGAGAAACGCGAGACATCGCAGGTAATGAACTTTTCCGTCGCGCCCTTTGTCAGCTTTCCTTCCGGCGGCGCCCATCGCGCCGCCTGGGGAATAACCGCTTAGCACCAGCCGACGAGAGAACTACTGCTCCGCTTGCTCCCCTCCACCCCGGATCAGCGGCTCCATGAGCCGCGGGCCGGAACCAACGCCCGTCGGAGACGGGCGCATCTAGATGATCCGGGGCCGAGGGGCCGCCGGAAAAAGGAAGCCATTGTGGGCAAGAAACTCTATGTCGGGAACCTCAGCTACAACACGCACGAGGCCACGCTCCGGGACGTCTTCCAGGCCTACGGCCAGGTCGCCTCGGTGAAGATCATCACCGACCGCGATTCCGGCCAGTCCAAGGGCTTCGGCTTCGTGGAGATGGGCTCGGACTCCGAGGCCCAGGCCGCCATCGCCGGCGCCAACGGCGCCAACGTCGACGGCCGCCAGCTCCGGGTGAACGAGGCGATGGACAAGCCCCGCCGGGACGATCGCTACTAGTCCGCGATCCCCGAGACGAGGAAGCCCGGCCGCGAGGCCGGGCTTCCGTTTTTTATGGCCCCTCCGGGGCTCAGGGCTGGGAGCGGGCGCGGCGGTCCATGAAGCCCTGGACCTCGTCCAGGTGGGCGCCCACGAAGAGGGCCCCGTAGGCCGTCAGGCCCAGGCCGAGGACGAGGGAGAGGGGGAGGGCGTAGCTCGCCCCGAAGACCTCGTCGAAGCGCGCGAAGTACTCGCCGACGGGCACGAGGATCATCGAGGCGGCGAGGATGGCGCCGGCGAGGATCCAGTCGCGGAGGGAGAAGTCGCGGCGGGGGCTGGGCAGGAGGCGGACCGCGGCCATGACCCGGTCCTCGAGCCGCGCCCGCTCGGCGAGGGCCTCGTCCGCGGCGAGCCGCGCGCCGCCTTCGCCTGCCAGGGCCGCCCCGAGGGCCGCGGCCTGGGCGCGGCAGGAGGCGCAGGAGGCGAGGTGGCGGGCCAGGGCGGGAGCGGGCGCCCGGCCGGGCTCGAGCTCGTCGTAGCGCTCGAGGAAGGTCTCACACCGCATCTCTAGCCTCCTTGGCCTCTCCGAGCCGCTCGCGCAGGAGGCGCTTGGCCCGGAACACGTGGGATTTGATGGTATTCACCGGGAATCCCGTTATCTCGCTGATCTCAGGATACGTAAGGTCGTAATAGAAGCAGAGCTCGACGCAGAGGGCCTGCTTCGGCGGCAGCCCCGCCACCGCCTCCCTGACCGCCCGGGCCGACTCCTCGCGGAGCTGGGACTCGTCGACGCCCGGATCGCCCTCGATATCGAGCTCGGGATCGAGCCTCGCCTCGCTCCGGCGCCGCTTCTTCAAATTCACCGCGCTGTTGTACGCGATGCGGAGGAGCCAGGTGGAGAACTGGCTCTTCCCCTGGAAGCTCCCCAGGGCGGTATAGGCCTTGACGAAGACGTCCTGGGCGAAATCGGCGGCCTCCTCCTCGTCGTGGAAGAAGCCCAGCCCCACGCGGAGGACCCGCCTTTGGTGCCTCCGCACGAGGATGGCGAAGGCCTCGGTGTCGCCGTCGAGGACGCGGGCGATCGCCTCTTCGTCGCTCGGCTCCCCGTTCATGCCCCGGACTTGTGCCGGAGGGCGTAGAAGGCTAGGAGGGCCGCCCCGACCGCGAGGGGGATCGCCCCGCCGAGGAGGCTGTAGGAGGAGCCCCCGAGGGCGATGAAGACGGCGAGGAGGACGACGCCGACCATGCCGAGGATGAGGCCCGCGAGGAGGCTGAAGGCCCCGGCGTCGAAGCTCTTGGGCTGGTAGAGGCCCCGCTCGATGAGGAGGCGCTTGGCCTTATAGCTCCACAGGAGGTAGAAGAAGGCCACGACTCCCCCCATCGCGATACCGACGATGGGGATGATCGAGACGATCACCTGGGCGGCTTCCGAAGGATTGGACATCGATCTCCCTCTGCGGCGAGGCCTGCTTCGCGCCCCGCGGAATGATAGACGCGCTGCGGCCTCGTCCGGTTGCGCCTATTCTACGCTCCTGGTCGCGACCAGGTCTACGCCGCTGCCCAGGGCGTCGGCCAGGAGGACGGCGCCCCGAGCCACGGGCAGGGCGAGCTCGAGGCGGTAGATCTCCGCGAGGAGCTCGGGGACGCGCTCCTTGGGGAAGGGGGCGCTGGTCTTGACCGGGACGCGCCGGGGCGCGGCCTCGTCCCGCCGGGTCCCGGAGGCCGGGGCGATCCGGCAGGTCGCGGTCACGACCCTTTTGGGGGCGAGGAGCTCCTCGCGGGCGTAGGCCGCTCCCCGGGGGCAGCGGTTCCCGCTCACGGCCAGGCTCCCGTCTTCCCCCCGCTCCGCGACGAGGCGGCAGCCGAGGGGGCAGGTGATGCAGGTCAGCTCTTCCTTCACGGTCGCCTCCTCACTGTATCGAGAGCTCGAGCATCGAGTCGGGCCGCGCGCGCTCGAGCTCGGCCGGCCCGAGGCTGAGGCTGAGCATCTCCGAGGGCTGGATATGGGCCTTCTTGACCGACTTCACCACGGCGTTGTCCAGCCGGGCCTCGAAGAGGGCCTCGTTCTTCACGATCATGGTCCGCATATAGAGCTTGTTCTCCCGGGAGGGATCGACCTTCCCCGGCGCGACGTAGCGCAGGTTCGGCCCGACCTTGACCCGCAGCTCCTTCCGCGGCCGCCTGCCCTCGAGCCAGTCAGCGGCGAAGAGCCCGGCGCGGCGCGCCTCCTCGGCGACGTAGTCCACGAGGTCGTGGACGTGGAGGACGTTCCCGCAGGCGAAGATCCCGCCCCTGCTCGTCATGAGGGTCGAGTCCACGATCGGCCCCCCGGTCGTCGGGTTGAGCTCGATCCCGGCACCCTTGGAGAGCTCGTTCTCGGGCACGAGGCCCACCGACAGGAGGACCGTGTCGCAGGGTATGCGGAAGGACTTCTCCGGCTGCAGGGCACCGTCCTCGATGGGCGCGACCTCCACCCCCTCCACCCGGTCGCGGCCGTAGACGCTCGTCGTCAGGTGCGAGAGGTACAGGGGGATGGAGAAGTCGCGCAGGCACTGCACGATGTTGCGGGCCAGGCCCGAGGGATAGGGGAGGATCTCCACGGCGGCGTGGACCTTGCAGCCGATCCAGCTCATGCGCCGGGCCATGATCAGGCCGATGTCGCCCGAGCCGACGACCACGACGTCCTTGCCGGGCACGTAGCCCTCGATGTTGACCAGGCGCTGGGCCAGGCCGGCCGTGTACACGCCCGCGGGGCGGGTGCCGGGGATGCGGATGTTGCCGCGGTTGCGCTCGCGGCAGCCCATGGCCAGGACCACGGCCCGGGCGCGGATCCGCAGGCCGCCGAGGGAGGGCGAGACGCAGAAGACCAGCTTCTCCTCCCCCTCCTCCGCGATCTCGAGGACCGTCGCGCCGAGGAAGGTCGCGATGCGCGAGTCCGCGAGCCGGGCGGCGAAGCGCTCGGCGAACTCCGGCCCCGTGAGCTCCTCGTCGAACTCGATGAGGCCGAAGCCGTTGTGCACGCACTGCAGGAGGATGCCCCCCAGGGAGGGCTCGCGGTCCACGACCGCGCAGGACTTGCCCCGCGAGTCGAGGGCCAGGGCCGCGGCCATGCCGGCCGCCCCGCCGCCGACGACGACGGCGTCGTACCGAAGCTCGCGCATCAGAGCTCCCCCTTCAGGACGCGGCTGCCGGGGCCGCGCTTGGTCACCTCGTCGTAGCCCATGCCCGTCTCCCGCATGATGATCTTGATGATCTTGTAGGTGCAGAAGCCGCCCTGGCACCTGCCCATCTGGGCCCGGGTGAAGTACTTCACCCCGTCGAGGGTCCTGTGGCCCCGCCGCACCGCCTCGACGATCTCCGCTTCGGTGACCCGCTCGCAGCGGCAGACCATCTCGCCGTAGGCGGGGTTCCTCGCCACGAGCTCGTCGAGCTCGAAGGGGCCTAGGTCCTTGGCCCGGGGCAGCTTGGGCACGAAGGGATCGTAGCCGGGCTTCTCCACGAGGCGGAGGCCCGCCTTCTTCAGGAGCTCCTTCACGTACTCGCCGATGGCCGGGCTCGCGGTGAGGCCCGGCGACTGGATCCCGGCGACCTGCACGAGGCCCGGCGCCCGCTTCGAGACCTCGATATAGAAGTCCTCCTCGATGAAGGAGCGGATGCCGGCGAAGCTCGTGATGACGTCGGACTCGGAGATCCCGGGGATCAGGTTGCGCGCGCTGTTCAGGACCGTATCGAGCTGGTCGCGGGTGGTCGAGAAGTCCTCCTTGTCCTCCACCGAGGTCGCCGTCGGCCCGAGGAGGACCGTGCCCTCGACCGTCGGCACGATGAGCATGCCCTTCGAGAGGGAGGTCGGCACCGGGAAGACGACCTTCCCCGGCCGGGACTTGGTCATGCGGTCGAGGAGGTAGTACTCGCCCTTGCGGCCGTGGACCGCGAAGTCCTCGCCCCCGAGGAGGCGCGAGACCTCGTCGGCGTAGAGGCCCGCCGCGTTGACGACCCAGCGGGCCCGGAGGGAGCGCCCGTCCTCGGAGCCGAGCTCCCAGCGGTCGCCCCGCCACTGGCCCCGGGCGAGCTTCCAGCCCGTCATCAGGCGGACGCCGTTCTTCTGGGCCGACTCGACCAGGGAGAAGACGAAGCGATAGGGCTCCACGATGCCGCCGCCGGGGGCGTGGAGGCCGCCCACCACGTCCGGCGAGAGCTTGGGCTCGAGCTCGAGCATGCGCTCCCGCGAGCACATCTCGATCCCGATCGCCCCGTTGTCCACGCCCCGCATATACAGCTGCTCGACCGAGCGCATCTCGTCCTCGTGCATGGCCGCGACGAGGATGCCGCAGCGCACGAAGGGGAAGTCGAGCTCGGCGCGGAGCCGGTCGAAGAGCATCGCGCCCTGCACCTCGAGCCGGGACTTGAGGTACTTCCGGTCATGGTGGAAGCCGCCGTGGACGATGCCCGAGTTGGCCTTGGAGACCCCGAAGGAGACGTCGGCCTCCTTCTCCACCAGGGCCACGTCGAGCTCGTACTGGGAAAGACGCCGGGCTATGTTGGCCCCGCAGACTCCCGCACCGACGACGACGACATCGAAGGATTCGCTGCCCGCTTTCATGGTCCCAGTATTGCGCTCTCGCGGAACGGATAAAAGAGCTAATGCAGGGAAATGCTTCTTGTTATCCGGCAATTTAAACTATATATGTTTATTTTGCCATGCTGATCCAGAGAAGGGCGCTCAGCGAACTCCTCAAGCTCCTCGAGAGCGAGCACATCGTCCTCGTCGAAGGGCCGCCCCGCTGCGGCCTATCGACCCTCGCCGCCCAGCTCGCCCGAGCCGAGGGCCCGCGGGCCCTCCTCGCCGAGGCGGCATCGCCCCTGGGCCGCGCCCTCCTTGCCGAGCCGGGCCAGGCCCTCCGCGAGCTCGGGCGGGGGGCGAGGCCGACTCCCCGCCTCCTCCTCGTCGACGGGGCGGGGGCCGCCGAGGAGGCTAGCCTCCGGGCCTCCCTCGCCGCGGGCGGGGCGGAAGGGGCCTGCCGCTTCGTCCTCTTCGGGCGGGCCTTTCCCGCGGATTCCCCCCTCCCCCGCCTCGCCCTCGGCCCCCTGAGCCTCGCCGAGGTCGGGCCGGCCGCCCGGACGAGCCACTGGCTCCGCGGCGGCTTTCCCGAGGCCTTCGGCGCCCCGAGCGAGGCCGCGGCCGCGGCCTGGCTCGCGCGCTACGCGGACTCGATCTCGGAGGAGCGCTTCGCCGCCGCCGGCCTGCCCTGGGCCCCGGGCCGCAGCCGCGCCCTCCTATCCATGATCGCGGAGGCCCAGGGCGGGCCCCTCAACGAGAACGGGGCGGCCCGCTCCCTCGGCCTGTCGCGCCCCACGGTGGCCCGCGCGGCGGCCGCCCTGGAGCGGGCCGGCCTCGTCCGCTTCCTCCCCTCCCTGCGCTCCCCGGAGGGCCGCCGCCTGCCCCGGGCCCCCGCCGTCTACCTCCGGGACTCGGGCCTCTACCACGCCCTCCTCGGCATCCTCGGCATGGAGGCCCTCCTCGGGAGCGCCCGCCTCGCGGCCTCCTGGGAGGGCTACGTCCTCGGGCAGCTCCTCGCCGCGCTGCCGCCGGGCGTCGCGGCGGCGCGCCGCGCGGGCCGCTCCGGGACGGCCCTCGAGCTCGTCCTGTCGCGTCCGGGCCTCGCCCCGGCGGCGGTCTCGGTGCGCTGGGCCCGGGGCGGGGGGCCGGGCCGGGCGGCGGCCGAGGCGGCCCGGGAGATCGGCGCGGCTCAGGCCTGGCTCGTCCTTCCCGAGGCGGAGGGAAGGGAGCGCGAGGACGGCTTCGTCGAGCTCGGCGTCGCCGCGGCCATCGAGCGCGTCGAGCGATGGGCCCTGGGCGATTTTGAGTAAATTCACGTCGATACGCTCGCATTTTTGTTGACAATACGCCGACTCGAGGCGATCCTTCTCGGAGCGAAACGCCACAGTAGCGCCCAACGCACCGCCCAACAGCAGCATCGCGCATCGCGCGGCGGCGCTCCCCTACCAGAGGAGAACGTCCATGAGGGCTTCCATCCGCAGGCGAAGCATCGCCTTCAAGGTCCTAGCCTACGTGACCTCCATCCTGGCCGCCGCGGTCCTCGCCGCCACCATCGCGACCGGCTACTTCACCCTCGAGTTCGCGCGGGCGCGGCTCGAGGAGCGGATCGCCGACTACGCGAAGTACACGGCCGAGCGGCTGGACTCGAACTTCCGCTCCTGGGCCACCGTCACGGTCCTCCACGCGCGGGCCATCGACGGGCTGGGAGGCCGGCCTCCCCTCGACGAGGCGGCCCGGCTCGCCAGGCTCCACGTCTCTCAGAGCGACGACATCGTGGGAGGCGGCTCCTGGTGGAACTACTACCTCCACGACGCGGCGACGAAGTACGCGGTCCGCTACTACGGGAACGACAAAGGCAGCCTGACGGACCACTCCGGAGACTACGCCACGGGCGTCGACGACTTCCCCAACGACGCCTGGTTCCAGATCGTCAAGGACGGCAGGTCCCCCGCGGACTATCGCTGGACCGAGCCCTACCACGACCCGACGGTCGACATCGACATGGTCACCTGCTCGGCGCCCTTCTTCGACGGGGACCGGAAATGGATCGGCCTGGTCACCTCGGACATCAGCCTCGCCTCGCTGCAGCGCATCGTCTCGGAGGTGCGGATCGGCGAGACCGGCTACGCCTTCCTGGTTTCAGCGGCCGGGGCCTTCATCTCCCATCCGGAGCGCGGGATGTCGGACTCGCTCGCCGCGATCGAGGAGGGGCGCTACTCCGCCCTCGCGGAGGCCCTCGGCTCGGGCGGCTCTGGCATCGCCAGGATCACGGGGCCGGAGGGAGTCGCCCACTTCGCCTACGCCCCGGTCGCGAACCCGGGATGGGGCCTCGCCATCTCCGTCCCCGAGGAGGTGCTCTACGCGGCGCGCAACGGCGCCATCCTCCGCTCGGCCATCGTCCTCCTCGCCGTCATCGGCCTCGCCATCCTCGTCCTCATGCTCGCCATCCGGCGCTGGATCACCCGCCCCCTCGGGGCGGTCTCGGACAGCCTCGCCCACATCGCCGCCGAGGGGGAGGCCGACCTGACCGTCGCCCTCGAGGTCGTCGGCAACGACGAGATCGCGGCCCTCTCGGCGCACTTCAACGACTTCCAAGGCAAGCTCGCCTCCCTCGTCGTCTCGATCCACGGCTCCCTCGACGAGCTGCACGGCGTCGGCGAGGACCTGAGCGCCGACGCCACGGAGACCGCCGCCTCGCTCAACCAGATCGCCGCCAGCATCGCGGGGGTGAAGAGCCAGGTCTCGCGGCAGTCCGCCGGCGCGGGCGAGAGCCTCGAGTCGGCCGCAGGCGTCGCCCGGATGGTCGACGTGCTCTCGCAGCGCATCGAGGCCCAGCACCGGGCCATCGAAAGCTCGGACCAGACCGTCAGCGCCATGCTCGCGGACATCGACGCCCTGGGCATGACGGTCGGGGAGCTGGATACGGGCTACGAAGAGCTGGTTTCCCTCTCGGAGTCCGGGAGGCGGACCCTCGCCGCCGTCGGCGAGCGCATGCGCGAGGTCCTGGAGGGCTCCGCCGCCCTCCAGGAGGCCAACGAGGTCATCGCGTCGATCGCCGCGCAGACCAACCTCCTGGCAATGAACGCGGCCATCGAGGCGGCGCACGCGGGCGAGTTCGGCCGGGGCTTCTCGGTCGTGGCCGACGAGATCCGCAAGCTGGCGGAGAACAGCTCGGAGCGCTCGAGGAGCACGGGACAGCTGCTGAAGGGCATCGAGTCCTCGATCCGCACGGCGAGCGAGGCCCAGGCCGAGGCCGAGCGGGTATTCCAGCTCTTCATGGACCGGCACGACGAGCTGGCTCGCCTCGAGAAGCGCATCGACGGGACGATGAAGGCGGAGCTGGCGGGATCGAAGCGCATAGCCGAGGGCCTCGGCGCCATCCGGGCGAGCTCGGACGAGGTCCGCGTCGGCGCCCAGGAGATCAAGAGCATGAACGCCGAGGTCACGCGGCATCTCGAGGCCCTGAACAACATCGCCGCCGAGATCGACCGGAGCATGGACGAGATATCCCAAGGCGCCTCGGAGATCAACCTCGCGGTCAACGCGATCTCGGACAAGAGCCTCCAGAACCGGGACATCATCGAGGGCGTCAGGCGGCAGATCAACCGCTTCAAGACCGGCTGATCGAGATGCAGGCTCGTGCCCCGCAACAAAGCCGATCATAGGGCAATAATATCCGAATTCGGATATAATAATTGAATTATCTAGACCATCCCGATATTGTAAGCAGCATGAACCAGGCTTCGGGCGACTTCCCTCCCCTCAGCCTCGAGCAGCGCGCCCGGCTCGCCGAGCGCTACGGCCTCTCGGAGGCAGAGCTCGGCACCCTCCTCGCCGACCTCTGGCTCCTCAGCGAGGAGGGCGTCGAGGACTACGCGCGGCGGCGCCACGGCGAGCTTCGCGCAGCGGGCCTGCCCAACGAGCGCTGCTTCGAGCTCCTCGAGCGCGAGATCGCCTCCGGCCGCTTCGCCGCGCCGCCGCTCAGCCAGCGGCAGATCAAGCGGATGATCTACGGCTGAGGGCCGGCCCTCCCATCTCTTTTCACAAGGACGGACAGCATGTGCGGAATCATCGGCTACGCGGGGCCCCGCAAGGCCCTTCCCCTCGTCATCCAGGGACTCAGGCTCCTCGAGTACCGGGGCTACGACTCGGCGGGCGTGGCCCTGGGCGGCTCAGGCTCGATACGCGTCTTCAAGAAGGAGGGCAAGCTCGCCAACCTCGAGGCCGTCCTCCCGGCGAGCTCCGCGGCCAAGTGCGGCATCGGGCACACGCGTTGGGCGACGCATGGAGCCGTCTCGGACGCCAACGCCCACCCCCACCTCGGGCCGGCGGGCAAGGTCGCCCTCGTCCACAACGGCATCGTCGACAACTGGGCCGAGCTCAAGCGCGAGCTGGAGGCCGCGGGCGCCGCCTTCGCCAGCGAGACCGACTCGGAGATCCTGGCCCACCTCGTCGAGCGCGAGCTCTCCCGACTCGGCCCCTCCTGCCCGCGCTCCGGCGCGATCGAGGCCGTGGCCGCGGCCCTCGGCCGGGTCTCCGGCACCTACGGCCTGGCCTGCGTCTTCGCCGACTTCCCCGGCCTCATCGTGGGCGCGCGGAACGGCAGCCCACTCGCCGTCGGGGTCGGCGAGGGCGAGTGCTTCATCGCCAGCGATCCCGCGGCCTTCGCGGCCCACACCAGGCAGGCGGTCTTCCTCCGCGACGGGGAGCTCGCCGCCATCGACGCCAAGGGCTGGCAGACCCGCACCCTCCGCGGCGAGGCCGTGCTCCGCGGCGCGGAGACCATCCCCGAGGCCGCGGGCCTGGCCGACAAGGGGGCCCACCCGGACTTCTTCCTGAAGGAGGTCTACGAGCAGCCCCAGGCCGTCGAGCGGACCCTGGGCGGCCGCCTGGTGCGCGAGTACGGGAACGCCAAGCTCGGCGGCATCGAGCTCTCCCCCCGCGAGATGCACGGGATCAGCGAGGTGGTCTTCCTCGGCATGGGCACGGCCCTCCACGCGGCCATGTCGGGCAAGGCCCTGGTCGAGGCCTGGGCCCGCGTCCCCGCCCGGGCCGAGGACGCGAGCGAGTTCCGCGCCGCGAACCCCATCGTCGACCCCGCGGCCCTCTACGTAGCCGTGAGCCAGTCGGGCGAGACGGCCGACACCCTCGCCGCGGTGCGGGAGGTCCAGGCCAAGGGCGGGCGCGTCGTCGGCCTGGTCAACTCGGTGGGCTCGAGCCTCGCGCGGCTCTGCGGGGCGGGGGTCTACCTCCACGCGGGGCAGGAGCTCTCCGTGGCCGCCTCCAAGTCCTACCTCGCCCAGGTGACCGGCTGCGCCCTCATCGCCTTAAGCCTGGGCCGCGCCCGCCACCTCTCGATCGGCGAGGGCAGGCGCGTCGTCGACGAGCTGGTCGCCCTGCCGGCAAAGATCGACGAGGCCCTCTCCCTCCGGCCCCGGGTCGAGGAGCTGGCCGCGCGCATCGCCTCGCCGGGCCGGCCCGCGCCGAGCGTCCTCTTCCTCGGCCGCGGCTTCCTCTACCCCGCCGCCCTCGAGGGCGCGCTCAAGCTCAAGGAGCTCTCCTACCTCCACGCCGAGGGCTTCGCCGGCGGAGCCCTCAAGCACGGGCCCCTCGCCCTCGTCGGTCCCGAGACCCCCACGATCGCGCTCATCGCCCCGGGGGCGAGCTACGAGCGGACCCTGTCCAATATAGCCGAGGTGCGGGCGCGCCGGGGCCCGGTGATCGCGGTCTGCCCCGGGGCCCCCGAGGGCCTGCGGGAGGAGGTCGACGAGCTCTTCGCCCTGCCGCCCTGCATGGAGGAGCTCGCCCCCGTCCTCGAGCTGGTGCCCCTCCAGCTCCTCGCGCGCTCGGTCGCGAGCGCGCTCGGCCGCGACGTGGACCGGCCGCGCAACCTGGCCAAGAGCGTCACGACGGAGTGAGGGCCTAGCTCCGCTCGATGATCAGGAGGCTCGAGTCGTCGACGAGGGCCTGCTTCGCGCGGCGCTCCGCGTCGAGGGCGTAGAAGGCCTCGGCGAGCTCGTCGAGGCCGAGACCTGCCTTGGCCTCCGCGAAGGCCGCGAAGGCCCTCTTGGCCGCCCCGAGGTCCTCCTCGTCGAAGGCGTCGAGGAGGCCGTCCGAGGGCAGGAGGAGGCGATCCCCGGGCTCGAGGACCCCGAAGCCCGGCCGGGGCTCGACGAGCTCGAAGATGCCGATGGCGGCGCCCTCGGTCTCGAGGACCCGGGCCCCGCCCTTGGCGGAGAGGTGGACGGCGGGCGCGTGGCCCGCCCGCGCCACCGAGAAGGAGCCCGAGCCGACGTCGATCGTCCCGTAGGCCATCGTGAAGAAGGGCGCGGCCCGGCGCTCGCCGAAGTCCTTGTAGCGCTCGTTGAGGCGGCAGACGAGCTCCTCGGGCGGCAGGACCCGCCCATCCGGCCCCTCGGCTATCGCGGGGATGAGGTCGTGGAGCGAGTAGGCCATGAGCGAGGAGAGGATGCCGTGGCCCATCACGTCGAGGCCGTAGAAGGCCAGGCTCCCCGCGCCGGGTCGGAAGACGCCGAAGCAGTCGCCCGTACCCGCGGGGCAGGGATTCAGGAAGCCGCCGACCCGGAAACCGGGGCCGCCCGAGTCGGGACGGGGCAGGACCCGGGCTATCGCGTCGTTAGCCTCGGAGGCCGAGCGCTCGAGGAGCTCCCGCTCCTTGGGGTCGAGGCTGTCGAGGACGACGTAGATCCCCATGAAGCAGCCGTCCCCCCCCTCGAGCCTGCGGACCCGGGCGCGCAGGGGCGCGGCGCTGCCGTCGAGGGCCCGCACCGCGCTCGACTCGCCCTCCCCGCTCGGCTGGAGGAAGCGCGAGAGGGGGACGCCGCGGAGGCGGCCGGGGTCGTTGGCGCGGAGGGCGCGCGCCGCCGCCTGGTTGGCGTAGACGACCTTGCCCTCCGTGTCCGCCAGGATCCCCGGCGAGTCGAGGGCCCTGACCAGGGGGATGGCCTGCCGCAGGCCGCGCTTCGAGCCCTCGCCGCAGCGGGACCGGGCCAGGGCCATCTCGACGTTGGCGAGGAGCTCGCGCTGGTCGAAGGGCTTCAGGAGGAAGGCCGCGGGCTCGGTCATGGCGGCTCGCCTGAGGGTCTCGGGATCGGAGTAGGCGGTCAGGAAGATCACCGGCACCTCGAACTCGGCCTTGGCCTGGTACGCCGCCTCGATGCCGTCGACCCCGCCCTCGAGGCGGACGTCCATGAGCACGAGGTCGGGACGGTGCTCGGCCACGGCCGCGACGACCCGCTCCCCGGAGGGCACGACGTCGGGGACGCGGTAGCCGAGGCGCTCGAGCTCCTCCTTGAGGTCGAGGCCGACGAGGGCCTCGTCCTCGACGATGAGGACGGTCGCCCCGGAGTCGCTAGCCACGGGGAGCCCCGCGGTTTCGGGAAGATGCGGATGAACGAAGCTGGATTCCTGCTCGTGGGGCGGGCATGGGGCACCTCGGTACTGGGACTGCCTGGCCGAGAGCTCGGGCCCCTAAGCCCTGTCTCGGTGAGGATCGGTGCCCGTGGCGATCCGCTGTCGCGATATGGTGAACGGCTCGACGCGCCTGCTCTGGACCGGGCTTTTTTACTTGCGGCGCCATCGAGAGAAGGCGCCTATGCATAAACAGTATACCACTCCGGCCCGGCTTTCAAGGTATGGGCGGGGGAGGACCCGGTCGGGCCCCCGTGCCCTCGGCGCGGTGCGGCCGCGGATGGCCGCGCTGAGCCGCCCGCGGAATCTCGCGCAGCGCTAAGCCAGGGCCTCCGAGGGCTCAGAAGGGTGCAGCCAGGGATGGCCGCGGAAAGCCAAGGCCCCTGAGGACTCGAAAAGGTGCGGCCACGGATGGCCGCGCTCACCCAAGGCCCCCGAGGTCCCAGAAGGCCGCGGCCACGGATGGCCGCGCTCACCCACCCGCGGAATCTCGCTCCGCGAGATTCCGCGATGGCAGGGATTCGCCAAGGATGGCGAATCCCTGCCTCAGGCCCAGCGTACCAGCCCCGGCACGAAGGGGCTCACGAGGGCCTCGTGGCGTGGCAGGACCCGCACCGCGTAGCCGTTCTGGCCCGTCCGTCGGCAGGGCACGGTGACCCGATACTCCCAGCTCCGGCCCGAGCGGGAGCCCGGCTCCATCTCGGTGAGCTCGGCCTCGAGGATCTCGCCCTGGCTCGAGAGCTCGCCGTGGTAGAGCTCGACCCGCGCCTCCGAGGGCTCGAGCCCGCCCAAGTCGACGGCCGCGCTCACGGTGACCGGGGCGCCGAGCTCCATGACGGGCTGGGCGTCGGCGCGGAGCTCGGAGACCGAGACCGAGTGCCAGGCGGCGCGGGCCTTGGCGAGGTAGGCCGCGAGGGCCTTGGCGTCGGCGTAGCCCCCCTTCTCGAGGCGGCGCCAGTTCTCGAGGGCGGGCAGGTAGAAGAGCTCGGAGTATTCCTGGAGCATGCGGTGGGTCGAGAACTCCTGGCCGACGCACCTGATCGAGGCCTTCATCTTCTTGATCCACTCGCGGGGCAGGTTGTCCCGCCCGCGCTGGTAGAACAGGGGCACGATCTCCCGCTCGAGGAGGTCGTAGAGGGCCTCGCTCTCGATCTGGTCCTGGAGGGCCTCGTCCTTGTACTCCTCGCCCGAGCCGATGGCCCAGCCGATCTCCGGCCGGTAGCCCTCGGCCCACCAGCCGTCCAGGACTGAGCAGTTGAGGACCCCGTTGACGCCGGCCTTCATGCCGCTCGTGCCCGAGGCCTCGAGGGGGCGGCGCGGCGTGTTGAGCCAGACGTCGGAGCCCGCGGTGAGGTAGCGCGACATGGTCATGTCGTAGTCCTCGAGGAAGACGATGCGGCTCTGCACCTCCTCGCGGCGGGAGAAGTGGACGAGCTCCTTGATGATCTCCTTGCCCGGAAGGTCGTGGGGGTGGGCCTTGCCCGCGAAGATGACCTGCATGGGCCGCTTGGGGTCGGAGAGGAGGCGCAAGAGGCGGTCCGGGTCGCGCAGGAGGAGGTTGCCCCGCTTGTAGGTGGCGAAGCGCCGGGCGAAGGAGACGGTGAGGGCGTAGGGCGAGAGGGCGTCGTCGGCGCGCCGCATCGCCATGTCGGAGGCGCCGATGCGCTTGTAGCTCTTCTTGAGCCGGTCGCGCGCCAGGACGACGAGGCGCTCGCGGCGGCGCTCGTGGCTGCGCCACAGCTCCTCGTCGGAGATGCGGTCCATGCGCTCCCACATCTCGAGGTTGGCCGGCTCCTCGTAGAAGCGGGGCCCGAAGTAGCGGTCCAGGAGCTCGAGCATGTTGTGCGAGGCCCAGGTGCGGGGGTGGACCCCGTTCGTGACCGAGGAGATCGGGACCTCGGCCTCCGAAAGGCCGGGCCAGAGGCCCGCCCACATCTTGCGGGAGACCTCGCCGTGGAGCTTCGCGACGCCGTTGGCGTAGGCCGAGAGCCGGAGGGCCAGGACGGTCATGCAGAAGCTCTCGGAGTCGTCGTCGGCCCGCTCGCGGCCGAGGGCGAGGAAGTCCCGCCACTCGAGGCCGAAGGCCTGGGCCTGGCCGCGGAAGTACTTCTCCATGAGGTCGATGCCGAAGCGCTCGTTGCCCGCGGGCACGGGGGTGTGGGTCGTGAAGATGTTCGTGGGCCAGACCGCCTGGGCCGCCTCGGCGAAGGAGAACTTGCGCAGGGCCATGTGCTCGCGGATCCGCTCGAGGGCCAGGAAGGCCGAGTGGCCCTCGTTCATGTGCGTCACCGCCACGGGCACGCCGAGGGCCCGGAGCGCGCGGATCCCCCCGACGCCGAGGAGGATCTCCTGCTTGATCCGGGTCTCCTTGTCGCCTCCGTAGAGCGCGGCGGTGATGGTCCGGTCCTCGGGCCCGTTCTCCTCGATGTTCGTGTCCAGGAGGAAGAGCGAGGAGCGGCCGACCTTCACCTCCCAGATCTGCGCGGCCACGGTCCGCCCGGCCATGTCCACCGAGATGAGGACGGGCTTGCCAGCGGCGTCGAAGCAGCGGTGCACGGGCATGTTGTACCAGTCGTTCTCGGGGTAGGACTCCTGCTGGAAGCCGTCGGGGTTGAGGTACTGCTTGAAGTAGCCCTGCCGGTACAAAAGGCCCACGCCCACGAGGGGCAGGCCCATGTCGCTCGCGGTCTTCATGTGGTCGCCGGAGAGGATGCCCAGGCCCCCGGAGTAGGTAGGCAGGGAGACGTCGAGGCCGTACTCCATGGAGAAGTAGGCGACGATCCCGTCGCGCGGCCCTTTATACCAGGTCTCGCCCTTCTTGTAGCGCTCGAACTTCTCGGCCACCTCCTTTAAGGCGGCGAGGTAGGAATCGTCCTGCCCCAGCTCGTCGTAGCGCTCCTGCGAGACCATGCCGAGCATCTTGGCGGGGTTCTGGTTGGACTGGAGCCAGACGTCGTAGTCCAGCCGCATGAAGAGCATGATCGCGTCGAAGTTCCAGGACAGCCACAGGTTGTGCGCTATCTCGTCGAGGAAGGCGAGGTTCTCGGGGATCTTCGGCTTTACGGTGTGGGAGATGATCTTCATGGCCAACCACCTTCGAAGCTAGGCTTCCAGGGAAAGCCTAATCGAGGGAAGGGGCGAAGTCAACGCGGCGGGGGCTTCCGGGCCCGCGGAAAAAACATTAACGTGGCAGGGCGCGTAAAATGAGCACAAAGGAGATTTAGAAATGAAGCGCAGCATCCTCGCCGCCCTCCTCGCCGCGGCATCCCTCGCCGCCTTCGCCCAGGCGGCCAAGCCCGCGCCAATGCGGGTCGTGGCCCAGCTCGGCCACCCGAGCTGGGTAGGCGGCATCGCCGCGAGCCCCGACGGCAGCCTCGTCGCCACCGCCGGGGGCCGCGACTCCTCGGTCAAGCTCTGGACCAAGGAGGGCATCCTGGTCGCCACCATGGGCGGCCACGAACGCCCTGCCGTGAGCCTCCGCTTCAGCCCCGACGGCTCCCGCCTGGCCAGCCTCGGGGAGGAGGGGATCCTCTTCGTCTGGGGCCTCCGCGGCGAGCGGCTCCACCAGCTGGCCGACGCTACTATGAAGATAAAGGACTTCGAGTTCACGCCCGACGGGCAGTCCATCGTCGCCTGCTCGAACCTCAAGGACCGGAACCTCCTCTTCTTCGACTACCGGCAGGGCAAGCTCGCCGCCTCCTACCCCCTCGCCATGCCCGATCCCATAAACAAATACCAGGAATGGCAGGAGCTCGAGCCGAGCCCCGACGGGAAGACCCTCCTCATCGTGACGAACGAGGAGTCGATGCTCGCGGACTACCGGGGCGCCTTCATCCGCAAGCTTAAGATGGGAGAGAGCGGCGGCACGATCCGCTTCACGCCCGATGGGAGCTCGCTCCTCGAGCTCTCGCGCGGCTCGCTCGCGCGGTACGACCTCGCGAGCGGGAAATGGACGACCATCAAGGAGAAGATCGAAGGCAGGGGCTACGCCCTGAGCCGGGACGGGAAGACCGTAGCCGTGCCCATGAAGAAAAGGGTCGAGCTCCTCGGCCTCGACGGGACGGCGAAGGGCGCCCTCGAGTCGAACCTCAAGGAATGGAGCGGGACCAACGTCCTGGCCTTCCACCCGAACGGGAGCGCCGTCTACTCCGGCGACGAGACCGGAGGCTACGCCTCCGCTCCCTGTCTCTCGATCTGGGATTTCGCGAACAAGAGCGTCGCGGGCGTCAGCGGCCTGAACAACAAGGTGCTGGCCGCCCAGTTCCGCTCCTCCGACGGCCGCCTCGTCGTGATAGGCTCGGAATCGGGCATCAGCACCTTCAGCGCCGACCTCCAGTTCGAGGGCGGGGCGAGCCTGCAATCCCTCGACAGGAAGCTCGCCCTGACGGCCGGCTTCGATCCGACAGGCGAATTCTTCGCCGTGGAGGAGTTCGGCAAACTGCATATCTACGACAGCCGCTCGCTCGCCCTCCTGCGGAGCCCGAGCACGGGATCCTCAATCAGCGGGATGGGGGGCCTCTCCCTGGGGCCCCGCGGCGAGTCCTTCCTCCTCAACACGGCCACCGAGACCCAGTACTGGCAGCTCGAGATCAAGGCCGACCCCAAAGCCGACCCCAAGAAAATCGACTGGGGCCAGGGCGACACCATCTACGGCCGCATGAGCAAGGACGAGCACGCCGAGCGCTCCAAGCCCGCGGCCGCCTTCAGCCCCGACGGCTCGGCGATAGCCCTCGGCTGCTTCGCCATCGACCTCGTCGATCGCGCCACGCTGAACAAGACCTCCGGCCGCGAGGACAAGTACAACCAGTACAGCCATTATTACTGGTGGGGACCCCAAGTCGACGAGCTCGTGGCGTCCGGAGGGGACAGCATCTTCAAGACCCCGAACCGGATGTTCGACGTGCTCGCCTTCAGCCCGGACGGGAAGACCCTCGCCGCCGCGCGCTGGGACAAGACCATCGATCTGTACGACATGCAGGGCAAGCTCCTGAAAACCCTGCCCGGCCACGACAACTACGTCCGCGGCCTCTCCTTCAGCCCCGACGGGAGGCTCCTGGTCTCCTCCGGAGACGACAGCCACGTGAAGCTCTGGAACCTCGAGTCGGGCGAGCTCGTCAACCTCGTCGTGGCGAGGGGCGAGTGGCTCGCCTACACGCCCGACGGCTACTTCGACGCCTCCCGCGGCGGCGGGAGCCTCGTGGCCCTGGTCAAGGGCGAGTCCTCGGCCTACGGCATCGACCAGTTCGCGGCCCAGTACAACCGGCCGGACATCATCCTCGAGCGCCTCGGCAGCAGGAACGCCGCCCTCGCCGCCCACTATCGCGAGCAGTACGCCCGCCGCCTGGCCAAGCTCGGCCTCGCGGAGGGCGAGCTTTCCAGCGAAAAGGCCGTCCCGACGGTCGCGCTCACGAAAAACCGCGTCGCGGGCAAGTTCCTCGAGCTCGAGCTGGCGATCGCAGGCGGCGACGCCGACCTGAAGTCGTACAACGTCTACGTCAACGACAACCCCGTCTGGGGCGCCCGGGGCAAGGCCGCCTCGGGCCGGAGCCTCGCCGCCTCGGAGCGGATCGAGCTCACGGCCGGCCGCAACAAGGTCGAGGTCACGGCCCTCAACGCGGCCGGCGCCGAGTCCTACCGGGCCCTGTACTGGGCCGACTGCGCCGAGGCCGGCCCCAAGCCCGACCTGTACTATCTCGGCTTCGGCGTCAGCCAGTACCAGGATCCCTCGCTCAACCTGAAGTACGCGGCCAAGGACGCGGCCGACCTGGCCAAGCTCTTCGTCGGCATGAAGAAGCAGTACGGCAAGATCGTCGCCAAGGCCTACCTGGACAAGGAGGTCACCAAGGCCGCCATGGCCCAGGCCAAGGAGCTCCTGGCGGGAGCCAAGCCCGAGGACGTCTTCGTGCTCTTCATAGCCGGCCACGGGGTCCACGACGCCGACAAGGCGGCGACCTACTACTATCTCGGCCACGAAGCGAAGTTAGGCGATCTCGCCGGCAGCGCCATCCCCTTCGAGGAGGTCGAGGAGCTCCTCCAGGGCGTCGCCCCGCGGCAGAAGCTCTTCCTCATGGACACCTGCGAGTCCGGCGAGGCCGAGGAGGCCGGCACGGCCCTGGCCAAGGACTTCGTGGGCAAGAAGGGCGTGGCGGCCCGCGCGGTCCGCGGCATCGCGGTGCGGGACAAGGGCGGCTCGCCGGGCCTGGCCGGGACCTACAAGCGCGACCAGTATATCTACAACGACGTCCGGCGCCGCTCGGGCGCCATCGTCTTCTCCTCCTGCCGCGGCGGGGAGTACTCCTTCGAGAGCGACAGCGTCAAGAACGGCTACTTCACGAGCGCCATCCTGGCCTCGTTCAAGGATCCCAAGGCGGACGCAGACAAGGACAAGAGCCTGAGCCTCGGCGAGCTGCGGAGCTACGTCGGCGCCCAGGTGCCCGAGAAGACCGCGGGGATGCAGCACCCGACGGTCGACCGGGACAACCTCTACCTGAAGTTCGGCTTCAGCCTGGGGAAGTGAGCCGGGGCTCGGGCGAGGCGGGCGGCTCGAGGCCGCCTAGTCCTCGTCCCGAGCCCGGGAGCCGAAGAGCTTGCGGAACAATCCTTCCTTCGGGCCCGGGGCTGCCCCGCCCTCGCCGGGGCGGGAGCTCGGAGCCTGGGGCTGCTCGCGCCGCGTATCCTCGCGACGCGTATCCTCGCGCCGCGCATCCTCGCGCCGGGCCCGATGGCCGGGGCCGCTCGGGCGGCCAGCGTCGCCCGAGCCTTCCGCGGCGAGGCGCTGGCCGTACTTCTCGCGGTAGAGGCGCATCCGCTCTTCCATGGAGAGCTCATACGGGTTGCCGCCGCCAGCAGGCCGGCCCTGCGCTCCACCCTGGCCGCGGCGCGTATCCTCGCGACGCGTATCCTCGCGACGGGGCTTGTTGCCCGGGGAGCCCCCGCGTCGGCCTTCCGCCCGGCGCTGGCCCTCCCGCTTCCGGCCCTCGCCGCTCCCGCCCTGTCCGCGCCTCCCGCCCTCGCGCCGCGTATCCTCGCGCCGCGTATCCTCGCGCCGCGTATCCTCGCGCCGGGGCTCGGGGCGCAGGGAATCGCCGGACATGTCGAGGGAGCCGCCGGTGGCCTCGGCGATGCTCCGCCTGATGTCGGGGCTCCGGTCGCCGCCGCGCCCATCGCCCCGGCGACCCTCGGGCCGGTTTCGCGCATCGTCCCGCAGACGCGCGTCCTCGCGCCCGCGGGAGCGCGGCTCGCCGGGCGGCCCGCCACGCCGCGTATCCTCGCGCCGCGCGTCCTCGCGGCGAGGGCGGCCTCCGGCGGACGCGCCTTCGCTCCTGTCCTCGGCGGCGAGGAGGGACTCGTCGGCCGGCAGAGTCTCGAGCTTGCCGGAGATGAGCCGCTCGATGGCGGTGAGCCCGATCAGGTAGCGCTCGCAGGCGAGGCTGACGATCTTGGCCCCGGGCGCGGCCCGATCGAGGAATTCCAGGCGCCTGATGAAGTACTCGGCCTCGAGGGGGACGTCGTAATTGACGACGAGGGGGAAGGAGCCCGGCGTGAGGCCGACGGCGCCCTCGTCGGTGAGGACGAGGACCTGGCCTCCCCCGGCCTTGGCGTTCTCGAGGAGGGCGAATTGCCGCTCGGGCGGGAGGGGCCCCGCGATGGCCTTGGCGGGAAGGCCGTTGGCGGCGAGGCGCCTCGCCACCTCCTCGGCCGTGCCCCGGAGGTTGCAGAAGACGCAGAGGCAGTCCCGCTTCTCGCGCCCGATGAGGCCGAGGAGGAAGCGGAGCTTGGAGCCGCCCGCCACGGACCAGGTCTCGAGGCTCAGGCCCTGGACGTTCGCCGCCTCCTCCTCGATCTGGATCTCCGAGGGGTTGTCGGCGAGGTCCCAGGCCAGGTTCTTGGCCTTGGCGCTGATCTTGGCGCAGGCGAGGACGGCGCGGCGCTCCCAGGAGGGGAGGAGGGATCCGGCCAAGCGGCGCATGGGCTCGGGGCTCGCGTCGGCCAGGCGCTCGGCCCCGAGGGCGACGAGGAAGCCGTAGTCGCGGAGCGAGAGCGAGCCGGCCCCGGCGGCGGCGAGGAGGGCCGCCGGCGTGCCCGCGACCAGGGAAGCTCCCGGCTCGCCCTCGATCGCGGGAAGGTCCGCGGCCTCGCCCTCGAGGACGAGGCAGGCCGAGGCCCCGATGCCGGCCCCGAGGCTCGCCGCCGCCGACCAGGCCTTGCGGGCGGTCTCGGCGTCGGGGGCCAGGACGAGGATCTTGGGGGCGGCGGCGGGCCCGGAGGCGAGCCACTGGAGGGCGGGCAGGACGCAGACCGCCTCGGTGCCCTCGCTCAGGTTGATCTTGGCGCAGACGTTCTCGCTCTTCTCGACGGCGTACTCGATCATCTTCTCGTAGAAGACGGCCCTGACGCCGAGGCCTTCGGCCGCCTGCGCGAGCCGTTCGTCGATGCTGTATCGCTGAAAATCCATGGCAGCACTCGCTCTGATGCGGGATGGGGGCTCGCGACGGCGCGTCGACTGCCGGATCGCTGCGGCGGACGCGGGTATCGACGGCCGGGAGCTCGTCGTAGGGGGCGCCTCCAAGGCGCGCGACCCTCGTCCGGACAGGCCCGGACTGCGGTCAGCTCCGTTTCGGGCTCAGCATAGCCGAGAATTGCCCGAAATGGAAGGCGTCGCGGGCCTCAGGAGGAACGGGATTCGTGGAGGGAGCGGGCGATCGGGATCCGCCGCCCGGTGCCGAAGGCCCGCGGCGAGACCTTGATGACGGGAGCGGCTTGGCGGCGCTTGTACTCGGCCTTGGCCACCATGGCGATGACCCGCTCCACCACCAGCTCGTCGAAGCCCCTCGCGACGATCTCCGCCGCATCGTAATTCTTTATTATATATAGCTCGAGTATGGCATCGAGCAGCTCGTAGGGAGGCAGGGAATCCTGGTCGGTCTGGTTGGGCCTGAGCTCGGCGCTCGGCGCCTTCTCGATGGTGGCGATCGGGATGACGGGCGCTTCGCCCGCGGCGAGGGCCCGGGCGTTGATCCGCCGGGAGAGGGCGAAGACCTCGGTCTTGAGGAGGTCCCCGATGGGGGCCAGGGCCCCGCACATGTCCCCGTAGAGGGTGCAGTAGCCGGCGGCGAGCTCGCTCTTGTTGCCGGTGGTCAGGAGGAGCTCGCCGAACTTGTTGGACCAGGCCATGAGGAGGCAGCCCCGGATCCGGGCCTGGAGGTTCTCCTCGGCCAGGCCGAAGCTCCGGCCCTCGAACTTGGGCTCCAGGAGCTCGAGGTAGGCCGCGAAGGGCCCCTCGATGGGCAGGCTCTCGAGGCGCATGCCCAGGCGCGCGCAGAGGGCCTCGGAGTCGGTGACGGAGCCCTCGCTCGAGAAGCGGCTCGGCATCGAGATGCAGGTGAGGTTCTCGGGACCGATGGCCCGGGCGGCCAGGACCGCCACGAGGGCCGAGTCGATGCCCCCCGAGAGGCCGAGGCAGGCCTTCTTGAAGCCGCATTTTCGCATGTAGTCGCGGATGCCCAGAACGAGGGCGGCCTCGATCTCGTCGCAGCGCGCGTCGAGCGCGGCGGCCTTCGCCTCGGCGGCGGGCCGGCCCTCGGGACCGTTCCGCGGGGCTTGCTCGGCGGAGGCCGCGGCTCCCTTCGGGGCCCGCAGGGCCTCGTCGTCGACGAGGAGGAGCTCCTCCTCCCAGCCCGCCTGGACGGCGGTGCGGCCGGCCGCGTCGAGGGCGAAGGAGCGGCCGTCGAAGACCAGGGAGTCGTTGCCCCCCACGCTGTTGCAGTACAGGAGGGGCACTCCGCCCTCGCGCGCGGCGTTGGCGGCGAGGCGGAGGCGGATCTCGAGCTTGCCGGCGTGGAAGGGGGAGGCCGAGGGCACGATGAGGAGCTCGGCCCCGGCGTCGAGGAGGTCCTTCACCGGGTCCACCGGGTAGCGGAGGCCCGGCACGGGCGGGGCCTCCCACCAGATGTCCTCGCAGATGGCTATGCCGACGCGGCGGCCGCAGAGCTCGAGGATCCGGCGCTCGGGGGCGGGCTCGAAGTAGCGGGCCTCGTCGAAGACGTCGTAGGTGGGCAGGAGGGTCTTTGCCTGGGAGAAGATCACCTGGCCCCCGGCGATGACGGCGACCGCGTTGACCAGGGGCCGGCCCTCGCCCCCGCGGTTCCGGTCCACGTAGCCCACCGCGACGGCGAGCTCGGGCGGGAGCTCGCGCTGGAGGCGCCGCAGGGAGGCGAGGCAGCGCTCGACGAAGGAGTCCTGGTCGAGGAGGTCCATGGGCGGGTAGCCGCAGAGGGCGAGCTCGGGGAAGACGACGAGGTCGGCGCGGCCCGCCCCCTTGCCGCCGCCGGCGATCGCGTTCTTGGCGCGGCGGGCGAAGGATAGTATCCGCTCGCGGTTGCCGTCGAAATCGCCGATGACGGCGTTCATCTGGGCGAGCGCGATGCGCATGGGAACCTCCGAAGTCTTGCGGCTGTGGTGGGCGCATAGTACACTCGCCGCGTGAATAAGACAATCCTGATAGCCCCCTTCGACGGCCCCCTGGCCTCCGCCCTCGCCGCCGAGGCGAGGGGAGCGGGCTGGTCCGTGGCCCTCGCGCTGCCGGCCGGCCGCGGCGCGGCGCCCGTCCCGGGCGGGGAGATGGAAGAGGGGCCGCCCGAGAGGGCGGGCGCCGCCGCGGGCACGGTCGCCCTGGCCTACGACCCGGAGTCCTTCGTCTCCGCGGCGGCCCTGGTCGCCTCGGCGGTGAACGCGTTGGGCGACATATATGCCGCCGTCCTCGTCGACGCGCCGGCGGCGACGGGCATCGACCTGGCCTCCTGCAAGCCCGGCGAGCTCGGCGCCTTCGCGGCCGCCCGCTGCTCGGGCCCCCTCTACCTCGTCCGCGAGCTCGCGCGGCGCTTCGAGTCGCGCGGCGGCGGCCGCATCCTCCTCCTCGCGCCGGAGCGGCCCCGCGACGCCTCGCCGGGGCCGGCGGCGGCCATGGCCCAGGGCGCCTTCGAGGGCCTGGGCCGCGGGCTCTTCGCGGCCGCGGCCGGCGCCCCCTGGTCGGCCTTCGGCCTCGTCGACGCCTCGGGCCAGCCGGACCGCGCGGCCCGGCGGGCCCTCTCCCTCCTCGAGGACCCTAAGGCCCCCAAGGCGGGGGCCTGGCTCCGCTATACGGGCAAGGGCGGGCTCTTCGGCTGAAGGCGCGGCCCGCGGCCTCGCGGGGAGAGGCGAGGGGGAAGGGCCGGCGCCCTCCTACTTGATCCGCTTGCGCAGCTTGCGGGCCTCGCTCGCGGGGCGCTTGGACTCCGCCTCGGCGAGGAGGGAGGGCCGGCGCCGGTCGATCGCCCGCGCGACGAGGAGGAAGGCGAGGCCGCCGAGGATCATGAGGGCGCAGAGGACCTGCCCCGTGGAGAAGTTCCAGGGCCCCGAATAGAGGTAGGTGGGAGCCGAGCGGTCGCCGAGGACGTAGCCTATGCCGGCGTCGGGCTCGCGGAAGTACTCGATGACGAAGCGGATGGCCCCGTAGCCCATCGCGTAGAGGCCCGCGGCGAAGCCGGGGAAGGCCTTGCGCTTGCGGACCAGGGTCCACATGAGGATCCAGAGGACGAGCCCCTCGAAGAAGGCCTCGTAGAGCTGGGAGGGGTGGCGGGGCAGGTTGACCAGGTCGTTCATCGAGGAGAGCCTGATCCCCGCCTTGGAGGCCAGCTCCTGGACCCAGAGCTCGCGGGCGGGGAAGCGCCCCGAGTCCGGCACGGTGGGGAAGATCATGCCGAAGGGCGAGGAGGGCGCGACCTTGCCCCAGAGCTCGCCGTTGATGAAGTTGCCCAGGCGGCCCGCGGTGTAGCCCAGGGGCGCCGAGACGGCGATGATGTCGGCCCAGGCGAGCCAGTTGATCCGCTTGGCCCGGGCGAAGGCCAGGGTCGCGACGATGAGGCCCAGGAAGCCCCCGTGGTAGGACATGCCCTGGAAGCCCGTGAAGCGGCCCTCCTCGTCGAAGGGCCAGACGATGAACCAGGGCTTGGCCCGGTAGTAGCCCGTCGGGTCGTAGATGATGGTATCCAGGACCCGCGCCCCGACCAGGAGGCCGAGGATGGCCCAGAAGAAGAAGCCGGCCGAGTCGTCCTCGCTCCAGGGCGAGCGGCGCCGCTTGGCCTCGTAGTTGAACAGGAGCCAGGTGACGCCGAAGGCGACCACGTACATGAGGCCGTACCAGCGGAAGGGCAGGCCGGGGATGATCTCGGGCTTGATCCAGGAAGGGTAGCTAAGGGCGGCGAGCATCGCTTCTCCTCATCGTTCATCCGGTCAGGGGCCGCTCGACGATGCGGCCCGCGCGAGGGTCGAAGGAGAAGGCCACCTGGCTGCGGCGGCTCTTCACCTCGAAGAACCTGTTGTGGCTCTCGAGGATGACGCCGGGGTGGACGACGCCCCGGACGCGGACCTCGGAGGCCACGTGCTCCTCGAACTTCTCCCGGAGGTCGAAGAGCCGTACCGTCCGCTTCTCGAGGAGCTTCATCAGTTTTACCTTATCCTGCCGCACCCGGTCGAGCCCGGCCGAGTCGCCGAGCACGCCCTCGAGGGAGGCCATGGTCCGGTCGGCCTGGAGGATGAGGCCCTTCACGCGCTCGATCTCGCGCTCCTCGGCCTCGATCTGGTCGGCGACGAGGTAGTCCTGGCCGAAGGAGACCTCGGTCTTGGCGCAGTTCTCGGAGCCGAGGACGCAGACGTCGATGCCCTTGCGCGCCCGCACCAGGCCCCCGATGAGGGCGCCCTTGTCCGCGGTGACGATGAGCCGCCCGTTGGTCTTGACGTTGCACAGGACGCAGCC
>JAKLFE010000040.1 GCA_022711355.1 Spirochaetota bacterium | reverse complement strand
AGGGGGCCGCGAAGGCCGTCGGCATGAGCCCGGCCTACCTCTCGACCTGGTTCCGCGAGCGCTCCGGCGAGCGCTTCTCCGATTTCGTGCTGCGCAGCCGCATGGAGCGGGCCTCGAGGCTCCTGGCCGACCGCCGCGAGAGCGTCGTCGCGGCGAGCGCCGAGCTCGGCTACTCCAATCCCAAGAACTTCAGCCGGGCCTTCCGCTCGTACTTCGGCTCAGGTCCTCGGGAGTGGAGGAAGGGCCGGGAGTCGGGAACGAGAGGCTGATCCTCGTCCCGCCCTCGGGCCGCCTCGCGGCCGCGCAGGCGGCCTCCTCGCCGTAGGTCAGCCGGAGCCGCTTGAAGGTATTGGCCAGGCCCAGGTGCTCGGCCGCGGCCGACTCGTCCGCGAGCCTGCGCTCGAGCTCGGCGAGGGCCTCGTCGGCGATGCCCGCCCCGTCGTCCTCGACCGAGAGCTCGACGCGGCCTCCCGCGCTCGACGCGGCCACGGCTATCGCGCCCCGCTTCGCCCCGCCGGCGAAGCCGTGCTCGATGGCGTTCTCCACCAGGGGCTGGAGGACCAGACGCGGGCAGCCCAGGCCCAGGACGGCCTCGTCGACTCGCCACGAGTAGCGCAGGCCATCGCCGAAGCGGATGGTCTGGATCTCGCAGTAGACCCGCGTGTTCTCGAGCTCGTCGCGCACCGTCACGGGCGCGGTCGGATCAGCCAGGGCGTAGCGGAGGATGCTCGAGAGGAGCTCCACCATGCGGCTGACCCCGTTCGGCCCCTCGGCCAGGCTCATGGCCTTGAAGCCGATGGTCGTCAGCGTGTTGAAGAGGAAATGGGGATTCATCTGCGACTGCAGGGCCCGGAGCTCCAGCGAGCGCTGCAGGTACTCCCGCTCGCGCAGCCGCAGCTTGTAGTAGTCGTGCTCCACGAAGGTCCTGAGCACCGACAGCGAGATGTAGTTGAGGGCCTCGTTGCGCGAGTGCCGCAAGGCGGGCAGGGGCTTCCCGCTCCCCGCGGCCTCCACGATGTCCATGATCCCGTCGAGTAGCCGCGCGTTGCGCCGGGCCATGTCGAGCACGAGGAGGCTCCCGAGGGCGAAGGCCGTCAGGGCGAAGGCCACCGCGACCCCGCCGATGGCGCGGGAGCTGCGGTGGAAGGTCGCTGCCGGCGCGACGACGAAGTAGGCGAAGGGGAAGCGCTCGGAGGCCAGGGCCGCGCCGAGCTGGCGCTCCCCGCCGATCGTCACGGGCCGCGCCCGCTCGGCGGGTCCCTCGTCCAGCCAGCCGAGGAGGGCCTCGAGCTCGGCGGGGGAGCAGGGGAAGCCGGCCAGGGCCGAGCGCGTCCGGCGGTCGACCAGGAGGTAGCGGTAGCCGTCCTGGCCCTCGAGGAAGCCCTCGATGTACCGGAGGTCGACGTTGACCGCCATCACGCCCTTCCGCTCCAGGGTGGCCGAGCCGATGACATTGCGGTAGAAGGAGAGGACGGGGATCGATAGGGAGAGCGAGGGGAAGGGCACGATCGAGCGCGCGACCGTCCAGGGCGCGAGCGAGTCGACGTGGCTCTCCGTGCCCTCGAGCCAGCGCGAGTCCATGGAGGAGGCCAGGGAGACCGGGCCCTCGACCGTGGAGAGGTAGGAGCCCTCCGCGTTGGGGGCGTAGGCGCAGATCGAGTGGAGGTAGCGCCTGCTGTTGACCGCCGAGGCGAGGCTGCTCTGGAGTCCCTGCGAGATCTTGAGGTCGGCGAGCCTCCCGATCCCCGCCTCGAGGCTGTACTCGAGGGACTTGGCGAACTCCGGGTCGGTCGAGGCGCCTAGGGCGAGGGAATCCGCCTCGCGGAAGACGAGCTCGAGGCCGGCCGCCACCTGGGAGAGGCTCCGCTCGCTCAGGTCCTCGAGGGAGCGCCGCGCCACGCCCTGGGTGATGAGCATGGCGGCCAGACCGAGGGCCACGAAGAAGCAGGCCGGGATGAGGGCCATCCAGAGATAGTGCCTATACAGGCTCTTCCTATACCCCGCCGGGGGCCGCGGACCAGCTCGCACGCAGGCGAGTATAGCGCAGGCATACCCCGCGGGCCAGCTATTCCGCCTCGGCGCGGATCCGGCTATGATCGGGGCATGGATCGAGCGCTCATCGTGGCCCCCGACGGCTCCGGGGACTACCCCACGGTCGGGGCGGCCCTCGCCTTCGCCGCCGCCCTCCCGCCCGGCCCCCTCGAGATCCGCCTCCGCGCGGGCGCCTACCGCGAGAAGCTGCGCATCGAGCGGCCGCGGCTCCGCCTGGTCGGGGAGGGGGCCGACCGGACCCGCCTCGTCTGGGGCGACCATGCGACGGCCCTCCTGCCCGACGGCGAGAGGATGGGGACCTTCAACTCCTATACCGCCTACATTGGGGCGCCCGATGTCAGTCTCGAGGGCATCGCGATCGTGAACGACGCGGGCGACGGCAGGCTCGTCGGCCAGGCGGTGGCCCTCTACGCCGACGCGGACCGCCTGGCCTTCGAGCGCTGCGCCTTCCTTGCCCGGCAGGATACGGTCTGCCTCGGGCCCCTGCCGCGCGACCCGCCGCCCAAGGGCGTGAACCTCCTCCACCCCGTCGCCGGGCTCGGCCCGGAGGAGCCGGCCCTGCCCTTCCGCATGGCCTTCCGCGGCTGCCTCGCGGCGGGGGACGTGGACTTCGTCTTCGGCTCGGCCGCGGCCCTCTTCGAGGGCTGCGAGATCAGGAGCCTGGGACGGGGGGGCGGCGACTCCTACATAGCGGCGCCCTCGACCTACCCGGGGCAGGAGGCCGGATTCGTCTTCGATCGATGTCGCCTAACCTTCACGCCGGCGGCGCCCGGGGCGGCGGGCTTCGGGGAGGGGGGGCCCGAGCGCGTCTTCCTCGGCCGGCCCTGGAGGCCCCGCGGGCGGGCCGTGTTCTACCGCTGCGAGCTGGGATCGCACATCGCGGCCGAGGGCTGGGACGACTGGGGCAAGCCCGAGGCCCGGGACCTGGGCTACCTCGGGGAGCTCGGCTCGACCGGGCCGGGGGCCAGCCCCTCGGCTCGCGTCCCCTGGGCCGGCGCGCCGGCCGAGGAGGAGGTCGAGGCCATGATCAGGGCGATCCGCTTCTAGAGCGGGCTAGCGCTCCGCTTCCTCGTCGGCACCGACTCGTCAGCGCTCCGCTTCCTCGTCGGTACGCAGCACGGCCAGGAAGGCTTCCTGCGGCAGCTCCACGTCGCCGACCATCTTCATGCGCTTCTTGCCCTCCTTCTGCTTCTCGAGGAGCTTGCGCTTGCGCGAGATGTCGCCGCCGTAGCACTTGGCCAGGACGTCCTTGCGCACGGGGTTGATGGTCTCCCGCGCGATGACCTTGGAGCCGATCGAGCCCTGGATGGGCACCTTGAACTGCTGCCGCGGGATGTTCCTGGAGAGCCGCTCGCAGACCTTGCGGGCCCGCTCGTAGGCGCCCGGCTCGTAGACGAGCTGGGAGAAGGCGTCCACGGGCTTCCCGTTGATGAGGATGTCGAGCTTGGCGAGCTTGGTGGGCCGGTAGCCGATCACGTCGTAGTCGAAGCTCGCGTAGCCCCGGCTCGTCGACTTGAGCTTGTCGTAGAAGTCGAAGAGGACCTCCGCCAGGGGCATCTCGAAGCAGAGCTCGACGCGCTTCTCGTCGAGGTGGGTGAAGGAGGTCTGGATCCCGCGCTTGTCCATGCACAGGGTGATGAGGTTGCCGATATAGGCCAGGGGCGTGATGATCGAGGCCTTGATGTAGGGCTCCTCGGCCTCGGCGATGCGCGAGGGGTCCGGGTAGTCGGCCGGGTTGTCGATGTGGACCGTCTCGCCGGTCGAGAGCTTGAGCCGGTAGCGCACGCTCGGGGCGGTCAGGATGATGGCCTGGTCGTACTCCCGCTCGAGCCGCTCCTGCACGACCTCGAGGTGGAGGAGCCCGAGGAAGCCGCAGCGGAAGCCGAAGCCCAGGGCGAGGGAGTTGTCCTTCTCGTAGACGAGGGAGGCGTCGTTGAGCTTGAGCTTCTCGACGGCGACCTTGAACTCCTCGTAGTCGGCCGCGTCCATCGGATAGATCGAGGAGAAGACCACCGGCTTGACCTCCCGGAAGCCGGGCAGGGGCGCGGCGCAGGGGCGGGCCGCGTCGGTCACCGTGTCGCCCACGCGCACGTCCGAGATGGTCTTGATGCCCGCGATGATGTAGCCGACGGCGCCGGAGTTGAGGCCCTCGGTCTTGGCGAGCGTTATGCGGAATTGCCCGGTCTCCTCGACCTCGTACTCCGCGCCGCTGGACATGAGCCTGATCCGCTGGCCCGGGCTGATCGAGCCGCCGAAGACGCGGAGGTGGACCACGACGCCGCGGTAGGGATCGTAGTGCGAGTCGAAGATGAGGGCCTGGAGGGGATCGGCGGCCGTGGCCGCGGGCGCGGGGATGCGCCGCACGATGGCCTCGAAGAGCTCGTCGACCCCCGTGCCGTAGCGGCCGGAGACGCAGAGGGCGCCCTCCGGGTCGAGGCCGAGGTCGCGCTCGATCTGGCGCCGCACCTCGTCGGGGTCGGCCGAGGGCATGTCGATCTTGTTGATCACGGGGATGATCTCGAGATTATGCTCGACGGCCATGTACATATTCGAGAGGGTCTGGGCCTCGACCCCCTGCGTAGCGTCGATGAGGAGGATGGCGCCCTCGCAGGAGGAGATGGCGCGCGAGACCTCGTAGGAGAAGTCCACGTGGCCGGGCGTGTCGACGAGGTTGAGGGTGTAGGTCTTCCCGTCCTCGGCCTCGTACTCGAGGGCCACGGCCTGGCTCTTGATGGTGATGCCCCGCTCCCGCTCGATATCCATATTGTCGAGCATCTGGTCCTGCATCTTGCGCTGGTCGATCACGCGGGCCTTCTCGATGAAGCGGTCGGCGAGGGTGGACTTGCCGTGGTCGATGTGGGCGATGATGCAGAAATTGCGTATGAGAGAGGGATCGCGCATGGCTCGATGCTACCCGAAAAGGCCCTCTTTTACAATACGACCCTCCCTGGGGCCTACCGCCGCACTCCCTTCATGAGTATATTTATAGGCCGAGGAGGCAGACATGCTCGAGACCTTGACCTACACCGACGTCGAGGGCGCGCGGAAGGAGCGCTCCATCACCGTATACGCCCTGTCCACCTGCGGCTTCTGCAAGAAGGCCATGGCCTTCCTCGACGCCCGGGGCTTCGCCTACCGCTACATCTACGTCGACCGGATCCCCCTCGAGACCAAGAACGAGGCCAAGCGCGAGCTCAAGGAGCGCTTCAAGGCCGACATCGCCTTCCCCTTCGCCGTGATCGACGGCGAGCGGCACCTGGTCGGCTTCATCGAGGCCGATTGGGCGGCGACCCTCGGGTCCTGAGGCGAGAGCATGCCAGAGAAGAGCCTCGAGCAGACCCTCGCCTTCGCCGCCATGGTGGCGCGCAAGCAGGGCTGGGCCCTCAATCCCGACGCGTCCTTCCTCTCCGTCCTCGCCGAGGGGCTTACGGCCAACTGGAACCGCTACGGCTACTACCTCTGCCCCTGCCGGGACAGCGAGGGCTCGCGGGAGCTGGACGCCAAGGTCCTCTGCCCCTGCGCGTATTCCTGGAAGGACATCGAGGAGCACGGGCACTGCTACTGCGCCCTCTACCTCTCCACGGGCTTCGCGGCCTCGGGCAAGGAGCCGGCCGGCATCCCCGATCGCCGGTTCGCCGGGAATGACTGAGCCGGGGTATTGCGGGAGGGCCTGAGCGGGGGCTAGTATCGTCGGGCCATGACCTACCTGGATTGGGCCAGCACGAGCCCGCCCGACGCCTCCCTCCTCGCCGGCGCCGCCGAGGCCGCTTCCCAGTTCTACGCCAATCCCTCGAGCGGCCATGCCCTCGGCGCGGCCGCTCGGGCCGAGCTCGAGCGAATCCGCGGCCGCCTCGCCGCCGCCCTCGGCGCGGGCCCCGGCCGGGTCGTGCTCACCAGCGGAGGCTCCGAGGCCGACGCCATCGTCCTCCTCTCCGCCCTCCGCGCCCAGGACCGGCTCAGGGCCTCGGGCCTTTCCAAGCGGCTCCGCGTCGTCACCACCGAGATCGAGCATCCCGCCGTCCACGAGCAGGCCCGCCTCCTTCAGTCCCTCGGCCTCGAGCTGGTCTACCTCTATCCCCGGGCCGACGGCCGCGTCGATCCCGCGGAGCTCGCCGAAGCGGTCACGAGGGAGACGGTCCTCGTCGCGGTCATGGCGGTCAACAACGAGACGGGAGCCGTCCAGCCCCTCGCCGAGCTGGCTCGGGCCCTCGCCGCGGCCTCGGCCGCCCTCGGGACGAAGCCTCCCCGCTTCCACGCCGACGCGGTCCAGGCCCTCGGCAAGCTCGAGTTCAGGCCGGCGGAGCTCGGCATCTCCTCGGCCGCCTTCTCGGCCCATAAGATCCGCGGCCCCCGAGGCTCGGGCGCCCTCTGGATGCAGGGGGAGCTCGAGCCCCTCGCCGTCGGCGGCGGCCAGGAGGAAGGAACGAGGCCCGGCACGGAGAGCCTTCAGGGAGCCTGGGCCTTCGCGGGGGCGGCCGAGAAGGCGCTCTCCTCCCTGGCCGAGCGCCGCGAGGCCGCCCTCGCCTTGGAGGCCCGCCTCATCTCGGGCCTCGCCTCGATACCCGGAGCCCTTCCCCTCCCCCTCGGGCGGGGCCCCGGCGACGCCCGCTACTCGCCCTTCATCCTGAGCGCCGCCTTCCCGGGACTCTCGGGCGAGGTCCTCGCCCGCGCCCTCTCCGACTCGGGCATCGCGGTCTCCACAGGCTCGGCCTGCTCGAGCAACGCGCGCCGCAAGGGCCGCCGCGTCCTCGAGGCCATGGGCCTTCAGCCCGAGCTCGCCTTTTCCTCTATCCGGGTCTCCTGGGGCGAGCTGACGGGAGGCGGGGACATCGACGCCTTCCTCGAGGCCGCCTCGACCCTCTACAAGAAGCTTAAGGCCTAGGACGTGAATATGGATGCCTTCTACCTGGTCAAGATCGGCGAGATACTCCTCAAGCTCGGCAACCGCAAGGAATTCGAGGACCGGCTCCGCTCGCAGCTCAATCGGCGCCTCGCCTTCATGCCCCACAAGGTCGAGGCCTATCCGGGCCGCTACTTCGTCTCGGTGCCCGAGGAGGCGGCCGCCGACGCCGAGTTCGTCCTCGCGCGCTGCCCCGGCGTCAACGGCTACGCCCGGGCGCGCAAGGTGGAGAAGAGCGTGGAAGCCGTCCTGGCCGCGGCGGTCGAGGTGGCGCGGGGGCGGCTCGCCTCGGGCCGGCGCAGCTTCAAGGCCGAGTCGCGGCGCTCGGACAAGAGCTTCCCCCTGGGCTCCTTCGAGCTCTCCGCCGAGATCGGGGCGCGGGTCCTCGCGGCCTTCCCGGAGGCGCGGGTCGACATCCACAAGCCCGAGTTCACGATCAACGCGGAGATCCGCGAGCGGGCCTACGTCTTCGCGGATCCCGAGCCGGGGCTGCGGGGCCTGCCCGTGGGCTCGGGAGGGAAGGGCCTGCTCCTCCTCTCCGGGGGGATCGACTCGCCCGTGGCCGGCTACCAGATGGCCCGGCGCGGACTCGACCTCGAGGCCCTCTACTTCCACGCCTATCCCTACACCTCCCAGGAAGCCAAGGACAAGGTCGTGTCCCTGGCCCGGATACTCTCAGGCTACCTGGGCGGCATGCGGCTCTGGACCGTCCCCTTCACCGAGGCCCAGCTCCGGATCAAGAAGCTGGCCCGAGAGGACCTCTCCACGGTGCTCATGCGCGCGGCCATGATGAGGGTCGCGCAACGCATGGCCGAGCGGGTCGGGGCGAACTGCATCGTCACGGGGGAGAGCCTGGGCCAGGTCGCCAGCCAGACCGCGGAGAACCTGCGCTTCACCGGCAGCTTCACCGACTTCCCGGTCCTCCGCCCCCTGGTCGGCTGCGACAAGGAGGAGACCATCGCCGTAGCCCGCCGCATCGGCAGCTACGAGACCTCCATCCTCCCCTACGAGGACTGCTGCGTCCTCTTCTCGCCCAAGCATCCCATCCTCAGGGCCGACCTGGCGCGGGAAACGGAGGCATACCGAGCCCTCGAGCTCGAGCCGGTCCTGGAGGAGGCCATCAAGCAGGCCGAGCGCCTCGACCTCCCCTACCCCCTCGCGGAGAAATACCGGAAAAGGGGGGAGTAGGCCGCAGAGGCTCAGGGGGCGGCATCTCTATGCTTCCACCATCTCTACCTTGAGCACCTCGGAGATGGCGCGTTGGAGCTCCTTCTTCGGCAGAGCGCCCATGGCCAGGGCGGGCTGGCCTTCCAGGGGAATGAACAGGAGGGTGGGCACGCTCTGCACGCCGAAGAGGCCGGCCAGCTCGGGCTCGGCGTCCACGTCCACCTTGTAGACCTCGAGCTGTCCCGCGTAGGCGGCGGAAATGTCCTCGAGGACGGGGCCGAGCATCTTGCAGGGACCGCACCACTGGGCGTAGAAGTCGACGATGGCCGGCCTCTCCCCCGCGTAGCTCCAGTCCTTGCCCTTCTCCCAATCGAAGATCTTCTTCTTGAAGCTTTCCTTGTCCAGATGCGCAGCCATGTCGCCGCCTCCTTGTCGTTTTTTTAATATATGGTTTTTTATATGATCAGGCAAGGCCGCATCCCGGCCCCGGCACCTTGCCCTCCGCCGCCCGGCCGGGTACCCTCGCCCCCAAGCGGAGGTTACATGAGCGAAACCAGGCTCTTCGATACGTCCATCGCCGAGTGGCGGTCCCAGCGCGAGGCCTTCAACGAGAAGGTCCTCGGCATGGCCGGCCTGGAGATCAAGCGCTTCTTCAGCCTCGACGGCCAGTGCTACCGGGAGGGGGCCCTGAGCTCCCGCGTCAAGGAGATGCTCGGCCTCGTGGCCTCCCTCGTCCTGCGCTGCGACGACTGCATCCTCTATCACACGATCCGCTGCAAGGAGGAGGGCCTCTCCACGGAGGAGTTCCAGGAGGCCTGCGCGGTCGGCCTCGTCGTGGGCGGCTCCATCGTCATCCCCCACCTCCGCAGGGCGGCGGCCCGCTGGGAAGAGCTCGGGGAAAGCTCGGGCCCCGCGGCCCGTTAAAGCAAAAGGCCCCGAGCTCGGGCGAGCTCGGGGCCCCGGAGCGGCCGGGCCGCCTTACAGATGGATCCTGAGCCCGAACTCGGCGCCGATGCCGAGGTCGACCGAGGGCACGACGGCGAGGGTCATGACGGGGGAGAGGAAGAGCTCGAACTTCTTGATGGGCCAGAACTGGAGGCCGACGGGTAGGCGGAGGCCGAAATCGAAATCATCGCCGAAGCCGGCGAAGCCGCCGACGCCGAGGAAGTAGCTCAGCTTGTTGCCGATCCCCTCGGCGTCGATCACGTAGTAGTCGAAGGAGACGTTGAAGCGCGAAGCCTCGAAATCGTACTGGAAGCCGAGGACCGGGAAGCTGCCGAACTTCATGGTCAAGCCGCCGCCGGAGCCGAACTCGCCCGCGGTACGGCCGACGGATCCGTAGACGCCGATCCCCGTCATGCCGAGGGGACCGGAGGCGTAGGCGCCGGAAGCCGCGCCCACGGCGAGGGCCAGAACGAGAAGGACGAGCTTCTTTTTCATGATTCCTCCACGAGTTGATTTAGTAGTAGTAGTATTATAACGCTTTTGAACGGGGAACAAGCGAAAAGTGAGCGGAGTTCAGTCGATGGGGAGCTCCAGCCGATCGGATTCCTTCCGGAACGCCGTCCCTTCGATTCCGCGCGGAGCCTCCGGAATGAGAACCCTCCGCCGGAAGGTTTCTATGTATCCCCAAGGGGAATCGAACCCCTGTTGGCGGGATGAAAACCCGCTGTCCTAACCGCTAGACGATGGGGACTCGTGGCGGAAGGACTATAGCTGGCTCAAGGCAGGGCTGTCAATGAGCGCTTCGGCGCGAGCTCGCTCACATGGCGAGCTTGGCCATGGCGAGGGCCTTGAGGCGCTGGGCCGGGGCGTTGTCGGGCTCGAGCTTCAGGGCCGACTCGCTGTCGGCGAGGGCCTGGGCGTAATCCTCCAGATGCCAGTAGGCCATCCCCCGGCGGTAGCGGGAATAGAAGTGGTAGGGATGTATCCCCAGGGCCAGGTCGAAGTCCTCGATCGCGCCCGGAAAGTCCTGGAGTACGCTCCTCACCACGCCCCGATAGTAGGCCGCTTTATAGCACTGCGGGTCGAGCTCGAGGCTCTTGCCGAAGTCCTCGATGGCCTCGCGGTAGCGGGATTGGGAGAAAAGCGCCATGCCTCGATGCTTGTAGACCATGGTGGCCACGTCCTTGGCCGGGCCCCGCGCCAGGATCTCGCTGTAGAGGCCTATGGCCGAGGGGAAATCCTCGCGGTTATGGGCGGTCAGGGCCGCGAGGAGGAGGTCGTCCATGCTCGCCGCCTGGCCCGGCTCGAGGAGGGGCTGGGGCAGGGCCTCGGCGGGGGCAGGGGCCTCGGCCCTGCCCGAGGCGGGCTCGGGACCCGCCGTCTCGGCGGGAAGGCCGGCCGAAGCCCCATCCGCGGCGAGGGGCCGATCCATGGCGTCCTCGATCTTCCCGTGGAAGGAGGAGCGCCTCCGCTCGAGTTCGCTGTTCAGCCGCCGCTGGTAATCGAGGATCTCCTGGAAGATGATGTCCGAGAGGGAGAGGTTGGCGTTGAGGGCGGCAAGCTTCCGTTTCATGGGCTCGTCGAAGGGGGTGAACTCGGCCTTGTAGACGAGCTCGTGCTCGACTTCGGCCCAGGCCTCTTGGAGTATCGTTCGGAGCTGGAGCTCGACGACGGGTGCGTCCAAGCCCGCGGCAGAGCTCAGGAGCTCGTCGGGAAGCTTCACGAGGATATGGATCGACTCGTAGCCGAACTCCCGGAAGGAGCGCTCCGAGCCCTTGCGCTCCACTTCGAGGACCGAGAATGCCGCGCCGATGGCCGCCTCCGCCCTGCCGAGGTCGCCGAGGAAGGGGCAGACGGCCCGGAGCGCTATCACGTCGGTGATGGGGATGGGGGCCTTCCCGGCCGCCTTAGCCTGCCTGAGAAGCCGAATTCGCTTGGCGTACCAGGAGTCGAAGGACTTGATCCGGCCCTTGAGTATGGGCCGCAGGTTGGCTGCCTCGAGGCAGGCGCGGATCCGCCGCTCCATGTCCCCGAGGATGAAGGCGAACTCCGGGCGCTTCCGCGAATAGGAAGCCCTGAGTTCGCCGCGGTCCGGTATCGTCTCCGCGCTCTCTCCGTCCATGTCCCCACTCTACACCTATTTAGCGATTCCGCCAATTTGGAAACCAAGGGCCGGCGAGGCTCGCCGGGATCCGCCGCCTCGCCATGGCAAAAAAAGGCCGGGACCCTGGGGTCCCGGCCTCTGCGGTTCGGTATAGGAGCCGAAGCTTACTTGCTCGCGGGCTGCTGGTCAGCCTGCCAGGCGCCGGTCTGCTTGGCCTGCTCGAGGTAGCGGAGGACCTGCTGGTTGCCGAAGCGGCGGGACTCGATGGTCTTGCGCTCCTCTTCCTTCTTGGCCACGATGCCCCAGATGGACTCGTCGTCGATGTCGCGGACGGGCTCCAGGACGGCTTTGTCGTAGAGGATCCGGACTTCCTTGACATAGGTCACGAAGTCGCCGCCCTCGTGCGCAGCGTCGCGGGTGATGAGGAAGCCCTCGAGCTTGACCAGGGGCGTGGTCTTGGGGTAGAGGGGGAAGACCCGGAGCTCGCGGTTGCGGACGTCGGAGATGTACTGGGGATTCTCCCAGCGGAGCTCCTTCCAGCCGTCGAAGTTCAGGTAGCCCATGAACATCGTCTTCTCGTTGCCGTCGGAATCCTTGAGGATGAGGCTCAGGCCGTGGGGGAAGTTGAGGCCCTTGACGCTGACCGCGACGGACTTGATGACGCCGACGTTCTTGACGATGCCGTAGGCGGTGGTGATCTTGGTGTTCGGGTCGTAGCTGCCCTCGAAGCGGGAGAAGCGGGCATTGACCGGATCCTGGCCCTGGGCATCCTTCTTCTCGGTGATGGAGCCGTCGTCGGCGATGTCGGCCTTCTTCTCGAAGGCGGGGATCTCGAAGGGGGGCTGGATCCGGGCCCAGCTATTGAAGTCCGCGGCGGGGAAGCGGACGCGGATCCCCAGGACGGTGCTGCCGCCGTAGGGCTTGGCGTCCTGGGCGACGGTGGCCTCGGCCGTCATGGACAGGGACTGGTTCATGTTGTTCCGGGAGGAGGAGGCGAGGACGACGTCCCAGTTCGGGACGGCGAGGGAGACGCGCATCTGCGCCTTCTGCTCCGGGGTGTAGCTGGCCCCGGCGACGCCGGAGAAGTCCATCATGGTTGCCCGGTTCTGGTTGGGCTTGCCGGTCTTCAGCGGATCGATATCCGCCTTGAGGGTGGAGAAGTCGATGAGGATCGCTTCATCCGCGAAGGCGAAGACGGCACAGACGAGGAGAAGCGCCGACATGATGACGATTGAGTTCCTTCTCATTCAGTAACTCCTTTCATTGCGCGCCATAACCCTTTTCTTCTATTTGATAAAGAAGTATACGCACCCGTATGCCTTTGTCAATTATTTTTCTGTTTTTTTGCGCCGTTTCCGGCCTCTAGGGCCTCGGCGTAGGGCTCTCTGCCGCCTATCGTGACCGTCAGGCTCTTGAGCCCGGGAAGGGCCGCCTTGACGGTCCGGCGGAGGGCGACCAGGCCGAGCTTGAGGGAGGCGGGCTCGGCGAGGGCGGCGTCCTCGGAGAGGTCGATATAGAGCCTGCCCTTGCGGTAGATGGCGGTTTCGAGCCTGACCCCCCGAGGGAAGGCTTCGTGGAGGGAGGGGTCGCGGGGGCCGAGGAGGAGCTCCTCGGCCGCGAGCTCTGCCCTGGCTTCGGGGCCTCGTGGCCGCGGGAGGTCGCGCAGCTCGGCCCCGAGGCCGCGATCGGAGGCGTAGGCCGGCCCGATCGGGAAAAAGAGGGTCATTTCGGCCCGGCGGTCGGCGACCGCCCAAAAAAGGAGGGAGAAGGCGAAGGCGAAGGCCAGGGCGGCGGCGCAGGCCTGGGCCGGGTGGGATAGCCATTCCAGGGCGAGGCGGAGGGATTTCCGAAGGAAGGCGGCCGCGCGGCGGAGGGCGGAGCCGCAGGCCTCGAGGATTGGCTTCATGGTGAAGGGGCGCCTCTCATGCTCTCGAAATAGCCGACGAAATCGACTAAGCCATTATATATGCCCGCGGCGACCCTCCGCAAGTAATCCTCGGAGGAGAGGAGCTTGGCCTCCTCGGCGTTGGTGACATAGCCCATCTCGACGAGGACCGAGGGCATCCGGGCGTTCCGGACGACGAACCACTCCTCGGCCTTGACCCCCCGGTTCGGGCTCTCGGCGCCGATGCTCCCCTGAAGGGAGTTCACGATGTTCCTGGCGAGGATGATGCTCTCGGTGGTGAACTCCTCCTCGAGCATGGCGTTGAGGATGGGGGCGATATCGTCGCCGGGGCCGCCGGGCTTCCCCGGCTCGACGAGCTTGCGCCGGTACTCGGGGTTCAGGTACCAGACCTCGAAGCCCTTCGCGTTCTTGTTGAAGGCCGCGTTGGCGTGGATCGAGACGTAGATGATGGCCTCGTTGGCTGCCAGCTCCACCGCGTTGGCCATCTCCACCCGGTCCTCGAGGCTTGGATAGGTATCCCCCTCCCTCGTGATGAGGATCCGCCGGTCGGGGTAGCGGGCCTTCAAGGAGGCCAGGAGCTTCTTGGCGACCTCCAGGGCGATGTCCTTCTCGACGACCCGCAGGCGCTTCGAGCCGAGGGGATGGTCGCCGATGGCCCCGGGATCCTTGCCCCCGTGGCCCGGATCGATGAGGATGGCGGCGACCGAGTAGCTCGACATGAGGGCGGCCGCGGCCTCGCGGAAGGCCGATTCCAGGGCCTCGACGGTCGAACGGGGGAAGGAGAGGCCGGCCGCCCCGTTGCGGGGGGCCTCCACCTTGAGGCTCCGGTCCCAGTCGAGGAGGATCCAGGGGAGATCGACGGCGTAGGAGGCGCGGAGGCCCGAGCGCTCGATGAGGCCCGTGCCCGTGAGGGGATCGAAGGAGAGGCGGGCTTGGAGTCGCTCCGCCGCCTCGGCGGCCGATAGGCTCTCGCCGGCGGGAGCCGCGGACTTCGCCTGAGCCGGGGACGCCGGCTTTGCGGGCGCCGGCTTGGCGGGCGCGGCGGGAGCGGGGCTCGGGGGGGAGCCGAGGACCGGGGCCGCGGAGAGGATGGGCGCGGCCGGGCCGATGCAGGCGACGAGGAAGAGGGCGCGAGCCCTCCCTCCGAGCCTCCCCGGCACTAAGCCTCCCCGCCTCGCGCGCTGTCGAGGGCGTAGAGGGCGGCTTGGAGGCCTCCCCGGGCCAGGGAGCGCCAGAAGCGGCCGCCGAGCACGGTGCCGCCGCTCGTGCCCAGCCTCGCCCCGCCGAGCTCGAGGGCGCGCTCGGCCGATTCGACGAAGCCGCGGCCCGACCAATCGAGGCCTCCCAGCTCGGCCGCCCGGTCGAAGGGTAGGACGCTCAGGGGGCCGGGGCCGCGGCGGAGGTACTCGGGCATGGCGGCCAGCTCGGCCGCGGCCGCCCCCTCGGCGGGGAAGGCCTCGGGGGGCCACTGCGCCCCCCCTTCCGCGGGCTCCCTTCCCTCGCCCCGGAGGAAGGCCTCGGTCGCCTCGTCGCCGGGCGCGAGGCGGGGCAGGATGGAGCGGACCGCGGCCATGGCGGCCTCGACGGCGCGGCCCCGGTCGGGAGCCTGGCTCAGGACGTTGCCGAGCTTCTCGACGTTGTTCGCGGGGAAGACCAATCGGTCTCCCGGGAGGGCCCGATAGAAGAGATCCTTCATGTAGGGCGTGCGCTCGGCCTCCCTCGTCCCCATGAGGGAGGCGAGGCGGCCCGGGATCGAGACGAAGGCGCGCTCCGCCGAGACCCAGCCCCGGTCCGGGCCCGGCTCGGCGGGCGAGAGGCCGACGGCGAGCTCGAGGGCCTCGCGGGTCACCTCGATCCCCGAGGCGTAGGGGTAGGTCCAGCCCGACATGTAGCCGCCGGATAGCCGAGCGGCTATCTCGCCGACGACGGCCGTACCCCGCTCGGGGCTGTACTTGATGTCCCCCTTGGCCGCGCCCCGGGCGATGCCGATCGCCCTGACCCCGAGCTCGAAGACGCGGAGGACCTCGGCGGCCACCTCGGGGGGATAGGCCGTCGGCATGGTGTGGCCGATCTCGACGAAGTAGGGAGCGAAGGCTATATGGCGGTCGGCCAGGCCGCGGATCTTGATGCGGCCCTCCTCGACGAGGGCGTCGATCGAGAACTCGGGTCCCTCGACGTACTCCTCGACGATGGCTCGGCCCGTCCTGCTATGGGGCAGGGCCTCGGCGACCGCCGCCTCGAGCTCGGCCGCCGAGCGGACGGCCCGGCAGCCGCGGGCGCCCATCGAGTCCGCCGGCTTGACGACGAGGGGGAAGCCGAGGGCGGAGGCCGCGGCGGGGGCCTCGCCGGGGGATGCCGCCTCGACGAAGCGCGGCGAGGGGACGCCGGCGGCCGCCAGGGCCGCGCGCATCTTGAGCTTGTTCGAAGCGCGGAGGGCGGTCTCGTAAGGTATGCCCGGCAGGCCGAGCCGCTCGGCCACCCAGGCGACCGAGGCGGAGAAGTCGGTCCCGGCGGTGAAGACCCCGTCGAGGCCGATCTCGGCGCGGAGCTCCCTCGCGGCCGCCTCGAGGCCCTCGCGGTCCTTGAGGTCGACGTGGCGGAAGCGGTCGGCGAGGGCGGCGCCGGGGGCGGCCGCGTTCCCGTCGGCCGCGGCGACGGTCCAGCCGAGCTCCTTCGCTATCCTGATCGCGGGCAGCTGCATGAGGCCAGCGCCGAGTATGAACACCGTCATGATCGATTCCTCCGAAGGCGCTCCGCGATTGCCGCTCGGCGAGACATCAAGCCCGGGACCGCGGCCTTCCCGGCCGCCGGCTCGGCCCCCGCTCGGCGCCGGGACCGGCTCCCTCGCGGACGGCGTAGGCCTCGAAGGTGTCGCCGAGTCCGAAAAGCCGCGAGGCCAGGAGGCCCAAGGCCCGGCCGAGGGCTCCGGCAAGGCCCGGACGAGCGGCCAGGCCGCGGACATGGGGCAGGCGCTCGGGGTGGTGGCCCGTGACGCGGATCCTTTCTAGCCGAAAGCCGTAGGCCTTGAGAATACCCCTGACCCGGGAGGGCTCCCAGATCGTAAAGTGGTCGGCGGGGCTGCGCTCGAAGAAGCCCTTCCGGTCGAAGCGGGCCGAGGCTCCCTCTCCCGAGGGAGTGGAGAAGGCGAAGACCCCCCCCTCGCGGAGGAGGGAGGCCGCGTTGCGGAGGGCCCGGTCGAGCTCGTCGAAGTGCTCGATGACGTACCACATCGTGACCAGGTCGAAGGGCCCGCCGAAGGCGGCCGCCGTGGCAGGGTCGAGGAAGTCGCCCGCCACGGCGGGGATGCCGAGCTCGCGCTTGACGTAGGCCGCGGCCTCGGGGGCGGCGTCGAGGCCGTAGGGCTCGTGGCCCCGCTCCCGGGCCAGGGAGAGGAAGGGGCCGTAGGCGCAGCCCACGTCGAGGACGGACAGGCCCCGCGATCGGCCGAGGCTCCGGGCCGCGAGCTCCTCGGCTATCTCGAGCCGCAGCAGGGCGAGGGCCTGGAGCTGGGGCCAGTCCTCGAGGTAGGTCCTCCCATACTGGCGGCGGTACTCCTCGAAGAAGTAGGCCTCGTGGTAGGGGCTCTCCCTTCCGGGGGAGAAGCGCGAGAGGTACAGCATCCCGCAGGAGCCGCAGCGGAAGAAGCTCTTGCCCTCGTCCCGGTAGAGGGCCCTCCGGAGCCCCGAGCCGCAGGCCGGGCAGGAGGCCGGCCCGGCCGGCGCGAGGGAGGCGAGGTAATCGGCCAGGGACTCGCTCCCCTCGGGGGCGAGGGCGGCCGTCCGCGCGAGGACCTCGGCCGGCGAGCGGAGGAAGGCGCCCAGGGCATCCAGGTCGGGCTTGCCCACGCCGACCTCCGGGAAGCCCGCCGCGAGGGAGAGGGCGCGGTGGTAGGGGCTCGGGTTGAGGAGGATGACGCCGCAGCCGGCCCAGGCCGCCTCGAAGGCGGTCAGCCCGAACTGGGTCAGGACGAGGTCGTAGCGGGAGAGGTGCTCCTTCAGGTTCTGCACGGGACCGAGGACGGTCACTCCCTCGAGGCCGACCGGCGGGGCCCCCCTGCGGAGGGCTCCCGTCACGATCGTCATGTCGGCGGGGGCCACGAGGCCGTCGGCCACGAGCTCGCGGGCCAGGCTCAGGGAAAGCCCCGCCGGGTCCTCTCCCCCGAAGCTGACGAGGACCTTGACGAAGGAGGATGGAGGCTCCCGCCGGTTCCTCGGGAGCTCGAGGAAGCCCAGGGAGCTCTTGTTGGCCGGGATAGCGGCGCTCGCCCCTCGGCGGGGCGCCCGGGGGAGTATGTCGACGAGGTAGTGCGCCGACTCCCTCGCTTCCCCCCCTTCGTCGATGGCGAGGACGGGGCCGAGGCGCTCCCAGAAGGCGAGCTCCTCGCGCGAGGTGGCGCGGCGGTCGAGGACGACGAGGTCCCAGGCGGCGGCATCGTTCAGGGAGGAGAGTATCTCGACCTCGGAGAGCTCGCGGGAGTAGGCCAAGGAAAGCTCGGCCGCGCTCCAGGAGGTCTCGGCCTTGGCCGCCGGCACGAAGACGGCGGCGCCCTGGCCGAGCTCCCGGGCTAGGGAGAGGCAGCGTACGAGGTGGCCCGAGCCGTTGCCCTTGGCCACCGAGGGCACGAGGAGGATGCGGCCCCCGCCCTCCCGCTTCCCCTCTCGGCGCGGCAGGCCGCTGCGTCCCGCGTCCCTGCGGGGAGTCTCTCGACCCTGGGCCATCCTAGGCCTCCCTTTCCCGCCGGGTGCGGAGCCAGGCGACCAGCTCGAGGCTCGGGATGGGGCGGCCGCGGTAGAGCGCGCCGTAGGCGGCCCGGAGCGCCTCGTAGTCGGAGCCCGTGTCGACCGTCACCCTGGCCCCCTCGAGGAGGTATTCGGCCGGGGCCGGGCGGCGATCCAGGGAGAAGAGCTCGGGGTGCTCGTAGAGGTAGGGGCAGACGTGCTCGCGCTGCCGGGGCTCGGCCGCCTCGGCCTCGGCGCGGAGGAGGGCGGGGGCGGCCACGAGTTCGACTCCCAGGCCCAGGGGCATGCCCAGGTGGGCCGAGTAGTCCGCCGGCGCCTTCGATCGGGCGCGCTCCTCGATGAGGAGGGCGGCGAGCTCGAAGGAGACCAGGGGATTGTCCCCCGTGGCGCGGAGGACGAGGTCGAGGCCGTAGCGCCGGATGGCCAGGCAGTAGCGGGCGAGGACGTCCTCGGCCGGCCCGACGAGGAGCTCGTAGCCCTCGGCCGCGGCGGCCGGGCCCAGGAGCGCGGCGCTCGCCTCGTCGGTGGCGAGGATCCGCAGCTCGGCCGGCACGAGGGCCAGGCGCCGCATGGCCTGGCCGACGAGGCTCGAATCCCCGAGGGGGAGGAGGGCCTTGCCGGGCAGGCGGGTCGAGCCCAGGCGGGCCTGGACGACGATCCCGGTCACGAGCCGCCCTCGTCCCAGAGGTCGACGAGGCTCGGGGCGTCGTTCCTGAAGCGGAAGCGGTTGACCCGGACCCACTCGCGGGCGGCGCGGAATTCCGCGGCCGCGGGGAAGAGCCCCTGCCCCGGGCCGCGGAGGTAGGACCAGAAGCGGGAGAGGGCTATCTGCCCCGAGTCGCCGTGGAAGGATGGCGCGAGGTTCTTGAGCCAGAAGCGGCGATAGCCCTCGTCGGGCGTCGAGTCCTCGTCGGGGAGGGCCTCGTCGTAGGCCATCTTGAGGGCGGAGGCCAGCTTGATCTCCTCGCCCCAGAGCCAGGCGCGGAAGCCGAAGTCGAGCTTCTGCCAATAGGGATTGGCGATGCCGACGTCGCAGCCCCCGAGCATGACGAAGCGCTCGCGGGAGTAGATGCCGCAGTAATCGAAGGGATAGAGGCTCCGGGCCCCGTCCCGCGCGGGGGCGAGGCCGAGGACCTTGAGGCTCGACTTGTTGAGGGCGGGGGCGGCGGCGGTCGGGAGGAGCTCGCCGGCCTTGTCCGAGAGGAAGGGGGCCTGGCAGAGGAGGTCCTGCTCGGCGACGCGCTCGAAGAAGCGGCTCGAGAGGGCCTGGGCCTGGAGGCTCATGTCGCTCCAAAGCGCGAAGACGTAGGGGCCGCAGGATTCCCGCATGCCGAGGTTGAGCATGGCGCCGGGGCTGGCCGGCTCCGAGAGGAGGAGGAAGCGGGCGAGGGGATGGCGGGCCGCGAGGGACTCGAGGTCGGAGCCCTCCCCTCCCCCCACCTCGACCGAGACGATCGACTCGAAGCCGAGGCGCTCCAGCTCGCGCAGGGCCTCGGCCCGATAGAGTCGGGAGCCGCGGTGGAGGAGGAGGACGGAGACGGGGAGGGAGTCGGGGCAGGCCTTCCCCCGCGGGGCGCCGACGACCGTGTAGCGGGCGGCCCCGGACTCAAGCGTTGTAGGTATAGTACTCATCGCAGTCCGCGCAGGGGGCCGGATAGGGCGCTCCCGCGCCGAGGCTCGCCCGGACCTGGGCGAGGTGGAACTCCTCCCCGGCGGCCCAGGCCTCGGCGAGGCCGCGAGCCGAGGAGAAGGCCTTGCCCAGGAGGATCTCGCCGCGGGCGCAGTCGCGGCAGAGGGGTACGGTCCCGTCCAGGAGGACGGCGAGGTCGCGCTTGAGGTGCCAGCAGGGGCGGCGGGTCAAGGGCGAGAGGTCGGAGACCTTGCGCTCCGGCAGGAAGCCGGCGAAGCGGGAGTACTTCTGGACGATCACCCCCTCGGTCTTCTTCTTCCAGCCCCGCCAGAAGGCCTCGAGCTCGGCCTCGTTCTCCTGGGCGCGGAGCATCTGGACGTGGGCCCCCTTGGGGAAGAGCTCGATGAGGAGCTCGGCGAAGGCCCGCGCCTCCTCGAAGCCCGGGCCCCTGAGCTCGGCGTAGAGCTCGGGGCTCGCCGCGTCGAGGGAGACGATCCAGTGGAGCCGCCCCGGCGCGGCCGCCCCGCCGTAGGCCGCCGCGAGCCGCTCCACGAGCCCCCGGTCCCAGCCGAGGCCCGCGGTCTCCAGGATGAGGGAGAGCCCCGGCCGGGAGAGGACCTCCTCGACGAGGCCGCCGATGTCGGGGTGGAGGCTCGGCTCGCCCCAAAGGGAGAGGTCGATCACCGCGTCCCCCGAGAGCTCGACGACCTGATCCATGAGGGAGGCGAAGCGCTCCCGGGGCATGAAGTCGCGGCGCTCCAGGATGCCCTCGGAGCCGCGGGCGCCGAGGGCCGGATAGGGACAGAGCTTGCAGCTCTGGAGGCAGCCCCCGACGACCTGGACCTGGACGAAGGCCGGCAGGCTGCGCAGGAGGTCGAGGCGCTCGGGTATGATCCGCAGGGCGCTCTCCTCGTCCCCGACCCCGGCCTCGGCGAGGCGCTCGACGAGGAGGAGGTCGCGCTTCGAGTCGCAGGCGAGGCTGAGCCTGAGGTCCCGGAGGTCCTTCGGGGAGATCTCGGTCTCCACGTCGAAGGCGTTGATGTCCTTCTGCAGGGCGGAGAAGAGGGAGTCCCGCTCGGGCTCGGGGGGGAGGGAGGCCGCCAGGCTCCTGAGGGCGGGCACGATGCGGGGCGAGAGGATCTCCGTCGCCAGGCCGCCGGGGAAGCCGTCGGCGTAGCCGTACTCGGCGCGGTAGCGGCGGAAGTTGTCGAGCATCCGCGCGGCGAGGCCGGGATCGAGGAAGGGCTGGTCGGCCCAGAAGAAGAAGACCGCGTCGAGGCCCTCTCCGAGCCTGCCGATCTCTTCCAGGATCGAGTCGAGCGTCCAGGACTCGCGCTTCGCCCGGGGATGGGGGGACTCCGGGAGGGGAAGGGCCCCCTCCGCGACGAGGATCCGCTCGACGCCCGGGAGCCCGGCCGCGAAGGCGAGGCAGCGCTCGTAGGCTGACTTCCCGCCGGCGAGGGGAGCGAGGGCCTCGGGACGCTGCGATCCGGCATAGACGAGGGCTGCGGTTCTCATAGCTTGCTCCGATTATCGGGCGATCCCCTCGCCCCCCTTAGCGCCGAGCCCCCGTCCTTTCTCCTCGATCGAGGCGATGCGAGCCTGAAAACGCTCGTGCGCGGAGCTATAGTTTCCACCGAACCTGCTCCTCTGAAAAACTACAGATTGGGTATTGCTTAGAGAAACCCCACCATATATAGTGGGACGGGCCGTGCAAGCGTTCAGACAGTATAAGATAGAAACGTGGCTTTTGGGAGGGGAAACAAGGTGAAATTCGAGCGGAGATTTACGAGGGCCGGCAAGGGACCCTACGAGGGCCTGGCCTGGGAGCGCAGGACCAGCGAGATACGCAACACCGACGGCGCCGCCGTCTTCAGGCTCGAAGGGGCGATCGTTCCCGCCTCCTGGAGCCAGATAGCCACCGACATCATCGCGCAGAAGTACTTCCGCAAGGCCGGCATCCCCTCCGACAAGGCCCGGGCCTGGGAGTCCTTCGTGCCCGAGGGGCAGCGGGTCCTCGCCGCCGACTCGCCCAAGCCCGGCTCCGAGCACGACGCCCGGCAGGTCTTCCACCGCCTGGCCTACACCTGGCTCGCCTGGGGCAAGTCCGCGGGCTTCTTCGACTCCCCCGAGGACGAGTCCGCCTTCTACGACGAGATCCTCTACATGCTGGCCCGGCAGATGGCGGCCCCGAACAGCCCCCAGTGGTTCAACACGGGCCTCCACGCGGTCTACGGCATCGAGGGACCGGCCCAGGGCCACTTCTACGTCGACCCGGCCACGGGCGAGGTGACGAAGAGCCGATCCGCCTACGAGCGCCCCCAGCCCCACGCCTGCTTCATCCTCGACATCGAGGACGACCTGGTCAACGAGGGCGGCATCATGGACCTCGTCACCCGCGAGGCCCGCCTGTTCAAGTACGGCTCGGGCACCGGCTCCAACTTCTCCAAGATCCGCGGCCGCAACGAGCCCCTCTCCGGGGGGGGCTACTCGAGCGGCCTCCTCTCCTTCCTCAAGATCGGCGACCGCTCGGCCGCCGCGGTCAAGTCAGGCGGCACCACCCGCCGGGCGGCGAAGATGGTTATCCTCGACGCCGACCACCCGGACATCGAGCAGTACGTCAACTGGAAGGCCGAGGAGGAGTACAAGGTGGCCTGCCTCGCCGCCGGCTCCGCCCTCATCCGCCGCCAGGCGGCCTCCCTCGCCGAGGCCGCGCGGGCAGGCGTCCCCGAGGAGGCGGGAGCCGAGGAGCGCTTCTCCTTCGCGGCCAATCCCGCCCTGCGCGAGGCGGCCAAGGAGGCCCTCCGCTGCGGCCTGCCCGCCCCCTACCTCTACCAGCTCCTCTCCCAATTCCGCCAGGGCGACTACTCCGCGGCCGCCATCGAGCCGGGCCAGGGACCCGGCCGGGGCTCCGCCCTGCCCCTCTACGACACCGCCTGGGAGGGCGAGGCCTACAGCACCGTCTCCGGCCAGGCCTCGAACAACTCCGTCCGCGTGGACAACCGCTTCATGAAGGCGGTCCAGGAGGACGGGGACTGGGAGCTCGTCGGGCGCACGACGGGCAAGGTCATGAAGAAGATGAAGGCCCGGGCGATCTGGGACGGCATGGCCAAGGCCGCCTGGAAGTGCGCCGATCCCGGCATCCAGTTCCACGGCACCGTGAACGAGTGGCATACCTGCCCCGCGGACGGCGAGATCCGCGGCTCCAATCCCTGCTCCGAGTACATGTTCCTCGACGACACGGCCTGCAACCTCGCCTCCCTCAACCTCATGGCCTTCTACGACCAGGAGGCGGGGAAGTTCGACGACGAGGCCTACCGCCACGCCACGAGGCTCTGGACCACGGTCCTCGAGATCTCCGTCGTGATGGCCCAGTTCCCCGCGAGCCAGATCGCCCGCAAGAGCTACGACTACCGGACCCTCGGCCTGGGCTACGCCAACCTCGGCAGCCTCCTCATGGTCATGGGCCTGGCCTACGACTCGCCCGAGGGCAGGGCCGCCGCGGCCGCCCTCACCGCAATCCTCACCGGCGAGGCCTACGCCCAGTCGGCCCGCATGGCCGCGGCCTTCGGGCCCTTCGCCCGCTACGGGGCGAACAAGGCGGCCATGCTCCGCGTCATCCGCAACCACCGCCGGGCGGCGCATAACGCGCCCGAGGCCGAGTACGAGGCCCTGACCGTCAAGCCCGCCGGCCTCGACGCCTCGGCCTGCCCCGCCAACCTCGCGGCGGCCGCGCGCGAGTCCTGGGACCAGGCCCTGAGGCTCGGCGAGAAGCACGGCTACCGCAACGCCCAGACCACGGCCATAGCGCCCACGGGCACCATAGGCCTGCTCATGGACTGCGACACCACCGGCGTCGAGCCCGACTTCGCCCTGGTCAAGTTCAAGAAGCTCGCCGGCGGGGGCTTCTTCAAGATCATCAACCAGTGCGTGCCCCCCGCCCTCCGCGCCCTGGGCTACTCCGAGGAGGCGATAGCCGAGATCGAGGCCTACGCCCTCGGGCGGGGCAGCCTCGCCGGGGCCCCCGGCGGGCTCTCGGCCGCCGCCCTCGCCGCCAAGGGCCTGCCCGCCCCCGCCCTGGCCCGGGCCGAGGCCGCCCTCAAGGACGCCTTCTCGCTCGAGGCCTGCTTCTCGCCCCGCCTCCTCGGCGGCGAGGCGATGGCGGCCCTCGGCATCCCCGAGGCCGAGTACGGCCAGGACGGCTTCAGCCTCCTTCGGCGCCTGGGCTTCGGCGACGCGGCCATCGAGGAGGCCGAGCTCTGGGCCTGCGGCACCATGGGCGTCGAGGGGGCCCCCGGCCTCGATCCCTCCCACCTCCCGGTCTTCGACACCGCCACCCCCTCGGGCAAGAAGGGGACCCGCTCCATTCCCTGGCAGGCCCACATCTCGATGATGGCGGCCGTCCAGGCCTTCGTCTCCGGCGCCATCTCGAAGACCATCAACATGCCCAACCAGGCGAGCTACGAGGACGTCAAGGGCGCCTACATGGTCGCCTGGCGCTCGATGCTCAAGTCGATAGCCCTGTACCGCGACGGCTCCAAGCTCTCCCAGCCCCTCTCGGCCCTCGCGCCCGGGGCCGACCTCATCGCCGACTCCATCCTCAGCCTCCAGGAGGAGGGGGGCCTCCAGGAGGAGGCCGCCGGCGCCGCGGTGGGCGCCTCCCCGCGGGGACCCGGCTCGGGCGAGCCGGAGCTCCCCGGCATGCCGGCCGCCCCCCGGGGCGTGCGCCGAGCCCTGCCCAACCGCCGCTCCGGCTACACCCAGAAGGCCAAGATCGGCGGCCACTCCGTCTTCGTCCGCACCGGCGAGTACGACGACGGCGCGTTAGGCGAAATATTCCTCGACATGCAGAAGGAGGGCGCGGCCTTCCGCTCCATCATGAATTCCTTCGCCATCGCCGTATCCCTGGGCCTCCAGTACGGCGTCCCCCTCGAGGAGTACGTCGACGCCTTCACCTTCACCCGCTTCGAGCCCAACGGCATGGTCCAGGGCCACGACTACATCAAGATGTCCACCTCGGTCCTCGACTACATCTTCCGCGACCTCGCCATCGCCTACCTGGGCCGCCACGACCTAGGCCAGGTCAAGCCGGAGGACCTCGTGTCCACCTCCACCCAGGCGCGGGGCGGGGAGAACGGCCGGGCAGGGCACAAGACGGCGGCGACGGTGGAAGGGGCCTCGCCCGCCCGCTTCGCCCCCCGAAAGCCGGCCCCGGCCGCCCAGCCGGCAGCGACCGAGCTCGCCGCCGCCCGCTCGAGCTCCCGCGAAGCCCGGTTGAAGGGCTACGAGGGCGACCCCTGCCCCGTCTGCGGCCACCTCACCCTCGTCCGCAACGGGACCTGCTTGAAGTGCGAGACATGCGGATCCACAACGGGGTGTAGCTGATGCCGGGGGGGCCGGGGAGCCGTAGGCTCGCCGGCCCCCTCCGTGCTATCCTGTGGTCCTATGGAAGCCAGAGAGAGCGCCGAGCTCGCCGCCTGCCTCGACGGCGAAAGGGGCGAGCCCGTCCTCGTCGACGCGGAGGTGATCCGCGAGATGGTGCGGACCCCCGTCTCCCTCCGCGACGACCGCTACGAGAAGGGCTACGTCGAGGCCCTCGCCCTCTGCATCGACCTCCGGGGCTTCAGCTCCTTCGCCCTCGAGGCCGAGCGGGACCGGGTGCGGGACTTCCTCGAGAAGTACAGCCAGGAGCTCCTCGCCGCGGTCAACGGCTACTCGGCCTCCTACTACAAGCTCCTGGGCGACGGGGCCCTGGTCATCTGGGACCAGGCCGGGGCCCAGGACGTGGAGGCCTGCCGCGACCTCTTCCGCCTCCTGCGCGAGGTCGTCGCCGAGCTCGCCGAGCGCAGCGGCAGCCCCTGCGCCCTGGCCGGGGCCCTCACCCTCGACACTCTCTACAAGTACGAGATCTTCGGGGAGTGCTCCGGCCTGAAGTACCGCGACTACGTCGGCTACGGCATCAACATAGCCTTCCGCCTCCAGTCCATCGCCGGGCCCGGCGAGCTCCTGGCCTCCCCCGCGGTGAACGAGCGTTTCGGGCTCGGCGCCCCCCGGCTCGAGGCGGGGAGGACCCCGCCCAAGGGCTCGATCAAGGGCATCCGCGACGAGGACCGCGAGGGCATCGTCCTCGTCGAGCGCCCCTAGCCCGCCCCCCGGCTAGTCCAGCTCCTCCCGCTCGACCGGCAAGGTCATGCAGCGGGCCCCGCCGCCGCCCCGCGCCAGCTCGATCCCGTCGAAGGTGACCGCGAGGCGGCCGTAGCCCTCCACCCCGAGGGGGGAGCCGGGCCCGCCCCCGGCCGGGCGCGCGAGGAACTCGCGGGCGCCCTTGACCTCGAAGCCGTGCTCCGAGAGGGCCTCGAGGGTCCGGACGTTGCAGGAGTACATGACGATCTTGCCCGGGGCGAAGGCGAAGGAGTTGGCCCCCGACCACCACTGCTCCCGCTCCTGGTGGAGGGGATCCCCGCCCCCGCAGGCTATCGGCTCGAGGTCGATGCCCGCCCCCCAGAGCCCCTGCAAAAGGCCCTCCTCCTCGGAGATCCGCGCCGAGCCGTCGCGGCCCGCGTCGACGCGGAGGGCCCGGGCCCGCCGCGGCCCGGTGACGAGGGGGGCGTAGACCAGGGCGGCGTCGCGGTCGATCGCCGTGAAGACCATGTCGAGGTGGATGCAGTAGCGCTCCTTGGGCAACAGGACCGCGAAGACCGTCATCGGCTCGCCGAAGGAGCGGGCCGCCTCGATCGCGAGCCGCTCCACCGCGTCGGCCGTCGTCCGCTCGGAGACTCCGACGGCGAGCACCGTCGGCGAGAGCACGAGGATGTCCCCGCCCTCGATCGTCACGAAGCGGTTGCGCTCGCGAGGCCCATCGACGAGGAGGCCCTTGGCCAGGAAGTCGGGATGGTGGCCGAAGACGAAGCGCGTGATTATCGACTCGATGAGCCGCACGTCGAAGGCCGTGGCCGAGGAGACGAGCCGGTCGCGGACCACCGCCGCCGAGTCGCGCATGAAGTAGGCGTTGGGCAGGGGGCGCATCGAGAAGCCGCGGGGGCCGGCCCGCGCGGCGAGGCTCCCCGGCTCGGCGGGCAGTCCCTCGATCACCGCCCGGGCCAGGGCCGCGGGGGCCATGGCCATGAGCTCCTCGATCCGCCCCTTGATCGGGCAGAGCCCGGAGAGGGCCGTCAGGAACTCGAAGCGGTCCCCGCGGCCGGCCAGGGACTCGGCCAGGAGCTCGACCAGCTCCCTCGCCTCGGCAACCGTGCCGAGGAAGGCCTTGAGCACGTCGTACTCGGCCCGGACCGCGGCCAGGGGGATGATGTCGTTGTAGAGGTCGTCCTCGGCCTCCTTCGGCGTCATCGCCTCGATCTCGGGACCGGGCGTATGGAGGACGACCCTCCGCAGGGTCCCGATCTCGCTGCTCACCCTCAGTCCGGCCATCCTCGCCCCCTCGCCCCTACTCTAGCGGAAGCGGGGCTCCTGATAAAGGAGTGCGAAGCCCGCCCCGCCCCTGCCCCGGGAGCGCCCTCCCCTGCCCGCCGCGGCCCCGCGCCTCGGCCGCCGCCGATTTCCGCATTTTTTTCCGCGCGTCCCTTTCGCATAACTATCGAAGCCCGCCGCCCTCTGCGCGCATGAAAATGCGGCATCGGCGCCCCGTCCTGCATAAGCATCCGAAAGCGCCGCCCGAGCCAGCCCGATGCCGCTAAATCCCTATATTGACAGGAAGAAAAAGGGATTCCTATAGTGTCGCCGCTGACCCGGGCGAGCTCGCCGCGAGGCGGGCCCGTCCCGGCGCCGACGCGCACGTCACACCAGCAAAGGACGGTTCATATGGCCAAGCGCAACGTCATCATCATCGGGGCCGCGGGACGCGACTTCCACAACTTCAACACCTACTACCGCGACAACGAGGCCTTCAACGTCGTCGCCTTCACCGCGGCCCAGATCCCCGACATCGACGGCCGCAAGTATCCCGCGGCCCTCGCCGGCAAGCTCTACCCGAAGGGCATCCCCATCCACGCCGAGGCCGACCTGCCCAAGCTCATCAAGGAGCTCAAGGTCGACGAGTGCGTCTTCGCCTACTCCGACGTCACCTACCAGCACGTCATGGGCATGAGCGCCCTCGTCAACGCCTGCGGCGCCACCTTCACCCTCCTGGGACCCAAGGACACCCAGGTCAAGTCGACCAAGCCCGTCATCGCCGTCTGCGCCGTGCGCACCGGCTCGGGCAAGAGCCAGACCTCCCGCGCCATCGTCCAGGCCCTCATGGCCCGGGGCCTCAAGGTCGTCGCCGTCCGCCACCCCATGCCCTACGGCGACCTCGTCAAGCAGAAGGTCCAGCGCTTCGCCACGGTCGCCGACCTCAAGAAGCACCAGTGCACCATCGAGGAGATGGAGGAGTACGAGCCCCACGTCGTCCGCGGCAACGTCATCTACGCCGGCGTCGACTACGAGGCCATCCTCCGCGAGGCCGAGAAGGAGGCCGACGTCATCCTCTGGGACGGCGGCAACAACGACTTCCCCTTCTACCAGACCGACCTCATGATCACCGTCGCCGACCCCCTGCGCGCCGGCAACGAGCTCACCTACTACCCCGGCGAGGCCAGCCTCCGCATGGCCGACGTCATCGTCATCAACAAGATCGACTCCGCCAGCCCCGAGGAGATCCAGACCGTCCGCGAGTCCATCGAGAAGGTGAACCCCAAGGCCCTCGTCGTCGACGCCGCCAGCCCCATCACCGTGGACAAGCCCGAGCTCATCAAGGGCAAGCGCTGCCTCTGCGTGGAGGACGGCCCCACCCTCACCCACGGCAAGATGAAGATCGGCGCCGGCGTGGTCGCGGCCCGCAAGTTCGGCGCCAAGGAGCTCGTCGACCCCCGGCCCTACGTCGTGGGCAAGCTCAAGGAGACCTTCAAGATCTACCCGAACATCGGCGTCCTCCTGCCCGCCATGGGCTACGGCGACGAGCAGGTGAAGGACCTCGAGAAGACCATCGAGAAGACGGCCTGCGACACGGTGGTCATCGCCACGCCGATCGACCTCAACCGCATCGTCAAGATCTCCAAGCCAACGGTCAAGGTCGGCTACGACCTGCAGGAGATCGGGTCGCCCAACCTGACCCAGGTCCTGGACGCCTTCGTCAAGAAGCACAAGCTCGGCAAGAAGTAAGCAAGGGGGGAGCACCTCCCTGTTCGACGTCATAGAGGTGAGGCCGACGCCTACATTTCTATGACGTCGCAGGGTGGGTCCTGTCGCAAGAAAAAGGGCGATCCGCTCGGGTACTCGCGGACCGCCCTTTTTCTTATGACACCCACCGCCCTACCGCATCGCAGACAAGTGTCGAGGTGTTCATCCCCGTCGCGTCGGCTGTTCCGTACCACCTTGCTACTTCTCGCCGAAGCTTCACACAGCCAGACGCGGCTCCCCCTCGCTTCGCCCTCCTCGGGCGCGCGTTGCGCGCCTTGCGGTGGGCTCCGCTACCCCCGCTCCTTCCCGACGGAAGACCGACGAAGCGAAGCTTCGTCGCCGCGAAGGCGCTGAGCGCCTTCGCGCTGCCCCAGCTCCCGCCGACGAGCCGGGGGCGCGGGGGCCTCCATTGGCTTACGCCGCCATCGCCGGCGCGGCAGACGCAACTGGCGCGTTAGGCGAAACGCCTGAGCGGCCCGAGGGGACGGCGGACGCGAGCCAGGCTCCCCCGGCCCTCCGAATCCCCCGCCGCGCTAGGCCTTCCCGCGCGGCCCGAGGAGCGAGGCGATCCGGGCCCCCAGGGCGTAGGCGACCTGCACAGCCTTGGGCATCCGCCTCCCGTCGACCAGTGTGGCGACGAGGGCGCCGCTCGAAAGAAGGGCGAGGAAGCCGAGATACCAGGCGGGCAAGCTGCCCCGCGACAGGGCCCATGCGGAGATGAGGAAGGTTCCCGGGAGGAGGAAGGCCGCGCTGACGAGGCCGGGGGCGTAGGCGCGGAAGCGGGTGGCCCAGTAGAGGTGCTGCGCCGAGTTCGTCGCGGAGAAGGCCGCGAGGGGGAAGAAGACGAGCGCGGCCGCCGACTCGCTCGGCGCGAGGAGGGCTCCGAGGCCGAAGGCGAGGGCCAAGGCGCTCACGAGGAAGATGACGCCCCGGGCGCTCTCGTCGCCGTGGCAGGCGGGAAGGCCCTCGAAATGGCGCCGCTCGAAGGCCGCGATGTTCCATTCCTCGAGCTCGTGGGCGACGAGGATGGCCGCGTAGGCTAGGAGGACCGGCTTGAAACCGAGGGACTCGAGGGCTAGGAAGATTCCATTCATTGCAGGCTCCTTCTCGGCGGGGCCTTCGTTTTGCCCCTGCCTTAGGGCCCGAAGGTAGCGCCGAAGGGGCCATTAGTCCTTATACTCGGTTAAGAACGCAGCCGGCCGCGGAGGCGCGAGAGGGCGACGGGGGTGACGCCGAGATACGAGGCGATGTGATACTGGGGCAGCCGCTTCGAGAGGCCGGGGTAGCGGCGATCGAATCCGGCGTAGCGCTCCTCGAGGCTCTCCGAGAGTAGCTCGCGCTCCTTCTCGGTCTTGAGGGCCGCGACATAGGCGGCCGCAGCCTTCCAGACCTCCTGCCAGCAGGGGCGGAGCCCCTCGGGCCCCCGCAGGGCCGAGCTCGGCAGGCAGATCGCCCGGGTCGGCTCGATCGCCTCGATCGTGAAGGAGCATTCCTGGCCGCCGAAGAGCGAGAAGATTGAGCCCGCGAGGCCTCCCTCGGCCACGAAGTGCTGGTTGAACTCCTTGCCGTCCTCGGTCAGGAAATAATAGCGGACGAGGCCTTTCGCGAGGTAGAAGACCTGGGAAGCGACGGAGCCCTCGCGGGCGAGGAACTCGCCCGGGGAGAAATTCCTCGCCCGCGACTGGGCCGCGAGGAGCTCCCACTCCTCCTCGGGCAGGCCGCCGAAGGGGGCTAGGGCGCGCCGCAGGCCCGGGACGGCCGCGAGGATCTCGGGATCCTGGCGGTGGATCATGGTCCACTCGCCAGCTCGAGCAGGTCCCGCAGCTCGGCGGTCGAGAGCTCGGTGAGCCAGGTCTCCCCGGCCCCCACCGTCAGCTCCGCCAGCTCGCGTTTGGACTGGAGGGCGGCGGCGATCCGCTCCTCGAGGGTGCCGCGGGTCACCAGGCGGTGCACGAAGACGTCGCGCTGCTGGCCGATGCGGAAGGCCCGGTCGGTGGCCTGCTCCTCCACCGCCGGGTTGAACCACAGGTCGTAGTGGAAGACCCGGGTCGCCGCGGTGAGGTTCAGGCCCAGGCCCCCGGCCTTGAGGCTGATGAGGAAGACGCCGGGCCCGGTCTCGGCCTGGAATCGCCTAACCGCCTCCTCTCGCGCGGCGAGGCCCATGCCGCCGTGGAGGAGGTAGGGCTCGACGCCCAGGCCCGCGCGGAGGGCCGGCTCCAGGATCTTGAGCATCTCGACGTACTGGCTGAACACGAGGACCCGCTCGCCCGCTTCCATGGCGGACTCGAGGAGGGCCAAAAGGAGGCGGGCCTTGCCGGAGCGCTCGGGGGCGGGCGGGCTCTCCTTGTCCCAGTTGCGGGGGTGGTTGGAGATCTGCTTCAAGGCGGTGATGAGGGCGAGGACGAGGCCCCGGCGCTCGATGCCCTCGGCGGCGTCGATGGCGGCGAGGCCCTCCTCGGCCGCGGCCCGGTAGAGGGCCACCTGCTCCGTCGTCAGGCTCGCGTACTCCTGGATGACCAGCTTGTCCGGGAGGTCGGGGGCTATCTCACGGTCGGTCTTGAGGCGCCGCAGGACGAAGGGGGAGGTTATGCGGCGCAGCCGGGCCGCGGCCTCGGCCGAGCGCTCGACCTCGATCGGGCGCCGGAACTCCCGCGCGAAGGCCCCGAGCCCGCCTAGGTAGCCGGGCAGGGCGAAGTCGAGGACGCTCCAGAGCTCCGAGAGGTTGTTCTCCACCGGGGTCCCGGTGAGGGCGAGGCGGCGGGAGGCGCGGAGGGCCTTGACGGCGCGGCTGCGCTTGGCGTCGGGGTTTTTCGCGAGGTGGGCCTCGTCGAGGACGGCGAGGTCCCAGTCGGCCTCGCCCAGGCTCCGGAGGTCGCGCAGGAGGGTGTCGTAGGTGGTGAGCAGGACGTCGGCGGCGCCGAGGCGGCGCTTCGGGCCGTAGTGGCTGCGTACCGAGAGGGAGGGGGCGAAGCGCTCGAGCTCGCGCTCCCAGTTCGCTAGGAGGCTGGCCGGCGCGACGACGATGCAGCCCGAGCCGAGGCGGCCCTCCTCTTTCAAGGCGAGCATGGCCGCGATGGCCTGGACGGTCTTCCCCAGGCCCATGTCGTCGGCGAGGAGGCAGCCCAGGCCGCGCTCGAGGTTGGCCATGATCCAGCGGAAGCCGCGCTCCTGGTAGGGCCGCAGCCGCGCCTCGAGGCCGGCGGGCGCCCTCCGCGCCCGGCCGCCGCCCCCCTTTCCCCCGCCCTTCCCGAGGAAGGCTTCCACGGACGAGGCGAGCTCTCCCTCCGGCTCGGCCTCCCCGGCCAGGACGGCCTTGACGGCGCCCAGGGCCTCGGGCCGCTTCTCGCGCTTGATCCGCTCGAGGATGGAGGCGGCCTCCTCCGGGTCGAGGCGCACGAAGCTCCCCCTGAACCTGAAAAGGGCCGAGCCTTTGCGTACCATGGCCGCGAATTCGGCCGGATCGACGAGCGCGCCGCCCAGGGCCACCTTCCACTCGAAGGAGAAGGCCGAGCCGATGTCGAGGACCGAGGCGAGCGAAGCAGCGGCCCTGCGCTTCGCCGCGAGGATCGGCTTGGGCCTGGCGAGGATGGCCAGCTCCTTAGGCAGGACCACCGAGACGCCGAGGCGAGCGAGCAGGGGAGCCGCCTCGACGACGAGGCGGGAAAGCTCCTCCTCGCTCAGGATGACGCTCGGCGCGGCGCCCAGGGCGGCGAGGCCGGGGACGAAGTTCGACAGGAGGGCAGGGAAGGCGAGGGACTCCCTTCCCCGGCCCGAGGCCGCGGCCGCTTTGTGGAGGGGAAGCCTGCTTCCCTCGGGATCGACGAGGCTCGCCGATAGCCGGTAGGCCGCCTGAGCCTCCCCTCCCCGCCTCGCGCCTTTCGCGACCAGCTCGAGGCCGCCGCGCCCAAGGGCCAGGCGGTAGACCGCGAGGCGGGCGGCGAGGGCCCGCGGGAGGGAGCGGAGGGAGGGGCTGCCGCAGGGGCTCGCCTCGAGGGCGAAGAGGGTCCGCGAGACCGGGCTCGCCGCGGCTATGGAGCCGGCGGGTTCGTAGCCGAGTTCCCGAACGTAGTCGCCGAGGAAGGAGGCGGCGAGGGCTTCTACCAGCGAGCGCCGGTCGGGGAGGAGGGCGGGCCTCGCAGCCTTGGGCGGCCGCCCGCGCCTCCCTGGGCGATCCGGAGGCGGCGCTCGCTTGACCTCGGGCGGCAGGGCCGCGGCGGCTACCCAGTCCAGGGCGCCCCGGACGTCCTCGCCGAAGCTAGCGGGAGTCCAGATGGCGCGCAGGGGACCCGGGCCGGGGCAGGAGACGGGGTGGATGGCCCCCGCGGCGACGATGGCGCGCATCGCGAGGGAGAAGCGCCGCAGGAATTCGAAGGAGCGCGTGCCCTGGGCCTGGTCGCAGGCCAGGACGAGCCTGACCGCCTCGAGGAGCCCGAGCTCGCGAGCCTCGACGAGGCAGACGCAGGATGAGCCCCGGATGACGACGCGCGATTCCGAGGTGGCGAGCCTGCGTTGGGCGACCTCATCGGCCGCATCGGCCCTCCCTCTCCGGCGCCCCCTGAGCCGCGAGGCCTCGAAGGGCCTTTCCCACTCCCTCGCCAGGAAGTGGTAGAAGCCCGCGAGGGCGGTGGGCAGCTCGAGGCCGGCCAGGGCCGGCCCGGGAGGGAGGATTCTCGGCAGGAGGGCCGCGTAGGAGGCGATGGGCGGCATCTCGGCCGGGAAGGAGCCCGCATCTTCCTCGTCCCAGGCTTCCACCCAGCGCAGGGGAAGGGGGTCGACGGCCGTGGCGAGGCCCGGGCTCGCCTCCTCGGGCGGCGGCTCCCCGCCCCGCGGGCCCATCGTTTCGAGCTCGACGCCGCGCAAGGTGAAGAGGAGGGAGGGATCGCGGTCGATCTCCTGGGCGAGGAGGTAGTAGACCGCGGCCTCGTGCTTGCAGGGATCGCCCGAGTCGGGGCAGTCGCAGCCCCGCCTCATCTCGGACCAGCGCTTCGGGAACAGGTCTATACCCGCGCCCCTGATCCGCTCGAGGAGCTCGGGAGGGAAGTCGCCGGAGCGGATCCGCTCGATCATGAGGGGATCGGACTCGAGGATCGCGGCCAAGGCCCGGGACTCGGCACGGGAAAGGGGCGGGAAGGCGATCCGCACCTCGTAGAAAGGCCGATAGTTGCCTCGCACCCTGGCCTGGGCGAGGCCGGACTCGATCTCGAGCGCGGCGACCCGCTCGTTCCCCGCGTAGGAGCGGCCCCGTGCCAGCCTCCCCTCGTCGGCCTGGCCCTCCAGGGCCTCGACGAAGTACCTGCCCCAGGCGGTCGCGCCGAAGGCGTGTTTGCGCGGCATGGCTGCAGGCTATCCCGCGCGACGCCGGGAATCCAGCCCCCCGGCCGGCGAAGCTATCGTCCAGGACAGGAGAAGGATGCTAGGCTAGTTCTAGGAAAGGAGACCGCGTGGACAACAACGACGTCCTGCGCCGCCTGCGCTACGCCCTCAATATAACGGACCTCAAGCTGATCGAGCTCTTCGCCCTGGCCGGCCGCGAGATCGGGAGGCCCGAGCTCGAGGGACTGTTCAAGCGGGAGGAGGAGGCCGGCTTCCTCCCCTGCCCCGATGAGCTCGCGCGGCTCTTCCTCGAGGGCCTCGTCATCAGCCGCCGGGGCAAAAGGGAGACGCCCGAGCCGGGGCCAGGGAAGCAGGCCGCCCCGGCGGCGGGCCGGAAGCGGAGCCGCCTGACGAACAACGAGATCCTCAAGAGCCTGCGGGTAGCCCTCGAGCTGAAGGACGAGGATATCCTGGCCATCCTCCGCCTCGCGGGGGTCGAGATCGCCAAGCCCGAGCTCAGCGCCCTCTTCCGTAAGCCGGAGCACCACAACTACCGCCCCTGCGGCGACCAGTTCCTCCGCAATTTCCTCGCCGGCCTCACCGCCAGGTACCGCGGCTAGGCCTCCCCCCGCGCTTTCAGCCCGGGCCCGCCGGCCTTGAACTGCGATCGCCGGCCTCGCTATCCTTCCCCCATGCGCAATCCGGCCGCGGCCGCTCGGGGATGGGCGGGGGAATTCCGCTTCAGGGACCTGCCTCGGGCCGTCTGGTACTTCCTCGCCGAGGACCGGCGGGCCTATCTGGCCTTCCTCGGCACTCTCCTCGTCGCCATGGCCTACGAGATGGTCCCCCCCCTCCTCTTCGGCATGGCCTCGGACTTCCTCATCGGCTGGAGGCCCGGCATTGGCCTGGGGCGCCTGTACGCGATCGTGGCCATCCTCGCCGCCTCCAACGCGGGGATCGCGATCATCCGCCTGTACAGCAAGCGGGTCATCGGGAAGGTGAGCATCAACACCCGCTACCGGGCCAAGGTCTGGGGCTTCCGCCGCCTCGTCGACTTCTCCCTCGCCTGGCACCAGGGGGAGAGCGCCGGCAACAAGGCCCAGCGCGTCATCACCGGGGCCGAGGCCATCCGCGACTGGACGGGGGAGTTCATCCCCCAGATCCTCCGCGTCCTGGTCTCCTTCGCCGGGGCCCTCGGAGCCTGCCTCCTCCTCTCGCCCTGGTTCATCCTCTTCTTCGCCTGGTACCTCGGCGGCCTCCTCGCCGTCGAGCTCTGGTTCGACCGCACGATCTCCCGCCTGAGCGACAGTATGAACCAGTCCATCGAGAACGCGAGCGGGGCCTTCGTGGAGAGCGCCTCGAACATCCTCGCGGTCAAGGCCCTCGGGGCGGGCGAGAGCATGGCCGAGGTCGTGGGCGCCCGCGAGGAGTCGGCCCGGGAGCTCTCCCACCAGCGCATCAGGCTCGGCACCCGGAAGTGGATGTTCTTCCAGGTCCACAACAGCCTCTTCCTGGGCCTGTTCATCCTCGTCATGGGCTACATGGTCATACGGGGCAGCCTCGCGCCGGGCTACGTCCTGACCTACATCATGTACTTCATGACCCTGCGCGGCCAGGCCAACGAGTTCATCGACCACATCCAGGCCATGATCGAGCGGAAGTCCAACCTCGGCCGCATGATGCCCTACTTCTGGCAGGACCACTCCCTCTCGCGCGGCGACAAGAGCTTCCCCGCGGACTGGGCCTCGATCGAGATCCGCGAGGCCGTGTTCCGCTACAAGGGCAAGGAGGAGGCCATACGCCGCCTCGATCTCAGCATAGCCAGGGGGAGCAAGGTCGGCATCGCGGGCAGCTCGGGCTCGGGGAAATCCACCCTCCTCAAGCTCCTCCTGGGCCTCTACCAGCTCGAGTCGGGCGAGATCCGCGTGGGCGGCGTTCCCCTCGACGAGATCGGCCACGAGGAGCTGGTCGCGAAGGTTGCCGTGGTCCTCCAGGAGACGGAGCTCTTCAACCTCCCCCTGCGCGACAACATCACGATGCTGCGCGAGGTGGAGCCGGCCCTCTTCGCCGAGGCCCTCAGGATAGCCTGCCTGGACGAGCTCCTGGCCCGGCTCCCCGCGGGCCTCGACACGGCCTTGGGCGAGCACGGCTACGCCCTCTCCGGGGGCGAGCGACAGCGGGTAGGCATCGCCCGGGCGATCTGCCGGGACGCCCCGATACTCCTCCTCGACGAGGCCACCTCGGCCCTCGACAGCGGGACGGAGGCCCGCGTGATGGCGGGCCTCCTCGGCCCCTTCGCGCGGGACCGCACGATCCTCGTCGTCGCCCACCGCATCTCCACCCTCGCGGCTACCGATCGCATCCTTGTCTTCGACCGGGGAGCCTTGGTCGAAGATGGGAGCTACGAGAGCCTCGGCTCCGATCCCCGCTCCCGCTTTGGCGCGATGCGGGCGCGGCAGGCTGGGGCATAAGCCGCATTCGCCCGCGCTTCAGGCTACGAAACGTTTCGTAGCATTTCGCATTTAATAACTTTTCCTGCATTTGAACGCTATTAGCTACCGGCCCTTGACCTTTTTTCCCCAGATCAGTATGTTAACGACCGGTCGGTAACACGTGACGAGAGAGATGATCATGGACGCTGCCCTCCGCGCCTGGGGCCGCGAATCCTATAAGAAAACGAGCCTAGCCGAACTCGCGGCGGAGCTCCGGGTGACCAAGGCCGCCCTCTACCGCTACTTCCCCTCCAAGGAGGCCCTCCTCGCCGCATTGGAGGAGCGCTTCTTCGACGAGTACTCAGCCGCCCTCAAGCTCCCCCTGTCCGAGGCCGCCGAGGGCCGCTCCGAGCTCAGGAAGAGGGTCGACTTCGTCTACTACCGGGCCCTGGCCCCCTTCGCCGCCGACGAGGACCGTTTCTCCTTCTTTTTCTTCCACCTTCTCCACGCTCCCTGCCCCTTCCGCCGCCTCCACGAGGAGCTCTCGGCGCGAGGAGCGCCGGGCCGCATGGAGAAGCCCGGCCTCGACGACGAGGGCCTGGCCCTCAACTTCGCCTACATCACCGGCATGCACGCCCTGGCCTACGCCCACCAGAACCGGGGCAAGCCCGGCATCGACCCGCGCTTCCACGGCCGCGCCGCCTTGGCCGCGGCCCGGGAGGTCGCTTTATGCGGCCTGCGCATGCGCCCCGCCCCGGACTGCGACTACGGCGCCCTCGAGCGCCTCGCCGCCCTCAGGCCGGAGGAGGCGGGTCCGGGCCAGCCCCTCCTCGAGTCCGTGGCCCGGGCCGTCGCCGAGGCCGGCCTCTGGAACGCGACCATGGACATGGTCGCCGCGGGGGCCGGCCTCTCCAAGAGCGGCCTCTACGCCCACTTCCGCAGCCGCGAGGAGGCCCTCTCCTCCCTCTTCTCCGCCGAGTTCGAGCGCATCATGGAGCTCTCGGCCGAGCGCCTGGCCCGCGTCGAGGAGGGGCCCTGCCGCCTCTACGTCTCCATGGCGACGACGGCCAACTACCTCCGGGCCCGCCCCGACGTCCTGGCCGCGATGCGCTGGGTCATGGCCCAGCACATCGACATCCGCTACCCGACCGCGCGGCTGCTCCCGCCCAACGGCTCCTTCCTCGAAGCCGAGGCCGAGGCCGGCCGCTGCGTCCTGATAGGCGGCTCCCTCGACCTGACCCTCCATTGGATGCACTTCCTCGTCGTCGACCTCCTCTCCCGGATCATGGAAGGCGGGGCCTCGCCCTCGATCGAGGCCTCGCTGCGCAAGCTCCACGCCCTCGTGCTCGGGGGCATCGAGGGGGCGCGGAGCGGCTAGGCCGCCTCGCCCGCTTCTCGCGGGATGACCGGCCCGCGGCCCTGGCGGCGCGGCTCCGGTTCTCGATACGGAGGGGACTAGCGAGGCGCGGAGGCGCCGGTCCCCCGGGTTCTATGGCCAGCCGAAGTTAGGCGCGCGACGCGGCCTGAACGGGCTGGGCCGAAAGGAGAAAATGGTGATGGATACAAGGAAAGCGGGCGCGGGACCCCGGCGTCCCCCGGTCGCCCGCTCGAGGGGGCTCGCGGCCCTCCTCCTCGCGGCCTCGGGCTTCCTGGCCTCCCCGGGACTCGGGGCCCAGGCGAGCCCGATCCCCGCGGCCAAGGCGAAGCCGGCCGCGGCGGCCCCGGCGGCGGGCGAGCGGCTGGTCCTCGGCGTCGAGGAGGCGGTGGCCAAGGCCCTCGAGGGCAACCTCGGCCTGGCCTCGAGCCGCATCGACGCGGGCACCAAGCAGCGCAAGTACGAGCTCGCCTGGAACAGCTTCCTCCCGACGGTGGAGCTCGGCGCCACCCTGGGCCGCTTCAACAAGGCGAACGAAGGCAGCGCCCTCGTGCCTGCCTCGCCCATCGGCGGCGGCCTCTACGACGCCGTCTATCCCTACAGCTACTCTATCCGCAACGTCGCGAGCGCATCCCTGAGCGCCCAGCTCGTCCTCAACGCCGGCCTCTTCGAGGGGATCAAGGGCCTCAGGCTCGACTACGAGGCGGGCCGCATCGGCTACGAGCAGGCCGTCAAGCAGCTCGAGCGCGACGTGCGCAAGAACTTCTACTCGATCCTCCTCCTCGAGGAGAACATGAAGCTCATGGAGCGGAACATCGAGGCCGCCGAGCGGCGCTACGGGCAGGCCTCGGCCAACTACCGCTCCGGCCTCGCCCCCGAGCTCACCATGCTCCAGGCCCGGGTGGCCTGGGAGAACATGAAGCCCGCCCTCGAGGAGATGCGGATCGGCTACGCGGCCTCCCTCGACGCCTTCGCGATGGTCCTCGGCCTGCCCCGCGGCACGGCCCTGGACCTCGACGGGAGCATCTCCCCCTCCTACGTCGCGGTCGACGCGGGCGAGCTCCTCGCGCGGCGGCTCGGCGAGCGGCTGGACATCCGGGCCCTCGAGAAGTCGATCGACACCATGGAGTCGACCGAGCGGGCCCTGCGCTACCAGCTCCAGACCCCGAGCCTCGTGCTCGGCTGGAACGCCGACCCGGCCCTCTCGGGCGACGCCTTCGAGACCGGCTGGTTCGGCAAGGACGCCTGGGAGCAGAGCTCGGGCATGTTCCGCATAACGCTCAGCATGCGCCTGAACGGCCTCCTCCCCCAGTCCAAGGAGGCCCAGGACCTCGCCGAGCTCCGCGACGGGATCGAGAAGGCCCGCTCGGGCCTGGCCCAGGCCCTCCGCGGCGCCGAGATCGAGGTGGACGACCTGGCCCGCAAGCTCGCCAAGTCCCGCTCGAGCGCGGCGGCCCTGGCGCTCAACGTCGAGCTCGCGGAGCGGGCCTACCGCCTCTCGGAGGAGGCCTTCCGCGCGGGATCCAAGGATCTCCTCGACGTCCAGTCCGACGAGATAGAGCTCCAGAAGGCCCGGCTCGAGGTCCTCAAGGAGAATTTCAACTACGTCACCGGCGTCCTCGACCTCGAGTACGCCGTGAACCTGCCCTTCGGCAGCCTCGACAAGGAAGGCACCAAATGAAACGAGCCCTCATCGCGGCCCTCGCCGCCGCCATCGCCCTCGCATCCTGCTCCAAGCCCGGCGACAAGAAGGCCGAGGAGGCCAAGGCGGCCGCCACGGTCTTCGCCGTCACGGTCGCCGAGGCCAAGCGCGAGCCCATCGCCGACTACCTCTCGATGTCCGGCGACCTCATCGCCGCCTCCACCGTCGACGTCTACCCCGAGGCCGCGGGCAAGGTATCCCGCCTCCTCGTCTCGGTCGGCTCCCGGGTCGAGAAGGACCAGGTCATCGCCGAGATCGACCCCTCGCGCCCCGGCATGACCTACCTCGCCTCCCCGGTCAAGGCCCCGATCGCGGGCCTGGTCGTGGGCCTCCCGGCCCAGATCGGGGCCGCGGCCGCCCCCTCGGCCCCCGTGGCCAAGATCAGCCGCACCGGGGGCCTCGAGGTGCGGAGCTACGTCGCCGAGCGCTTCGTCTCCAAGATGCGCCCGGGACTCCGCGCCGAGCTCGAGCTCGAGGCCTTCCCCGGCGAGACCTTCAAGGCCCGCGTCCGGGAGATCTACCCCGTCATCGACCCCGCCTCGCGGACCATGGAGCTGCGCCTCTCGGTCCCCGACTCGGGGGAGCGGCTCAAGCCGGGCATGTACGCCAAGGTCCGCATCTTCACGGAGGAGAAGGAGGGCACGGTGACCGTCCCGGCCGACGCCCTGGTCAAGCGCGGCGAGGAGAGCTTCGTCTTCGTCGTCGCCCCCGATCCAGCCGCCCCCGAGGTCTTCAAGGCCAGGCGCGCGGTTGTGCGGACCGGCCTCCTCGTCGACAACCGCCTCGAGGTCCTCGAGGGGATCAAGGCGGGCGAGCGCGTGGTCGTCCGCGGCCAGACCCTCCTCGACGAGGGCTCCCTCGTCAACGTCGTCCCCGCGGCCGGCGGGAAGTAGGAGGGGGCCATGGCGCTTTCGCAACGCGTCG
>JAKLFE010000004.1 GCA_022711355.1 Spirochaetota bacterium | reverse complement strand
GCCCCCGAGATGTGGGACACCGCCCTGGCCTCCCTCAAGAAGGCCATCGAGAAGGAGGGCCTGGCCTACGAGGTGGACGAGGGCGGCGGCGCCTTCTACGGCCCCAAGATCGACCTCAAGGTCAAGGACGCGATCGGCCGCGAGTGGCAGCTGACCACCATCCAGTTCGACTTCAACGAGCCCGAGCGCTTCCAGATGGAGTACGTCGACCAGGACGGCCAGCGCAAGCGGCCCTACATGGTCCACCGCGCCCTCCTCGGCTCGATCGAGCGCTTCTTCGGCGTCTACCTCGAGCACACCGCGGGGGCCTTCCCGGTCTGGCTCGCCCCCGAGCAGGCCGTGGTCATCCCCGTGGCCCCGGCCTTCGACGAGTACGCCAAGAAGGCGGTCGCCGAGCTCAAGGCCGCCGGCCTCCGGGCCCGGGCCGACCTCTCCGACGCGCGCATGAACGCGAAGATCCGCGAGGCCCAGGGCCAGAAGATCCCCTACATGCTCGTCGTCGGCCAGAAGGAGGCCGACGAGGCCGCGGTCTCCGTTCGCAAGCTCGACGGGAGCCAGGAGAACGGCGTCAAGCTCGCCGACTTCAAGGCCCGGGTCCTCGCGAAGGTCGCGGCCAAGGACCTCGAGGCCTAGGGGGCCGGATGCGCCGGGCGGGCAAGCCTTCGGAGCTCCTCGAGCTCAGCTCCTTCCTCGCGCTCGCGGCCCTGGGCTGCGTGCTCCTGTACGCGATCAGGGTCGCGGTCTCCGGCCGCATCTGGTACCTCTACCTCGTCCTGAACCTCGGCCTGGCGATGGTGCCCTACCTCGCCGCCGCGGCCGCCGCCCTCCTGTGCGCCCGCTGGGCGCCGGGGCGGCGGCTGGGCTGGGCCCTCGCCCCCCTGGCCGCGCTCTGGCTCCTGTTCTACCCGAACGCCCCCTACATCTTCACCGACTTCATCCACGTCATCCGGGGGACCTACCTCAAGGCGGGCCCCTCGGAGTGGCTCGGCCTCGAGGCCATGATCTGGTACGACATCATCATGAACGCCGCCTTCGCCTTCATCGGCCACTTCATCGGCCTCGTGTCGATGTGGCTCATGCACGAGGCCGGCTCCCTCGCCTGGGGCAAGCTCCCCGCCCGGGCCCTCGTCCTCGCGGCAATCCTCCTGTCGGGCTTCGGCATCTACCTGGGCCGCTTCTCGCGCCTGAGCTCCTGGGACGTCGTCCTCTCGCCGCGCCGCGTCGTCGCCGAGGTGGCCGAGGCGATGGCGGAGCCGAAGGCCGTGCTCTTCTCGGCGGCCTTCTCCCTCTTCATCCTCCTGTCCTACCTGGCCCTGGTCGTGTTCAAGCGCCTGGGCCACCTCGGGGCGGGGGAGGGCGGGCCGGGCTCGGCCCGGCCCCTCGGGCCGACGGGCCGCTAGCGACCGAGGACGGAGCGGGCGAGCCCGGGCTCGTTCGTGATGATCGAATCGACCCCCAGCGCGGCGAGACGCTCCATCTCCGCGGCCTCGTTGACGGTCCAGGCCTGGGCCCTTCGGCCGTGCCGCCTGAGCTCGGCGTGGCTCTCGGCGTCGAGGAAGCCGAAGCGCGGGTTGAGGTACTCCGCTCCCCTGGCCTCGCAGTAGGCCCCCGGCTCGATCATCCAGCAGGAGACGACGAAAGCGATCTCGATCTCCGGCGCGAGGCGCTTGCAGCGGAGGAGGGAGGGGTGGTTGAAGGAGGAGAAGAGGACGCGCCCCTCCATGCCGGCCTCGCGGACCGCCGCGACGGCCTTCTCCTCGAGGCCGGGGTAGGCGACGAGGTGGTTCTTCAGCTCGATGTTGATCGCGGCCGCGCCGCCGCGGACGAGCGCGAGGACCTCCTCGAGGGTGGGTATCCGGGCGGGCTGGCCTCCCGAGGCCCGGCCGCCCTTGAACGAGGCTCCCGCGTCGAGCCTCCGGAGCTCCTCGAGCGCGAGGTCGCGGACCCTGCCCGAGCCGTCGGTGCAGCGGTCCACGCTCTCGTCGTGGATGACCACGAGGCGGCCGTCCCGGCTCAGCTGCACGTCCAGCTCGATCCCATCGCAGCCCGCCTCCAGGGCCGCCGCGAAGGCGCCCATCGTGTTCTCGGGGTAGGCGGCGCTATAGCCCCGGTGCGCGAAGATCCTCGTCATCGTTCCCTCCCTCCCTGCCTGCCGCGGCCGCGCGGCCGCGCGGTCGATCCCCGCACGACGAGGCGGGGAGGGTACTCCACCCTCGTGATGGCCTCGGAGGGGCCCGCGCCCCCCGAGGCTCCCCCGATGCGGCCGAGCAGCATCGCGAAGGCGCTGCGGCCCTTCTCCACGATGTAGTTGTCCACCGTGGTCAGGGAGATGGGCCTGAGCCGCGAGGGGAAGACGTTGTCGAAGCCGCAGACGCTCAGGTCCCCCGGCACCGAGAGCCCCCGCTCCGCGATGGCGTCGATCGCCCCGAAGGCGACCATGTCGTTCACCGCCACGATGGCGGTGAAGGCGGCCCGGTCGATGGCCTCGAGGGCGAGCTCGTAGCCCACCCGGTGCTCGATGAACAGGTCGCCGAGCTCCTGCTCGGGCGCTATGCCCCGGGAGAAGGCCGCGAACTCGGCGCCGGGGCGCTCGGCGAGGATGGTCTCCTCGACACCCTTGAAGCGGCGCATACGGACGATCGCCTGCTCGTCGAGGGTCGTCGAGACGAAGGCGACGCGCTCGTGCCCGAGCTCGAGGAGGTGCCGCGCGATGAGGACCCCGGCGCCGTAGTTGTCCACCTCGACGGCGTCGACGTGGAGGGAGCTCCCCCGGTCGCCGATCGCGACGAGGGGCAGCTCCCTGCCGAGCTCCTCGAGGGCGGCGGGGGACCTGGGCGGCATGGCGAAGATGGCGCCGGCGACCTCGCCCTCGCGGAGGACGGCGAGGCAGCGCTCCTCCGCCTCGGCGGAGCGGTAGGTGTCCATGACCAGGACCTGGTACTCGTTCGCCCAGGCGGACTGCTCGATGGCCTGGACCAGGGAGGAGTAGTAGGGATTCGAGACGTTGGGGCAGAGGACGGCGACGAGCCTCCGCGCCGAGCCGCGGCGCCGGGGAGCTGGATCGGGCTTCTCGTAGCCGAGGCTCTCGGCCGCCGAGTGGACGAGCTGTATGGTCTTCTCCGAGAAGGAGACGTCCATGCGGTTGTTGAGGATCATCGAGACCGAGGCCTGCGAGAAGCCCGCGAGCTCCGCGATCTGCTTCAGGGTCGGGTTCTGCTTTTTCGCCATCCTGCACCGTTCGTCGAGCGAGATAGTTAAAACATGATAGGGCTCATCTACGGAATTAGCAATCCTCGTCTGACAGAAAATTAAAAGATTGTTAAAAATGTAATTGAAAATCAGGTTTCATTTGACAATTGTAGTGTATCAGGATACTATCGCTACTAAATATTTAATAAATAGTTATTGAAACTACAGACTTCGAGGCAGTAGATCCCCGCTGCAAAGAGCGGAGATCTCGAGAAAGGGTTGTCGTGATGCGGGTCTTTTATTCCGAGCTGTGCTTGATCGGCGGCCAGGTAGAGGAGAACGTCGATCGCCTCATCGCGCAGGGCGCCGAGAACATCGAGCTCATGCTCGACGGGGCGGGCTGGGACGATTTTCCCCGACGGGCGCAGTCCCTCGCCGCTGCCCTCCGGGCCAAGAAGACCGCGTATTCGGTCCACGTGCCGGTCTGGGGCTCGAACCTGACCTACGAGTGCGCCCGCTACCGCGAGGCCGTCCTCGCGAGCTACCGCGAGAGCCTGGACTTCGCGGCCCTCGTGGGTGCCCGCCACGTGGTCCTCCACACGGGCTCCTGCCCCGATAGCCATTTCAGCAAGGAGGTGGCGCGCTCCCGCTCGAGGCAGGCCATGTTCAACCTCCTCGAGTACAACGAGCGCTACGGCCTCCTCCTTCTCGTGGAGAACGTCGGCACGCCGGCGACGAGCCTGTTCACCCAGGAGCAGTTCGCCTCCTTCCTCGAGGGCATGCCCGATGCGATCGGCTACATCGTCGACGTCGGCCACGCGCACATAAGCGGCTGGGATCTCGAGGCCCTCTTCGCCGCCCTCGGCGGCCGTCTCCACGCCCTCCACCTCCACGACAACGACGGCACGAAGGACGCCCACGCTCCGATCGGTACGGGCAGCGTCGATTGGGATCGGCTCCTCGCCGCGGCCGCCGCCTCGGCCTCGGCGTCGGGGAACGATCTGGGCCTCGTCCTCGAGTACAACATCGGCACCGATCTCTCGACCCTCGCCGCCGGCAAGGCCGCCCTCGAGCGCGCCTGGCGCGGCGGCTCGGTCCGGGCCTAGGCCCGGCCTGCTCTCGCGGGGCCCTGTCGAGGGGCGCCCGCGCAATCGCGATCGAAGCTCGAGCTCGAGCTAAGGAGGACTACGATGAGCAGCATCCGCCAAGCAGTCGCCGCCCTGGCGCTGGCGGCCCTCGCGGCCGCAGGCGCAGGCGCCCAGGACGCCAAGAAGTACGAGGTCAAGGCCCCCGTCAAGATCCAGTGGTGGCACGCCCTCGAGGCCCAGTACGCGCCCCTCGTCGACAAGGTCGTGGCCGACTTCGAGAAGGCCAACCCGAACATCGACGTCGAGGCGGTCTACCAGGGCGCCTACAAGGACCTCAACGAGAAGCTCATCGCGGCCCAGGCCGCCGGCACCACCCTGCCCGGCCTGACCGTGGCGAACACCCCCCTGGTCGCCGAGTACGGCGCCTCCGGCCTCTGCGAGGTCCTCGATCCCTACATCAAGGCCACGGGCTTCGACGTCAAGGACTTCGGGCCCGGCCTCACGGCCTCGACGAGCTACGGCGGCAAGCAGGTCTCCCTGCCCTTCCTCATCTCGACCCAGATCATGTTCTACAACAAGGACATGGCCGACGCCGAGAAGATCAAGCTCCCCGAGACCTGGGCGCAGATGGACGAGTTCATGAAGAAGGCCTCCAAGAAGGCCGCCGACGGCTCGGCCCAGCGCTACGCCACCGTGATCCCCGGATGGGACCAGTGGTACTTCGAGCCCTTCTACCTGAACGCCGGCGTGAGCCTCGTCAACAAGGACATGGAGACGACCGACCTGGGAGGGGCCAAGGCCGTCGCGGTCGCCAGGAAGCTCAAGCAGTGGTGCGACGAGAAGAGCGCCTACTGGGCCTACGGCAAGGACGCCTCGAGCGTCATGCGGCAGAACTTCATCGACGGCAAGACCTTCTCCGTCATCCACACCACCTCCCTGTACAACATGTACGCCGACACCTGCAAGTTCAAGGTCGGCATGCACTACCTGCCCGGCGACGCGAAGCGGGACTCCGAGGTCGGCGGCTCCGTCCTCCTCATCCCCGCCAAGAACAGCCAGGAGGTCAAGAACGCGGCCTGGAAGCTCCTCACCTACCTGACGAGCAAGGAAGTCAACATGTACTGGGCCCGCGGCACGGGATACATGCCCACCCGCGAGTCGGTGACCAAGACCGCCGAGGGCCAGGCCTTCCTCAAGGAGAAGCCCGCCTTCAAGGCCGTCTTCGACAACATCGGCCACATCTACCCGCGCATCCAGCACCCGGCCTACTCGGCCTTCGCCAAGATCTGGATGCAGGAGATGGCCAAGGTCATCATCGAGGGCGGGGACATGGAGGCGGCCATGAAGAAGGCGGCCGTCCTCCTGGACGAGGCCCTGCAGGACTGATCCCGGGCGCCGGGAGCGGCTGATAGCCCCCGGCCCCCGCTTCGGGGGCCGGGGGCGAGCGAGGAGGGATGGCAGTGTCGGAGAACGCGGCAGGCAAGAGGGGAGCGCGCGCTCGCGCGGCCAGGTACAGGAGTCGGGAGCGGGCCAAGGACTTCCTCTGCGTCGCCCCGGCCCTGGCCTTCTTCCTCGCCTTCGTCTACTACCCCGTGGTCGAGCTCTTCCGGATCGGCTTCACGAACTGGAACCTGATCAAGGACAAGTACGACTACGTCGGCTTCAAGAACTGGAAGTGGCTCTTCCAGGGCTCCGGCTGCGAGAAGCTCCTCGCCTCGCTCCGGATCACCTTCACCTACACCTTCTGGGAGATCCTGATTACCCTGGCCGGGGGCATCCTCCTCGCCGCCCTCTTCAACCGGGAGAGCCGGGCCTTCTCCGCCATGCGCTCGGTCCTCTTCATGCCCCGCTACATCGCCATCTCGACCTCGGCCATCGTCTTCATGTGGATCCTGAACGACCAGTACGGCATCCTCAACTACGTCCTCAAGCTCTTCGGTGCCGCCCCCCTCGCCTGGCTGAACAGCGAGAAGACGGCCCTGGCCTCGGTCCTCGTCCTCACGGGCTGGCGCGTCGTCGGCTACGGCATGATGATCTACCTCTCGGCGATGAAGGGCATCTCCCCCGAGTACTACGAGGCGGCCAAGATCGACGGGGCGGGGCCCTTCCAGCGCTTCCGCTACATCACCCTGCCCCTCCTCTCGCCGACCACCCTCTTCCTCTTCGTGACCACCTTCATCGCCTCGATGAAGGTCTTCCAGTCCGTCGACGTCATGACCGGCGGCGGCCCCTACCAGAGCACGAACGTGACGGTCTTCTGGATCTACGAGCTCGCCTTCGTGGACTTCCGCGTGGACCGGGCCGCCGTGGTCTCCTGCCTCTTCTTCGTGATCCTCCTCGCCTCCACCGCGGCGACCATGAGGATCTCGAGCAAGAACGTCCACTACGAGTCCTGAGGGAGGCGGCCCGTGAGCGAAGCGAATCAGGGAGCCAATGCCCGCGCGAGGCGGGCCAGGGCCGTCGGGGCCCTCCTCCAGTACGCGGCGGCGGCCGCCGTCACCCTCGTCGCGGTCTTCCCGATCTACTGGATGATCATCTCCTCGCTCAAGTCGAGCGAGGAGCTCCTCAGGCCCGTGCCGACCCTCTGGCCGGCGGCCTTCAACTGGAGGAACTACCCGGACGCCCTCAAGATGGCGCCCTTCGGGCGCTACTTCCTCAACACGATCGTGATGACCGGCGGCATCCTCTCCCTTCAGCTCCTGGCCGGCTGCTTCGCGGCCTACGGCTTCGCCAAGGGCTCTTTCCGCGGCCGGGACTCCCTCTTCGTCCTGGTGCTCGGCGCCCTCATGATACCCATCCAGATCACCTTCGTGCCCATCTACTGCATGGTCGCGAAGCTGCATTGGATCAACACCTTCGCGGGCCTCATCGTCCCCCAGGCCGTCTCCGCCTACATGATCTTCATGCTCAGGCAGTCCTTCAAGGCCGTGGACGACAGCTTCCTCGAGGCCGCGCGGCTCGAGGGCATGGGCCGCGTCGGGATCATCTTCAAGATCCTCGCGCCGATGTGCAAGCCGACCCTCATGACCGTCGGGATCATCTCCTTCATCGACCACTGGAACGCCTACTTCTGGCCCAAGATGGTGACCACGACCCCCCTGCGCCGGACGATCGCCCAGGGCGTGTACGAGCTCAAGCGCTCCTACGCCGGCCTCGAGACCATGAACCAGAACCAGATCATGGCCGGGGCCGTGATGGCCGTGCTGCCGATCATCATCCTCTTCGCCCTGCTCCAGAAGTACCTCTTGAGCGGCTTCTCGAAGGCGGCCTCGAAATGAGCGCGCGGACTCCGCGCGGGAAGGGAACCATGGGATCGCGCAAGCATCGGGGGCTCGAGGGCCTTCGCTCCCTCGTCATGGCCGCCGCCCTCCTGGCCGCGGCCCCCCTCGGCCTCGCGGCGCAGGGCGCGGCGGCCGCCCAGGCCTCGCCCGCCGCGAGCGCGCCCGCCGCGGCCCCGTCCCCGGCGGACCGCTTCCAGGCGCTCTTCGACCGAACCGGCGACGAGGGCAAGCTCGTGGCCCGCTTCGTCAAGATGAGCCTCGTCACCGAGTCCGAGGAGAAGTCGGGCGACTGCGCGATCCTCACGAGCCCCGAGGGCCTCGTCATGCTCGTCGACGCCGGGGCGCCCGAGTGCGCCGAGCAGGTCGAGCGCTGCCTCGACGCGATGGGCGTCGCCCGCCTCGACGCCATCATGGCGAGCCATCCCCACGTCGACCACATCGGGGGCTTCGCGCGCCTGCTCGAGAAGTACTCGGTCGGAAGGCTCTACACGAGCAGGCTCGAGTATCCGACCGCGGTATTCCGCGGCTTCATGGCGGCGGTGAAGGCCAAGGGCATCGAGGTGATCTACCTCGAGGAGGGCTCCGCCTTCTCCTTCGGCGAGCGGGTGCGGGCCGAGGTCCTCAATCCCGAGCCGGAGATCAGGTACTACGAGGGCTACCCCAAGAACGGGACCCAGTTCGTCAACGACCGCTCCCTCGTCGTCAAGTTCGCCTACGGGGCCTCGTCCATGCTCTTCATGGGCGACGTCTACACGCCCCGCGAGGCCGAGCTCGTCGCGAAGTACGGCGAGCGCCTCAAGGCCGACCTCGTCAAGGTCGGCCATCACGGGGCCGACACCTCATCGAGCAAGGGCTTCGCGAGGGCCGTCTCGCCCAAGCTCGCCGTCATGATGCACGACAACCTCGCGAGCCTCCAAGTGTACAAGAACTGGCGCAAGGTCGGCTCGGCCGCCTACGTCACCTGCATCGACGGCTCGGTCAAGGTCGCCGGGGACGAGGCGGGGAACTGGAGCGTCCTGACCCAGTCCGACCGGCAGAGCGACTTCCTCCCCTGAAGGCCCGAAGCCCTCGATTCGGGGACTCCCTGCGCCCGAGGCTCCTCCCTCACCTGAGGCGGACTCCGTTCTGCCAACGCTCGAGGACGGTCGCCCGGCCCGTCGACTCCTCGACCGAGATGACGACGCGGATCCGGTCGACGGCCAGGATCGTGTTGAGGGCCAGGTCGACGAGCTTGACCGTCGTATCCTCGAGGTAGGGGCCGCCGGGCTCCCTGCGCCAGGCGAAGGAGAGCAGGAGCATGTGGCTCGATCCCGCCATGCGCCCGAAGCGGGCCGTCGAGCGCTGGTCGAAGGCGGCGGAGCCCTGGAGCTCGAATTCCGCGAGGATATCCCCGAGCCCCTCGCGGTTGACCACCGAGAAGCCGGGATGGCCCCCGAAGGCCTCGAGGGACTGGCCCGCCCACTCCGCGGCGAGCTCGGCGGCCTTCTCCTTCTTCCATGAAGCCGGGACGGGAGCCTCGCCCGCGTAGTCGCGCCGCAGATCCGCCTCCGGCACCACGACGAGGAGGCTCACGGGGCTTCCGGAGCGGAGAAGCGCGGCTATCTTCGTCGGGACGTTAGCCGCCACTGCCTGCCCCGCCGCCGGCGCCGCGTCCGTGCGGCCCGCGCCCGGCAGGGCGGGCCCGTCGCCGCGCCCGGGCGCCGCGGGCCCGCCCCGCTCGGAAAGGACCCTGCCCCCCGCGGGCCCGAGGACGGCGCCGCAGCCCGCGAGCTCGGCCCGGGCGAGCCCGGGCTCGACCGGGGCTATGCCGACCTCGACCGCAGCCAGGCCCATCGAGGGAACCGCCTTTAGGAAATAGCGCTGGCCCGGGAGGAGCTCAAGGGAGACCGAGCCCCGCCGGACCGGGCCCTTGGCGCCGAGCATCGTGGCCTCGACGCTCCGCCGTCCCGGGAAGACGAGGCACTGGACCGCGGCCCCCGCCGGGAGCTGGGCGATGACTGTGCCGAAGCTGCTGACGGGCATCGGGTTGAAGGATCCGTAGCGTCTCGAGTCGCGGTAGACGACGAGGAGGGCCCGGTCGGCGGGGACATCCGCCTCCTCGACGAAGGGCGGGAGGCTCGGCCGAGGCGGGGCCAGGCTGCAGGCGAGGCAGCCGAGCGCGGCGGCGAGGGCCGCCGCGTGGACGAGGCGCAGCATGCCTCCTCCTTCCCTCCCCGAGGCCCCGGCTCCGGGACTCCGGGCCTTCGAGGCGAGGAAGTGATGGGAATATAACCAAGTATACGGATCGGGACCGGCCCCCGCAAGGGCCGGTCTCAGCGGGGCGGGGCGGCGGACTCGCGCACGACCAGGCGGTGGCCGAAGACGGCCGAGAGGTCGCCGTAGGCCTCGCCGGAGATGAGGCGGGACATGACCTCGGCGGTCTTGCGCCCGATGGCCTCGATGGGCTGGGCGACCGTGGTGAGGCCCGGCGCGAGGTAGGCGCTCACGTCGATGTCGTCGAAGCCCACGACCGAGATGTCCTCGGGCACCCGCAGCCCCGCCTCGTAGATGGCGCGCATCGCGCCTATGGCGAGCTCGTCCGTCGTGGCGAAGACCGCGCTGAGCCCCGGCTTCCGGGCCAGGAGCTCGCGCATGCCCGCCAGCCCGTCCTCGGCGATGTAGGAGGGAACCTCGGCGACGAGCCGCTCGTCGTAGGCTATCGAAGCGGAGGCGAGGGCCGCGCGGTAGCCCGAGGCGCGCTGGGCCGCGAAGGAGAAGTGCGAGCCGGCGATGAAGCCGATGCGCCGGTGCCCGAGGCCGATGAGGTGGGCGGTCGCGTCCCGGGCGGCGGCCTCCTCGTCGACGTGGACCGAGGGGCAGGCGAGGTTGCCCCGGTCGAAGGTGCACAGGACGACGGGCATCGGGGCGTGGGCGAGGTAGGCGTAGAAGTCGGGGTGGATGACCTCGTGGAGCATGATGATGCCGTCGAGGTTCTCGGACTTGAGTCGGCGCAGGCAGTGGAGCTCGTGCTCCGGCTCCCACTTCGCGAAGAAGAAGAGGGTGTGGTAGCCGTGGGTCTCGAGCTGGCGCTCGATGATGGCGAAGAGCTGGCGCTGGAACATGTTGAAGGCGTAGGGGATCACGATGCCCACGGTGAAGCTGCGCTTGAGCACCATCGAGCGCGCGGCGTGGCTCGGGACGTAGCCGGTCTCCTTGACCACGGCCATGATGCGCTCGCGGAGCTCGGGCTTGACGTACTTTTTCTGGTTGATGACCCGGGAGACCGTCGAGGGCGAGACTCCAGCCAGCCTCGCGATGTCTTTTATGCTCATCATTCGCGTGAAAACCTTTCGGACACTGTACTCCCCTGGGCGTGAAGCCGCAAGCCGCGGGCTTCCCTATAGCCTTATAATTTGAAAACGATTTCATTTGACAGTTCAAAAAATCAGGGAATATAATCATATGGGTACTGAAAACGTTTGCAGAAAGATGCTGTTTCCATTCCCGACGATCAGCGAGGGAAGCATGGCGATGGGTAAAAACGAGATGCTGCTGCGTTTGGATAGGGTGACCAAACGGTTCCCGGGCGTCCTGGCCCTCGACTCCGTGAGCATGGAGGTTCGGGCCGGGGACGTCCACGGCCTGACGGGCGAGAACGGGGCCGGCAAGTCGACCCTCATCAAGATCCTGACCGGCGCCTACGCTCCCGACGAGGGCGAGATCTGGTTCAACGGCGAGAAGCTCGAGCGCCTGACGCCCCTCAAGGCCATGGGGAAGGGCATCGCCTGCATCTACCAGGAGCTCAACCTCATCCCCCACCTGACCGTGGTGGAGAACATCTTCCTCGGCCGCGAGCTCCGCAAGTCCCGGAGGGGCGATATCCTCGACCGCGCCAAGATGCTCGAGGAGGCCGAGTCCCTGATGCGGGATCTCGCGCTCAACCTGGATCCGCGGATGAAGACCGGCGAGCTCGGCATCGGCCACCAGCAGATGGTGGAGATCTGCAAGGCGGTCCACTCCGACGCCAAGCTCATCATCATGGACGAGCCGACCTCGAGCCTCTCCGAGCGCGAGGCGAACGACCTCTTCCGAATCATCGCCCAGGTCAAGGCCAAGGGCGTGACCGTCATCTTCATCTCCCATCGGCTCGACGAGGTCAAGCGCATCTGCGATCGCGTCACGGTCCTGCGCGACGGCCGCCTCGTGGAGACCCGCGACATCGGCGAGGCCTCGGTCGACGACATCATCCGCCTCATGGTCGGCCGCGAGATCACGAACAAGTACCCCAAGGTCAAGGGCGGGCGGGGCGCCGAGGCCCTCTCGGTCGAGCATCTCGAGCGCAGGGGCGTGCTCCACGACGTCTCCTTCAAGGCCTACGCGGGCGAGATCCTCGGCTTCGCGGGCCTCGTGGGCGCGGGCCGCACCGAGACCGCGCGGGCGATCACCGGCGCGGACCCGATCGACGGCGGCGCTATCAAGGTCTTCGGGCAGGACGTCCGCATCAGGAGCCCGCGGGACTCCATCGACGCCGGGATAGCCTTCCTGACCGAGGACCGCAAGGGCCAGGGCCTCATCCTCATTAAGAGCGTCTCGTTCAACTCGTCCCTGGTGAGGCTCGAGCGCTACAGCCGCCTCGGCTTCCTCAAGCTCAAGGCCATCCGCCAGATGACGGAGAAGATCGCGAGGGACCTGAAGCTCCGCGCCCCCGACGTCGAGACGGTGGTCGGGCAGCTCTCGGGCGGGAACCAGCAGAAGGTCGTCATCGCCAAGTGGATGCTCACCCAGGCGAGGATCTTCATCTTCGACGAGCCGACGCGCGGCATCGACGTGGGCGCGAAGGTCGAGGTCTACAACCTCATGAACGAGCTCGTGGCGAACGGCGCGGCCGTCATCATCATCTGCTCGGAGATGGACGAGGTCATGGGCATGGCCGACCGCATCCTCGTGATGCACGAGGGCAGGATCACCGCCGAATTCGGCCAGGCCGAGGCGACCCAGGAGAGGATCCTGTACGCGGCCTCGGGGCTCGCCGCCTCCGGCGAGGGGAAGATCGCGTGACGGGGAGAAAAGGAGAGACGGCGATGGCGCACGAGAGAGAGGCCGCGGCTGCCGGGCAGGAAGCCAAGAAGCAGAAGCCGAGGAAGAACATGTACAGCGTGGGCGTGATCCTGAGCCTGATCCTCCTCTCGCTGGTCATGGCGGTCCTGTCGCCGCGCTTCCTGACGGTCGACAACCTGACGAACGTGGCCTCGCAGGCGGCGGTCAGCGCCATCATCTCCTGCGGCATGTTCCTCGCCATCCTCACGGGGGGCATCGACCTCTCGGTCGGCTCGGTCCTGGCCCTCTCGACCATGCTCATGGGCGTGGTATGCGTGAATCACGGCGTCGATCCCTACCTCTCGATGCTGCTGTGCCTCGCGGTGGGCGGGGGGCTCGGCCTCCTCAACGGCCTCATGCTGACGAAGATGAGCCTGCCGCACCCCTTCATCTCCACCATGGGCATGAAGATGATGGCGCGCGGCGTGGCCCTCGTCATCACGGCCGCGGCGCCCATCAGCATCTTCCCCGAGCCGGTGCAGTTCATCGGCAACAACTACCTCGGGCCGCTGCCCATAAGCCTCTTCCTCGTGGCCCTCCTCTACGCCTGCATGTACCTCTTCCTCACGAGGACCGCTACCGGCCGCTACATCTACGCGGTGGGCGGCAACAAGGAGGCGAGCCGCCTCTCCGGCATCAAGGTCCACCGGGTCCTCAACCTGGTCTACACCCTGAGCGGCTTCACCGCCGCCTTGGCCGGCATCGTCCTCGTCGGGCGCGTCAACGCGGCCTACCCCCTGGCCGGGCAGGACTACGACTCGGACGCCATCGCGGCGGTCATCATCGGCGGCGCGAGCTTCTTCGGGGGCGTGGGCTCCATCGGCAACACCATCATCGGCGTGCTCATCATCGCCGTGCTCCGCAACGGGCTGAACCTCCTCAACGTGGACTCCAACTACCAGACCTTCGCCATCGGCGCGGTCATCATCCTCGCCGTCTACATTGACGTGCTCCGCCAGAAGGTCATGCAGGTCGGCCGCAGGTAGGGCCGCAGCCCGCGCGCGGGCTCGACAAGGTATCCTGGCCGGGCATGGCCCGGCTGATCGATCGGGTTTTCAGGAGGCTGTATGCAGAAGAAAAGGTTGGTCGCCATCGTCATGGCCCTCGTCTTCGCCTTCGTGCTCTGCGCGGGCGCGGCCGCGGCGCCGAAGCTCAAGGTCGGCATGGTCCTCAAGACCCTGTCGAGCCAGTACTGGAAGATCGTCGCCGCCGGGGCCAAGGCGGCCGCCGACAAGGCCGGCGTCGAGCTCATCCTCCTCGGGCCCCCCACCGAGGACGCCATCGAGCAGCAGATCAACATGGTCCAGGACGTCATCTCCCAGAAGGTCGACGTGATCGTCTTCAGCCCCTCCCAGCCCGCCGCCTCCATCAACGTGCTGAACCAGGCCAAGAAGAAGAAGATCCCCGTCATCCTCGTCGATACCGGCATGCCCGCCGGCTTCAACGACTACGTGACCTTCATCGGCACCGACAACCTCGCGGCCGGCAAGGCCGGCGGCAAGGCCCTCGCGGCCCAGCTGAAGAAGGGCGACAAGGTCCTCCTCATCGACGGCGCCCCCGGCAATCCCTCCTGCAACGACCGCGTGAAGGGCGCCGAGGAGGTCCTCAAGGCCGCCGGCATGGTCATCGCCTCCAAGCAGCCCGCCTTCAGCGACCGCGAGAAGGGCTACACCCTCACCCAGAACGTGCTCCAGGCCAACCCCGACATCGCCGGCGTCTTCGCCGCCAACGACGAGATGGTCCTCGGGTCCCTGCGCGCCATGCAGCAGGCGGGCAAGAAGGTCCCGATGATCGGCGTCGACGCCAACGAGGACGCCCTCAAGTCCATCCTCGCCGGCGACCTCTACGGCTCCGTCGCCCAGGGCAACTACGACATGGGCCGCATCGCCATCGAGAAGGCCCTCGAGGCCAAGGCCGGCAAGAAGATCGACAAGCGCATCGACTCCGGCGCGACGATGATGACCAAGGACAACGCCCAGTCCCTCCTCGATTTCCGCATGTCCATCAAGTGATCCTCCGGGAGGCGCCCGGGCGCGCGCGGGGCCGAGGCCCCGGCCGCCGGGCGCCGCCCCATCGCGCCGCAAGGAGGGAGCAGTGGAGCGAGCTATCTCGATCGGCATCGTGGGCCTGGGCCGCCTGGGCAAGCGCCACGCCGAGAACCTAGCCAAGCGCGTGCGGGGCGTCGAGCTCGTCGCCGCGGCGAGCCCCCTGGCCGAGGAGCGCGCGTGGGCCGAGGAGAGCCTCGAGGTCCCGGCCTATGCCGACCTCGGCTCCCTCCTGGCGCATCCAGGCCTCGACGCGGCCTGGCTCGTCACGCCGACCTCCCTCCACGCCGAGCAGGCGATCGAGGTCCTCGAGGCCGGCAAGCACCTGTTCTGCGAGAAGCCGCTCTCCCTCGACGTCGCCCCCTGCGACCGCGTGATCGAGGTCGCGCGCGGGCGCCCCGGCCAGGTCGCGACCATCGGCTTCATGCGGCGCTTCGATCCCGCCTACGCCGAGGTCAAGCGCGCCGTCGCGGCCGGGGAGCTCGGCCGGGTCTTCCGCGTCCACGCCGAGTCCCACGACCCCGCCGACCCGGACGCCTTCTTCGTGAAGTTCGCGCCCACCTCGGGCGGCATCTTCCTCGACTGCTGCATCCACGACATCGACCTGGTCCGCTGGATCCTCGAGGGGGCCCGGCCCCGCCGGGTCACCGCGCGCGGCACCCGCGTCATGTACCCCGGCCTCGGCTCCTGCGGCGACGTCGATACCGCCGCCGCCACGGTGGAGTTCGAGCTGCCCGGCGGGTCCGCCTCCCAGGCGGCCCTCGCGACCTTCCACGTCTCGCGGACCTCCCACCGCGGCTACGAGGCGACGATGTCGGTGACCGGCACCGAGGGAGCCCTGAGCTGCGGCCGCGGCATTCCCGAGCTCCCCGTCCTGCGCGAGCGCTCGGGCGGGAGCTTCGCCGCCGGGCAGGCCGACTTCTTCTCCCGCTTCGGACCGGCCTTCCTCCTCGAGGCCCAGGCCTTCGCCCAGGCGATCCGCTCGGGCCGGGCGGGCACGCGCTCCCTCGAGGACGCGCGGGAGGCCACGCGCCTCGCCGTCGCCATGCGCGAGTCCCTCGAGCGCGGCTCGACGGTCGAGCTGTAGGGGCGCGGCCGTGAAGCTCTGCCTGGTGACCGATTCCCTGGGCTCCCTGGGCTTCGAGCCCATGCTCGACCTGGCCGCCTCCCTCGGCTTCGAGGGCCTCGAGCTCTGCACCGGCAACTGGTCGAGGGCTCCCCACCTGGACCTCGAGGGGCTCCTGGGCAGCGAGCCCGCCCGGACGCGTTATGCGGACGCGATCCGGTCCCGCGGCCTCTCCATCGAGGCCCTCAACTGCTCGGGCAACCAGCTGGCCCCGAACGAGGAGGGCGATCGCCACCGCGCCGTCGTCGAGGGCACCTTCGAGCTCGCGCGGATGCTCGGCGTGCGGAAGGTCGTGATGATGTCCGGCCTGCCGGGCGGAGGCCCCGGGGAGCGGGAGCCGAACTGGATCGCGACGAGCTGGCCGGCGCGCAACGCGGAGATCCTCGAATGGCAGTGGAGCGAGGTCGCCCTCCCGTACTGGCGGAAGGCCGCGCGCATGGCCGCCGACTGCGGGATCGAGCGGATCGCCCTGGAGAACCACGGCTCCCAGCTCGTCTATAATCCCTCGACCCTCCTGCGCCTCCGCGCCGAGATCGGGCCGATGGTCGGCATGAACCTCGACCCGAGCCACCTGTTCTGGATGGGCGGGGAGCCCATCGCCGCGGCCCGCCGCCTCGGGGCCGAGGGGGCGATCTACCACGTCCACGCGAAGGACGCGCGGCTCGAGCGCGGGGCGGTCGAGCTCGACGGGGTCCTCGACACGAGGCCGATCGAGCGCTTCGCCGAGCGCTCCTGGAACTACGTCGCCCTTGGCTACGGGCACGACGCGCGCTGGTGGAAGGAATTCGTCACGGTCCTGCGCATGGCCGGCTACGACGGCGCGATGAGCCTCGAGATGGAGGACCCCACCATGGACGGCCTGGCCGGCATCCGCAAGTCCCTGGCCGTCCTCCGCGAGGCCTGGCCCGCTTAAAAGCGGGGAGGGGAGGGGGCATGGCGAGCGCGAGGATCAGGCTCGGCGTCATCGGCGCCGGCACGATGGGGAGCCAGCACGCGCGCAACGCGCGGCGATTCGTCTCCGCCTGCGAGCTCGCGGCGCTGCAGGACCTCGACCGGGGACGCGCCGAGCGCCTCGCCGCCGAGCTCGGCGGCGCCAATGGCGCCGATGGCCCGGCCGTCCTCTCCAGCCCCGAGGAGCTCATCGCCTCGAGCGCGGTCGACGCCGTCCTCGTCGCAGCCCCCGACGCCTTCCACGCCGAGCTCGTCCTGGCCTGCCTCGCCGCGGGCAAGGCCGTCCTCTGCGAGAAGCCCCTCGCCTCGAGCCCGGAGGAGGCGCTGCGCCTCGTCGAGGCCGAGGCCGGGGCTGGCCGCCGCCTCGTCTCCCTCGGCTTCCAGCGCCGCTTCGATCCCGCCCACGCCGCCCTGAAGGCCCTCGCCGACTCGGGCGCGCTCGGCCGGCCCCTCCTGTGGAAGGGGGTCCACCGCAACGCGAAGGCGGCCTACGACTCCTCGGGCGCCTTCATCCTCGCCAACTCCGCGGGCCACGACATCGACTCGTCGCGCTGGCTCCTCGGCGCCGAGGTCGCCGAGGTCTCGGTCCGCGGCCTGCGCTCCCGCGAAGAGCTCCCCGAATCCAGCCGCGACCTCCTCCTCGTCCAGATGATCATGGCCGACGGGCGCCTCGCCTCGGCCGAGCTTTTCGTGAGCGCGGACTACGGCTACGAGGTCTCCGCCGAGCTCGTCGGGCAGCGGGGCAGCGCCGCGACCGCACAGCCCGACCGAGTCTGCCTGCGCAGCTCGGGCTTCCGCGGCTCCCCCGTGACCAGCGATTGGACCGCCCCCTTCCAGGAGGCCTACCTCGCCGAGCTGGCCGCGTGGATCGAAACGCTGCGCGACGGGCGGGTCTTCCCGGGGGCCTCGGCCTGGGACGGCTACGCGGCCCTGGCAGTTTCCGCCGCCGCCGCGGCCTCCCTCGCCGAGGGGAAGCCCCGAGCCGTCGCGCTCGTCGGAAAACCGCGAATTTACTCGAACTAAAAAGTTTTAGTACAATTTTGGTCGGTAAGGAGCTTTACAAGGCCAGGCTTGTGGGCTAGTATGAAGGTGGTTCTGAAATCGTTTTCAGATGGGCGTAGTCCCTTTACGAGTGACTGTATGCAGGAGGTTCCCATGTCCAATCAGGTCGTCATCGGCGTCATCGGCGCCGGGCGCATCGGCAAGATCCACGCCGAGAACATCGCCTACTTCATGCCCCAGGCCAAGCTCAAGGCCATCGCCGACGTCAACCTGACGCCGCAGATCGAGGCCTGGGCCAAGGGCCTCGGCGTCCAGACCGTGACCAAGGATCCCGCCCTCCTGTTCGCGGACAAGGAGATCCAGGCCATCGTCATCTGCTCCTCCACCGACACCCACTCCACCTTCGTCGTCGAGGCGGCCAAGGCCGGCAAGCACGTGTTCTGCGAGAAGCCCGTGGACACGACGATCGAGAAGGTGAAGGCCGCCCTCGACGCGGTCAAGAAGGCGAACGTCAAGCTCCAGGTCGGCTTCAACCGCCGCTTCGACCATAACTTCAAGCGCGTCCGCGAGCTCGTCGAGTCCGGCGCCGTCGGCTCGCCCCAGATCGTGAAGATCAGCTCCCGCGACCCGGCCCCGCCGCCGGTCTCCTACGTGGCCGTCTCCGGCGGCATCTTCCTGGACATGATGATCCACGACTTCGACATGGCCCGCTTCCAGGCCGGCTCCGAGGTCGTCGAGGTCTACGCCCAGGGAGCGGTCCTCGTCGACGAGGGCATCGGCAAGGCCGGCGACGTGGACACCGCCCTGGTGACCCTCAAGTTCGCGAACGGCGCCATCGGCGTCATCGACAACAGCCGCAAGGCCGTCTACGGCTACGACCAGCGGGTCGAGGTCTTCGGCTCCAAGGGCTCGGCCCAGGCCGAGAACGACACGCCGAGCACCGTGAAGCTCTCCACCGAGGCCGGAGTCATGGGCGACAAGCCCCTGTACTTCTTCCTCGAGCGCTACAAAGAGGCCTTCATCGCCGAGATGCGGGCCTTCGTCGCCGCGATCGCCGAGGGCAAGGCCGTGCCGGTCACCGGCGAGGACGGGCTCCAGGACCTCTACGTGGCCCTCGCTGCCAAGAAGTCCCTCGCGGAGCGGCGGGCCGTGAAGCTCTCCGAGATCGCCTAACCTATAATTGGCGGGCTTCCGGCGCGGCCATAGCGGCCCCGCCGGACGCCCGCGGGAGCGAGCCAAGATGCTGATCCATCGAGAGGGGGGCTTCCCCTCGGGTTATACGCCGATAGTCGAGCGCCGGGGCCCGAACTCCGACATGCTCATGGACTTCGGCATCCTCACGCTGGGCCCCGGCGAGTCCTGGGCCGCGGGCGCGGCCGACGAGAAGGCCCTCCTCCTCCTGTCCGGGGACGCGGCCTTCTCCTGGAAGGGAGGCTCCTTCCGCGGCGCGCGCCGGAGCCTCCTGGACGAGGAGCCGACCGTGCTCTCCCTCTGCTCGGGCGAGGACGCCCGGGTCGAGGCCGGGGCCTCCGGGGCCGCGATCGCGGTCACGCGCACCGACAACCCCCGCCGCTTCGCGCCCCGCCTGGTCAAGCCTGGCGAGGGGCGCAGCGAGGAGCGTGGCAAGGGCACGATGCGCGAAACCAGCACCCGCATCGTGCGCACCTCCTTCGACGACTCCGACGCCCCCGAGTCCAACCTCGTCCTCGGCGAGGTCGTGGACGCCCCGGGCAAGTGGTCGAGCTATCCGCCGCACCACCATCCCCAGCCGGAGATCTACTTCTACAAGTTCGCGCCCGCGCAGGGCTTCGGCCTGACGCGCATAGGCGACGAGGCCCACCTCCTCCGCGACGGCGACACGGTCCTCATCCGGGAGGGCGAGGTCCATCCCCAGGTGACGGCCCCCGGCTACGCGATGTGGTACCTCTGGGTCATCCGCCACCTCGAGGGCAGGCGCTACGTGAGCCCCTACTTCGTCCCCGAGCACCGCTGGGTCCAGGAGCCCGGCGCCGAGATCTGGGCCATCCCCTCCGAGCGCGGCCGGGAAGGAGAGAAGCGATGAAGACGGTGAGAATGACGACGGCCCAGGCGCTGCTGCGCTTCCTCGACAACCAGTACGTCGAGCGCGACGGCGTCGAGCGGAAATTCGTCGCCGGGGTGCTGGGCATCTTCGGCCACGGCTGCGTGGTCGGGCTCGGGGAGGCCCTCGCGGCGGGCGGCCATTCCCTGCGCTTCTACCAGGGCAAGAACGAGCAGGGCGCCGCGCACGCGGCGATCGGCTTCGCCAAGCAGTCGGACCGGCTGGCCATCATGACCGTAGCCAGCTCCATCGGGCCCGGCGCCCTCAACATGGTGACGGCCGCGGGCACCGCGACGGTGAACCGCATCCCGGTCCTCTTCCTCCCCGGCGACTCCTTCGCCTGCCGCCAGCCCGACCCCGTGCTCCAGCAGGTCGAGCAGCCCTACGACTGCAACGTCACCGCGAACGACGCCTTCAAGCCGGTGAGCCGCTACTGGGACCGCGTATCGCGGCCCGAGCAGCTCATGACGGCGATGATCAACGCGATGCGCGTGCTCACCGATCCCGCCGACACCGGGGCGGTCACGATCGCCCTGCCCCAGGACGTCCAGGGCGAGGCCTACGACTATCCGGAGGAGTTCCTCCGCCGCCGCGTGCACCACGTCGAGCGCCGCATACCCTCGGAGGCCGCCGTGGAGCGCGCCGCCGCGATGATCGCCGCCGCGAGGAAGCCCCTGGTGATCTGCGGCGGCGGGGCCCGCTACTCCGGGGCCGCCAAGGAGCTCAAGGCCTTCTGCGAGAAATTCCGGGTGCCCTTCGGCGAGACCCAGGCGGGCAAGGGCCTCCTGCCCTGGGACAACCCCTACAACCTCTCCGGCATCGGCCTTACGGGAAGCCAGGCCGCGAACCGCCTCGCCAAGGAGGCCGATCTCGTCATCGCCCTCGGCACCAGGCTCGGCGACTTCACCACCTGCTCGAAGTGGCTCTTCCAGAATCCCGCGTGCCGCATCCTCGGCATCAACGTCGCCTCCTTCGACGCCTACAAGATGGACGCCGAGCCGATGGTGGCCGACGCGAAGCTGGCGCTGGCCGCCCTTACGAAGGCCTTGTCCAAGGCCGGCTACACCTCGTCCTGGGGCCCGGCGGTCGAGCGGGAGCGCGCCGCCTGGAAGGCCGAGGTCGACCGGCTCTACGCCGAGGAGGACCCGGCGGGCCTCTCCCAGGCCCGGGCCCTCGGCGAGCTCAACGACATCCTCCTGCCCAAGGACGCGATCGCCGTCTCGGGCTCGGGCTCCATCCCGAGCGACATGCAGCGCGTCTGGCGCACCAGGGCTAGCGGCGCCTACCACATGGAGTACGGCTTCTCCTGCATGGGCTACGAGATCGCCGGCTCCCTGGGCGCCAAGCTCGCGGAGCCCGGGCGCGAGGTCGTGGCGATCGTCGGCGACGGGGCCTACACGATGCTCCACACCGAGCTTCTCACCGCGGTGCAGGAGGGCGTGAAGATCATCGTGGTGGTCCTCGACAACTCGGGCTTCCAGTGCATCGACAACCTCCAGTCGGGCCAGGGCATCGTCCACTTCGGCAACGAGTGGAAGCGGCGCGACCCGGCCACGGGCCGGCTCACGGGCGCCCCTGTCTCCGTCGACTTCGCGAAGAACGCCGAGAGCTGGGGGGCCAAGGGCTTCCGCGCCCGCACGGTGGACGAGTTCCGCCGCGCGGTCCGCAAGGCCCTTAAGGAGGATGGCCCCTGCGTCATCGACGCGAAGGTCAGCCCGAAGTCCATGACCAAGGGCTACGAGTCCTGGTGGCGCGTGGGCACCGCGGAGGTTTCCTCGAACCCGGCGGTCGAGGCCGCCGCGCGAGAAATCAAGGCCGAAGTGGCCAAGGCGAGAAAATACTAAGGAGAAGCGTATGAGCGACAAGAAAGTCCGACTGGCGATCGCGCCCATCGGCTGGACCAACGACGACCTTCCCGAGCTCGGCGGGCACATCCCCTTCGAGCAGTGCGTGAGCGAGATGGCCCTCGCGGGCTTCGAGGGCAGCGAGGTCGGCAACAAGTACCCCAAGGACCCCGAGGTCCTCAACAAGGCCCTGAGGCTGCGCGGCCTGACCATCTGCAACGCCTGGTTCTCCTCCTTCCTCACGACCAAGCCCTACGCCGAGGTCGAGAAGGAGTTCATCAAGCACCGGGACTTCCTCCACGCCGTCGGGGCGCGGGTCATCGGCGCGGCCGAGCAGGGCCACTCCATCCAGGGCCAGCAGGGCACCCCGGTCTTCGACGCGAAGCCCAGCTTCACCGACGAGGAGTGGAAGCGGCTCTGCGAGGGCCTGTGCCGCCTGGGCGAGCGGGCCGCGGAGAAGGGCATGAGCCTGACCTACCACCACCACATGGGCACGGGCGTCCAGACCGCCGCCGAGATCGACCGCCTCATGGAGGGCACCGTGACCGGCAAGCTCGACCTCCTCTACGACACGGGACACCTCGTCTTCTCCGGCGAGGACCATCTCGCCGTCCTCCGCAAGTGGGGCAGGCGCGTCAAGCACGTCCACCTCAAGGACGTGCGCAAGAGCGTGGTCGAGAAGGTCCGCAAGGACAAGATGAGCTTCCTCGCGGCCGTCAAGGCGGGCGCATTCACCGTGCCCGGCGACGGCAACGTGGACTTCGCCCCGGTCTTCGCCGAGCTCCAGAAGATCGGCTACGAGGGCTGGTGGGTCGTCGAGGCCGAGCAGGATCCCGCCCTGGCCAACCCGCTCGAGTACGCGATCAAGGCCCGGAAGTACATCCGCGAGAAGTCGGGCGTCTGAGGAAGAGAAAGAGAATTGGAAACACAGAGGCACAGAGACACAGAGGGAATGTGAGAGAGGGAGTAGGGGGTACGAGAGATGATGAGCGACGGAAGGTTTTCCTTTCCCCCCTCCCTATCCCATTCATTCCTCTCTCTTTTCTCTGTGCCTCTGTGTCTCTGTGGTTAATTAAATCTTCGCATTGACCGTGAGGAGGTGGGTATATGGCTAAGGTGAAGGTCGGCGTCGCGGGATACGGCGTCATCGGGCAAAGGCTCGCCGACGGCGTGGCGCTGCAGGGGGACATGGAGCTCGTGGGCGTCGCGGACGTGGCGCCGACCCTGTCGGTGCGAGCCCTGCGCGAGAAGGGCATGCCCTACGCGTTCTACGCGGCATCCGCGGACAAGCTCGCCGAGCTCGAGAAGTGCCATATCCCCGTCTCGGGCAGCCTCGAGGACATGGTGCGGAAGGTCGACGTCATGCTCGACGCGACCAACGCGGGCATCGGCGCCAAGAACAAGGAGCTCTACCAGCGACTGGGCAAGAAGGCCATCTTCCAGGGCGGGGAGAAGAACAACGTCGCCGACGTCTTCTTCCACGGCTACGCGAACTACGAGCAGGGCCTGGGGAAGCAGTTCCTCAAGCTCACCTCCTGCAACACCACCGGCCTCATCCGCGCCGTCGACTGCCTTGACCGGGCGGTGGGAGCGGAGAAGGTCGCCATCACCATCATCCGCCGCGTGGCGGACCCGGGCGACTACCACCGGGGGCTCACGAACGCGCTGCAGATCGACAAGGCGCCGAGCCACCAGGCCCTCGACCTCATGACGATCATGCCCCACGTCGAGGCCACCGGCATCCTCGTGCACACGCCGGTCACCCACGGCCACATCATCACGATCGTGCTCACGCCGAAGAAGGACATCTCCGTCGAGGAGGCGATCGCCGCCTTCGCCAAGCACCCGCGCATCCGGCTCGTGTCGATCGACGAGGGCTTCCAGGGCAACGCGAGCCTGTTCCGCTACGCGCGCGACCTCGGCAACCCGCGCGGCGACATGTACGAGATCGCCCTGTGGAAGGACTCGGTCGTGAAGAGCGGCCGGGACATCATGTTCGCGATCAACATCCCGCAGGAGTCGGTCACCATACCCGAGACGATGGACGGGATCCGGGCCTGCATGGAGATGCAGCGCGACCGGATCGAGGCGACGAACACCACCAACAAGTACCTGGGGATAGGAAAGTGGAAGGACCTCGGCTGAAGATCCGGCCGATGACCGAGTTCGAGGTCCGGGGGAAGACCGTGATCTTCCGCCCGGACATCAACTCGCCCATCGACCCCGCGACCAAGCGCATCGTCAATACCAACCGCATCGAGAAGACGGTGCCCACCCTGAACTGGCTCCTGGAGCGGGGCGCCAAGGTCGCGCTCATCGCGCACCAGGGCGACACCCTCGACTACCAGAACCTCATCCCGCTCGCCGAGCATGCCCAGAAGCTGTCGGACCTCGCGAGGCGGAAGGTCGGCTACGTCGACGACGTCTGCGGCCCGGCCGCCATAGCCGCGGTCAAGGCCCTGGCGCCCGGCGAGGCCGTCATCCTCGGGAACCTGCGCTACCTCGCCGAGGAGATCTCGACCTTCGAGACCGCGGTCAAGCTCAAGGCGCCCGAGATGCTGGACACCTGGCTCGTCCGCTCCCTGGCCCCCGTCGCCGACCTCTACGTCAACGACGCCTTCGCCGCGGCCCACCGCAACGCTCCCTCGATGGTCGCCTTCCAGGAGCTCCTGCCCACGGCGGGCGGGATCCAGCTCATGGAGGAGTACACCGCGCTCAAGACGGTGCTCGACAATCCCAAGCGTCCCTGCGTGTACGTGCTCGGCGGCGCGAAGATATCCGACGCCTTCGACATGATGCGCAAGGTCCTCGAGGAGGGCACGGCCGACCAGATCCTCGCGGCGGGAGTGACGGGCCTCGTCATGCACCTCGCGCGCGGCGTGGAGCTCGGCCAGCCGACGAGGAAGTTCCTCAAGGACAAGGGCCTGGAGGAGTTCGTGCCCGAGGCCAGGAAGCTCCTCGACGCCTGGGGCCCGAAGTACCTCCTCCCCGTCGATCTCGCCTACGACTCGGGCGGCGCGCGCGCCGAGGTCGACGTTCCCGCGCCCGGCGCGGCCATCGCGGCGGACAAGCTCTTCCCCGACGTGGGCGCCAAGACGGTGGCCCTCTTCAAGAGGAGCATAGCCTCGGCGGGCTCGATCTTCGTCAACGGCCCCGCGGGCATGTACGAGGACGAGCGATGGGCCTACGGGACCAGGGAGATCTGGACCGCCATCTCCAAGGCCCCCGGCTATACGGTCGTGGGCGGGGGTGATACCATTAGCGCGGCGACTAAGTTCACCGACCTCTCCGATTACGGCTACGTGTGCACGGGCGGCGGCGCGATGGTCCGTTTCCTCGCGGGCAAGCGCCTGCCCCTCATAGAAGCCATGGAGAGAGCATTCGACCGGAACCTGCGCGAGCCCCTCCGCAGGGCCTGAAAGGAATCGTCATGGACCTCGACATCAGCCTGAAAGACCTCTCCAAGGCCTTCCCCGCCGACCTGAGCCCGGACCAGAAGGCCAAGGCGCAGACGCTCTTCTTGAAGCGCCTGTCCGTATCGGCCCACCAGTTCTTCGGGGGGAAGATGCAGACCGTGCCGATGTGCGGCCTGTGGGGCTACAACTGGTTCAACGTCTGGTACACGCCCGGCGTCTCCGCGGTCTCCACGACGATCCGCGACGACAACGACACCTCCTTCGCCCTCTCGAACCGCGGCAACCTCGTGGCCGTCGTCTCCGACTCGACCCGCGTCCTGGGCGACGGGGACTGCACGCCTCCCGGAGGCCTCGGGGTTATGGAGGGCAAGGCCTTCCTCATGAAGTACCTGGGCGGGGTGGACGCGACGGCGATCTGCGTGGACTCCCGCGGCAAGGACGGCAAGCACGATCCGCAGAAGATCATCGACTTCGTGAAGATGCTCCAGCCCTCCTTCGGGGCGGTCAACCTCGAGGACATCTCCCAGCCGAACTGCTTCAAGGTCCTCGACGACCTGCGCGAGGCCTGCGACATCCCCGTCTGGCACGACGACGCCCAGGGCACCGCCTGCGTCACCCTCGCGGGGCTCCTCAACGCCCTGAAGCTCGCGGGCAAGAAGCTCGGCGACGCGCGCATCGTCCTCCTCGGCGCCGGCGCCTCGAACACGACCATAGCCCGCCTCATCCTCGCCGACGGCGGCGATCCGGCCAAGATGTGCGTCTTCGACTCCAAGGGCTCGCTCCACAAGGGGCGCAAGGACATCGAGGCCGACAAGGCATACTACCGCAAGTGGGAGATCTGCAAGGCCACCAATCCCCAGGCCTACGCGAGCGAGGCGGAGGCCCTCAAGGGGGCCGACGTCCTTATCGCCCTGTCGACCCCCGGGCCGGACACGGTCAAGAAGGAATGGATCAAGGCCATGGCGCCCAAGTCCATCGTCTTCGCCTGCGCGAACCCGGTGCCCGAGATCTACCCCCACGCGGCCAAGGAGGCCGGCGCCTTCATCGTCGCGACCGGGCGGGGAGACTTCCCGAACCAGGTGAACAACTCGGTCTGCTTCCCCGGCCTGCTCAAGGGCGCCCTCCTCGTGCGGGCGCGGAAGGTGACCGACGGGATGGCGATACGCTGCGCTCACTCGATCGCGGACTTCGCGGCCAAGCGCGGCATCGACCCGGAGAACATCACCGCGAAGATGGACGAGACCGAGGTCTTCGCCATCCAGGCCGCCGACGTCGCCGTCAAGGCGATCGAGGAGGGCGTGGCCCGGGTCAAGATGACCTGGCAGGAGGCCCATGACCAGGCCATGAAGGGCATCGAGGAGTCCCACCGGATCATCGACGACCTCATGAAGATGGGCCACATCAAGACCCCCCCCATGTCCATGCTCCAGGAGGCCATGGACTGGGCCGTCAAGCAGGTTCGATGACCGAGAAGATAAGATAAAAGAGAGGCACAGAGGCACAGAGGAGAAAGAAGAGGGGGAGAAGAAGCCATGAGGGGCTCTCCCTCATCGCTTTTTGTTCTCTGCGCCTCTGTGCCTCTCCTCCCTTTCTTTCTCTTTGTCTCTGCGCTCTAGTGATTTCGAGGATGGCGGGGGGAGTATGCGCGTCGAGGTGCCCTATCTCAAGGACCTGATCCCGATCGACTTGCCCGAAGGCAGCCTCGTGGTTGAGCCGAACGACGTCGAGGCGGCGGCCGATCCGGTCTCCCTCGTGCGCGGGGCGGTCGACGCCCCGATCGAGTCGCGGCCCCTCGGCTCATTCCTCGAGGGGGCCGGGCGGACCCTCGTCATCGTCAACGACGCGACGCGGCCCACCCCGACCCGGGCCGTCCTCGACGCGATAGGCGACGAGCTCGAGGCCGCGGGCGCGAGCTTCATCGTGGCCACCGGGGCGCATCGCGCCCCCACCGAGGAGGAGTACCGCCAGATCCTCGGGCCCCATTACGGGCGCTTCAGGCCGAGGACCGTCGCGCACGACGCGCGCGACGCGGCCTCGCAGGTCGACCTCGGGAAGACGCGCAACGGCACGCCCATCCTCCTCGACAAGGCCGTCTTCGAGGCGGACCGCGTCCTCGTCACGGGCTCGGTGGAGCCCCACTACTTCGCCGGCTACACGGGCGGGCGCAAGGCCTTCCTCCCCGGCGTAGCGGGCTACGCGACCATCGAGGCCAACCACAAGCTCGCCCTCTCGCCCAAGGCCGTCTCCCTCGAGCTGGACGACAACCCCGTGAGCCAGGACATGGAGGACGCGCTCCGCTTGATACCCAAGCCGGTGTTCTCGATCATGACGGTGCTCGACAAGCGTCAGAGGCTCGTCGGATGCTGCGCCGGGGAGATCCGCTCCTCGTTCAAGGCCGCGGTGGAGAGGGCGGACGCCATCTTCGCGGTGCGCATGCGCGAGCGGGCCGACATCGTGATTTCGGTGGCCCGCTTTCCCATGGACATCGACCTCTACCAGTCGCAGAAAGCCATCGACAACGGCGCCCTCGCGCTTGCCGACGGGGGCATCCTCATCATGGTGGCATCGTGCAGGGACGGCGTGGGCGATACGGCCTTCCTCGAGCTCCTCGGCTCGGCCGCGAACCCGGCCGAGGCCCTTCGCAGGATAGGGGAGGGCTATCGCCTGGGCTACCACAAGGCCGCGAAGATAGCCGTCGTGGCCTCGCGCGCCTCGATCCGCGCGGTGAGCGAGCTGGACGCGGCGACGCTCCGCAAGGCCTTCATCTCGAAGCAGCGCTCGATCCCCGAAGCGCTGCGCGACGCGTTATCCGAGAAAGGCCCGAGCGCGAAGGTCGCGGTCCTCCTCGACGGCACGGTCACCGTGCCGCTGCTGGGCTGAGGCCCGCGGGCGGGCGGCGCGGGCGCCACGCCGCTAGTCCTCCGCGCCGAGCCGCCTGAGGAAGGCGGCCGCGAAGGGGACGCAGCAGAGGAAGGTGCAGAGATCCGCCGCCGGCTGGGCGGCCTGGATGCCGCGGAGCCCCGCGGCGCTCGAGAGGGCGAGGAGCAGCGGGATCAGGAAGAGCCCTTGCCGGGTGGCCGACAGGAAGGTGGCGGTCCAGGACTCGCCGATGGATTGGAAGGTCATGTTGCACATGACGCCCAGGGGGATGAGGGGCATGGCGAGGCATTGGGCGCGGAGCGCGGCGGCGCCGATCGCGATCACCTCGGGATCGCTCGCGATGAAGAGGCGCAGCAGGTCCTCCGCCGCCAGGAAGAGCGCCGCCGCGCTGGCGGTCATCAGCGCGCAGCCGAGCTTCAGCGTGAAGAAGAAGGCCTCCCGCACCCTGCCCCATCGCCGGGCGCCGTAGTTGTAGCCGACCACGGGCTGATAGCCTTGCCCTATGCCGATGATCGCCGAGAAGACGAGCATGACGATCTTGGCGACGATCGACATGGCCGCCACGGCGGCGTCGCCGTAGGGCGAGGCGCTCAGGTTGAGGACGATGGTCGAGGCGCTGGCCAAGCCCTGCCTGCTCAGCGAGGGCAGGCCGTTCTTCAGGATCCGCAGGTAGGTGCCCGCCCCCCGCGAGGCCTTGCCCAGGCCGAGCTTCGTTATCGTCCGGCCTCGCAGGAAGGACGCGAGGAGGATGAGGAAGCTGACGCATTGGCTGAGCGCCGTGGCGAGGGCCGCGCCGCCGATGCCCATCCCGAAGGCGAAGATGAACAGGGGATCGAGGGCCAGGTTGAGGATCCCGCCCGCCGCTATGCCGACCATGGCGAGCCTGGCCTTGCCTTCGGCCCGCAGCACGTTGTTGAGCACGAAGGAAGCCGCCATGACTGGGGCCGCGAAGAGGATGTACGACGCGTAAGCCCTCGCGTAGGGCGCGATCGTCTCGGTCGCGCCGAGGAGCCGCACGAAGGGATCGAGGAAGGCCAGCCCGAAGGCGGCGAGGAGGATGCCGAAGGCGATCGAGGCGTAGAAGCCGCTCGCCGCGACCGCGCTCGCCTCGTCCTCGCGGTGGGCGCCGAGGAGCCTCGATATCCAGCTGCCCGATCCCATGCCGAGGGTGAAGCCGACGGCCTGGATGATGGCCATGAGCGAGAAGACTATCCCCACGGCCCCCGAGGCGCTCGTTCCCAGCTTGGAGACGAAGTAGGTGTCCGCCGTGTTGTAGATGGCGGACACCAGCATGCTGACGACCGTAGGGACGCCCAGGGAGACGACGAGCCTCCCGACGGGCTTGCGCGTCATCTCGAGGAACTGCTCTTCGCCGCTGCGCATTATGGCGCCAGTGTAGCCAATGCGGCGCGGCGGCGCATAGCCCTCGCGGCCTACAGCTCCCCGTACCTGCGGCAGGCCACCAGGTGCCCCGGCGCCGAGCCCTCGGCCTGGACGAGCTCCGGCTCGGGCTCCCGCGAGCATTCGGGCTTCGCGGACATGCAGCGCGGGTGGAAGCGGCAGCCCGGCGGGACCGCGGACGCCGAGGGGATCTCGCCCTTCACGTTGAGCTCGCGCATCACGCCGACGCGGCCGGAGACCGGCTCGCAGACCGCCTCGATGAGGGCCTTGGTGTAGGGATGGCGAGGGCGGTCGATCAGCTCGTCCTGGCTGCCGATCTCCACGATCCGGCCGAGGTACATGACGGCGATGCGGTCGGCGAAGTAGCGGGCCGTCGAGATGTCGTGGGTGATGTAGACGAAGGAGAGCTCCATGTCCCGCTGGATCGCCTTCATGAGGTGGAGAATCTCCGCCCTCGTGGAGAGGTCGATCATGGACACGGGCTCGTCGGCGACGATGATCTCGGGCCTGAGGATGAGGGTGCGGGCGGTGGCGACGCGCTGCCGCTGGCCGCCGGAGAGCATGTGGGGATGGCGGTCCATGAACTCCCCGACGGGGGTCATCTTCACCTTCTCCATGACCTGGGCGACCATGTCCATGCGCTCGGCGCGGGTCGCGCCTATCTTGTGGATGAGCAGGGGCTCCTCGAGGACGTCCTTGACCTTGAAGTGGGGATTCATCGAGGCGTAGGGATCCTGGAAGATCATCTGGACGCGGCGGCGGTAGGCGAAGTCGCCGGCGCGGTCCAGGCAGGTCGCCGGCCTTCCCCCGACGGAGATGGCGCCTGAGCTGGGCTCGATGAGCCGCATGACGAGCTTGCCCGTCGTGGTCTTGCCGCAGCCGGACTCGCCCACGAGGCCGAGGATCTCGCCCCGGCGGAGGGAGAAGCTGACGCCGTCGACGGCCCGCACCCGGGCGTGGCCCCGGTGGGAGACGAATATCTTCGAGAGCCTCGAGACCTCGAGCACGGGCTCGGACTCGGCCTTCGGGTCAAGAGCGCTCATATTCGGGATCCTCCATGGCTTTCCAGCAGGCGACGAGGTGGCCCTCGGCCAGCTCGGCGACCGGCGGCTCGGATGCGCGGCACCGGGCCTTGGCGAAGCCGCAGCGCGGGGCGAAGCGGCAGCCGGCCGGAGGCTCGACCAGGTCGGGGGGCGAGCCGGGTATGAAGGCGAGCTCGCTCACGCGCGCGCGGAGCCGCGGCGTCGAGGCGAGGAGCTTCTGCGTGTAGGGATGGGCGGGGCCCCGTCGCGGTCCGCCGCCGGCCGGGGATCCGCCGGGCTCCGGCCCGAAGATGTCCTCGCTCGAGCCGAGCTCGGCCATCTTGCCCGCGTACATGACCATGATCTTGTCCGCGATCTCGGCCTCGGTGGCGAGGTCGTGGGTGATGAAGATGTAGGAGAGCCCGAGGTCGCGCTTGAGCTCCTTGACGAGGTTGAGGATCTGGGCCTGGACGATCACGTCGAGGGCGGTGGTCGGCTCGTCCATGACGATGACCTTTGGCTCGAGGAAGAGGGCCATCGCTATCACGACGCGCTGCTTCATGCCGCCGGAGAGCTCGTGCGGGTAGCGGTCCAGGACGTTCGCCGGCAGCCCGACGAGGGACGCGTACTTGCGCATGAGGGGCTCGGCGGCCGCCTCCGCGGCCCCCGGCCCCGCGTGCTCGCGGTAGGTCTCGAGCATGAGCTGGCGGATCGTGTACACGGGGGTGAGGCAGTTCATCGCCCCCTGGAACACCATGGAGACCTTGGTCCAGCGCACCGACTTCCTGAGCTCCCGCTCCGGCAGGCCCACGATCTCGGTCCCGTCGATCCGGATCGAGCCGGAGACGATGCGCCCGGGAGGGGAGGGCATGTTGAGCAGGGCCACGCCGGTCGTGGTCTTCCCGCAGCCGGACTCGCCCACGAGGCCCATGGTCTCGCCGGGCCTTAGGTCGAAGCTGATCCCGTCGAGGGCGCGCACGACGCCCTTGGACGTGAAGTAGTGGAGCTTGAGGTCGCGCACCGAGAGGACGGGGCCGGCCGATCCGCGGTTCGTAGTGTCGCTCATCGCATCACCTGGTCTTCAGCTTGGGGTGGAGTATCTTGTCCATCGCCGACCCGATGAAGGCGAAGGACATGCCCATGAGGGCTATCATGAGGCCCGGCGGGATGACCCACCACCAGAGGTTGTTGATCATCGCGCCCTGCGAGAGGGCGGCCTCGAGGATCTGGCCCCAGGTCACGATGCTCGAGTCCCCGAGCCCGAGGAGGCTCACCGAGGCCTCGTAGACGATGACGCCGGGTATGGAGAGGGCCATGACCGCGAAGCTGTAGGGCAGGAGTATCGGGACGATGTGCCGGAAGATGATCCGCATGCGCCCCGAGCCCAGGGCCTTCGAGGCCTCCACGAAGGTCTCCTCCTTGATCTGCAGGGCGATGGAGTAGACGGGCTTGTAGGGGCCGGTCCAGAACAGGAGGCAGACGATGACGATGAAGGTGTAGATCGAGGGCTTGTAGATGGCCGAGAGGACGATGAGGAAGGGCAGGACGGGCAGGAGGTAGACGAACTCGTACAGCCGGGTGAGGGCCCAGTCCCAGGCGCCGCCGAAGTAGGCGGCGACCACGCCGAAGACCACCCCTGCGATCACCGTGATGATCGAGGTGAGGAAGCCGATGACGAGGGCCCACTTGATCCCGACGACGACGCCGGTGAAGATGTCGCGCTTGGACACGTCGGTCCCCAGGATCCCCGAGACCTCCCCGGAGACGAGGAGCTCGGGAGCCTCGGCCGCGGCCCCCTCGGACTTGAGCTCGATGCCGAGGGTGAAGGCGTACTCCCCCTTGAGCGGCCGGGGGGAATCCGCCATGTCCGGGTCGATCTCGGCGAACAGGAGGGCGCAGGGCCGGTTGCTCGCGGGATCGAGGCCTGAGCCGACGAACTCGTCGACGGAGTTCACGAGGGCGATGACGCCGCCCATCGCGTCGTGCTCCACGGAGATCCGCTTGAAGCCCTCGCCGAGCTCGCCCTGGCCGCGGTAGAGCTCGGAGGCGCTCCCGTCGGGTCGGGTCACCTCGAGGCTGAGCGCGACCTTGCCCCTGCCCTTGAAGCGGAAGATGAGGTCCCTCGGGGGCTTGTCGGCGCGGTACTCGTAGGCGATCGGGTAGGCGCGGCGTTGGCCCGAGGCCGCCTCGGCGACGCTCGGCGCCCCGGCCGCGACGCGCTCGGACACGGCGCCCTTCCGGGCGCGGAAGAGGTTGACCCAGGCCGGGGGGGCGGCCCTCGGGTTGTCCATCCAGTAGGTTATGTCCTGCCAGTGCTCCGTGGCCCCCGGGAAGGGGACCACGAAGGGGCCGACGATCGCCAGGACGACGAAGAAGGCGAGGATGCCCAGGCCGACCTTGCCCGAGCCGACCTTCGAATACTCCTTCCAGAAGTCGCGGAGGCCCGCGAGCCCGTCCTTGACGCTCATGCCTTGCCTCCTACCTTGATGCGCGGATCCAGGAGCCCGTAGACGAGGTCGAGGAGGATGAACCCGAGCATGTTGAGGAAGGTCTCGATGGCCAGGGTCCCCATGAGGACCGGCACGTCGTTCTGCTGGACGGCGATGAAGTAGAGGTTCCCGATGCCCGGCCAGCCGAAGATGCCTTCCACGATGATGTTGCCCGCGATGGAGCTGAAGAGGGAGAGGATGACCATGGTCATGATGGCGGGGAGGGAGGTCCGGAGGGTGTGGCCGAAGAGGACCCTCCGCTCGGGGATGCCGCGGGCGCGGGCCGCCATGACGTAGTCCTCCTGGAGGTTCGACAGGACTATGTTGCGGATGAGGTAGGCGGTGCCCCAGACGCTGAGGAAGACCAGGGTGAGGAGGGGCAGGGAGAGGTGCCAGAGGAAGTCGAGGACGGCGGCCGCCCCGGCCGGGGCCGGGTTGGACTGGATGCCGCCGGAGGGGAAGATCGGCACGGCGTAGGAGAAGAACATGATCATCAGCATGCCGAGCCACCAGGCCGGCAGGCCGTTCGTCACCATGGTGACCAGGGAGATGGCCCGGTCGAGGGGGCCGTTGGGCCTGCGGGCCGCGTAGAGGCCGAGGACGATGCCGAGGGCCGTGACGACGAGGACCTCGGTCGTGAAGAGGACGATGGTCCGGGGGAGGGCGTTGCCGATGATGGCGAGCACCGAGCGGTCGCCGTTGGGGGCCTTCATCAGGGTTGAGCTGCCGAAGTCGAGCCTGAGCGTGTCGGCGGCGCGCCAGACGACGCGGAGGAAGTAGGGCTGGTCGAGGTGGTGCTGGCGTATCTTGATCGCCTTCTGCTCCTCGATGAGGGCGCGGAGCTGCTCGGGCGTGACGTTGCGGTACTTGATCGCCTCCTTGGCGACCTGCTCCTCGATCTGGGCCCTGACGGTCTCCTCGGCGACGCGGTTGAAGAGGGCCGAGTAGGTGAAGATCATCACGACGTACATGAGGATCCCGTATATCACGCGCTTTACTAGGTACTTGCGATACATGGCCGCGCCGTCCTAATGGGGAGCCGGCCCGCCCCCGGGCGGGAGCCCGAGGCGGCGGGCCGGCTGGATAGGGCGCGCCCCCGAGGAGGCGCGTTCCCTCATTCGAGCGTCAGTTGACGATGAGGCTCGCCGCCTCGACCCCGCCGGATTCCGCGCCCAGCGAGGCCTCGGCGACGATCGTGTAGGTGCCGCTCCCGAGCGAGGCGAGGTCCGCGGCCGGGATGGTCGCCGCGAAGAAGCCGGCCTTGGCGGGCTTGGCCTCGTACGCGTAATCCTTTTCGGCGACGAGGGTGACCTTCACGTTGGCCTTGGCCGCGGCCTTGGCCTTGTTGGAAGGATAGGCGACCTCGGCTACGGCGACGTCGACCTTCAGGTCCGAGCCCTTGGCGAAGCTGCCGACCTTCACGGAGTTGATGCGCGCGTAGGTCGTGGCGACCTTCTTGACCATCTCGCCCTTGGCGATCGGATAGTCGGCGAAGGGAGTCGCCGCGAGGACCGCGGTCTGGTTGGCGTGGTCGTACTTCTCGAGGATGAAGCCGCCGTTGGAGATGTAGCCGTGCTTGTACTTCTCGATGAAGGCGATCGCCGACTCGTAGGCCTTGACCGCGTCCTCGGGCTTCAGGTAGCCCTCGAGGGGGGCGGGGACCCGCTTCGCGGCCGCGTACTCCTGGAGCTTGGCCTTGAGGTCGGCGACGCACTGCTCGGCGAGGAGGTCGATCTCGGTGTAGTCGCCGTTGGAGTTGACGACGTACTTGCCCTCGGCGACGAGGCCGAGGATGCCCTCGAGCACCGGCCAGCTCACGATGGCCTGGTAGTTGGAGGCCTGGATCATGAGGGAGGGGCAGATGAGGGAGGCGTTGTAGACGGGATCCATCGGGTAGTAGGCGTCGCCGTAGGCGGTGATGCTCCCGTCCTTGTTGAAGACGAAGCCCTTGAAGCGGGCGATCTGGGGGCAGACCGAGCCGGCGTAGGACTCGTCGTAGGTCTTGTCGCCCTCGCCCTTCTTGTTCGCGACGCTCTGCTGGAGGGCCAGGGCGTAGCGGTAGTCGTTCTGGTCCATCATGCGGCCGTCGTGCCACTTCGCGTAGGAGTACTTGAAGGTGGCGCTCGCGACTGCCTTGCCGTACTCGGGCTTGTCGGCGGCCTTCGCGTAGCCGTAGCTCCCCTCGCCCTTGTCCACGTAGACGGTGCCGGATTCCCACTTCTGGGTCAGCGCGTTCCAGATCACGGCCTCGGCGGGGAGGGGGATGGTGCCGACCATCTTGTCCCCCTCGAAGGCGGGGGCGGCCTTGAAGTCCTTGTAGCTCGCGCGCAGGGGCAGGCACAGGCCCGTGACGGGGCTGAAGTCGAACTCCATGTCGGAGGGGGGGCTCGACACGACTTTACCGTAGGTGTCGGCGAAGCCGTCGGGGCCGATGGGGTCCCAGGGGTACATGAACAGGGCGCCGCGGGCCGAGAACTCGGTCACGCGGAGGACCTTCTGGCCCTTGTAGTCGCCCGACTCGTCGGGCTTGACGTCGGCGGTGAGGGCGGAGATGCGGTTCAGGCCGTCGCCGATGCCGTAGGCCATGCGCCCGTTGAAACGCTCCTTGTTGGCGAGGAAGTAGGAGTTCGTGTCGACGGTGAAGACGCGGACCGCCTCCTTGATGCCGAGCTCGCAGGCCTCGAGGCACTTCTCGTAGTAGTCGGCCTCTCCCTTGACGATGCCGTTGTAGGCGGCCTGGGTGAGCTTGTCCAGCTCGGGGTGCTGGTAGTTCCACTTCTCGGCGTCGCCGCCGCCGGGCATGTTGGCGAACCAGGGCGCGTACATCTGGGCCAGCCCGCCCTCCCAGAAGGCGTAGGTCTGGCCGCCGCCCCAGCCCTCGGTGTAGATGTTCCACGCGTAGTCGCCGGGGTCGCCGGCGTTGTAGATCGAGGAGCACTTGGAGCGGTCGTACTCGAGGCGGTTGACCTTGAGGCCGGCCTTCTCGATCTGGTCGGCGACGTAGCGGCCCTCCTTGAGGCGGCCGTTCGGGTCGTCGACGCGGATGAGGAAGTTGATCTCGACGGGCTTGCCCGCGTAGCTCCACCACTTCCCGGACTTGACGAGCTTGCCCTTGTTCTCCGGCAGCTCCGCGGCGGCCTCGAGGGCGGCGGCGATGTCGGCGAGGGCTTTCGCCTCGTCGCCGGTCTCGCTGATGCCGAGCTTGGAGGCGATCGTGGCGTAGCGCCCGGAGTTGGGCTGGCCGAGGGTGACCGGGGAGTACTTGGGCAGGCCCGCGCCCGAGACGATCTCGTCGATCATCTGCTTGCGGTTGATGAGGAGGTTCATCGCGAAGCGGACCTCGCGGATGGCGAAGGGATTGAAGGCGGCCTTGCCGTCCTTCTTGCTCTTCGCCACGTAGGGGGCGGCGTTGGGGTAGGGGTTGATGAGGAGGGACCAGTAGGAGCTGGGGACGGCGTAGGTCTCGAGCTTGCCGCGCACCTCGTCGGTGAGGGACTTGTAGGTGGCGCCGTTGATATCGTACCAGAACACGTCGCTCTTGGCCTCGGCGACGTCCTTGATGGCCAGGTCCTCCTGGGTCTTGGAGCTGACGAGGATCCTGTCCACGATCGGGCCCTTGTTGGCCCGGGCGGCGGCCCCGCCCGAGGCCTTCCCGCCCCCGCAGCCCGCCAGGACGATGGCGAGGCCAGCGATCAGCGCGAGGCTGCATACGGCTTTCTTCATCGAAACCTCCTTTGGAAATGGAGCTCTATCTGGAGACCTTATTCTGGCGAAGGCGCGAGGCGTTGTAAAGCTCCGCCGCCCCGGCGCCCCGCGTGCATCTTTATGCACGGATTCCGTCGGGCTCAATACTTGAACTCGCTGTCGCCTATGAACTCCCTGAGGATGCTGTCGCGGGGGACGCTCTGGGCCGGTATGGGCGCGAAGGCGTCGAGGAAGGCCTGGAGCCGCCTCGCCTCGGAGTACTCCGCGGCGGTCGGCTTGACCGTGCGCAGGAGGGGCTCCGCGTAGATCTTGAGGACCCCGAGCTCGTAGTCGAGGGCCGAGTTGAAGGCGGCGTCGGCCGAGTTCTGGAAGGGGAAGATGTGCCTGCGCTCGCCGCGGCCCACGCTCGGCCACATCTTGAGCGTGGCCTGGGCCGAGTGGCCGCGGAAGTTGTAGTCGCGGACCATGCGGCGCAGGAGGCGGTTGTCGGTTGTGCTCACGCGGTTGTGGTCGTCGAGGTTGAGCTGGGTGAGGGCGCTCACGTAGACCTTGAACTTGGACTCGCGGGGTATGCGGGGCGTTAGGCGATCGTTGAGGCCGTGGATGCCCTCCATCACGAGGAGGCTCCGCTCGCCGAGGCGCAGCTTCCTGCCCGAGGCCCTGCGCGAGCCGGACTTGAAGTCGAAGAGGGGGAGCTCGATCTCCCCGCCCTCGAAGAGGGAGACGAGCTGGTCGTTCAGGTACTCGACGTCGAGGGCCTCGAGGCACTCGAAGTCGTACTCGCCGCTCTCGTCCCTGGGCGTGCGCTCGCGGTCCACGAAGTAGTCGTCCAGGGATATTGCCACGGGATCGAAGCCCATCACCTTGAGCTGGATGGAGAGCTTCTTGCAGGTCGTCGTCTTGCCCGAGCTCGAGGGCCCGGCTATGAGGACGACCTTGACGCTCCCCGAGCGGGCGGCCACCTGGTCCGCGATCCCCGCGATCTTCTTGTTCTGGAGGGCCTCGGCCACCTGGATGTAGTCCTTGATGCCCTTCGAGCCGTTGACGCGGTTGAGCGCGCCCACGGAGGAGACCCCGAGGACGCGGGAGCGCTCGCGCGTCTCCTTGGCGATGGAGTAGAGGACGGGATCGTCCTCGAAGGGCCGGATCTTGTCCGGCTCCTCCTTGTGGGGATAGCGCAGGAGGAGCCCGCCGCGGTAGGGGCGGAGCTCGAAGGTCTTGAGCACCCCCGTCGAGGGCACGAGGGGGGCCACGTGGAGGTCGCGGAAGCCCGCGCACTCGTTCAAGGGGATGATCGCGTCGTTGAGGTGCTCGAGCAGCAGGAGGGTGTCGGGCTGGGAGCTCCGGCGGAAGTACTCCACCGCGTCGGCCCAGGAGCGCCATTCCACGGAGATGGGGCTGTCCCGCTCGACGAGCTCCCGCATCCGGGCCTCGAGCCTCAGGACCTCGTCCTCGCCCATGCCCTTGTCGTCGTCGAAGAAGTGGTAGAAGCCCGTGCCGATGGACATCCCCGCGACGAGGCGGCGGCCGGGATCGAGCTCCCTCGCCGCGATGGCGAGGAGGAAGCAGAGGGAGCGCCGGTAGGTCGTCGCGCCCTGGGACGTGGCTATGGTGACCGGCTCGACCGCGCAGTCGGCGAGGAGCTCGGCGTCGAGGGGCTTAAGCTCGTTGTTCACGAGGACGGCCGCCAGGGGCCATTCCAAGGGGCCCATGCGCCCGATGGCGTCCTGGGCCTTGACCCCGGCCGGATAGGCTTCCGAGGAACCGTTCGCGTAGGTCACTTTTATCTGCTTCATGGTTTCCGCTCCTTCCATGCGGATAAAAGAGTAGCTTATCGCGGGCGAGTTGAGTAGGCCGATTCCGCGGCGCGAGCGGGCCCCGCCTCCGATTGACCGGCCCCCTCCCCGGGAGTAGACTGGCCCACCTGAGGGGGAGATGAGGATGCGGGCCACGATCAGGGACATCGCCGAGCGCGCCGGCGTCTCCAAGACGACCGTCTCCTTCGCGCTCAACGATCCCTCGCGGATCTCCGAGGCCACCCGCCTGCGCGTCATGGCCGTCGTCGACGAGCTCGGCTACGTGCCCGACCCGGTGGCGAGGACCCTCACGACCAAGCGCCTGGGCGCCCTCGGCCTCCTCCTCCCCCAGCCCATCACCGAGGCCTTCCGCAACCCCTACCTCTGCGAGATCGTCCGCGGCATCGGCGAGAGCTGCGAGTCGCGCGAGCTCTCCCTCACGGTCCTGCCCCCGGTCAAGGGCCGCCTCCTCGAGGCCGCCCGCCGCGCCTTCGTCGACGGCCTCATCACCATCGGGGTCGGGCCCGGCCACGAGGTAGTCGAGCTCCTCCATCTGCGCCACCTGCCCTTCGTCACCATCGACGGGGAGGATTCCGAGTCGACGGTCAACGTGGGCATCGACGACGAGCTCGCCGCCTACGAGCTGATGCGGAGGGTGCTCGAGCTGGGGCACCGCCGCGTCGCCGTCCTCTCCCTCAGGCCCGAGGCCATCGGCCTGCCGGGCTCGAGCTCCTCGGCGGCCCGGGACCGCCGCCTCGCCGGCTTCGCGCGGGCCCTGGCCGAGGCGGGCCTCGGCCTGGACTCCCCGACGATCGAGGTCCGCCCCGCCGAGGGCTCCCTCGAGGGGGGGGCGGCGGCCGCCGCCGCCCTGCTATCCGCGCGGCGCGGCGGCCCGGAAGGCCCGACGGCCCTCGTCGCGATGGCCGACATCGTCGCCCTCGGGGCCTACGAGGCCTGCCGGAAGCTCGGCCTCCGCATACCCGAGGACCTCAGCGTCGTCGGCTTCGACGATATACCGGCCGCGGCCCTCGCCCGGCCCCCCCTGACCAGCCTCCGGCAGCCCGGCCGCGAGAAGGGGGCGGCCGCGGCCGACCTCGTCCTGGCCCTGCTCGAGGGCAAGCCCGTCGCCCATCGCAGGCTGGAGGCGAGCCTCTCCTTCCGCGGCTCCCTCGCCGCCCCACCCCCCGCCTCGGAGGCGAGCGGACTGCACCCCGCTCCCCGGGCCCAGGCCCTCGGCTGGGCCGAGTAGGAGAAGAGCCTGCGCTTCACGGGAGAGGAGGGCCGCTTCGTCAGGCCGGGGACCGGGCGCCTGCCCGCCCTCCGCGGCCTCCTCGACTCCCGCTCCCTCCCCTACACGCTGCTCAAGACCGGGGCCGCCACCCACGTGGCGCTCCGCAGGGGCTCGGGCCTGCCCCGCCTCGCCCTCGCGGCCCACTACGACCGCTTCCCCGGCAGCCCGGGAATCCTGGACAATTCCTGCGCCTGCCTCCAGCTCGCCGACTTCGCCGCCCGCTGCCCCGCCTCGGGCGGGCCGCCCCTGCTCTTCCTCTTCACCGACGGCGAGGAGGCGCCCGCTTCCTCCGGGGCGGCGGGGCAGGGCTCCTTCGCCCTCGCCCAGGCCCTCCGCTCCCTCGGCGAGGGCTGCTCGGAGGGCCTCTTCCCGCCCGTCCTCGTCCTCGACGTGACGGGGCGGGGCGACCGCCTCCTGCTCTCCTCCTCCCCGGCCCTGCTCTTCGAGCGGAACGGCCTCGCCGCCTCGCCGGCCGCCGCCGCCCACGGGGCCCTCGTCGCCCTGGCCATCGCCGCGGCTTCCCGGGCCCGGTTGGAGAAGCCGCGCCTCTGCCCCCTGCCCTGGTCCGACGACCTCGGCCTCGCCCTCGGGGGCCTCGGCGCCCTCACCCTGAGCCTCCTCCCCGCCGCCGAGCTCGAGGTCCTGGCAAGGGGCGGCCGCCCGGCCACCTGGGACTACCTCCACGGCCCCGGCGACGGGCCCGAGCTCGCCGAGAGCGCCGCCTTCGCCCTCGTGGCCTCCTTCCTCGACGCCCTGGCCGCCGAGCTCTCCCCGGCGCCGGCGCGCTGATCAGCGCCGGCCCCGGCGGCGATCGGTCGCCACGGCCCCTTCCTTCCGGCTATACTGCCTCCGAAGGCGGCCTTTGCCGCCCGGGCCGCCGCCAACAGTCTTCGAGGCAGCCCGGCAACTGTCTTCGAGGCGGCCCGACAACAGGCTTCGAGGCAGTCCCTAGAAGCTTCGAGGCAGTCCCCCTGATGCCCCCGATTCCTGAGGAGGAATACATGACCGACGCCGTCAAGATCCCGCTCCGCTCCGAAGTCCCCGCGCGCGACCGCTGGGACCTCGCCAGCCTCTTCGCCGGGCCGGAGGAGTGGGAGCGGGGCCTGGAAGCGTTCAAGGACATGATCCCCCGCGTGCCCGGCTACCAGGGCTCGATCGGCGCCTCCTCGGACAGCCTCCTCGCCGCCCTCGAGTTCCACGCGGAGTTCGGCCTCCTGGACGAGCGCCTGGGCTACTACGCCAACCTCCGCCAGAGCGAGGACGAGGGCGACGCCGAGGGCCGCGGCCGCTTCGCCCGCTACGTCATGGCGGCCACCGAGGCCCAGGCCGCCTGGTCCTGGCTCCTCCCGGCCATCCAGTCCCTGCCCGAGGTCCTGGTCGACTCCTGCCTCGCCGAGCCCCGCTTCGCGGACTACGCGGTCTTCCTCCGCAAGGCCCTGCGCTGGAAGCCCCACCTCCTCTCCGACCGGGAGGAGCGGCTCCTCGCCCTCCAGGCCGAGTCGGCCGGCACGCCCCAGGAGGCCTTCTCCGTCCTCACCAACGTCGATCTCGACTTCGGGAGCCTGGACACGGCCTCCGGCCCCCGCCCCCTCTCCCAATCGACCTTCTCCTCCTTCATGCGCGACCCCGACCGCGATCTCCGCCGCCGGGCCTACGAGCGCTTCTACGCCGCCTACGGCGCGCACAAGAACGTCTTGGCCGAGCTCTACGCGGGCTCGGTCAAGCTCGACAAGTACCGGGCGACGGTGCGCAGGCACCCCTCCTCCCGGGCCGCCGCCCTCTTCCCCGACGACGTGCCCGAGTCGGTCTACGACAACCTCGTCGGCACCGTCAACGACAACCTCGGGAGCCTGCACGAGTACTACGCGCTGCGGGCCCGGGCCCTCGGCCTTCCGGAGCTGCGCCACTACGACGTCTACGTGCCCTTCGTGCCCGAGGCCCGATCGCGCCACAGCTTCGCCGAGGCGATCCGGATCGTCTGCGCGGCCCTGGCGCCCCTGGGCGAGCAGTACGTCTCCGTCCTCCGCGCGGGCATCGAGGGCGGCTGGGTGGACAAGTATGAGAACAAGGGCAAGCGCTCCGGGGCCTTCTCCGCGGGCAGCTACGCGGGCGACCCCTACATCCTCATGAACTACAAGGAGGACGTCATCCACGACGTCTTCACCCTGGCCCACGAGGGCGGCCACTCCATGCACTCCTGGTACTCGGCCCGCTCCAATCCCTTCCTCTCCTACGGCTACACCATCTTCGAGGCCGAGGTGGCGAGCACCTTCAACGAGCAGCTGGTGTTCCGCCATCTCTACGATCGGGCCGAGGACGACGCGATGCGCGCCTCGCTCGTGAACTCGAAGCTCGACGACCTCGTCGGCACCCTCTTCCGGCAGACCATGTTCGCCGAGTTCGAGGCCCGGAGCCACGCGATGCTCGAGGCCGGCGAGCCCCTCACCGTCGACGCCCTGCGCGGCGAGTACCGCGAGCTCCTCGAGAAGTACTTCGGGCCGATCATGGCCCTCGAGGAGGCGAGCGACCTCGAGTGCCTCCGCATCCCCCACTTCTACAACGCCTTCTACGTCTACAAGTACTCGACCGGCATCTCCGCGAGCATCGCCCTCTCCGAGCGCGTCCTGTCCGGCGGCGCTAAGGAGGTGGAGGACTACTTCGCCTTCCTGCGCTCCGGCGGCTCGCGCTACCCGATCGAGTCGCTCAAGGTGGCGGGGGTGGACATGTCGAGCCGGGAGCCGGTGCAGGCCGCCTGCGAGCAGTTCGCGCGTTATACGAAAGAGCTCAAGCGGCTGCTCAAGCTGTAGCGGGGGACGGAGCGGGAGGGAGAGCCTTTCGGGAAAGGTTCCCCTCCCGCGCCCGCCCTTCCATAGCCCGGCGCCCGAGGCCTCACATGAGGCCGAGCTTGCCCAGGGCCATCGAGCAGGCCGCGAGGGCGGCGGTCTCGGTCTTCAGGATGCGGCCTCCGAGCGAGGCGGGCGCGAAGCCTCCGTCGCGCAGCGCGGCGAGCTCGGCCTCGGTCCAGCCCCGCTCGCTGCCCACGGCCAGGACGAGGGGCGGCTCGAGCCGGCCCAGGGAGCCCAGGAGGGGCGCGCCGCCGTAGGGGTGGAGGAGGATGCGGGCGGCCCCGCCCAGGCCGCCGAGGCAGCGCTCCAGGCTCCAGTGCGTGCTGACCCGGGGCAGGCGCGGGTTGGCCGCCTGCTCGGCCCCCTCGATCAGCGGCGAGCGGAAACGGCGCTCGCGGTAGAAATCGCTCTCCGCGTAGGACTTCTCGCCGAGCTCGGTGCGCACGAAGCGGATCTCGGCCAGCCCGAGGCTCGCGAGGTCCTTGAGTATCCGGTTGGCCTGGATGGGCCTGGGCATGCCCAGGACGAGGACGAGGGGCGCGAGCTCGGCCGGCTCGCCCGCGGCTCCCGCGAAGCCTTCGTAGTCGAGGACGAGGCCAGACTCGTCCAGCTCGCGCAGCGCGGCCTCGCCGACCGCCCCGGGGGCAGGCCCGAAGGGAGCGTCGACGGCGAGGCCCGCCGAGACCCGGTCTCCGGCTTTTTTATGGAGCACCTTCCTCAGATGCTCCCAGCGCCGGTCGCTCCGGGGGAGCCGCGCGCCGGACTCGCCGGGCTCGAGGATGACCATGTTCACGGGCCTAAGGCTACTCCGCGGGCCGGCCCCGCGTAAAGGCCGCGCGGCGGCCCGCGTAAAGGCCCCCCGGGCTCCCCCTTCTCATAGCCCGGCTCCGATGCCATGATAGCCGGCGACGCGAGGAGGTTCGTCGCATGCTCAAGATCACCTTCCTTGGCGCCGGCAGCACCATATTCGCCAAAAATATCCTCGGGGACTCGCTCCTCACGCCGGCCCTTTCCGAGGCGCAGATCGCGCTCTACGACATCGACCAAAAGCGCCTGGAGGAATCCAGGCGCATGATCGAGACCCTGAACCGCACGGTCAACGGCGGGAAGGCCAGGGTGAGCGCCCACTTGGGCGTCCCGCAGCGCCGCGAGGCCCTCAAGGACGCGAGCTTCGTCATCAACGCCATCCAGGTGGGCGGCTACGAGCCTTCCACCGTGGTCGATTTCGAGATACCCAAGAAATACGGCCTCAGGCAGACGATAGCCGACACCCTCGGCGTGGGCGGGGTGTTCCGGGGCCTGCGGACGGTCGAGGTCATGCTCGGCGTCGCGCGGGACATGGAGGCGGTCTGCCCCGAGGCCTGGCTCCTCAACTACACGAACCCCATGGCCATCGTCACGGGGGGCATGCTCCGCGGAAGCGCCGTCCGCAGCGTGGGACTCTGCCATTCGGTGCAGAGCTGCGTGCCCGACCTCCTCAAGAGCCTCGGCATGGCCGAGGACCCGGAGGCGACCCGCTGGAAGATAGCCGGCATCAACCACATGGCCTGGCTCCTCGAGATCGAGTCGGGCGGCCGCGACCTCTACCCCGAGATCAGGCGCCGCGCCGCGGCCAAGAACGAGGCGGCCCGGAAGCCCGGGGCCGAGAAGCACGGCGACATGGTCCGCTTCGAGATCATGCGGCACTTCGGCTACTACGTCACGGAGAGCTCGGAGCACAACGCCGAGTACACGCCCTACTGGATCAAGTCGCGCTACCCCCAGTTCATCGAGGAGTTCAACATCCCCCTGGACGAGTACCCCAGGCGCTGCGTCCGCCAGATCGCCAACTGGGAAAAGCGCCGCGACGAGATCGTGCACAACGCCGAGCTCAGGCACGAGAAGACCAAGGAATACGGCGCCTACATCATGGAGGCGGCGGTCACCGGGGTCCCGTACCGGATCCACGGCAACGTGCTGAACAAGGGCCTCATCCCGAACCTGCCGGCCGAGGCGGTCGTGGAAGTGCCTTGCCTCGTGGACCGCAACGGGGTCCAGGGCTGCTATGCGGGCCGCCTGCCGACCCAATGCGCCGCCCTCAACATGACGAACGTCAACGTCCAGCTCCTCGCGGTCGAGGCGGCCCTGGCGCGAAAGCGCGACCTCGTCTACCAGGCGGCCTACCTCGACCCGCACGCGGCGGCCGAGCTCTCCCTCGAGGACATCCGCGCGATGTGCGACGATCTGTTCGAGGCCCACAGGGATTTCCTGCCGGAGTACTCGTGAGGACGACATAGGAAGCGCGCCATCGCGCGATCTCCGCGAAGGCGGGGCCCCATGGCCCCATGCGCGATGGCGCTTCCTGCTGCTATGCGCCCGCGGGGTCCCAGTCCGGCGGGATCTCCGCGGCGTAATCCACGCCGGGCACCTCGAAGCCGTGGACCCGGAGGAAGTCGCCCCGGAAGCCCTCGACGTCGGCGAGCTGGGCGAGGTTGTAGGGCCCGATGCGCGACATCCGCGCCTCGACCTCCGACTGGACCTTCGCGTCCATCTCGAGCTCGTCGAGCCTGATCCGCCCCTCGGCGTCGAGGGCCGGCGGGCCGCCCGCGTAGAGGCGCGCGCGCATGAGCCGGTCCATCTGGGCGACGCAGTCCTCGTGCACTCCCCGCTCCTTCATCACCTTGAAGAGGGTGGAGACGTAGAGGGGGATGATCGGGATCACCGCGCTCGAGCGCGTGACGAGGGCCTTGTTGATCGAGACGTAGGCCCGCAGGCCGTCGGGGGCCGAGGCGGAGAGGCGAGCCGCCGTGGCCTCGAGGTGGGCCTTGGCGCGGCCGATCGTGCCGTCGCGGTAGATGGGCCAGGAGAGCGAGGGCCCCACGTAGGAGTAGGCGACCGTGAGGGCCCCCTCGGCCAGGGCGCCGGCGGCGCGCAGGGCCTCGATCCAGAGCTCCCAGTCCTCCCCGCCCATGACCTTGACCGTGGCCTCGGCCTCGGCCTCGGTGGCGCCCTGGATCTCGGCCTTCGAGAGCGCGCCTGAGAAGACGTCGACCGTCGCGCCGCGGTAGCTCTTCCCGATCGGCTTGATGACCGAGCGGTGGAGCTCGCCCGTCGCCGGGTCCGGCCGGACGGGGGAGGCGAGGGAGTAGACGACGAGGTCGAAGCGCAGCCCCAGCTCGGCCGCCGCCGCGATCGCGGCCTGCTTGGCGCCTTGCGAGTAAGCGTCGGCGTCGATCGTACGCGAGGCCAGGCCCGAGCGGGCCGCGGCCGCGTCGAAGGCCCGGTTCGCGTACCAGCCGGGGCTGCCGGTCTTCGTCGCCGTGGGGGCCCGCTCGAAGGAGAGGCCGACCGTGGGGACGCGGAAGCCGAAGGCGGCCGCCGCGCGCGTGGCCAGGCCGTAGCCCGTCGAGCAGCCGACGACGAGGACGGCCCGGGGCCCGGCAAGCCGCGCGTAGTCCGCCCGCCTCGCCTCGACGTAGGCGATCTGCCGCTCGGTCTCCCGCGCGCAGCCCTCGGGGTGGGCGTTCAGGAAGATGTTGTTCCGCACCATGGGCTTGATCAGCACAGTTCCCCTCCGGATACCGCGAGCCACTCGGCCTCGACTGCCAGCTCCTCGCCGACGAAGCCCCGTCCCCGCTGGCGGAGGGCGAGGGGCCCCGAGCGCAGCATCTCGATCTCCATGCGCAGCTTCTCTCCCGGCCGCACCTGGCGGCGGAAGCGGGCCTCGACGATCTTGCCCAGGACGAAGGTGCCCTTGGGGTCGACCCCGAGGAGCTTGGCCCCGATCCCCCCGCACTGGGCGAGGGCCTCGACGAGGAGGACCCCGGGCACCACGGGATAGCCAGGGAAGTGGCCCGCGAAGAAGGGCTCCTCCGGGGGGAAGAATCGTTCCCCCGCCGCGAGCTCGCCCTCGAGCCAGGCCCGGTCGACGAGGAGGAAGGGGGGGCGGTGGGGGAGGAGGGCACCGACCCCGCCCGAGGCGAGGAGGGCGGCGGCCTCGGCCGCCGCGCGCTCCCGCTCCTCGGCGGCCGCGCCCGCCCCCGCCTCGCCGCGGGGGGCTTGCTCCCCGCCGCTCACGAGGGCCTCCGGAAGGCGAGGACCCCGTTGTGGCCGCCGAAGCCCAGGGAGGCCGAGAGGGCGGCCCGCAGCGGCATCGCGACTCCCTTGTTGGGGACGTAGTCGAGGTCGCAGCCGGCCTCGAGGTCGGGCTCGTCGAGGTTGATCGTGGGCGGGACGAAGCCCTCGGCTATGGCGAGGACGCAGGCGGCCGCCTCGATGGCCCCCGCGGCGGCGATGCAGTGGCCCGTCATGCTCTTCGTCGAGGAGATCTTGAGCGAGGAGGCCCAGGCCCCGAAGGCCTTCTTGACCATGAGGGTCTCGGTCGGGTCGTTGATCTTGGTGGAGGTGCCGTGGGCGTTGTAGTAGTCCACCTCCTCCGGCGCGAGGAGGGCGTCCTCCAGGGCCGCGGCGATGGCGCGGGATCCGCCCAGGCCTTCGGGATCGGGGGCCGTCAGGTGGTAGGCGTCGCAGCTCGCGCCGTAGCCCGCGAGCTCGGCGTAGATCCGCGCGCCCCGGGCCTTCGCCTTTTCCCAGTCCTCGAGGGCGAGGATGGCGGCGCCCTCGCCGATGACGAAGCCGTCGCGGTCCTTGTCGAAGGGCCGCGAGGCCCGTTCGGGCTCCTCGTTGTAGGAGGTGGAGAGGGCCTGGAGGCGGAGGAAGCCGCCGAGGGTGAACTCGGCGATGGCCGCCTCGGTGCCGCCGGCCAGGGCGAGGTCGCAGCGGCCCGAGCGCAGGAGGTCGAGGGCCTGGCCGATGGCGTCGGTGCCCGAGGCGCAGGCGGTGACCGCCGTGAAGGCCGGCCCGAGGAGGCCGAGCCGCATCGCGATGTTGGCCGACGCCTCGTTGGAGATCATGAGGGGCACGGTCATGGGGAGCATGCGGCCCGGCCCGGACTCGAGGAGCTTGCGGTGAGACTCGAGGAGGACGTCGATGCCGCCTATGCCGTTGCCGACGACCGTGGCGATCCGCTCGGGCCGGTAGGGGGAGGCCGCGGCCGCCGTCGCGCCGCCCGCGGGCCCGTCGCCGGGAGACGCCTTGCCGACGGGGGCGTCGCCGAGGCCCGCGTCCCTCCAGGCCTGGACGGCCGCGGCCACGGCGTACTGGCTGAAGAGGGCCATCTTTCGGGCGTCCCGCTTGTCGATATAGGGCTCGGGATCGAAGCCCTTGACCTCGGCCGCGATGCGCGACTCGAGCCGGGAAGCGTCGAAGCGCGTTATGCGGCCGACGCCGCTGCGGCCGCTCTTCAGCGAGTCCCAGAAGCCGCCCGCGTCGTTGCCGACGGGGCTGATCACGCCGAGGCCGGTCACGGCCACCCTTCGTCTCATATCCTTACTCCTCCGTTCTCGCGTTCACCAGCGTATCGCCGCGGCGCCGTAGGTCAGGCCCGAGCCGAAGCCGATCAGCATGACGAGGTCGCCCTTCTTGAGCAAGCCCTTCTCCGTCATCTCGTGGAGGGCTATGGGTATGCTCGCCGAGGAGGTGTTGGCGTACTCCTCGAGGTTGAGGTAGAAGCGCTCCTCGGGGGCTCCCAGGCGCTTGGCCGCGGCCTGCACGATCCGCGCGTTGGCCTGGTGGGGCACGATCCAGGCGAAGTCCTCGAGCTTGTACACCGAGGCGTGGAGGAGCCTGCCGACCAGGACCGAGATGGTCTTGACCGCGAAGTTGTAGACGTTCTGGCCGTTCATGGCGATGCGGGGGACGATCGGCTCGGAGCGCTCGAAGCTCCTCTCCCGCGGCGCCTGGACGAGGTAGAGGTCCCCGGCTCCCGAGCCCTCGGCCCCGAGTATGGTCTTGAGGACCCCTCGGCCGCCCTCCTCGATGCGCGACAGGACCGCGGCCCCGGCCCCGTCCCCGAAGAGGACGCAGGTCGCGCGGTCCTTCCAGTCGGTGATGCGCGTCAGGGTCTCGGCCCCGATCACGAGGGCGTTCCTGCCCCCCCTGGCCTCGAGCATGGCGGCGGCCACCTCGAGGGCGTAGATGAAGCCCGTGCAGCCGGCCACGACATCGAGGGCCGCGCAGCCGTCGGCCCCGATCTTCCGCTGGACCAGGCAGGCCGTGGAGGGGAAGCCGAGGTAGTCGGGGGTGGCCGTGGCCAGGACGAGGAGGTCGATCTCCCGGGCCGATATGCCCGCCCGCTCGAGGGCCATGGTCGCCGCGGCGGCGGCGAGGTCGCTCGTCAGCTCCCCGTCGGCCGCGATATGGCGGCAGCGGATGCCGGTGTGGCTGCGGATCCACTCGTCCGTCGTGTCCACCATGGCGGCGAGCTCCGCGTTCTCCATCCTTCGCTGGGGAATCGCTACCCCGGTGGAACGGATCATGACCGACATGCTCTCTCCTTTGACAAAACACCAAAAATTGTCAAGACGATGATGTCAAGAACGAGGTGGAATGTCAATATGACAAAAATAGACTAAATGTCGCGGTTTTCAGTTGCGGCTCCCAGCGGGAAAACTAAAAACGCAGCTCGGGAGGGCAAGGCAGCTCCACGCGGCGACTTCTTCGCGGCCCTGCCTGGCCAAGCTCGATTCGCGGATCGCGGGCTACCCCGGCCCCAGCCTCGGGGCTAAAATAAGCTTCCAAGGAGGCCCCATGCGTGGGATCCATGCTGGTTCTGCCCTGTTCCTCTGCTCCTGCCTGACCCTCTTCGCCTCGGCGGAGAGCGCCTGGAAGCCGCCCGAGATGGCGCTCGTGGAGGCCGGAAGCTTCGACATGGGCTCCGAACGGGGCCTTGAGCGCGAGCGTCCGGTTCACCGCGTGACGCTATCCCGCTCGTTCTACATGGCCGTCTACGCGACGACCTTCGATGAGTACGACGCGTACTGCGCCGAGATCGCCAAGACCAGGCCGTCCGACAAGGGTATGGGAAGAGGCCGGCGGCCCGTCCGCAACGTGAACTGGTACGATACCGTGGACTACTGCAACTGGCTTTCCCTGAAAGCGGGCCTAGAACCCTGCTATTCCGGGAGGGGCAAGCTCGTCGTCTGCGATTTCGAGGCGAGCGGCTACCGGATGCCCACCGAGGCCGAATGGGAGTACGCCGCGCGGGGAGGGATGGGGGGTGGGGGAGGGAGCTACGCCGGCTCCGAGAACCCGGATGAGACTGCCTGGTACGAGGCGAACTCGGGCGACGTCACCCATCCCGTCGGGCTCAAGGCTCCCAATCCCCTCGGTATATACGACCTCTGCGGCAACCTCTTCGAGTGGTGCTGGGACTGGTACGAGCCGGGCTACTACGCGGTCTCGCCCGCCATCGATCCCCTCGGGCCCCCTCCGCCCGAGGAGATGATCCCCTGGAAGCTCGCCCGCTCGCGGCGGGGAGGCTCCTGGCGGGAGGGGGCGCAGGACATCGCCGTCTGGGTCCGGAGCCAGGACTCACCGACCTATGTCGGCGACAACGGCTTCCGCCTGGTCAGGACGGCGCGCTAGGAGCGCGCTCCCCGAGGGGGCGCTCCTCGTCCGGGCCCTCGGCGGTCTCGGTCCCCGGGGCTCCGCCTCCGCGGAGGCTTTCGGCGTCGAGGCCCGCCTCGCGGAGGGGGCCGGCCACGAAGGCGGCGAACTCGGCCTCCTCGATGGTCTCCTTCTCAAGGAGGCGCTCGGAGACCGCGCCGAGGAGCTCCCGCTTGCCGGTGAGGAGGGCGAGGACCCCGTCGTAGCGGGCGGCGACGATCCGGGCTATCTCCTCGTCCACGTACTTCTGCGTGTCCTCGCTGTACTCCCTGGCCATGAACTGCTCGGCCTGCTGGCCGTTGCCGAGGAGGCCGGCGGCGCGGCGGGTCAGGGCGACGTGGCGGAAGCGCTCGGACATGCCGTAGTCGGTGATCATGCGCCGCGCCACGTCGGTGGCGCGCGTCAGGTCGTTAGCCGCGCCCGTGGAGATGCGGCCGATGGCCAGCTCCTCGGCGGCGCGGCCGCCCAGGAGGACGTCGATCTGGCCGAGGAGCTCTTCCTCGGAGACCACGAAGCGATCCTCGACCGGGAGCTGGAGGGTATAGCCGAGGGCCCCGAAGCCCCGGGGCACGATGGAGATCTTGCGCACCGGGTCGGCGCCCTTGGTGAAGGCGGCCGCGAGGGCGTGGCCCGTCTCGTGGATGGCGATGGTGCGGCGCTCGTTCGGGTTCATGACCCGGCTCTTCTTCTCGAGGCCGGCGACCACCTTCTCGATGGCCGCGTTGAAGTCGGCCTGGACGACCTTCCTGCGGCCGGCGCGCACGGCCAGGAGGGCCGCCTCGTTGACGATGTTCGCCAGGTCGGCCCCGACGAAGCCGGGGGTGCCTCGCGCTACCTTCGAGAGGTCGACTCCCTCGTCGAGCTTGACCGCCTTCGAGTGGATGCGCAGGATGGCTTCGCGGCCGACGAGGTCGGGCCGGTCCACGAGGACCTGCCGGTCGAAGCGTCCGGGCCTGAGGAGGGCCGGGTCGAGGACGTCGGGGCGGTTGGTCGCCGCGAGGATGATCAGGCCGCTCGTCGCGTCGAAGCCGTCCATCTCGACCAGGAGCTGGTTCAGGGTCTGCTCCCGCTCGTCGTTCCCGCCCATCGGGCCCGTGATGCGCGACTTGCCGATCGCGTCGAGCTCGTCGATGAAGACTATGCAGGGGGCCTTCTCCCGGGCCTGCTTGAAGAGGTCCCGCACCCTGGCGGCGCCCACGCCGACGAACATCTCGACGAACTCGGCGCCGCTCATGCGGAAGAAGGGCACGCCGGCCTCGCCGGCCACCGCCCGGGCGAGGAGGGTCTTGCCCGTGCCCGGGGGGCCGACGAGGAGGACCCCCTTGGGGATCTTGCCGCCGATGTCCGTGTATTTCTTGGGGCTCTTGAGGAAGTCGACGACCTCGACGAGCTCCTCCTTGGCCTCGTCCACGCCCGCCACGTCGACGAAGCGGGTTTTCACGTCGCCCTCGGCCACGATGGTGGCCTTGTTCTGGTTGAAGGCGAGGACGTTGCCGCCGGCGGCGTTGCCCAGGCGCTTGAAGACCAGGCGCCAGACGACGAGCATGAAGGCCAAAGGCAGTATCCAGTTGACGAGGAAGCCCAGGATCGCGTTGGTCTCCCGCGGGACCGCGGAGTAGACCACGCCCTTCTCGTCGAGGAGGGCGGTGAAGGAGGGGTCGTAGACGGGCACCGTCTTGTAGATCGAGGGGCCCCGGAGCGCGCTCGGCATGAGGGGGGTAGGGACCTTGGGCCCGGCCGCGGGATAGCCCAGGTAGTAGTTCTGGTCCATCTCGATCCGCTTTATCTCTCCCGAGCGGATCTTCTCCTTGAAGGCGCTGTAGGGCACGACCGTGTCGTCCGTCTGGGTGAGGAAGTAATTGAACAGGAGGACGGCGAGGACCATGACGACGATGTAGCCCAGGGAGAAACGGAACTGGAAACCGCCGAAATTGGGGGGTATGAGGGGGCTTTTCCCGCCCCGCTGCGGGCTAGCCGGGCGTTTCCGGCTCCAGTCGTCCTTTTTCTTGGGCATCCTCGCTCCGTTTCCGCCGCCCCCTCGCGGCGGGCGGCATCAGCATCAAGCTCTACTATTGAGGGCGGAGGGCCTCGCCGCAAGTCGTCGCGATCATTCCCTCCCCCTGGCTCCTTCGAATGTACTCATTTGGCCGCCCCGCGGCCAGGGCCGCGGCCCGTTATGGGCGGTGCCTTGACCGCGGGGGGGCTTCCTTCGTATATTCCACTACGCCTAAACCTTATAACTCCACGTTTCTCAGGAGGAATACCGTATGAAAGTGAAGCCCTGTGGGGACCGCGTCCTCGTGAAGATCCAGGAAAGCGAGGCCAAGACCGCGGGCGGGATCATCATCCCCCAGACGGCCCAGGAGAAGACCCAGACCGGCCTCGTCGTCGCCGTCGGCACGGACAAGGACGTGATCAAGGTCAAGGAAGGCGACAAGGTCATGTACGACAAGTACGCCGGCACCCAGGTCAAGATCGAGGGAACCGAGCACCTCATCGTCAAGATGTCCGATATCCTGGCCATCCTCGAGTAAGCCTAGGCCGAGGGGCTTCCGCAGCGCCCCGGATGAAAAAAGCCGCCCCGCGAGGGACGGCTTTTTTTATGCCCGCGCGGGCCCGGGCTCGGACGGCTACTGGATGAGGACGGCGAGGACCTCTTCCGGGCTCGTGGCGGCGAGGATGGCGGCCCGCTTCTCCTCGCTGCGGAACAGGAGGCTGACCTCCGCGAGGAACTGCAGGTGGGGGCCGGTCTTGTCCGCGGGCGAGAGGGTCATGATGAAGATCCGGCACTCCTGCCGGTCCAGGGCGTCGAAGTCCACCGCCTTGTCCGAGACCCCGATGCAGGCGACGAGGTCCTTGACCGCGTCCGTCTTGCCGTGGGGGATGGCGATGCCGTGCTTCATGCCCGTGCTCATCCGCCTCTCCCGGTCGAGCACCGCCTTGCGGGCCGCGGAGGCATCGGATATCTTCCCGGTCCGGGCCGCCACCTTGAGCAGCTCGTCGATGATGCCTTCTTTGTCCTGGCCCTGTAGATGGAGAGCCACCGTATCGCGGCTCAAAACGCTTTTCAAGTCCATAGTGGACCCATTCTACGGCTCCGCCCGAGGCGCCGTCAAGGCTAGATGAAGAAGCGCGCTTCCTTCTCCTGGGCCTGGCCCATCTGCCTGGCCACGAGGATCGAGGCCGAGCCGGCCCAGAGCGCGTCCAGGAAGGTGCCCAACGCGACGAGGGGGAGGGCGACGGGCGCGGCTATGAGGTAGCCGTTCTCGAAGCCCTTCCCGTAGAGGGCGCAGAGGGTCATGAGGGCGGTCGTCGCGCCCTTCGCCGGGGAGGATCCGAGGAGGAGGGTGGTCAGGGGAGCCGCGGCGAGGATCCAGAGGATGCTCCCGGCGGATACGCCGATGCTCGAGTAGGAGGCGAGGACCACGATGAAGGCGGTCGAGGCCACCAAGGTCGTGCCGGCGCGGCCGAAGATCGCCGCCAGGGAGATGGTGAGGACGTTGGATCGCCGGCGCACCCCGAGGCTCTCCTTGGAGTGCTTCAGCAGGGAGCCCATGGGGAAGTAGAGGTCGCCCGAGGCGAGGGCCGCGAGGGAGGGGGCGAGGAGGGCGTAGAGGGTGCGGTAGGGGTTCTTCTGGCCGCCGAGGAAGTAGAGGGCGGCCGGGAGGGCGACCAGGGCCACCGCCGCGGACTCGACGAGGACGGTGAGGAGGAGGGGGCCGTAGACGTCCGCGCTCGGGGAGGCGCGCAGCTCGAGCGCGTTGTGCGCCGTCACCGCGATGATGGGCACGCTCAGGAACTCCACGAGGAAGTTGTTGATCTGGTAGAAGATGCGCGACAGGGAGTCGAAGAGGAGGAGGACCGGCTTCGTGGCGGCCTTGTCGTGCGAGAGGGCGAGCCCGACCACGACGGCCAGGAAGAAGGCCGGCAGGAGGAACTGGCCCGAGGCGAGGGCGGAGAAGGGGCTCGAGGGGAAGATGGAGAGGAGGAGCTCTCGGAATCCGGCGGCCTTGGCCGGCGGCGTCGCGTCGGCCAGGAGGGGGATGCGGGCCGGCTTGGCCATCGCGGCCACGGCCACGCCCACGAGGGCCATGGCCGCGATGGCCGCGAGGAGGACCAGGATGCCCCGGCCGAGCCCTCGCCAGAATTCCCCGTCCTCGTTCAGCTCGAAGACCGCGACCGGCACCGAGAAGAGGACGAGGGGGAGGAGCGCGTAGGTGCCGATCCGGATGGAGAGCTCGAAGAGGAAGGCCAGGACGCCGCGCAGGACCTGGTCGTCGACGGGCACGACGAGGGCCAGGGCGGCGCCGAGGATGGCCCCGATGAGGTACTTCATCCAAATCTTCATGGGGCCGAGCATAGCCTTGCCCGCGCGGCCTTGTCGAGCGCCCTTCCCGCGGATACACTCGTCCCTACATGCAGTTCGAGAGCAATCCCGCGGGGAAGTGCGCCCTGGGCCTCGCCCTGGCGGCCCTGCGGGGGCAGGCCGGGCCCGGCCGCGGCTATTTCCCCGTCGGGGAGGCCGACTTGCGGCCCGCGCTCTACGCGCCGGCCTCCTCCTTCCCCGACTTCGCCGCGGCCGCCCTCACGGCCCTCTTCCCCGGGGAGCTCGATCCCTTCCTCGCCGAGCGGCTGGCCGCTGCAGCCTTCTCCCTCCCCCCCGCCGCCTTCCCATACGGGGAGGAGCTCCTCCTCCTCGACTTCGCCGGCGGCCCCTCGGGGAGCACGGCGGACTACGGGGCCGCCCTCCTCGCCGCCCTCCTCGCCGAGGAGGGGCCGGGGACCGAGCGCCTCCTCCTCTCCCTGGCGCCCCGGGCCGAGGCCGGGGGCGCGGAGGCCGCCGAGGCCGCGGCCCTCGCCGAGGCACTCGCCGCCCGCAGCGGGAAGGCGGGAGGTTTCGCCCACCGCCTCGTCATCCTCAGGCCCCGGGGCTCGAAGCTCCGCGGGATCGAGCCCTCCCGCCTCGCCTCCGCGGGCGGACCCGTCCTCCTTCTCGACCTCGAAGCCTCGCGAGAGGAGGCCGCCGCCCTGGTCGGCGCCGCCGCGGGCGCCGAGCTGGCCGGCCGTCCCGTCACCGCAGCCGGGGCGGCCAACCCGGCCCGCTTCGCCGCCCGCATCGTCCTCCACGCGGCGGCCTTCAGCCTGGCGAGCCGGGGCTCGGCGGGGGAGATCCTCCACGCCTTTCCCCCCGGGGACGGCTTCGGCCTCGCCGCCGCCCTCTGGGGCTGGCGCCTCGGCCTCCCCGAGAGCGGCCTCCTCCTCGCCGAGCCCCGCGGCGGATCGGCCGGTCCCGGCCGGGGCAGCGAGCTGGTCGAGCGCTTCGGGGCCGAGAATCCCGGCGCCCTCAGGGCCTTGGTCCGGGGCCAGGCCGTCGACCGGGAGGAGGCCGCGGCCGCCGCCGCCGCCCTCGCCGCGGCGGGGGGCCCCGAGCTCGACGCGGGATCGGCCCTCGCCCTGGCCGCCGCCGAGCGGGCCCTCGAGGCCGGGCTCCGCGGCCAGGCCCGCCTCGTCGTGGGCCGCGAGGCCCTGCCATCCTGGGATGCGGGCGCGGCCTCGGCGGAGCCCCTCCCCGAGCCCCCCGCCGACGCCTCCATAGCCCCCGGGCTCGAGGAGCTCGAGCGGGCCCTCGCCGGCCTCCTTGGCGGACCGGCTCCCGATACCCGCGCGCGGAAGCCCTAGGCCCGCCATGGCCCCCGCGACCTCGTCCCGCGCCGGGAGCGGGCATTCCCGCGCCCTCCTGCGCCTCGCCCTGCCGATCATGGCGGGGACCCTGGTCGAGACTCTCTACAACCTCACCGACAGCTTCTTCCTCGGCAAGCTCGGCGCCGCCGAGGTCTCGGCCCCCTCGATCGCCTTCAACCTCGTCTTCCTCTTCGTCGTCCTCGGCACGGGCCTGGCGGGGGCCGCGACCACCCTCATTGCCCAGGCCAAGGGCCGAGGCGACGCGAAGGCCATGGAGACCGGCCTGAACCAGGCGGCCTTCTACCTCGGAGCCTTCTCCATCGCCCTCGCCGCCCTCGGCTCCCTCCTGGCCGGGCCCCTGCTCAGGCTCCTGGGCACGCCCCCCGAGCTCTTCGGCTACGCGAGGAGCTACCTCTCCATCGTCCTCCTCGGCCTGCCCGCGAGCTTCGCCTACTTCCTCCTCCAAGCCTCCCTGACGGCGGTCGGCGACGCCTTTACCCCCCTCGCCGTCCACCTCCTCGCGGTCGGCGCCAACGTCCTCCTCGACCCCCTCCTGATCTACGGGCTCGGGCCCTTCCCCCGCCTCGGCGTCGCCGGGGCCGCCATCGCCACGGTCGCCTCCCAGGCCCTCGGCGCCTTCCTCTCGATCCGGATCCTCGCGGCGGGGCGCGGCGGCCTGCGGCTCCGCCTCGCGGCCATGCGGCCCCGAGCCGACTCCTTCCGCCTCCTCATGCGCATCGGCCTGCCCTCCTCGATCGGCCAGGCCCTCTCGGCCCTCGGCTTCACCGTCCTCCAAGGAGCGGTCAACTCCTTCGGGACCTCGGCCATCGCGGCCTTCGGCGTGGGCAACCGCATCGTCAGCCTCTTCGACCTGCCGGCCCACGGCCTGGCGAGCGCGACGACCTCCCTCGTCGGCCAGGCCATCGGGGCCGGGGAGCCCGCCCGGGCCCGCCGGATCGTCCGCTCCGGCTTCCTCGCCTGCCTGGCCTTCCTCGTGCCGGCCCTGAGCTTCGCCTTCTTCTACGGCTCCTCCCTCGTGCGCTTCTTCGTCGCCGATCCCGAGGCCATGCGCCTGGGCGACATCATGTTCAAGATCGTGAGCCCCTCGGTCCTCCTCTTCGGCCTCTACTGCGTCGCGACCGGGGCCTTCCAGGGGGCCGGGGACACGAGGATCGTCATGCTCCTCGCCGTCCTGCGCCTATGGGGGATACGGGTGCCCCTGGCCTACGGTTTCGCCTATCTCTTCCGCCTCGGCCCCCGATCCATCTGGTACGCGATGTTCCTGTCCAACGCGGCCACCGCCGCCGTCGGCATCGCCTACTACCGGAAAGGGGACTGGCTCCGAGCCCTCGAGCCCCGGCCGGCCCCCTTCCGCGGGCGAGCCCGCCCCGGGCCCCGCGGAATGGGCCCAGGTTGACAGCGCGGAGACATCCTGTGTACATTCTAGGAAGGCCGCGACGCGGTCATGCCGCACCCCGATCTGCCGACCCAAGAACCAATGGCAGGTCGCCCGTACGGCTCTAGCGAGACCCAGTAGCTCAGATGGATAGAGCGGCTGCCTCCTAAGCAGCAGGTCCCCCGTTCGAATCGGGGCTGGGCCACTACCGCCCCTCTCCGCTATCCCCCGCCCAAGACCCAGCGTCCCGGATCGCCGCGGCGCGGCGCGATTGCCCGCCGGGCGCCGCGCAGGCTATACTTTTCCCAGCTCGCGGTCCCCGCGCGATCAAGGGGGGTGGGATGGACGAGTCGCGCTTCATCTTCGGCGTCGACCTCGACGGCGTCTGCGCCGACTTCTACGGCAAGATGCGCGAAATAGCGGCCGAGTGGCTCGGCCGCCCCCTCGAGTCCCTTCCCGCGGAGGTCTCCTACGGCCTGGCCGAATGGGGCCTCGAGGAGTACGGGGGCTACGAGAAGCTGCACCGCTTCGCGGTCACGCAGCGCAACCTCTTCAAGGAGCTCAAGCCCCTCCCCGACGCCCCCCAGGTCCTGCGCAAGCTCTCCACGCGGGGAGTGCGCATCCGCATCATCACCCACCGCCTCTTCATCAAGTACTTCCACCAGCGCTCGATCCAGCAGACGATCGAGTGGCTCGACGAGCACGACATCCCCTACTGGGACCTCTGCCTCATGCAGGACAAGGGCGCGGTCGGGGCCCACGTCTACGTCGACGACTCGCCGGAGAACGTCCGCAAGCTCCGCGAGGGAGGCCACGCGACGATCGTCTTCTCCAATTCGACCAACGCGGGCCTGCCCGGGCCCCGGGCCGGCTCGTGGAAGGAGGTGGAGGAAATCGTCATGGGGGAGTACGAGGCCTGGCTCGCGGCGCGTTGAGCGCCGCCCTCCACGCGCCCTCAGGGCGCGCGGAGAGCGAAAAAAGGGAGGAGGTCGTGGATCATGGGCGCGCGATTCGCGGTATTCCTGGCTTCGTTGTGCTTGCTCTGCTCGCGGCCTGCCTGGGCGCAGGAGTCGCCGCAGCAGGAGCTGGCCGAAAGGCTGCGCGGGATATTGCGGCAATACGAGAGCAATATAGCCGGCTTGAAGAGTCGTATCGCGGAATTAGAGACGCGGCTGAGCGAATCGGAGGCAAGGTCGACGAGCTTGCTCGAGGACTTGCGCGCGTCGAGGCAGGCGCTGTCGAGCTTGACGCTTCAGTACGGGCTGCTCGAGACGCGGCTCGCCGAGTATCAGACTCAGCTCGAAGCCTCGAGGCTACGAACGGAGAGCTCGCTCGACTCATTGACGGCCTCGATGGCCTCGATGCGGGCGCGGAGCTTCGCGCACGGTAGCGCCCTCGCCCTCCTCGTCGGCGCCGCGGCCCTCCTCCTCGCGCGCTGAGGCCGCGGCCATGAGGCTCTGGTCCTTCCATCCCCGCTACCTCGACCCCGCCGGCCTCGTCGCCGCCTGGCGCGAGGCCCTCCTCGCCCAGGCCGTCCTCGCCGGCCGCACGAGGGGCTACCGCTCCCATCCCCAGCTCGAGCGCTTCCGCTCGAGCGAGGATCCCGGGGCCGCGATCGGCGGCTACCTCGCGGCCCTCCTCGAGGAGGCCTCGAGCCGCGGCTACCGCTTCGACGCGTCGAGGATCGCGATCCCGGATGGGCGCGTTAGGCGGATCCCCGTGGCCCGGGGCCAGGTCGGGTACGAGTGGGCCCTGTTCCGCGCCAAGGCGGCGGCCCGGAATCCCGGGGCCTTCGCCCGGATCGAGGGGGTCGCCTTCCCCGAGCCACACCCCTCCTTCCGCCTCGTCCCGGGCGGGATCGCGGGCTGGGAGCGGCCCAAGGAGCTGGGCGGGGCCGGGACGGGGCGGCGGGGGGCGGCGGGCGGCTAGCCGCGCCCGGGCCCCTCGAGCCGCCGGGCCTCGGCCTCGCGGCGGCGCTCGGCCTCCTCGAGCTCGGCGTAGGGGTCGGCCTCCGGCTCCTCGTAGCCTGCGCGCAGGTCCTCGAGGTAGCGCGAGAGCTCCTCGCTGCGCAGGCGGAGCCCCTCGAGGCCGCCGCCGGCCCCGGCCCCGGGCGCCGCCTGGAGCCGGGCGATGTCCAGGCGCATCTGCTTGAGCTGGTTGACCGAGGAGGAGAGCCGGAGCCTGACGACCTCGCTCTGCTCCTTGAGCTCCTGGTAGGAGCGCTCCTGCTTGTCGATCTCCGCGATGGAGCGCCCGTACTCCTCCTTGAGGCCCGGGCTCGCCGCCGCGTCGCGCTTGGCGGCCAGGGCCGCCCGGTCCTTCGCGAGCTCTGCCATGGGTATGGCCTCGACGAGGCGGTCGATCTCGTTGGCGGACTGGGCGAGGAGCCTGACCTGCCCGAGGTAGCGGTCCAGCGAGGGCGCGAGGCCCTCGTCCAGGGGGCCCGCCTGGCCGGCGGCCGCCTGGGCGGCGAGGGCGTCGCGGGCGGCTTGGGCCTCGCGGTACAGGTCGGCGTAGGGGCCCAGGCCCGCGGCCTCGGCGCGCCGGGCCTGGGCGCCCCGGAACAGGCCCCTCCAGCCGCCCTTGATCCCTAGGGAGTCGAGGAGCTTGCGGCGGAGCCGGGGCCGGGAGGCCGAGAAGGCCGCCGCGTGGGAGATGTAGCCCAGGAGGAGGAGGGCGCTCGGGATGAGGAACCAGAGGAAGGAGGGGCCGGTCAGGAAGTTGATGAGCCCGAGGAGGAAGCTCACCATGATCGTCGAGGCCCCGTGCTGGGCCATGGAGTCCTCCATGCGCCCGAGCTTCTTGTAGATGGCGAGCTGGGAGGAATCGAGGTCGGGCATCGCCTCGGCCTCGCGGGCCTTGGCCCCGGCCCGGGAGGCGGCGACGTAGGAGGAGACCAGGCCGATGCCCCAGGCCGCGCTCACGATGGCGGCCCAGAGGAAGCCGCCCGGCGAGGTCCTGAGGTTCAGGTACCAGAGGAAGGCGTTGACCGCGCCGTAGGTAATGGTGTGGGCCGCGAGGCCGCCCCGGGCCTTGGCGCGGCGCTCGGCCAGGAGCTCCCGGTAGCTGTCGATGTCGGGGGCCAGGGCCTCGGATCCGGGGCGCCAGCGCTCCTCCTCCATGAGCCTGCGGTCCCACTTCCCGGTCGGGCCTTCCCCCACCTCGCGGCGGAGGGCCTCGCGCGCCGCGTGCCTCCCCGCGCGGGCCCTGTCCCTGGCGGCGTGCCGGGCTTCCCGCATCGCCTCGCGGTCCCCGCCCCCTTCCTCCCTGGCGTGGCGCTCGATCTCGCTCACGATGCCGCTGATCGCCGAGCCTATGCCCTTGCCCAGCTCCTCCGTCGTGCCGAGGACCTTGCCGCCGACGACGATCTTCCCGTCGAAGATGCCGAAGCTCGAGGCTCCTGCGGGAGCTCCCGCGGGATCCTCGACGCGTCCCGGGGCCGGCCGGGCGAGGACGCCCCGCTCGGCCATGGAGGCGATGACCTCGTCGGCCTCGGCCCCGTAGAAGCCGTACTTCTCCCGGGCCTCGTCCACGGTCATGCGGCGCCCGAGCTCCTTGCAGTCCCGGAGGATGGAGGCGCGGATCTCCGTAAGGAGGCTCGGGGAGCCTTCGGGGCCCTTTCCCGGGGCCGCGGCCGCCGCGCCGCCAGGGAGCGGCTCGCCCGGGCCGGGGCCGAGCCCGGCGCTGGGCGTGGCGATCTCGTAGGCCCGGATCTCCTTGGAGACGCCCTCGAGGGGGAGGGCGCCCAGGTCCCGCGCGCTGAACCCGACCTTGCCGAGGGCGAGGCCGTAGGCGTCCTGGGAGAGGCAGACGCAGCCGGGCCGCGCGAGGGAGCGCAGCCGCGCCGCGATGGTGACGCCCTCGCCCAGCGCGTCGTCCTCGAAGAAGCAGATGTCGCCTACGTGGAGCCCGATGCGCAGGAGCAGGGGCGCTCCCGGGGCCGCCTTGTTGCGGGCGTAGATCAGGTCCTGGGCCTCCAGGGCGCACTGGAGGGCCTCGGCCGCGTTCTTGAAGTCGAGGAGGAGGGCGTCGCCCATCGTCTTGACGAGGGAGCCCCCGCGGCGGGCGGCGATGCCGCCGAAGAGCTCGCGCTGGTAGCGCAGGAGCTCGAGGGCGCCGGCCTGGTCAGCCTCCATCATGCGGGAGAAGCCGGCTATGTCCGCGTACACGAGGGCTGCGAGGCGGTGGTCCTTGTGCTCCATGGTAGCGAAAGGATAGAGCCGCCGCACCCCAGGGTCAATACGAGGCCCTAGCGGAGCTCCTCGAAGGAGGCTTCGAGGCTCCCGAGGTCGACCCGGGCCAGCCGTACCCGCAGCTCCTCGTCGAGGGAGCGGTCGGGGCCGAGGCGGAGCCTCGTCTCGAGCCCGAGCTCGGGGAGGTAGGCCTGGTAGGTCCCGGGACCGGCCGAGCCCACGAGGAGGGCCTTCCCCTCCCAGCCCGGGCGGCGCGCGAGGTAGGCGAGCTTCCAGTGCAGCTCGCTCCCGCGCTCGGCCTGGCGCGTCGCGGCCGAGGCTGCCTGGGCGAGGGCGCAGCGCCGGCCGACCTCGTCGGCGTCGAGGGGCTCGCGGCCGGCCAGGACCGCGCGGAGCTGCATGTGCCCCAGGAGGTCCTGGTAGCGGCGGAGCGGGCTCGTCGCCTGGGCGTAGAAGGGCAGGCCGAGGCCCCGGTGGGCCATCGGGGTCGGCCCCGAGACCCCCGCGCGCATGAGGCGGCGCCGCGCGAATTGGGCGGCGAGGGAGTCCTCCCCCTCGCGGGAGGCCGCGGACTCGCCGGGGGCCTCCTGGCTGTAGTAGGGGAAGGCCAGGCCCCGCTCGAAGGCCCAGCGGGCGGCTGCCTCCCCCGCGAGGAGCATCATCTCGCGCACGAGGCCGCTCGAGCTGTCCTCGGGCACCGGCTCGATCGCGATCTCCTTCGCCCCCCCCTCACCGGGGAAGACCCTGACCCTGACCTCGGGTATGTCGATCTCGACCGCGCCGTTGGCGCGGCGGCGGGCGGCGCGGCGGCGCGCGACCTCTCCCAGGGCGGCGAGGCCGGGGGCCTCGCCCGCGGCGATGAGGCGGTCGGCTTCGCCGTAGGAGGCGCGCCGCACCCGGAGGCTCGAGGCCAGGACCTCGACCGCGGCCAGGGATCCGTCCTCGGCCACCTCGATGCGGAAGGAGAGGGCGGGGGAGGTCGGGAGGAGCCCGGGGCCGGGGCCCTCCCCGAGGCCCAGGCCGAAGCGCTCGAGGGCCTCGTCGGGAAGCATGGGGGAGGTCAGCTCGGGGAGGTAGAGGGTCGCCCCCCGGGCGAGGGCCTCGAGGTCGGCGGGGGAGCCGGGGAGGATGGCGGAGGCCGGGTCCGCCACGTGGACCCAGACCGCCGAACCGTCCCAGCCGATGGCGTCGTCGGGGTCGGAGGACCAGGCGTTGTCGATGGCCCAGGCTTCCATATCCCCCAGGTCGACCCGCTCGGGGCCTCCGCCGGCCTCGGGGCCGAGGGCGACCCGGGGCGGGGAGAGGGGGCAGCCCGCGCGGCTGGGGTAGGGATTCAGCCCCTCGTCCCAGTGCCCGGCGGCCAGGAGGAAGGCGCCGGCCGCCTCGGCCTCCTCGGCGAAGCCGATATCGGCCGCCATCCTGCATTTGGCGCTCTTGCCCAGGGCGAGGGCCTCGATCTCGGCCAGGAAGCGCTCGTCGGCGGGAAGGAAGGCTCCCTCGCCGCCCTTGGCCTTCCTCGCGCGCCGGGCCCGTTCCACGAAGGCCGCCCGCTCGGCGGCCTCGCCCTCCTTGCGTTCCCGCTTGGCCGCCTCGCGCTCGACCTCCTCGTCGCTCAGGGCGAGGGGCAGGCCCTCGGCGAGGCGGTAGCGCCGCCCCTCGGCCGCTTCCTTCCAGCAGGCAAGGACCTCGGCCGGGCCGGAGGCGCCGAAGACCAGCTCGGCCAGCTCGAGCCAGGGCGTGGGCGCGGCCGCCGGGCCCGCGAGCATGGCGCGGGCGGTGTCGAAATCCCCCCCGCCCGCCGGCTCGGGCAGCTTGGTCACGGGCCCCGGGTGGAGGGCCGCGAGGTCCTTGTCGCGGACGCGGAGGGAGGAGCCGTCCTCGAGCCGTATCTCGATCCGGTCCCTGACCTCCAGGACGAGGACGGGGCGGTTTTTATAAAGGGCTATGGATTGGGCCTTGAACATGGTCGCCCAGTATAGCCCCCGAGGCCCGGGCCGGACAATCGGCGGCGGTTGCTACGGAGGGCCCGAAATGCTATCATTGGAGCCGGCGGCGCGGGGAAAGCCTCGCTCCGCCGGGAATTAGGAGGAAATAGCATGGTCGCCCTCATAGTCGGGATACTCTTCGTCGCCTTCGCCGTCTTCGCCTGCGTGCCGGGCCCCCTCGCCTGGTGGGCGGACGTCCTCGCCTTCCTCAGGGGCTCCCTGCCCGTCCTCGCCGCCTTCGTGGGGATCATCGCCGTGTTCATCGGGGTCGCCGACATCAAGGATAGGATGGAAGCCAAGAAGGAAGAGGCCGAGGAGTCGGCCAAGGAAGCCGAGAAGGCGGGCAAGAAGGGCTGAACGGCCCCGGCGGCGAGGGTCCCTCCGGGCGGCGCCGTCCCGGCGGTATTGACACTTATCACCCTTTATGGGAATATGGCGCCCGCGCGATTCCGCCGCACGATACCACGAGAAGGTAAAGGTATAGATAGATGAAGACCCTATTCGTCACGCCCCAGACCGCCGAGCGCTCCTGGTTCGTGATCGACGCGGAGGGCAAGCCCCTCGGCCGCGTCGCCGCCAAGGTGGCCTACATGCTCCGCGGCAAGCACAAGCCGACCTACACCCCCTCCCAGGAGACGGGCGACTTCATCGTCGTCGTCAACGCCGACAAGATCGCGGTGAGCGGGCGCAAGCGCCAGAACAAGGTCTACTACCACCACACCGGCTTCCCCGGCGGCCTCAAGGACAACACCTTCGCCGAGCTGCTCCAGCGGAATCCCGTGGCCCCCCTCGAGCTGGCCATCCGCGGCATGCTCCCCAAGGGACCCCTGGGCCGCAAGCTCTACAAGAACGCCAAGATCTACGCCGGCCCGAACCACCCGCACGCGGCTCAGGGCCCCGTCGCCATCGAACTGTAAGTAAGGGGATCGAAGGATGATCAGGAACCTCGGAATAGGGACCGGCCGCCGCAAGTGCGCCATCGCTCGCGTCTTCGTCCGCGAGGGCACGGGCAAGGTCGAGGTCAACGGCAAGGAGCTCGGCAGCTACTTCAAGCAGGGCGAGCTCGTCTACATGGTGCGCCAGCCCCTCATGGTGACGGCCTCCGAGAACAAGTACGATATCCTCATCAGCGTCCTCGGCGGCGGCCCCAACGGCCAGGCTGGGGCCTGCCGCCACGGCGTCGCCCAGGCCCTCGCCCAGGTCGACCCCGCGAGCCACGCCTCCCTCAGGGCCAACGGCTTCCTCACCCGCGACCCGCGCATGGTCGAGCGCAAGAAGTACGGCCAGCGCGGCGCCCGCCGCCGCTTCCAGTTCAGCAAGCGCTAATTCATCTTCATGGCGCGATTTCCTGCGGATATGGACAAGGCGCAGGAAATCGCTGAGTCGAGGCGCGAAGCGCCGAGACTGCGGATAGAATCCGTACGGCGTGGAGCCTCCGGAGTCGCGACCATCGCGGCCGGGGGCTCCAGCTTTTTGGTCGAGCTCGAGCTCCTGGATTCCCTCGGCCTGCCCCCCGCCGCCCTCGCGGCGGGGACCGAGCTCGACGAGGCCGGGGAAGCCGCCCTCCGCCTCGCCGCCGAGGCCCGCGAGGCGGAGAAGCGGGGCCTCGCCCTCCTGGCCCGGGCCGAGCAGTCGGCCTTCATGCTCAAGGTCAAGCTCGGCTCCCGGGGCTTCTCGGGCCGGGCGGTAAGCCTGGCCCTCGAGCGCCTCGCGGAGCGGGGCTGGCTCGACGAGGCCCGCTTCGCCCGGGCCTACGTCGCCTCCCGCCTGGCCCGCCGGGCCGAGGGCCCCGCCAGCCTGGCCGCCGCCCTCCGGGCCCGCGGCGTCGACGAGGAGACGGCCCGGTCCGCCATAGCCGCCCTCCTCGACCCGGAAGCCCGGCGCGCCGCCCTCGGCCGGGCCTGGGCCGCGGAGCTCAAGAAGGCCAAGGGCGATCCCGCCGCGGCCCGCTCGCGGCTCCGCGCCCTCGGCTTCGGCTCCTCGGAAATCTCGGCATACCGCGAAGAAACGGAGGCCTGACATGGAATTCTACCAAACCCTCATGGCCCGCAGCTCGGTCCGCTCCTACGAGGATCGGCCCATCCCTCGGGAGCTCCTCGCCCGCCTCCTCGAGGCCGCCCGCGAGGCGCCCTCGGCCAACAACCTCATGCCCTGGCGCCTCGTCCTCGTGAGCGATCCCGCCGCCCGGGCCGAGCTCGCCCGAGGCGGCCCCTACGCGAAGTTCCTCGACCAGTGCCCCCTCGTCGTCGTCGGCGCCGGGGACCAGGCCCGCTCTCCCGAGTGGTACGAGGTCGACACGACCATAGCCCTCGAGCACCTCGCCCTCGCCGCCAGCGCCGAGGGCCTGGGCAGCTGCTGGGTCGGCAGCTTCGACGAGGCCATGGTCAGGCGCCTCGTCGGCCTCCCCGCGGCCTACAAGGTCGTCTCCCTCCTCGCCCTCGGCTATCCCCGCGCGCGCGTGGACCTCCTCAAGCTCGCCAGCCACCTCATCCACCCCACCAAGAAGCTGCAGGACCTCGTGAGCGAGGGGAGCTTCGACCGGCCCTGGCAGGCCTAGGAGCGATCCGGCCCCCTTCCATCCTGCGAAACGGCTTTCACTTGACATATACTCGCATCCGTTGCACAATAATGCGAAGCTTTATTATAGGGAGGAGTCCTTCGCATGGATGACGATATCCTCACCATCGAAGAAGTCGCTCGATATCTCCGGGTTTCCGAGCGTACGGTCTACGATTGGGCCCAGAAGGGCGAGATACCCTCGGGCAAGATCGGGACCGTCTGGCGCTTCAAGAAGAGCGAGATCGAGCGCTGGGTGAACGAGCGGCTCTCCTCCAACCGCCCCGCGAACATCTTCAGCGTCGTCCAGATCCAGAACATCCTCTCCCCGGATCGGATCCTCTTCCTCAGCCACGCCAAGAAGCGGGACGCCCTCGTCGCCCTGGCCGAGAACCTGGCCAGCGCCCCCCAGATCAAGAGCCGCCAGGAGCTCGTGGCCGAGATCCTGCGGCGCGAGGAGCTCATGAGCACGGCTATCGGCCGCGGCATCGCCATACCCCACGTCCGCCTCTCCTCGGTCACGGACCTCGTCGTCTCGGTCGGGGTGAGCCAGTGCGACATCATCGACTTCCAGTCCCTCGACGACATGCCCGTCCGCCTCCTGTTCATGATCGCCGCCGCCTACAACCAGCACGCCTACTACCTCCAGACCCTCTCCTTCTTCAGCTCCAAGCTCAAGAACGGGGCGCTCCGGGACCAGCTGGCCGCCGCCAAGACGCCCCAGGAGGTCTACTCCCTCCTCGTGAGCCAGGACGATCAATGATCCGGGGGGAGGAACCTTTCGAAACGCGCGAAAGGTTCCTCTCCCCCGGGCCCCCCTCTTCCAAAGGCCTCCGTGGACAGATTTCCTCTCCCTTCAGAACTCAGCTAACTAAAGCACATAGAAACCACAGAGACACAGAGGGAAGATAGGAATAGAGGATAGAGGAAAGCACTCCGCCTCTGCCTTTTTTCCTACGCCATTTCGTCTTTCCCCCTTCTTTTTCTTCTCTGTGTCTCTGTGTCTCTGTTCTTCTGGTCTTCTGTAATTGCGCTTTATGGAACGTGAACGAATTTTGAGGGAAGGGACATTCGTCTTGACCCGGCCGCGGAGCCCTTCCCGGCGGGCGGCCTTTCCGCCCTCGCCCTTGCGAGCGGCCCTCCCAGCGTGCTACAGTTGTCGAAAGCCGGCACAGAACGAGGGCAACGCGTGTTCCTGAAAAGTCTCGAGATCTTCGGATTTAAATCCTTCGCCGACCGCACCTTGATCGAGTTCTCCGACGGCATCTCCGCCCTCCTCGGACCCAACGGCTGCGGCAAGTCCAACGTCGTCGACGCCATCAAGTGGGTCGTCGGCGAGCAGTCGGCCAAGAGCCTCCGCGCCGAGAGCATGGAGGACGTGATCTTCAACGGCACCGAGTCGCGCAAGCCCCTCGCGGTCGCCGAGGTCACCGTCACCATCTCCAACGAGGCCGGCCTCCTCTCCTCCATCGACGCCCCCGAGATCGCCATCAAGCGCCGGCTCTACCGCTCCGGCGAGGCCGAGTACTTCATCAACGGCACCCAGGCCAAGCTCAAGGAGCTGCGCGAGCTCTTCTGGGATACGGGCATCGGCAAGTCTGCCTACTCCGTCATGGAGCAGGGCAAGATCGACCAGATCCTCTCCTCCAAGCCCGAGGACCGCCGCTACCTCTTCGAGGAGGCGGCCGGCATCACCAAGCACAAGGTCCGCTCCCGGGAGGCCGAGTCCAAGCTCGAGAAGACCGAGGAGAACATGCGCCAGGTCGCGGGCATCCTCGGCGAGGTCAAGCGGAGCCACGACAGCCTCAAGGTCCAGTCCGACAAGACCTTGAAGTACCGCGCCCTCCGCGAGGAGGTCTTCGCCGCCGAGCTCGACCTCCACCTCCTCCGCCTGCGGCAGTTCGTCCAGGAGAAGGACCGCCGCGACGAGGAGATCGGGAGCAAGGCCAAGGCCCGCGACCAGGTCAAGGGCGAGATCGACTCGATCAACCTCTCCCTCGAGGAGAACCTCGACATCGTCAACGGCATGGAGGCCAAGCTCGTCGAGCACCAGAAGACGGTCTACGGCCTCGCCGTGGAGCGGGTCGGCAAGGAGAAGCAGCGCAAGCTCCTCGCCGACCGGGTCTCCGAGGCCAAGGGCAAGATCGACCAGGCCCGGCTCAAGGCCAAGTCCCTCCGGGAGAAGCTCGAATCCCTGCGCGACGACGAGGCGGAGAAGGAGGGCGAGCTCTCCTCGCTCCGCTCCCGGGTCAAGGAGATCGAGCGGAACATCGCCGAGTTCGAGGAGGGCATCAGGACCTCCGAGCTCCGCGTCCGCGAGAACGAGGCCGCCATCGCCAAGGCCGAGTCGGAGATCGGCGGGCTCGAGCGCGACCGCGCCGACGCCCGCTCGCGCCTGGACGCCATCACCGAGGACATCGTCGCCCAGCTCGACGCGCGCCTGAAGGAATCGGGCTACTCCTCCGCCGAGCGGCGGGCGGCCGAGGAGGGCATCGAGTCCCTCATCGCGGCCATCCGCTCGCGCCTGTCGGGCAAGGGCGCCATCCTCGGCGACCTCGGCGCCCTCGGCGCCTCCGCCGCGGCCGAGGCGCGGGACGCCCTCATAGCCAAGGCCGCCGCCGACCTCGCCCAGGCCGCCTCCCAGGTCGAGGAGCTCGGGCGCCGCTACCAGGACTACAAGAAGACCACGCCCTCCTTCATCGACGAGTTCCTCTCGCCCGAGGGCATCATCACGAAGAAGCGGGCCATCGACCGCGAGATCGCCTCGAGCGACGAGGGCGTGGCCGCCCGCCGCGAGCGCATCGCCGCGCTCCGGGAGGAGAACCGCGCCCTGGGCGAGAAGCTCGCCGAGTACCGCGCCACCCTCGAGGAGCTGCGCGGCAACCGCATCCGCATGCAGACCCAGGCCGCGGCCGCCGAGGAGGCCCTCGTCCTCCTCCGCCGCGAGATAGCGGGCCAGGAGGGCTACCTCAAGGAGCTCGAGAACGAGGTCTACCTCGAGGAGAAGCGCCTGGGCGAGTCCCAGGAGGAGCTCTCCGACCTCGACGAGGAGATAGCCGACATCGAGAAGCGCGGCCGCGAGCTGACCGCCGAGCTCGAGCGCCTCGAGCGCGAGATCAGCCTCAAGAACTCCGACCTGACCAAGCGCCAGGACGAGCTGAAGCGCAAGATGGAGCGCCTGAGCTCCCTCCAGAGCGAGCTCGAGCGCCTCCACCTCGGCCTCGCGCAGACCGAGACCGAGATCCGCAACGTCAAGGAGAACTTCGCCGAGCAGTACTCGCGCGACCTCATGGAGTACGAGTCGCGCATGTTCGAGATCCGCACCCCCGTCTCCGAGCTCCGCGACGCGATGAACGGCCTCAAGCAGAAGCTCAAGGACCTAGGCTCGGTCAACCTCATGGCCCCCGAGGAGTACGCCGAGGTCAAGGAGCGCTACGACTTCCTCGCGGGCCAGCTCGCCGACCTCGAGGCCGCCAAGGCCGACCTCAAGCGCATAACCGACGAGATCCGCGACGAGAGCGCCGCCCTCTTCCTCGAGACCTACAACAAGATCAAGAAGAACTTCCACAACATGTTCCGCCGCCTCTTCGGCGGGGGGCGCGGCGAGCTCAGGCTCGTGGACCCCAACCACGTCCTCGAGTCGGGCATCGAGATCTACGCCCAGCCCCCGGGCAAGAAGCTCGAGTCCATCGCCCTCCTCTCCGGCGGCGAGAAGACCCTCACCGCCATCGCCCTCCTGTTCGCGACCTACATGGTCAGGCCCTCGCCCTTCTGCTTCCTCGACGAGATCGACGCCGCCCTCGACGAGCAGAACGTCATCCGCTTCGTGAACCTCCTGCGCGAGTTCGGCCGCACGAGCCAGTTCGTCGTCATCACCCACAACAAGAAGACCGTCACCGGCGCCGACGCCCTCCTCGGCGTCACCATGGAGGAGTCCGGCGTCACCAAGGTCATCTCCGTCCGCCTCGAGCGCTCCGACGGGAAGGCCATCACGGTGCCCGAGCCCGTCGTCGACATGGTCGAGGAGGAGGTCGAGTACGAGGAGGGCACGGAGCTCCCGCCCGAGCAGCCTTCCTCGAAGGCTTCCCAGTCGCCGCCCGAGCAGCCTTCCTCGAAGGCTCCCCAGTCGCCGCCCGAGCCCGCCCCGGCCGCCCGGAAGGACCTGCCGGAAGCCGCGCTCGCCGGGGGCGGGGGAGGGGAGGCCTAGGGTGGGCCTCCCCCTCGACAAGGCCCTGGGCGCCGCTCGCGGAGCCCTCGGGAAGGCCGCGGGCCTCCTGCGTTCGAAGCTGCCCTCCTCGCGGCGGGCCTCGCCCGAGCCCTTCAGCAGCGTCGAGGACGGGGACGCCGACCTCGACGCCCTCCTCGAGCCGAACGCCGCCCCCGCGCGCCCGGCCCCGGGCCCGCGCGCGGGGAAGGCCGCCCTCCCCGCCATCGACCTCCGCGCCGGCCTCGAGGCCCTCCTCAAGAACAAGCTCCTCCTGGCCTGCGTCGCGGCCCTCGCCATCTTCCTCGTCGTCCTCGCCCTCACCTCCATCATCGTGGGCGCTCCGCCCAAGCCCATCGGCCCAGGCCCGGGCGCCACGAAGGAGGGAATGGCCCTGGTCCGCGCCCTGATCGTCCCGCCCCGGAGCTCGCTCCGGCCGCGGATGGAGATGGAGCGCGAGGGAGGCCCCGCCTATACGGTCCAGGACGCGATCGAGCTCGGCATCGGCCGGGCCGGGATAGATAGGGCCGCGCTCGCGAGCCGCAACGACGCCGAGATCGAAGCCTTGTACAGGACGGTGCGCTGATGAGTTCCCACGCTCGCCGCGGAGCCCTGGCCCTGTCCGCCATCCTCCTCGCCTCCTGCGCGTCTTCTCCCAAGCCGGCTCCCGGCGCGGAGAGCCCTGCTCCGCCCGCCCCGGCCGAAGCGCCCGCCCCGGCGGCGGCCTCCCTTCCCGCCGAGCCGGCCGCTGAAGGAGCTCCCGCCCCGGCCAAGGCCGCCGAGCCCCTCCCGCCCCCGAGCCTCTCCTTCCCCCGGCGGCGGCCCTTCGCCTCGCCCCTCGTCGTAGCCTCCCTCCCCGAGCCGGAGAGCCGGGCCCTCCTGGCTCCCGCTCCCATCGCCCGGCTCGAGCCCGAGGCTCCGGTCCCGGCCGCGAAGCCGGCTCTCCCCGAGCCGGTCCAGCCCCAGCCCGCCCCCAAGCCCGCCCCGGCGGCCAAGCCGGCCCCGAAGGCCGCCCCGGCGCCCGCGAAAGCCGCGCCGCCGGCCGCCCCGAAGGCGGCGCCGAAGGAAGCCTCGAAGGAAGCCCCGAAGGCCGCGCCCAAGGCCCCGGCTCCGAGCCTCCCCCTGGCCCCTCCCTCCTCGGCCCTCGCCGCGGCCGAGCGGCCGGCGCCTCCCGCCGAGCCTGGGCGCTCCGTCGCGGCCGAGGCCGGCTCCCGCGTGGAGATCCCCTTCGAGGGCACGGGCTGGACCTACTTGGGCGAGCGCGACGGCCGCGAGGGAACCGCGTACGAGAGCCGGCGCTTCGAGGGGAAGGGGGTCGTCTTCTCCCTCCTCGCCTCCAAGCCGGGGGACTACCTCCTCCGCTTCCAAAGGCAGGACGCGTTGCGCGGCCTCGTCTACGACGAGTTCGTCTCCCTGAAGGTCACGCCCAAGGCCGCCCTTCCCGCCCCGGCGCAGCAGGCCGCGCCCGCCGCGCCGGGGAACGCCGCGGCCTCCCCGGCGCTCCCCGCGGGCCAGCTGGCCGCGCCGGCCGCGGGCCAAGGCGCCGCGCCGGCTCTCGGTCCAGGCGCCGCGCCCGCTCCGGGGCAAGGCGCGGCGGTCCCGGCCAAGCCCGCGCCCGACTCGCCCGAGGCGATCCTCATCGAGGCCAAGAACGAGCTGGGCGCGGGGCGGGTTTCCGGCGCCCTCGAGGCCCTCGACCGCCTCCTCGCCCGCTATCCCTCGGGGATCGACGAGGCCTTCTACCTCTACGCCCTCGCCCTCGAGCAGAACGGCCCGCTCAAGGACATACGGCGCGCCCTCGCGCTGTACCGGAAGGTCTGCTCCGACTATCCCCAGAGCGCCTTCTGGGACAAGTCGGCCGAGCGCGCCGCCTACATCGAGCGGCACTACTTCGAGATACGTTAGCCGGAATGCGATCGTGGCGCGGCCGTCTCGAGGGCCGCGCCGCTTGGCGCCTCCCGGGCCCTCCCGCTCGGCCTAGCCCAGGCTAGTCCGAGCCCAGGCCGGCTTCCCAGGCGGCCGTCAGCCCCGCCGAGATGCTCGTGAAGACCTCGCCCCGCTCGACCCGGCCGGGGAAGCGGCGCTCGAGCATGGCGGCGAAGGCGGGCACCTGCGAGGAGCCCCCCACGCGCAGGACCCTGGCCACGGCCCCCGCGGCGACCCCCGCCTCGGCGAGGGCCCGGTCCACGAGGCGCTCGGCCTCGGCCACCCGGGGCGCCACAAGCTCCTCGAACTGGGGACGCGTTATGCGCTCCTCAAAGGCGACGTGGGGCGGGACGGCGAAGCGGATCGCGGCCTCCTCCCCGTCGGAAAGCCCGATCTTGGCCTCGTCGACGCGCTCGAAGAGCCCGAAGGCCATGTTGGCGTCGAGGAAGGCCACGAGGCCCCGCAGCGCCTCCTTGCTCCGCGCCTCGAACATGAGCTCGCGTATCGCCTCCCTCGTCCTCGCGATGTCGCTCAGGGGGAGGGCGTAGAACGAGGCGACCTGGTTGGTGATCCAGCTCGGCAGCCGCAGGTCGCGGCCGGTCATGGTGCGGAAGGTCGAGCCGTAGCCGAAATGGCGGATGATCCTCGCGCGGGAGAGGTCCTCGTCGAGGGCGTAGCCCCCGAGCTCGGCCCCGGCGCTCGCGAGGACCCTCGCCTTCCCGCCGGAGAGCTCCGCCACGGCGATGTCGAGGGTGCCGCCGCCGAAGTCGAAGACGAGGACCAGTCCCTCGAGGCTGCCGACGAGGGAGGCCGCCGCGGCTATGGGCTCGGCCACGAAGTGCGAGGTCTCGATGCCGGCCAGGCGGCAGGCCGAGCGGTAGCGCTCGAGGATGGCGGCCTCTGAGGCGGGATCGGCGGAGAGGCGCACGGGGCGGCCCACGACCGCCTCGCGGATCTCCGCTCCCGCGGCCCGGTCCGCCCGATCCTTGACGACGCGGAGGAAGGCCCCGACGAGCTCCTCCGCCTTCCAGCGCCTGCCGAAGACCGCCGTGCCGGTGAACAGCTCGTCGCGGAGGGCGAACTTCAGGCCCTGGAAGAAGCGGAAGCGGGCGTAGAGGTCCCGCTCGCCCTTCCAGCGCTCGAGGGCCCGCGCGTAGTCCTCGCGGGCCTCGGCCCCCGCCGAGAAGGGGCGGTCGCGCTCGAAGTACAGGAGGGAGGGCACCACCGTGCCCAGGCCCTCGAGCTCGAGGACCCGGGCCGCGGAGCCGCGCCGCGCCGAGACCACCGTGTTCGAGGTCCCGAAGTCGATGCCGTACACGCTAGAAGAGCCTCGCCGCCAGGGCCATGTACAGGGGGATCGTCGCCAGGCTCAGGACCGTCGTGAGCGAGGCGCCCAGGCCCGCGTACTCGGCGTCGGCGCCGTAGGACTTGGCGAGGATGGGCGTCTGGGTCATCGCCGGCATCGCCGATTGGATCAGGAAGACGCCCTTCATGAGGGGGGGCATGGCGGGCCACAGGGCCTCGGCCGCGTAGACGAGGCCGACGAGGATGGCCGGCGAGAGGAGGAAGCGGCCGGCGAGGAGGAGGACCAGGTCGCGTTCGAGCCTGATCGAGCGCCACTCGACCTTCGAGATGACGATGCCGATGAAGAGCATCGACAGGGGCGTGGTGAGGCTGCCCAGGGTCCTGCACAGGTCCAGGGCGAAGCGCGGGAGCCGAACGCCGGCCATGATCAGGGCTATCGCGGCCAGGAAGGCCGTCAGGGGGGGGGAGAAGATGCGCGCGAGCCCCTCGCGCGAGAGGATCGAGGCCGCCTTGCGCCCCCCGAGCTCCTCGCCGTCGCGCGCGATCCCGTAGACGCCGAGGGTCCAGAAGAGGGTGGTGTTCGCGATGTAGTACAGGAGGACGTAGGGCATGCTCGGCTCGCCGAAGATCGCGACGTTGACCGGCAGGCCGATGAAGATGGTGTTGGACAGGGCCAGCATCGCGGCGAAGCCGCCCCGCCGGGGCCGGGGCACGCGGAAGGCCGCGGCCAGGATCCGGGCCAGGGCGAAGCAGAGGAGCATCGTGGCGAAGGGGATGGGCAGGCCGGGCAGCATCGCGAGGAGCTTCGCGCGGTCGTAGCCCCCCATGAGGTTGGCGATCATGTAGGCGGGCAGGGCCACCGACACGACGAGGCGCGAGAGGAGCTTGGAGGCCGCCTCGTCGAACCAGCCCCGCTTGGCCAGGCCGAAGCCGAGGGCGATCATGAGGATGACGGAGAGGACCGATCCGAGGGCCGAGAGCATGGCCCATGGTAGCGGAAGACCGGCCCGCGAGAAAAGGCGGCGGCGCGGCCTTCCTCCCGGGCCCTGGGCGCGCTAGAATCGGGCATGGCCCGCACCGAAAAGCTTTATTACTCCGATCCCCCGGCCCTCGAGGCCGAGGCCACGCTGCTCAGGGTCGAGGGCGAGCCCGCCGCCCCGATCCTCGAGCTCGACCGCACGATCTTCTACCCCGAGGGCGGCGGCCAGCCCTGCGACCTGGGCGCGATAGGCGGCGTCGAGGTCGCCGCCGTCGAGGAGTCCGGCGGCCGCGTCCTCCACCGCCTCGCCTCGCCCCTGGCGGCCTCGGCCGGCGACCGGCTCCGCCTCGTCCTCGACGAGGGCCGCCGGCGCGACCACTCCGAGCAGCACACGGGCCAGCACCTCCTCTCCTCGACCCTCCTGAGGCTCTTCGGCGCGGCGACGGTCTCCTTCCACCTCGGGGCCGAGCGCTGCACGATCGACGTCGACGCCCCCGGCCTCGGCGGCGAGGATCTCGCCGAGGCCGAGCTCCGGATCGAGGAGATCATCGCCGAGGACTACCCCGTCTCGGTCCATCTCTGCCCCCCGGAGGACCCCGCCTCCTTCCCCCTGCGCCGCAAGCCGCCCGAGTCCGAGGGGGAGATCCGGATCGTCGAGATCGACGGCCTGGACTTCACGCCCTGCTGCGGCACCCACCTCGCCTCGACCGGCCGGATCCGCCACCTCAAGCTCCTCGGCGCCGAGCGGTACAAGGGCATGACCCGCGTGCTCTTCGTGGCCGGCGGCCGCGCCCTGGGCGAGTCCTTCGCGGCCTCGCGGGCCGCGCGCGAGGCCGCCCGGGCCCTCGGCTGCTCGGTGCCCGAGCTCGCCGCCAAGGCGGCCCGCGCCGCCGCGCGGCTCGAGGAGCTCGAGCGAGCGGCCCAGGCCGCGATGCGCGAACGAGCCTCGCTCGAGGCCGAGCTCGCCTCCCGCGGGCCCGGGGGCCTGCCTCCGGCCCTCCTCGTCAAGCTGGCCGACCGCGGCGCCGAGGCCGCCCTCGAGTCGGCCAAGGCCTTCGCCTCGCGGGGCGCGGCCTGCCTGGCGGCGAGCCTGCCGGAGCTGACGGCCTTGGCCGTCGCGCCCTCGGGCGAGGCCCGCCTCGGCGAGCGCCTCAAGCCCCTCGCCCTCGCCGCGGGAGGCAAGGGCGGCGGCGGGGGCGCGAGCTTCCGCGCGAGCTTCGCCGACCGCGCGGGCCTCGAGTCCTTCCTCGCCTCCGCGGCGGCCGAGCTGGGGGCCCGGGAGGCGGGGCGCGTTTGACAGGCGGCATCCCGCGGTATAAGGTTCTTCGCTAGGTCCCGGCCCCGGAAAGGAGTCTCTATACATGGGCGACATCCGCAATAGCGCCTTCCTCTTCGCGCTCGGCTGCGTCGTGGCCGCCTTCGTGACGCTCCAGAGCCTCGTGTTCATCGCGAAGGCCTGGCGGGAGGGCAAGCGCATCGGCCTCCCCGCCGCCGCGATGCGGAAGACCCTCGTCTCGAGCGCCGTCTTCACGATCGTCCCCTCCGCGGCCATCCTCCTCGCCGTCCTCACCTTGGCCGGCTCCCTCGGCCTCCCCCTGCCCTGGATCCGCCTCTCCGTCATCGGCGCCATCACCTACGAGCTTCCCGCCGCCGAGACCGCGGCCCAGGCCTTCGGCGCCTCCACGAAGTCTCCCATCCTCGACCCGACGGTCTTCTCCGCCGTGGCCTGGGCCATGACGGCCGGCTCGGTCTTCGCGATGTTCCTCGTCATCTTCTTCGTCAAGCGGATCCAGGGGGGGATCAGCAAGGCCCAGAGCCGCGACACGAAGTGGGTGAGCCTCCTCATCACCGCGATGTTCATGGGCCTCATCTCCGCCTTCCTGGGCGGGGCCCTCGCGGGCGGGGCCGTATCCATCCTGAGCCTGGCCACCTCGGCCCTGGTCATGGCCCTCTTCGGCCTCCTCATCAAGAAGGCCAAGCTCCCCTCGCTCGAGAGCTTCGCCATGCCGGTCAGCATGCTCTGCGGCATGGCCTCGGCCATACTCTATTCCCGCATCCTCGAGGGAGGCGCCAAGTGAAGCCCCGGAGCCCCAAGAGCTACGACGAGACGATCCACCGCGACGGGAGGATCTGGATGGTCCTCGCCCTCGTCGTCACCCAGGGCGTGCCCCTCGCCATATCCCTGCATTACGGCGTCTGGCCGCCCCTAGGCACCTTCCTCAAGGGCTTCCTCCCGACGATCATGGTCTTCTGGCCCATAGCCTTGGTCGAGGTCGCCACTTTCACCCCCATGCTCGGCTCGGGCGGGACCTACCTGGGCTTCGTCACGGGCAACCTCTCCAACCTCAAGGTCCCCGCGGCCATCAACGCCATGCAGCAGGCGGGCGTCGAGCCCTCGACCAAGGAGGGCGAGATCGTCTCCACCCTCGCGATAGGCGCCTCCTCCCTCGTCACGAACCTGGTCCTCGCCCTCGGCGTCCTGCTCATGTCCTACCTCGTGCCCGTCCTCGAATCGCCGGCGCTCAAGCCTGCCTTCGCCAACCTCCTGCCCTCCCTCTTCGGGGCCCTCGGAGTGGTCTTCGTATCGAAGAACTGGCGGATATCGGTCGCGCCCCTCTCCCTCATGATCCTCCTCTTCCTCGCCGCGCCCTCCCTGCCGGTGGGCATCCTCATCCCCGTCGGGGCCCTCGTCTCGATCGGCGCGGCGCGGGCGCTGTACAAGCGCAAGCTCCTTGGCTAGGGCTGAGTGAAATGGCCGCCCTCGTCCTCGGCGCGTTAGCAGCTCTTCTCGCGCTCCTCGCGGCGAGGGCCGCCGCCTTCAAGCCGCGGGCGGCGGCCGGTCCGCGGGCCGCGGCGCTCGATCCCGCGGCCTCGCCGCCCTGCCTCGGCCGCGTCGACGCCCCGTCCGCCGCCGCGCGCCTGGCCGAGATGCTGCGCCGGCGGACCGTCTCGAGCCGCGACCTTTCCAAGGTCGACTATCGCGAGTACGAGTCCTTCATCGAGCTCCTGCCCGGGCTCTACCCCGCGGCTCACCGCGCCATGACGAGGGAGGTGGCCGGCGGCTACTCGCTTCTCTACCATTGGAAGGGCCGGAGCGCCTCCGAGCCCCTCGTCCTCATGGCCCACTACGACGTCGTGGCCGCGGAGGGCGCGGGCTGGAGCCATCCGCCCTTCTCGGGCCGGATCGCCGAAGGCAAGGTCTGGGGCCGGGGCAGCCTGGACACGAAGTGCACGCTCTGCTGCGCCCTCGAGGCCGTCGAGCTCCTCGCGGCCTCGGGCTGCGTCCCCGAGCGCGATATCTACCTCTCCTTCGGCCACGACGAGGAGGTCGCCGGCGAGGGCACGCCGGCCATCCTGGCCCTCCTCGCGCTGCGGGGCGTCCAGCCCGGCCTCGTCCTCGACGAGGGAGGAGGCGTGGTCGAGGGAGTCTTCCCCGGTGTGACGCGGCCCGCCGCCCTGATCGGCGTCGCGGAGAAGGGGATCACCGACCTCGAGCTCTCCGCCCGGAGCCCGGGCGGCCACGCCTCGACCCCGCCGCGGCGCGGCGCGGCGGCGGCCCTCGCCCGCGCCGTCCTCCGGCTCGAGAGGCGGCCCTTCCCTCCCTCCCTGCCGCGCCCGACCCTGGCCATGCTCGGCGAGCTCGGCCGCCACGCCCCCTTCGGCCTGCGCCTCGTCCTGGCCAACCTCTGGCTCTTCAGGCCCCTCCTGGCAGCGGCCTTCGCCGCCTCGGGGGGCGAGACGGGGGCGATGTGCCGGACGACCACGGCGGTCACCATGCTCGCGGGCTCGGAGGGAGCGAACATCCTGCCGGCCCGGGTCTCGGCCGTGGTCAACATGAGGATCGCGATAGGCGAAACCGTGGAGGGAGCCCTGGCCCGCATCCGGCGCGTCGTAGCCGACCCGAGGATCGAGCTGGCCCTCATCCATCCGGGGGAGCCTTCGCCCGTCTCGGAGACCGAGGGGCCAAGCTGGGAGCTCGTGGCCGGGGCCGCCTCGGCGACCTACCCGGAGGCCGTGGCGGCCCCCTACGTCGCCCTGGGCGCCACCGACGCCCGGCACTACGCCCGGCTCTGCCCCCGCGTGTACCGCTTCTCTCCCTTCGAGTTCTCGAAGGCCGAGCGGGCGAGCATGCACGCGGTGGACGAGGCCATACCCGTGGCCAAGCTCGGCAAGGGGATCGAGTTCTACCTGCGGCTCATAGCGGCCTACCCGCCCAAGCCCTCCGCGCCGGGAAAAGAAACGTGATAGTGCGTAATACGTGAACCACAGAGGCACAGAGGCACAGAGGCACAGAGGCATAGAGAGAAAATCGCTATTCTCCCCTCTCCCCTCTGTGCCTCTGTGGTTTGTTTTTTTCTCTCTCTTGATTAAAGCGTAAACGTCAGCCCGCTCAGGAGTATGCCGGGCAGGAGGCTGCCGCCTAACGCGCGCTCTTCGTAGGTCGAGGGATTGACCACGAGCGAGCGCCGCGCTGTCAGGGCCTCGAGCCTGTCGCCGAAGACGCGGTAGAGGCTGTCGTCGAAGCGGAGGTCCTTGATCGGCGAGACGATCCTGCCCCCCTCGACCCAGAAGCAGGCGAAGCGGGTCATGCCCGTCACCCGGGCCGAATCCACGTCGCTCCAGTTGAGGTAGTGGAGGTTCGAGAGGTAGAGCCCCGTGCCGAGGGCCTCGAGCGCCCGATCCTCGTCGAGCTCCCCCGCGCCGATGGCCGCCGAGCGCAGGAACTCCTCCTCGGGCGCGGCGTTGGCGGGGAGGCCGTACTGCCGCTCGCTCCGGGCCGAGACGAGGGTGGAGGCGAGCTTGCCCCCCGCGATGAGCCGCAGGCGCTCGGGCGCCACCTCTCCCGACTCGTTGAAGCGCGGCTCGACCCCGAGGCTGAAATCCTGGACGAGGTCGAAGCGCGGGGAAAGGGAGGTCCTGCCCTCCTTGAGGGAGATGAAGGCGCTCTCGCCCTCGCGGATCTGGCGCTCCGAGAGTCCGTACCAGGAGAAGAAGTCGATGAACTCGGCGAGGGCCTCGGGGGCGATATAGGCGCGGTACTCTCCCGGCGGGACGGCTCGCTCGGGCCGGCCCAAGGCCTCGAGCCGGGAGGCCTCGGACGCGAGGCGGCGCGCGTACTCGCCCCCGTCCCACTCTCGGCCGGCGTAGCAGGACTTGAGGGCCTTGCCGTTGGGGAGGTAGGCCGAGTAGTCCGCGATGAAGCTCTCGGCCGCGAACCAATGCCTGGCCCCGGCGGAGGTCGCGGCGCCGCGGCAGATGGGCCCTTGCGCATGGATGCCGACGAACTCCGCGCCCGCCGCTTCGAGGGCCTGTCCCGGGCCGAGTATCTCCTGGGGGAGGCGGCCTGGATCGGGGAGGCGGCCGGGGAATTCCTCCCGCGAGGAGGCGGCGGCCTTGGGCAGGACCTGGTAAGGGTCGGGCGGGAGGAGGGCGGCCTCGCGGCGCGCCGCCTCGAGGGCCATCGCGGCCTTGCGGCGGTCGGCCTCGGCCTCTCCCGTCGCCTCGAAGCCCGAGGCGAGGCTGCGGCCGCCGCGGTAGTACTTGAAGCGGAGCGACGCGCCGTCGACGTGGCCTATCTGCCGGACCTTCCCGCGGTTGAAGCGGAGGAAGTCCGAGGACTCGCCGGAGAACCCGACCGAGAGCTCCTCGCCCCCGGAGAGCTCGTCGAACAGCGCCGCGCAGGCGCCCTTGAAGGTCTCCTCGAGATCGCGCATCGCGCTCATTGCTCGCCTCCGAATATCTCCACGCCTCGGAAGGCGCAGACCGGGCTCGCGTGGCCGGTCGTGATCACTTGGTTGGGCTCACCCTTGCCGCAGTTCGGGGTGCCGAAGACCTGGAAGGTGGAGGCGTCGCCCACCTTGTAAAGGCTCCTCCAGAAGGAGGAGGAGACGCCCCGGTAGTTCGGGTTGCGGACGGTCCTCGTGAGCTCGCCGTCCTCGATAAGCTTGCCGTACTCGCAGCCGAATTGGAACTTGTTGCGGTAGTCGTCGATGGACCAGGAGCGGTTCGCCTCCATCCAGACGCCTCTCTCGACAGAGGCGATGATATCGGGCAACGCGTCCTTGCCGGGCTCGACGTTGAGGTTCGCCATGCGGTCGATGGGGGAGCGGTGCCAGCCCTCGGCCCGCTGGTTGGCCACGCCGGCCTTCCCGGAGCGGGCCTGGGACTCGAGGCTGCCGAGGGCCCGGACGAGGATGCCGTCCTTGATGACCAGCTCCTTGCGCGCCGGGGCGCCGATGTCGTCGGCCCCGTAGGAGGCCGCCTCGCCGGCCACCGTCGGGTCGAAGCTGACGTTCATGAGCTCGGAGCCGTAGCGGAGCGAACCTATGTCCTCGAGGCGGACGAAGGTCGAGCCCGCGTAGTTGCGCTCGTCGCCGAGGATCCGGTCGAGCTCGAGGGGATGGCCGATCGACTCGTGGATCTGGAGCATCATCTGGTCGGGGGCCAGGACGAGGTCGGCCCGCATCGAGGGGCAGTCCCGAGCGCCGAGGAGCTCGATCGCCTGCTCGGCGGCCCTCGCGGCCTCGGCCTCGATGCGGGGGAAGTCGAGGAGCTCGTAGCCGCCCTGGCGGGTGCGCCCGCGCGGGCCGTTGAGGGTCCGCTTCTGGATGGTAGAGCCCTCGCGGGCCACGGCGGCGCAGCCGTAGCAGACGATGTGCGTCCGCTGGCAGATCGCCGCTCCCGAGGTGGAGACGTACTCGGTCTCCAGGTCGCGGGTCGATATCTCGGCGCTGGCCTGGACGATCTTGTCGGAGACGCGCATGGCCCGGGAGAGGGCCACGGCCCCCCCGGCGAGGAGGTCGGCTCCGGGAGCCGCGCGCCTGCCCCGCGGCGTCTCGTAGGAGAGGGCGGTGGCGGGGCGGACCTCGGTCCCGAAGCGGTGGATCGAGCGGCCCGAGGCGGAGCGCGCCAGCTCGAGGGCGCGCGCGGCCGCCGCGGCCATCGCGGCCGGGCCCGCGGCCGCCAGGCCGGCGTAGCCGAACTGGCCCCCGGAGAGGACCTCGATCATGAAGCCCTCGTCCTCGTAGAGGGCGGCGGACTCGAAGGCCCCGTCCTTCGCCGCGTAGGAACGCTCGACGCTGCGCACGCGGCGCAGGGCCGCCCACTCGACTCCCGCCGGCAGGGCGGATTCGAGGAGGCGCCGCAGGTCCATGGTCATTGAATGCTCCTTATAGGTCCAAGGGCCGCCTGTTGTCGCTCAGGCGGCGCGTGAGGTAGTCGCGGTCGAGGCCGAGGGAGGAGACGATGGAGCGGAGCTGCTCCGCCGACAGGAGGTTCTGCTCGGCGTAGAGGTAGACCAGGGCCCGTTCCGCGATGCAGGGCACCTTGAGGGCGGCGAGCTGCTCGGGGCAGGGCCGCTCGCAGTCGAGGTGCCGGGCGCGGAGGCTCGCCTCGAGGCGGGAGCCGGGCGTGCCCCCGGCCACCGCGTTCAGCTCGGCGAGGAGGGGCCGAAGGTCGCCTCGCGCGGCCGCCTCGCCCATGGGCTTCAGGCTGAAGTAGGTGTACTCCTTGCCGGGGAGGTAGTGGTGCTCGTCGCAGCGCGTGCAGTAGTTCGGCTCGCGCCCGTCCTCCTTGGTGCGGTCCCCCCCGATGATGATGAGGGGATCGAAGTAGAGGGCGGGGCACTCGAGGCCGTCGACGAGGTAGTAGCGGTAGGTGTACAGCGAGTCCGCCAGGCAGTCCGGGTGCTCGCAGTAGGCGGTCAGGGGGAAGACGTCCGTGGCCGTCTCGAGGAGGATGCGCGCGGTGTGGTTGAAGATCTCGCGGCGGAAGTTGAGCACGAGGGTGGGGCAGACGAACACGAGGCCGCGGCGCTCGGCCTCGTCCTTCATGAGGTAGGCGATCCGCTCGTCGTAGAAGGCGGCCTCGTCCACGATCCAGGTGCCTACCCCGGGGTTCGAGGCGAGGAGGGCCTCGAGGGCGAAGGAGTCGCGGGCCTGGCCGATGCGGTCGCCGCAGCGCTCGTAGCCGCCGCGGTAGGCGAGGGCGTCGGGCGGGTAGTCGGGGAAGCGGGCTTGGTCGAGGCTCGAGCGCACGACGAAGATCTCGCGCCGGTCCGCCCCCTCCGTGCAGGTGGCCGCCCGGGCCGCCCCGCCCTTGCGCAGGGCCACGAGGCTGTCGCGCCACATCCGGGCCGAGAACTCGGTCTTGCCCGAGCCCATGGGGCCGATGACGAGGATGCGGCGGCCCGGCCGAGCGAAGTCGAAGTGGTTGAAAGGATGGTGGACCTGGATCCGGGGGAAGCCCAGGTTCCGGAGGAAGTTCTCGCTGTCGCCGTCCGTCTCGCCCATGAGTCCCAGCCCGCCCTTCGGGATCGCCTAGCGCAGCGAGGCCACGGGGGCGGCCGGCCCGGCCGCGTGGACGACGTTGGGCCGGAGGCGGCGCTGGCCGAAGGCGAGGTACTTGAAGGGGTGGATGTCGAGGGCGTTCGCGTACCAGCCGCGGACGAAGTCCGGGTCCACCACGTTGACGGCTATGCTGTGGTAGATCGGGAGGACGGCCGCGCCGGCGAGGAGGCGGGTCTCGGCCGCGGCGAGGGCCTCGAGCCGGGCGGGCCCCTCCTTGGCCGAGGCCTCGGCGAGGAGGCGGTCGTAGTCCGGGTCGGCGAGGCCCGCGTCGTTGAGGTTGGAGTCGCTCGCCCACATCTGGAGGAAGGCGAGGGGGTCGGCGAAGTCGCCGATCCAGGTGGTCAGGGCGAGGTCGTAGCCGGAAGGCCCGGGGCCGGCGCGCACGAGGTCGAAGTAGCGGGCCGGCGCGACGAGCCTGACCTCGACCTCGAGCCCGGCGAGCTTCTCCCAGACCTGCTTCATGAGGCCGGCGACGCGCTTGGAGTCCTCGTTGTCCGGGGTCAGGACGACGAGGGGCGGCAGGCCCTTCCCGCCCGCGTGGCCCGACTTTTCAAGGAGGCGGGCGGCCTCCTCGGCGTCGGCCTTGTCCAGGCCCTTGGCCGCCTGGTATCCGGCGAAGGGCAGGACGAGGGTGGGCGCCGGGATGAGGTACTGCTCGCGGGAGCGGATCTCCGGCCAGGGCAAGAGGAGGGCGAGGGCGCGGCGCAGGTCGGGGTCGTCCCAGGGCTCCTTGCCGGCGGCGAAGAACCAGTAGTGGGTGCCGAACATCGGGTTGGCCTGGATGGAGCGGTCGAGGAGGGAGTCGAGGTCCATGGGGCCCGCGAGCCAGTGTATCTCGCCGTTGTCGAAGCGGCGCGTGGCGTCCGCGTCGTCGTCCGTGAACACGAGACGCAGCCGCGGGATCTCGACGTTCTCCGCGTCCCAGTAGCGCTCGTTCCTCTCGAGGGCGAAGCTGCCTTTCTCGAGGGAGACCGGCTTGTATGGGCCGTTGACGGGGAAGGGGAAGGCCTTGCGCCAGCCGGAGGCCAGGACGGCGGGGTGGATGGGCGAGAAGGAGTGGTGGCACAGGAGGCGCGTGAAGTAGTCGGCCTTCGACGTCAGGCGGACCTGGAGGATACGGTCGTCGATGATCGAGATGCCCACGGAGGCGGGGTCGGCGCTCTTGCCCAGGCGGTACTCCCGCGCGCCGTCGATGACGTCGAAGAAGGAGGCGTAGTCGGCCTTCTCCGACGGGGAGATTGCCCGGAGCCAGGCGTCGCGGAAGTCCCGCGCGACGAGGGGGCTCCCGTCCGACCAGGCGGCCTCCTCGCGGATGTAGAAGGTGTAGGTGCGGCCGTCCTGGGAGCGGCTGTAGGAGCGGCAGGCGGCCTTCACGGGGTCGAGCGAGTCGGGGTTGTAGGTGAACAGGCCCTCGTAGATGGCCGTGAAGACCTGGGCCTCGGCCGAGTAGATGGAGTGGTGGGGGTCGAGCTCGGGATCGATGTCGTTGAAGGCCGCCACGAGCTCCCGCCCCTCGGGCTCCGCGGCCGCGAGCGGCCCGGGGACGAGGGAGGCGAGGGCGAGGGCGAGGGCCGCGCCGAGCGCGGCGCCAGAAAGCCTTGCGTGCATGGTCATGAACGCTCCTTGAGTCGCGCGCGGGCCCGCTCAGGGCGCCGCGTCGCGGATGCCGAGGCGCCGCATCTGCTCGAGCTCCTCGCGTTGGGCGACGTACTCGTGCTTCTTCTGGTTGGCCTTGATCACGGCGCCCTTGATCGTGGTGATCTCGACCTTGATTCCCCGGTGCTTGGCCTTGACCTCCGCCGGCATCCCCTCCTTGAAGAAATCGTCGAGGCCGGCGAGGACCCTGAGCGTCTTCTGCAGCTCCTCGATGTTGCGCTGGAGGAACTTGTAGGCCTGGTCCTCGGGGAGTCCCTCCATGCGCCTGATGGCCGGCCCGTTGCGCTGGGCGAGGGAGGAGGCGAGGGCGGCCCGCTTCTTGGCCTCCTCGACGAAGCGGCCGAAGTCGAGCTCCTCCTCGACGCGGAGGTTCGAGACCGGATCGAGGATCCCGATCCGATAGACGAGGCCCTGGTCCTCCGGCGAGAAGAGCCTGCGGATCATGCGCCGCAGGCGGGCGCCCAGGCCCTGGTCGCAGGACTCGAGGAGGGTGGAGGCCTCCTCGAGCTTGGCTATGGCGTCCTCCAGGGGGAAGGCGGCGGCGGCGAGGGCCCGCGCCCCGTCGACGAGGACGCCGCGGAAGCTCTTGGCCTTGTCGCCGGAGGCCTTCTTCTCCTCCTGGACCGCGATGCGCTTGAGCGCGGCGTCGCGGAGCTCGGGGCCCTCCGAGGAGAAGTCCTCGAGGAGGACCTCCTCCGCGAGCTCGGGATAGAAGGGCCGCTCGGAGGCCACCTCGGAGAACTTGCGCCGGACCTGCTTGATGGCCTCCTCGCGATGGGTGATGGCGAAGGTGGGGTCGATGGAGAGGCCGGGCATGACGAGCTGCCTGAGCTCGAGCTTGTAGCGCTCCTTGTGGTAGGCGGTGAGCTCCTTGAGCGCCGCGAGGATCTCCCGCGTCGCCCGGTCGAGCTGGCCCAGGGACTCGGCGATGAGCCCCGAGGAGAACTGGTCCGAGCCCTTCTTTACCATGGCGGCGAGCTCGGCGAGGGCCCTCGTGTTGAGGTGGGTGGAGGTGTCGGAGAACTGGGTGAAGTTGAAGTACTTGGTCAGGGCGAGGAGGCGCTTGATCCTCCCCATCGTCAGGAAGTCGGTGCTGAACTGGTAGTAGTTGTTGAGGAAGTCGAGGTAGGAGTCGAACTGGGAGACGCGGACGCTCATCGTGTCGACCTTCTCGGCCTCGGTGAAGGGGCCCTCGGGCGGGACGGCGACCTCCGAGATCTTCAGGTCGTACTTATAAGGATCGTCGTGGAGGATCCCCTTCTTGTCGAGGACGGCCCTGAGTCCCTGGAACGAGGACTGGAAGAGCTTGAAGCTCTCCTTGAGCTTGACCAGGTCGCTGCGGTCCAGGCGCTCGCGCTTCGCCTCGAGGCACTCCTCGACGCGCCGCGCGAAGGTCTGCGTATCTTCCATAGTAGAGAGAGTATGGAGTAAAATGCCGCCCGAGGCAAGCATGGGCAGGCCATCGGATTTCGAGCCGGAGCGGCTCGTACTCGCCCTCCTGTACCCCGCGGGGACCGAGCTCGGGCCCCTCCGGGCGGCGCTCGAGGGGCGCCTCGGCCCGGCCGACTACGTGGGCCCCGAGCTTCCCTTCCCCTGGACGAGCTACTACGAGGCCGAGATGGGCGGGGAGCTCCGCCGGGGCTTCCTCTCCTTCGCGCGCTCGGTCGATCCCTCCGGACTTGCCGATCTCAAGCTCTGGACCAACGGCCTCGAGGAGGCCCTCGCCGTCGGGGGGAGGCGCCGGGTCAACCTCGATCCGGGCCTCCTCTCCCTGGGACGCTTCTGCCTGGCGACGACGAAGGACCGCTCCCACCGCATCCCCCTGGGCCGGGGCATCTACGCCGAGCTCACCCTCGTCTACGAGGGGGGCGAGTTCCGCCCCCTGCCCTGGACCTACGCCGACTGGAGGAGCCCCGAGTACCGGGTCCTCCTCGGCGAGCTCAGGGAGCGGCACCGGCTGGCCCGCAGGGAGGCCCTCAAGCGCCCGGACCCCGCCCGCGCGTAAGCGGGGCATGAAGCCCTTCCTTCCCCTCCTGGCCCTTTCCCTGGCCTCCTGCTCCTCGCCCTTCGGCTTTCCCGGCCTCCATCGCCTCGTCCTCATCCTCCCCGAGGCCCCGGCCTCCTGGTCGGGCCTCGGGGAGCCTTCCTTCGAGGTCGAGTGGATCGGGGCCGAGGGCCGGCGCGAAGCCGCGCGGGGCGGGCCAGGGGGCAGGGTCGAGGCGAGGCTTCCCCGCGGCCTGAGCCAGGCCATCGTCGCGCGTCCCCGCCTGGCCGGCCGGGAGCTCTCGCCCGCCGGCGCCCTCTATCCCTCCCGCCTCGCCGGGGGGGAGGGGCGCTTCGTCCTGCCCGGCCCCGGCCCCGGGGAGCTCGCCCTGGACTGGGCGGGAGGTTACGCGGCCGAGGTCTGGAGGCAGCTCGAGGACTGGGGCCTCGAGCCGAGGCGCTTCGACCTCGCGCGGCTGGCCGGGGAGGCCGCCTCGCGGGCTGCGGATCCCTGGGCCGCCCTGGCCCCGCGCGAGGCGGCCCGCCGCCTGGCGGCGGGCCGCTTCCGCGCGGACGCCCTGCGGGAAAGGGCGGCCTTCCCCGCGAGCCTGCCCGGCCCCGGGCCCTGGGCCCCCGAGAGCCCCCTGGCCGCCCCGCCCCGGGCCGAGGCCGGGGCCTGGGCGGTCGAGCTGCCCGAGGGGAGCTGGCGCTTCGTCGGGCGGGAGGCGGAACTCATCGTCTCGATGGACGCGGCGGGCCTGGCCGCCTGGGTCAGGATCCCGGGGCCCTAGGCTCCCCCTGGGGCAGGAGGATGCGGAAGGCCGAGCCCTCTCCCTCCCAGCTCTCGACCGAGGCGCTCCCGCCGTGGGCGAGGGCTATGTGCTTCACGATGGCGAGGCCGAGGCCCGTGCCCCCGAGCTCCCGCGAACGGGCCTTGTCGACCCGGTAGAAGCGCTCGAAAAGCCGCCCGAGGTCCTTGGCGGGGATGCCCAGGCCCTGGTCCCGCACCTCGATCCGGATGCCGGCATCGTCGCGCGAGGCCGAGAGCGCGATGGGGCCGCCCGGGGGCGAGTACTTGACCGCGTTGTCCAGGAGGTTGACGAGGGCCTGGACCACGAGGCCCGGGTTGACGCAGGCCCGCAGCCCCTCGGGGCAGGAAAGGCCGATCCGGGCGCCCTTGGCCTCGGCCTTGGGCGCGACGGCCTCGGCCGCCTCCTCGAGGAGGCGGCCGACCTCGACCTCCTCGACCTCGATCCGGGCGCCCTCCCGCTCGAGCTGGGCGAGGGAGAGGAGGTCGCCGATGAGGCTCTCCATGCGCGATGCGTTGCGCGCCACTATGGCGAGGTGGCGGAGGGCCGTCGGCCGCGCCTCGGGATCCCCTCCCTCGGGGAAGGAGCCGACCTGCTCGAGGAGGCTCTCCGCGAAGCCCTTGATGACCTGCACCGGGGTGCGCAGCTCGTGGGACACGTTGGCGACGAAGTCCCGCCGCACCCGCTCGAGGCGCTTGAGCTCCGTCTCGTCCTCGAGGGCGAGGACGAGGCCGCCCGAGGAGCCGTAGGGCGAGGCGAGGGCCCGGAACCAGCGCCCCGCCGGGCCGAGGACCAGCTCGGCCCGGCGGCTCGCGCCGGCCCCGGCGCAGGAGCGGGCGAGGGCCTCGAGCTCGGTCGAGCGGGCGGCCTCGAGGAGGCCGCGGCCCAGGGCCTCCGCCGCCGAGCCCAGGCCGAAGAGGGCCAGGGCCGCCGGGTTCACGAGCCGCACGCGCAGCTCCCCGTCGAGGGCGAGGACGGCCTCGGTCATCGAGTGGAGGACGGCCTCGAGCTCCTCGCCCTGGGCCTCGGCGCCGCGGATGCGCTCGTCGAGCTGGGAGGCCATGGCCTCGAGGGCCAGCTCGAGGGTGGCGAGCTCGGCCGGTCCGCCCCTCGGCGCGGCCCTCCGAGCGGCGGCAGGGAGCTCGCCCGAGGCGTAGGCCCTCGCCCGTGAGGCCAGGCCGGCGAGGGGGAGGGCGAGGGAGCGGCTGAAGGCCGCGGCGGCGGCCGCGGCGAGGGCCGCGAGGAGGAGGGCCGAGGCGGCGATGGCCCAACGGGCCTTGGCCACCTGGGCGTCGATGGTGGGGACCAAGGCGGCGATGCGGAGCGCGGCGGCCGCGCGGCCCCCGCGCAGGACCGGGGCGGCCGCGTAGGCGAGCTCGGAGCCGAGGGTGGCCGAGCGCCGCCTGGCCGTCCCGACCCGGCCCGCGAGGGCCTCGCGGAGCTCGGGCCGGTCGCCGTGGTTCCCCATCGACGCGGGGTCGGCCTCGGAGTCCGCCGCCACCGAGCCGTCGGGCAAGACGAGCGTTATGCGAAATCCGCTGCCCTCCGCCGCCGCGGCGCAGAAGGCCGAGGCCTGGCCGGGGTCCCGGCCCTCGGGGGCGAGGGCCGCCAGGGCTCCCGCGGAGCGGCCCAGGGCGAAGGCCGAGGCCTCGGCGCAGGCCCTTCCCGCGACCGCGCCCCCGACGAGGGCGAAGAGGAGGGCCGCGGCCGCGGCCGCGCCGGAGAGGAGGAGGAAGCAGCGCCTGTACAGGCTCAAGCCTGGGCCTCGTCGCGGAGGCGGTAGCCGACGCCGCGCACCGTCTCCACGAGCTCCCCCCGGGCGCCGAGCTTGCGCCGGACCGAGAGGACCTGGACGTCCACGGCGCGGTCGGTGACGGGGTAGTCGGGGCCCTTGACCGCGTCGATGATCTGGGAGCGGGTGAAGACCCGGCCGGGGCTGCGCATGAGCAGCTCGAGGAGGGCGAACTCGGTGGCCGAGAGCTCGACCTTGGCCCCCGAGGCGACGAGCTCGTGCCTGGCCGGGTCGAGGCGCAGGGGGCCGCGCTCGATCGGGGCGCCAGCCTCCGCCTCCGCCTCGGCGCCCGGGGCCGCGCGGCGCAAGAGGCCGCGGATGCGCGCGGCGAGGACCTTGGGGCTGTAGGGCTTGACGACGTAGTCGTCGGCGCCGAGCTCGAGGCCGGCCACGACGTCGGCCTCCTCGCCCCGGGCGGTGGCGAGGATCACCGGCACCCGGCGCAGGGCCCGGTCGGCCTTCATGCGGCGGAGGGCCTCGAGCCCGTCGATGCCCGGCAGCATCACGTCGAGGACCAGGCAGTCGGGCGGGTCGGCCGCCATGGCCGCCAGGCCGGCCTCGGCGTCGGCGGCGGCGGATACGGCCATGCCCTCCTTGCCCAGGGAGAAGGCGAGGAGCTCGCGGATGTCCGCCTCGTCCTCGACCACCAGCACGCGGGAGCGCGGCATGGCCTTACTCGTTGAGGTCGACGTGGCGGCCCTCGACCATGAAGACCACCGCCTCGCAGGCGTTGGTCACGTGGTCGCCGAGGCGCTCGAGGAAGCCCGAGGTGGACAGGAGCTTGGCCGCCCGCTCGGCCTGCTCGGGCCGCTCGCGCATGAGGGTCAGCACCTCCTCGACCAGGGCCTTGTGCTCCCCGTCGATGGCGTCGTCCATCGCGGCCACCCGCCTCGCTGCCTGGGGATCGCGGGCGAGGTAGGCGTCGACCGCCCCCCGCACCATCGCCGAGCCTGCCGCGGCCATGCGGTCGAGGCGCTCCACCTGGCGGAAGGGGGGCTCCTCCGCGAATTTCTTGACCGCCTTGGCCAGGTGCACGGCGTGGTCGCCCGCCCGCTCGAGGTTGTCCGCCATCTTGAGGGCGGCGATGAGCTCGCGGACGTCCTGGGCGACCGGGGCCTGGGTCGCGATGACGACGGCGACGCGGTCGCCGAGGGCTATCTGCAGGGCGTCGACGGCGCGGTCGCCCTCCTTGACCTCGCGGGCGAGCTCGGCGTCTAGTTCGCGCATCGCGCGCCGGGCCTTCTCGATCTGCTCCTCGACGCGGGTCCCCATGTCGAGCAGGTCGCGGTCGAGCTTTTCGCGCTCCCGATCCATGTGCGTCCTGTCGGGCATCGTCACTCCTTTTCCCGTTCGCCGCTCAGGCTCAGCCGAAGCGTCCGGAGATGTAGGCCTCGGTCCGCTTGTCCTTCGGGTTGAAGAACACCTCCTTGGTGGGCGCGTACTCGACGAGCTCGCCGTGGAGGAAGAACCCGACGGCGTCCGAGACGCGGCCGGCCTGCTGCATGTTGTGCGTCACGATCACGATAGTATAGCGCTTCTTCAGCTCCTCGAGTAGGTTCTCGATCTTGGAGGTCGAGATCGGGTCGAGGGCGCTCGTCGGCTCGTCCATGAGCAGGACGTCGGGCTCCACCGCGAGGACCCGGGCTATGCAGAGCCTTTGCTGCTGCCCGCCGGAGAGGCCCAAGGCGGGCTTGTGCAGCCGGTCCTTCACCTCCTCGAGGAGGGCCGCCTGCTCGAGGCTCCGCTCCACGATCTCGTCGAGGGCCCGGCGGTCGGCGGCGCGGCGCGAGGGGCTGCCGTGGATCCGCGGCCCGTAGGCGACGTTGTCGTAGACGCTCATGGGGAAGGGGTTCGGCTTCTGGAAGACCATGCCGATCCGCTTCCGGAGCTCGATGACGTCGGCGCCCGGGGCGAAGATCGAGGAGCCCTCGTACTCGACGACGCCCTCGACCCTGACCCCCTCGATGAGGTCGTTCATGCGGTTCAAGGTCCGCAGGAAGGTGGACTTCCCGCAGCCGGAGGGGCCTATGAGGGCGGTTATGCTCCTCGAGGCTATGTCCGCCCCTACCTTGCGCAGGGCCTGGACGCTGCCGTACCAGAGGTCGAGGTCGCGGACCGATATCTTCACTGCGGGGGGCATGGGATTCCTCCTAGCGTGCCGCGTTGCGCGACATACGTCCAACGAGCCGCTTGGCGGCGAGATTGAAGGCGAGCACGACGGCTATGAGGACGGTGGCCGTCGAGAAGGCGCGGTCGAAGGAGATCCCCTCCGCGAACAGGAGATATATGTGCGTGGACAGGGCGCGGGAGGAGGAGAACAGGCCCTTCGCGAGCTTGTAGTCCGAGCCCATGGTGAACAATAGCGCGGCCGTCTCGCCGACCGCCCGGCCCACCGCCAGGAGGAGGCCCGTGAGGATGCCGGGACTCGCCGCGGGCACAACGACCCGGAAGACCGTCTGGAGCTTGGTGGCGCCGAGGGCGAGGGAACCCTCCCTAAGGGCGGGGCTCACGGTCTTTAGGGCCTCCTCGGAGCTGCGGACGATGGTCGGCAGGATCATCAGCGAGAGGGTCAGGCAGCCGGAGAGGAGTCCGAAGCCGAAGCCCAGGAGGTCCACGAACACGAGCATGCCGAAGAGGCCGAAGATGATCGAGGGAATGCCCGCGAGGGTCTCGGTGCCGAGGCGCAGGAGCCGCAGGAGTGGGCCCTGGCGAGCGTACTCCACGAGGTAGATCGCCGCCGCCACGCCGACGGGCCCGGCGATCCCGACGGTGAGGAGGAGCATGGACAGGGTGTTCAGGATGATGGTCGAGATGCCGCCGGCCCTTCCCGAGAGGCGAGGCTCCTCGAGGAGGTAGCGGAGCTTGAGGTTCCAGCCCGTTTCCCTGCCGCGGAGCCTGAGCAGGGGAAGGCCGGCCCCGAGCGCGTCGCGGGCGAAGGCGAAGCCGACCGCCCCGGGGGTCGAGGCTATGGCGGCGCAGGTATCCTGGCCGGAGTCCTCCGCCGGAGTCCCGCCCGCGGGCAGGGGCGCCTCGAGGCCGGCCGCCTCGAGGGCCGCGGCGAGGGGGCCGCGGGACTCGGGCGCGAGGGGGCGCACCGGGAGCTCGGGGCCGCCGAGGGCGGCCCAGGAGGCGGGGGATCCGCGAAGGAGCCCCGCGAGATCCCCCAGGCTGATCTCCTCCACCGAGCGCTCGTTCACCAGCTCGGCGGCCTCCGGATTCATGGCTACGACGAGGCGCCGCAGTCCGATCCTCCGCGCCTCGGGCTTCAATCCGGCGAGGGCCGGCTCCGGCAGGATCGCGATGGAGCCCGGGGTGGAAGCCAGGCGCTCGAGGAGGGCCTCGGGCGTCGGCGAGAACTCGACCAGGGCGCCCCAGGCGGGCGCTTGCCCGAAGACGAGGGCTTCGGCCGACCCGGCGCCCGGCGCCCCGGGCTCGAGGGCCAGGGGGAGGAGGTCGGTCGCGTCCGCGCAAATCTTCGCCCAGTTGATGTACTCGTCGCTGTAGATCCCCAGGAGCTGCTCGAAGTCGAGCTCCTCGAGGCGCAGGCCGCCGTTGACGAGGATGGCGACGCCCTCGGGCGAGCGCTCCGCGTAGGGCAGGTAGGGGCTCCTGGTCTCGTTCGAGTAGCGCAGGCCCCTCCAGAGGATGAAGCCGACGATCGCCGCCAGGATGATGATCGTGGCTCCGGAGAGGGCGCGGATCAGGCCGAAGGCCCAGCGCTCCTGGCGTATCTTCGCGGCGTGGCCGCGTTCGGACTCACGCACCGGCGGCCCCCTCGGCGCCCGAGAGCGAGCGCTTCAAGGCGATCTGGACGACGAGGTTGAGCGCGAGTATGAAGACGAAGAGGACGATGCCCGTGGCGAAGAGGCTGGTCAGATGATCGTCCTTCGCGTAGCTCATGTCCGTGATGATGTTCATGGTGAGGGTCCGCACCATGCCGTTCAGGCCCTTGGGCATGATCGGGGCGTTTCCGCCGACCATGAGGACGGCCATGGTTTCCCCCAAGGCCCTTCCCATGCCGAGGATGACGCCCGCCGCGATGCCGGAGCGGGCCGAGGGCACGAGGACCCGGATGATGGTCTGCCACTGGGTGGCGCCCAGGGCCAGGGAGCCCTCGCGCAGCTCGCGGGGGACGGCGCGGAGCGAGACCTCGGTGACGTTGATGATGGTCGGCAGGGTCATGATCGCGAGGATGATCGAGGCGGAGAGGACCCCGTAGCCGGTCCCGCCGAAGGCGGAGCGGTTCAGGCCCGCTATCACGGCGATGCCGAAGAGCCCGTAGATGACCGAGGGAATGCCGGCGAGGAGCTCGACCGCGGTTCGGATGGCCCGCGAAAAGCGCTGCTGGGCGAGCTCGGCGAGGTAGACGCCGACGGAAAGCCCGACGGGCACGGCGAAGACGAGTGAAAGCCCGGTGACGAGGAGTGAGCCGACGATGAAGGAAAGGATGCCGTAGCCGGGATCCGCCGCGGTCGGCTCCCAGCGGGTCGAGAAGAGGAACTCCGTGAGCGGGACCTTTTTGAACAGCGGGGCGCCACGGAGGAAGAGGAAGAGGGTGATGAAGAGGACCGCGAGGATGGAAAGGGCTCCGCAGAAGACCAAGAGTCCCTCGATGCCTCGCTCGGCGATTCTGCGCCTTTTCAACTGCTCTCCTTGATGAAGCGAGGCCGGGCTTGCCAGGAATCGGCGAGCCCGGCTTCGTGATCGCTGCGAAAGTCTTGCGCTTATTGAGCTTAGCTCTTCGGGACCGGGATGAAGTCCACCGACTTCACGATGGCCTGGCCCTTGGGGGAGAGGACGTAGTCGATGAAGGCCTTCTCGACCGAGCCGGCGGCGGCCTCGCCCTTGGTCACGAGGTAGAGCTGGCGGCTGATGGGGTACTTCTTGGCGACGACGTTGGCGATGGTGTCGGCCACCCCGTTGACCATGAGGTTGCGGCCGCCGGCCTTGGTGACCTCCTCGACGAAGGCCATGCCCACGTAGCCGATGGAGCCGGGGGTGGAGGCGACCTTGGCCGCGACCTCGCCGTTCTCCTTGGCGACGATGGCGTTCTTCGTGTAGGCGATGGCCTTGCCGAAGGGCTTCTGGCAGACGATCTCCCAGAAAGCCACGTAGGTGCCGGAGGACTCGTCGCGGTTGACCACGACGATGGGGAGGTCGGGGCCGCCGACGTCCTTCCAGTTGACGATGTCGCCGTGGTAGATCTTGGCGAGGTTGTCGGTGGTGATGTTCGAGAGCTTGATGTTCTTGTTGACGACCACGGAGAGGCCGTCGAGGGCGATGGTCACCGGCTTGAGGCCGGAGTCGAGCTGCTCCTTGGAGAGCTCGGCCGAGGAGCCGGCCAGGCTGGCGGTGCCGGCGGCGAGGGCCTTGAGGCCGGCGCCGGAGCCGACGGCCTCGTAGGAGATCTTGACGCCGGGATTGGCCTTCTGGAACTGCTCGATGGCGGCGAAGGCGATGGGCGCGACCGTGGTCGAGCCGGAGAAGGTGTAGCTGCCGGAGAGCTGGGCGAAGGCGCTCGCCCCGGCGGCGAGGGCGAGGATCAGGACGGCGATCTTCTTCATCTGGGTTCCTCCCTAGTGGATTTCGTACCCGAAGGTAGGCGAGGCGCGTTAGGAAACGGCGAGCCGATTGTTAGGAAAGGGTTAGATGGGCCTCTTTTGCCCCCGCCGAGGCGGCCCGAGGCTTCGAAAGCAGGAGGGCCCCGACGATGGCGGTGAAGGGCGCCACTAGCACGAGCCCGAGGCTGCCGACGAGGATGTTGGCGAGTTCCGAGGAGACGTAGACCATGTTCAGGACGTTGGCCAAGGGCGCTCCCTGGGCGATGAAGGTCAAGAGGAGCCCGGAGAAGCCGCTCGAATAGGCGAACAGGAGGGTGGTCGTCTGGGTCCCGATCACCATGCGCCCGATCGAGAAGCCGGACTTAAGGAGGCTTCCCCTGCCGATATCGGGCTTGTGGAAGGCGATCTCGTCCATGGCAGCCGCTATGTCCATCGCGAGGTCGAGGACCGCCCCCGAGGAGGCGAGGAAGATGCCGGAGGAGAATATGGCGGCCAGGTCGAGGTGCTGGTAGCCCGTATACAGGAGGGTCTCTGAATAGGGAATGCCCGCGCCGTTGAGCTTTAGGATCCGCGTGACCACGACGGCCAGGAGGGCCGTGGACAGTATCCCGAGCATCGATCCGAGGAAGGCGACGAGGCCCTTCCTCGTGAAGCCGCCTATGAGGAAGGATATGACCGCGGCCAGGACCGAGACCACGACGAGGGTGGCGAAGACCGGGTGGATCCCGACGAGCATGGCGGGGAGGAGGACCTTGAAGATCGCGACCGCGGAGAAGGCGAAGCAGAGCGCGGTCTTGAGGCCGGTCCACCTGCCGAAGACGACGAGGAGGGCGATGAAGCAGGTCGCGAGCAGGACTAAGGAGGCGAGGCGGAAGTGGTCGAGGACATTGGCGTAGGCCACGTCGCTCCGATCGGCGTTCAGGTCGAGGATCACGAGGGCCCGATCCCCCGGAGCGAAGAGCTTGTCGAGCTCGAGCTTGCCGATGAGGTGGTTCGAGGACTCGAATTCGCGGCCCTTGAAGGGTCCGGTGAGGACGCGCAGGCTCAAGAGCTGGTCGCCCTCCTTGATCGGGCCGATGCGCTTGACTAGGCTGTCGTCGACGGCGAGGATCTCCCCCACGGCGCGCAGCGAGGAGCCCTGGGGATAGGGGGAACGGGCCGGCGAGGGCAGGGCGAGCATGAGGGCGCTCGCGATCGCGAGCGCGGCCGCGAAGAGCATCTCGCGGCGCCTGTCTCGGAATTCCATGACGGCTCCTATGGCTGGATGCGTATGAAAGGTCCCCGGCCAAGGGTGACCGGGGACCGCCCCGCCTCGAGGGGTCGGGGCCGTTTTTATTAATTCTTCTTCTGGATGCCCATGGCGGAGCAGAGCTTGCGGTAGATGTCGGTGTTGTCGTACAGGCCGCCGAAGAGCTCCTGGCCCGATCCCTTGGCGAAGGTGGCGACGGGGACGCCGGTGTGGGCGTAGCTCGTCCAGCCGATGCCGGCGGCCTGGTTGAGGATCTGGGTGAGCTTGACCGTCAGGGGCTCGTAGCCGCCGTAGAGGAGGTAGGCATCCTCGGCCGCGGCGCGGACGACCTGGTTCCCCATGGTCCGGTTGAAGGCGAACTGGAGCTCGTTCTGCTGGAGGGGCGTGAGGTCGCCGAGCTCGAGGCCGAAGGCGGCCTTGATGGCCGGGAGGAGGTCGGCGAGGTCGGCCTCATCCTTCTTGGCCTTGTCCTTGTAGGGCTTCACCACCTCGTCGTTGAAGCGCTGGAAGCTCATGGTCTGCTTGGCCACCTTGTCGAAGAAGGTGGAGTACTGGGTGCCCGCGAAGCCGATGCTCATGCCGCCGGTCTCATGGTCGCCGGTGACGACGATGAGGGTCTCCTTGGGGTGCTTGGCCATGAAGGCGAGGGCCTCGGAGACCGCGGCGTCGAAGGCGAGGGTATCCTTGATGGAGCTCGCGGCGTCGTTGGCATGGCAGGCCCAGTCGATCTTGCCTCCCTCGACCATCATGAAGAAGCCCTTGGGCGCGTCCCCGAGGAGCTCGATCCCGACGCGGGTGAAGTCGGCGAGGCTCGCGGCGCCCGCGGGGCGGTCCATATCGTAGTGCAGGGCCGAGGCGTCCTGGAGGAGGGACTCGACCGCGAGGACCTTGCCGGATCCCTTGCGCAGGGCCATGATCCGCTCCTTGCCGGCGACGACCTTGTAGCCGGCCTTGGCCGCGAGCTCGGTCAGCTCGGCCTGGTCCCCCTTCTTGCCCTTGGGCTGGAGGAAGCCGCCGCCGCCGAAGTAGTCGAAACCGCTCGCGGCGAGCTGCTCGCCGATGGCGTAGTAGTCGCTCCGCGAAGGGACCTTGGCGTAGAAGGAGGCGGGGGTGGCGTGGTCGATGGAGACCGAGCTGACAATGCCCACCTTCATGCCCAGGGCCTTGGCCTCCTCGGCTATGGTCCGGTACTTGACCGTCTTGCCGGGGTCCATGTTGATCACGCCGCTCAGGGTCTTGTTGCCCGTGGCCATCGCCGTGCCGGCCGAGGCCGAGTCGGTGATGAAGGAGCTGGCGTCGTGGGTCGTGGTCAGGCCGGAGACGGGGAGCTTCGAGAAGCCGAGTGGCTTGATCGCGATTTCCTTGCTCGACATCGCGTTCGCATAGACGGCGGCCGAGTTGATCTGGGCCAAGGCCATGCCGTCGCCGATGAACAGGAACACGTACTTCGCCTTCGGGGCCGCCGCGGCGGGAACCGCGAGGGCGGCCGCGAGGCCGAGGGCGGCGATCGCGCGCGAGAGCTTTCGCATCATGTGTGGACCTCCTGGTCTGTGATGGGCCGATGGTAGGGGAAGGAGGATGGCCCGTGGTTTCGCTTGAATGAGGATCGGATGAGGATTGCGTTAGGCGACGGGGCCCCGTCCCGGGGCCCGGGCGGGCCTAGGCGAGGATGAGGGAGGGCGAGAAGATCGGGGGCGAGGCGGGAGCTTCGAGGGAGGCCGGCGCTGCGCGGGGGCCGCCGGATCCCCCGGCAGCGATTCCGCGTTCCTCCTCGGGGCCCGGCCCGAAGGAGCGGAAGGCGAGGCGCGAGGGAGAGGCCTTGGCCTCCTTCTTAAGGAGGGCGAGGGCCTCCGAGAGCCCCTCGGCGTCGAGGCTCGCCCCCGGCCGCAGGTGGACCAGGGCCGCGCTCACCGTGAGCAGGCTCATCCTCCGCTCGCGCCCCGAGCGGTCGCGCCCCTTGATCCAGCCCCGCTCGCGGTCGGCGGGGGCGTAGAACGAGGAGGCCTCCCGGGCGAAGCGCCCGGCGGTCGCTTTCACCTCCTCGAGGACCTGGTCGGGGTCGGCCGATTCCAGGCAGGCGAAGAAATCGTCCCCGCCCAGGTGGCCGATGAAGCCCTTCGGCCTCGCCACGCTCGACTTGAGGATGTCCGCGAAGAGCATGATCACCCGGTCGCCCGAGCGGAAGCCGTAGCGGTCGTTGAAGGGCTTGAAGTTGTCGAAATCGTAGTAGACGAAGGCGACGCCCTCCCCGGGCTCCGCGAGGCGCTCGGCGCAGACCTCGGAGACGCGGAGGTTGCCCGGGAGCCGGGTGAGGGGGTTCTGGTCCCGGGCCTCGGCGAGCTCCAGGTCGGCGACCAGGGCGAGCAGGGACTCGGCTGGGAGGACCCCGGCGTAGCGGCCGCCCTCGGTGGCGATGACCCCGCCGCATTCGGGGTTGGCCCCGTAGAGCTCGACGACGCGGCCGAGCTCGGTGCCCGAGGCGACGACGGGGATCCGGGCGACGAGGGAGGAGGAGCCGCCCTCGGCGATCTGGTGCTCGAGGAGGGAGATGCCGAAGGGGGAGTACAGGTACTGGAGGAAGTCCCGGGCGCGATAGGCGCCGACGGGCTCTCCCTCGCCGTCCACCACGGGGAGGATGGAGAGCTCCGGCTCCTTGCGGAAGCGCGCGAGCAGGGAGGCGAGGTCGAGCCCGAGCTCGACGGGCTCGGTGGCCAGGAGGTCGGCCGCCCCGACGCGGCCGCCCCTCGAGGCGGAACGGCGGTAGCCGCAGGCCTTGCTAGCGGCGTGGGGATAGGCCGCGGCCATGTCGGAGGCCGCGACGCTCGGGCGGGCGATATAGTAGCCCTGGACGTAGTCGCAGCCGGCCTCCATGCAGAGCCTGAGCTCCCGCTCCGTCTCCACGCCCTCGGCTATGACCGAGACCCCCATGAGGTGGGCCAGGCCGGCGATGCGCTCGAGGAAGGAGGCCTTGCGCGGGTCGTCCGCGGCCCCGGCGACGAAGAAGCGGTCTATCTTGACGATGTCGGGCTCGGCCCGGTAGAGGAACTTGAGGCCGGCGTAGCCGGTGCCGAAGTCGTCGAGGGCGATGCGGCAGCCCTGGCCTCGGTAGGCCGCGACCACCCGGTCGAAGCCCGTGCGCTGGTCGGGCTCGTGGAGCTCCGAGAGCTCGATGACGATGCGCGAGGGGGCGAGGGCGGCCTCGGCGGCCAGTCGCCCGGTGTTGCCCGTGGAGTAGTCGGGCATCTGGAGGAGGCGGTTGTCCACGTTGTAGAAGAGCTTCGCCCGCTCGAGGCCGCGGCCGGCGAACTTGCGGAATGCCTTCTCGCGGAGGGCCAGGTCGAGGGCGTAGAGTATCCGCTCCTCGTAGGCCCGGTCGAAGACCTCCGCTATGCTCGTGAAGCCACATCCCTCCCAGCCGCGGAGGAGGGCCTCGAAGCCGTAGGCCGAGCCGTCGGCGAGGGAGGCTATCGGCTGGAAGGCGTGGTCGAGGGAGGCGAGGATCTCGAGCCAGGGCCGGGGTAGCTGCGCCTGCATATGCATTCCTCGGCCGAGGATACCGGGGCCGGCCCCGCTTTTCGTTAGGCTTCTGTTAGAAGGGCGTTAGGCGGCGCGCCGCCGGGCTCAGGGGCGGAGCATCCCGGCGATGTCCTCGACGCGGGCGACGCCGTTCGCGGCCATCCAGGCGGCGATGCCGTCCCGGACGCGCGCCGCGGTCCGCGGGTCGACGAAGGTCCCGGTGCCGACCTGGACGGCCCGGGCTCCCGCGAGGAGGTACTGCAGGGCGTCCTCGGCGCACATGATGCCCCCGAGGCCGACGACGGGTATGCCGACCGCCCGCGATACCCTGTAGGCGCAGGCCACCCCCACCGGGCGTATGGCCGGGCCGGAGAGGCCCCCCGAGCCCATGGCTATGGCGGGCCTCCGCCTGGCGACGTCGATCACCATGCCCACGAGGGTGTTGACGCAGGAGATCGCGTCGGCCCCGCCGGCCTCGGCGGCCTTGGCGACGGCCGCTATGTCGGTCACGTTGGGCGTGAGCTTGACGACGAGGCAGCGGCGAGTTCGGTCGCGCAACGCGCGCGTCAGGCGCTCGACCTGAACCGGGTCCGTGCCGAAGGCCATGCCGCCGTGGCGTACGTTGGGGCAGGAGACGTTGATCTCGTAGCCGTCGACTCCCGTGCGGCGCCCCGGGAAGCCCTCCCAGGCGCCGGCCGCCTCCTCGAGCCTTTCGAGGACCTCGAGGTACTCGGCCTCGGCGGCGCCGGCGACGTTGACGACGACCGGGCAGGCGCGGCGCGCGAGGCCGGGCAGCTTCTCGGCGACGAAGGCCGCGATGCCGGGATTGGCCAGGCCGATGGAGTTGATCATGCCGGCCGGGGTCTCGACGATGCGGGGGGCCGCGTTGCCCGGCCGGGGCTCGAGGGTGACGGCCTTGGTGTAGAGGGCCCCGAGGCCGTCGACCTCGACCAGCTCCTCGTACTCGCTCCCGTAGCCGAAGGTGCCCGAGGCCGCCCCGACGGGATTGGGCAGCTCGAGGGGACCGAGTCGGACGCGGAGATCGGGGCCGCTCATCGCGCGCTCCCCTTCCAGTCGATCTCGGAGCCCTCGAAGACCGGCCCCTCGGCGCAGGCGCGGAGGAAGCCCGAGCCGTCGGCCTTGGGCAGGGCGCAGCCGGCGCAGGCACCGACCCCGCAGGCCATCCACTGCTCGGCCGAGAGGCTCGAGGCCCAGGAGCGCGCGGCGGCGAGGGAGGCCAGGGAGGCGAGCAGGGGGCCCGGGCCGCAGCCGTATATGCGCGCGCGACCGTCCGGCGAGACGTTGCGCGCTATCCACTCCGAGGGGAAGCCGCGCTCCCCGGCCGAGCCGTCGTCGGTGCAGACGACCGCGCCGGGGGGCAGCTCGATGTCGGGTATCGCGGCCGCGTCGCGGAAGCCGAGGACCAGGAGGGGCCGCGCGTCTGCGGCCTCAAGCTCGCGCGCGAGGAAGAGGACGGGCCCGAGCCCGATGCCCCCGGCGACGAGGAGGGGCCGCTCGCCCGGCGCGGACGGGGGGAAGGGCCTGCCCAGGGGCCCGAGGACGTCGACCCAGGCGCCCGCGGCGAGGTCGGCGAGCAGGGCGGTGGCCTGGCCCCTGACCTGGTAGAGGAGGGAGGCGGAGGGGGGGCCGCCTTCAGCTCCCTCGGAGAAGCCGGCGAAGGCGAAGGGCCGGCGCAGGAGGGGATCGTAGCGGGGCGAGGCGCGGAGGGTCAGGAACTGGCCGGGAAGGGGCCGCTCGGCCTCCCAGGAGAGGACGAGCTCCCTCCACAGCGGCGCCACCGCGCGGTTGGACCGGATGCGGGCCTCGAACTGCTTCACCGGCCCACGATAGACGGCCCTCCTTCCCCCTGTCAATGCGGGGCGGGCTCAGGCGAGGAGCTCTATCCGCGCGAAGATCTCGTCGAGGGAGTCGGTCTTGAGCAGGTAGCGCGCGTAGCCCGTCCCGGGGATCAGGTCCTTGAGGAGGGCCTCCCCCTCGATGTAGCCGCGCGCCCTGCCCTCGGCGGCCCAATGGACGAGGCCGATCGAGTCGCCCTCGATCTCGATGGCGGTGATGCCGTTCTTGCCGGTGGCGCAGCCGGAGTTGAACATGCAGGGGATGAGGAGTGGGCCCTCCTCGTACAGGCCGCGCGAGGGGCCCGCTCCGCGCCGCTTCCGGCCGAGGCGCTCGAGCTCGGAGCGGTAGGTCGCGATGAGCGATGCCGCCCCGGCCCTGGCCTCCGATCCGGGTGTGGCGGCGGCGTACTCGCGCAGGAGCTCCTCGATGGACCAGCGGAGGCTGTCGTACTTGGAGCGGGACTCGAAGAGGGGCCGGTGGGTGTGGCCCGCGATGGTGAGTATCCCCAGGCGCTTCGAGGCCCGGTAGATGCGCCGCTCGGCCTTGAATCGGCGCTTCGAGTCCGTGGAGATGCCCGCGTTCGGCACCTTGAGCGGCTTGGCGAGGTAGCGTACGACGAAGTCGGACAGGTACTTGTGCTTGATGAAGATCCTGGAGGACTGGTGGCCGTGGAAGGCGAGGATGGTCCTCCCCCCGTACTCGAGGGCGAGGGCGTGGAGGAGCTCGTAGGGCCGATCCTCGCGCCGTAGAAGGGCGAGGTCGTGGTTGCCGACGATCTTCCGAAGCCGGCCCCGCTCGGCGAAGGCGTCGAAGAGGGCGTAGAGCTGCCCCCAGGCCCTGCGGATCTCCTTCATCCGGAACTTCGAGAGGTCCTCGATGTCGCCGTTGAGGACGAGGACGTAGCCGCGCTCGAGGTACCAGCGCGCGAGGACGGCGGCGACCAGCTCCCCGTTCGGCGCGAGGTCGTCGCGCGGGCCCCCGTCGCCCATGTGGAGGTCGCTCAGGAATACGTATCGGGACTGGGGGCCGAGCTCCTCGCGCGGGGCCGATTCCAGGAGCTCCGCGAACGAGGCGAGGAAATCGGAGAAGCGCATGGGCCGATCATGGCCTCCGCGGGTTAGGCCCTCGTTAGCCCCGCGCTAGGAATCGATGAGGGAGGGTGCCCGCGCGGGGCTCGCGCCCTTGCGGGGCGGCCTGGCTCGCGTGTATCCTCTCGCGATGATCGGCGGCATCCTGCAGATCCTCTCCCTCGGCGGCTTCCTCGCGGCCGGAGCCCTCCTGCCGAGGCTCCGCCTCGCGGGGCGCTCCTTCGCGCCGGGGGCCCGGGCGGTCGACCTCTTCATCAAGCTCGTCCTCCGCGCCCTCCTCCTGGCCATGGGCTTCCGCTTAGGCAACGACCCGGAGCTCGCGCCCCGCCTCGCCGCGATGGGCGAGCTCGCCGTCGCGGCGGCCCTCCTGGCGGTGGCGGGCAGCCTGGCGGCCATCGTCCTCGCCTACGCCCTCTTCGCGCCCTCCTCCCTCACCCGGGCCCCGCGCGCCGGGGGCCCCGAGGCCGGCTCCCGTCCCGGCCCGGGACGCTTCGCGGAGCCAGCCTCCCTCCTCGCCTTCGTCGCCGCCGGCTTCGCCCTCGGCCTCCTCCTGCCGAGGCTCGAGGCCTTCGACCTCTCCGCGGCCACGGCCTGGGCCCTGGACGCCCTGCTGTTCTGCATCGGCATGCAGTTCTCCCGGTCGGCCTCCTCGCTGCGGAGGGCCTTCCTCGAGCCCGCGACCCTCCTCGTCCCCCTGGCCACCGCGGCGGGCAGCCTCGGGGCGGGCCTGGCCCTCGTCCCCCTCTTCGGCCTCGCGCCGGGCAAGGCCCTCGCCCTGGTCGGCGGCTTCGGCTGGTACAGCCTCTCGGGGGTCCTCATCTCCGACCTGGGCGATCCGGCCCTGGGCTCGGCCGCCTTCCTGGCCAACCTGGTCCGCGAGTCGATAGCCTTCGCCTCGATCCCCTTCCTCGCGCGCAGCCGCCTGCCCGGCCTCGCGATCGGCGTCGGCGGGGCGACGGCGATGGACGTGACCCTGCCCCTCATCGAGCAGAGCGCCGGCCCCGAGATCGTGCCGGCCAGCTTCGCGAGCGGGGCCATCCTCTCCCTCGCGGTGCCCATCCTCGTGCCCCTGCTCTACCGGCTCTGAGGCGCGCCGCCTCAGCCTCCGGCCTCGAAGGCTATCCCGCGCCCGCGGCAGAAGCGGCGGGCCTCCTTCCGCCGCTCGGCGTAGAACTCATCGGCCCCAGGCCGCTCGCCGACGATCCTGTTGTAGTTCCAGCGCCCGAAGTAGAGGCTGTCGACGAAGCCGACTTCCTCTAGGATCGGCAGGAGCTCCTGCTCGACGATGTTGGGGGTGGGATAGGGCTCCATGTGGGCGAGGGTAGACCGGCCCGCTTCGCGCAACGCGCGCAGAGCCGCGACCCGCTCGGCGTAGGGGGCCGCCCCCGGCTCCCAGCGCCGGCGGAACTCCTCGTCGAGGGAGACGAGGCTGATGCCGTAGACGTTGTCCGCGGGGAAGGCGCCGCGGTCGGCGAGCTCGATGGGCAGGAGCCCCTTCGTGAGTATCGAGCAGGGGACGCCGAAGGAGTTGGCTATCCCGACGAGCTCGAGGCTCGAGGCGGCCATCTCGGGCTGGCCGCGCATGAAGGGATCGGTCGTCAGGCAGAGGTGGATCGCGTCGGGCTTGCGCCGCATCCGCGCAAGCTCGCGCCCGAGGAGCTCGGCCGCGTTGGCGACGAGCTTGGGGCGGCACCAGTCCTCCCAATCCTTAGCGCGGCCGTAGCTCCGCGCCATCGAGAAGGCGTAGCAGGGGTACCGGCAGCCGTGGGAGCAGCCCTGGGCGTGGTTGAGGCACCAGAAGCCGAGGCCGCTTTTATAGAGAAGGGACTTGCGGACGATCCGCTCCATGCTTCCTCATCCCTCGCCCATCTCCGCGAGGCGGCGCTCGACCTCGGCCAGGCGTTCCTCGAGGTTCTGGATCGTGCGCTCGAGGCGGGCCTTCTCCGAGGCGAGGCGCTCGGCCGCGTCCTCCGGGGGCCGGGAGGAGGCGAAGCGGGCCTTGACGGCCGCGGGGCTGGCGCCCCCGCGCAGGGCCTCGAGGGCCTGGGCCCGCTCGCCGGGGTCGCGGATCCCGGCGGCCATGCGCATCCCGTCCCAGCCGACCTCGGGGTCGACCCCGTAGGAGACGGCGCGGGCGGCGGTGGAGGCGGTGGCGCGGGGCACGCCGAGGGCGCGGTCGACGTAGTCCTCGAAGCGGGCCTTGAACTTGGCGCAGAGGGCCTGCGCCTCGACCATGAGCTTGCCGAACTCGAGCATCACGCGGCCGTTCTCCGCGATGCAGCTGCCCTTGATCTTGCGGGTGAGCTCGACGAACTCGGGCTCGACGTCGAAGACGTTGCGGTACAGGCCCTTCGCTTCGGCCTCTACGAGGAGCTCGTGGAAGATGCCCCAGAACTCGTTGGTGTGGGCCCGGCCCTGGGAGAGGCCGCCCTTGCGCTCGCCGTGGAGGTGGTGGGCGTACTCGTGGAGGGCCGTGTAGACGAGCTGGTCGTCGGAGTCGAAGTTGCGGTTGTGGATGACGATCTCGCGCGTGGCCGGCTTGTACAGGCCGTTGACGAGGGAGCTCTCCTTGCCCGAGAAGATCACGGAGAACTCGGTCTGGGGCTCGGCAACGCGGAGGAGGATTTCCTTGACTCTGTCCTGGTTCATGCCCGGCTATCCTAGGCTCGAGCCGGGGGGGCAGGCAAGCCCGGGGCCGCGGCCTAGGGCCGGGCGGCCTCGGGCGGGCGGGGCCTAGCGGTGGAGGGCCCGCTCCACCTGGCCGGGGTCGAAGCCCACGAGGATGCGGCCGTTGAGGTCGAGGACGGGCACGCCCATCTGGCCCGACTTGCGGACCATCTCCTCGGCCCGGCGGGGATCGGCCGAGACGTCGTACTCGGTGAAGCCCAGGCCCTTCTTGCGGAAGTAGTCCTTGGCCATGCGGCAGTAGCCGCAGCTGGGGGTGGTGTAGATGGTAACCGACATGGTCTTCCTCCGTCGCTTGGTATATTCAGAATATCATATATAAAAGCCGCCCGGTCAAGGCGGGCAGGGCCTCGGCCTCAAGCGCCGGGCCCCGCCGCGCGCGTACCGGCTCCATGGACCCGTCGCGGAGCCTCATCCTCGTCCTCGTCCTTCTCGGCCCGAGCCCGGCGCTCCGAGGCCAGGAAGGCTCCCCGCCGACCGCGTCCCGGCCGCCCTGGCCCCAGGCGCGGGGCAAGCTCGCGCTCGAGCTCCGGGAGGAGGAATGGAAGGCCCGGCTCCGCTCGGGCTCGCCGGAGGGGGGCTTCGCCGGCCTCTCCCTCCTCGCCCGCGACGAGGGCCTGGAGCTCCGCGGCGCCCTGTGCCGCGAGGGGGGCGAGAGCTTCGCGGCGGCGGGGCCGGGGCGGCCCGAGGGGGCCCTGGGCCTCCTTGCGAATCCGGCCTCCTATTCGGCGAGCAGCTTATGCGGGCCTCCTGTCTCGATCGACACGAGCCTGGCTTCCGGCACGGCAGTCCTGGGCGCGGGGAGGCGGCCCCTCTCGGCCTTCGCCCTGGCCGAGGGCGGGGGCTCGGGCCTCCTCCTCCGGCGCGAGGGCGGGGAAGGGGAGTCCTTCCAGCCCCGCTCGGCCGCGGCGGGGCTCTGCGCGGGGGGCGGGACCTGGGCGGCGGCCGCCGCCCTCTCGCTCAGGAAGGAGCGCGAGGGGAGCGGGGGCTGGGAGCCCGAGAGCCCTCCTGATCCCGCGGGCCTCCTCGTCCTCGGCGCCCTCTGCCGCGAGCTGGGCGGGGCTTCGGGCAGGGCCTTTTTCGGCCTGGCCGCCTCCCTCGGCGAGCTCGAAGGGCCCGGTTTCGCGGCCAGGCTCGAGGCCGATGCGCGGCTCGCGGGCCTGTATATCCGCCTCAGGGCCGCCCTGGTCGGGCCGGGCTTCCGGGAGCTCTCCGGCGGCTTCCCGGAGCGCAGCCTCGCGGCCGCCGCCGATCTCCGCCTCGCGCTCAAGCGGGCGGCCGCCCTCGGCCTCGCCCTCCGCCTCGAAGCGCCCCGCCCCGATCCGGGAGAGCCGGCCCGCTTCGGGAGCTCGGCGGCCGCGGTCCTCTCCCTCCCCCTGGATCGGGAAGGCGGGCCCCTGGTCCTGGCGCCTCGCTTCGAGGCCGCGAAGGAGGCGGGGGGAGGGCTCGAGTACGAGCTCGCTCTGGCCTGCTCGCGGCGCGCTGACGCGGGGAAGACGCGGCTCGAGCTCGGCCTGGGCCTCGGCGGGGAGAAGGGCCTCCGGGGAGCCGAAGCCAGCCTCGCCAGGAGCGCGGAGGGGAGCCGGGGCCTCGAGCTCGAGTTCGAGCTCGCGCTCTCGGCCCTCGAGGGCGGCGATCCCGAGGCCCCCGTCCTGGCCGATCCCGAGCTCCGCCTCTCCTTCCCCCTCGCCTCCGGGGCCGAGCTCAGGCTCGAGGCCGCCGGGCCCGAGGGGGGCTTCGCCCTCGAGCCCCTCGAGGAGGCGGAGGCCGCCCCGGGCTTCAGCCTCTCGCTCCGCTACCTCCTCGCCTTCTGATCCGGCTCCTCGAGCAAGGATCGCAGCTCGAGCCAGGGCTCCTCGGGCTCCCCCTCGCGCGAGGAGGCGCGGAGCCGCGCCACGGCCATCCGGGCCGCGTCGAAGAGGGCGAGGCCTTCCCCGGCGGGCCGGGCCGCGAGGGCCTCGGCTATGGCCGAGTCGCTCGTGGCGACCGCCGAGCCCGGCGGGGCCCGCTTGAGGGGGGCGTCGGCGTCGGCCTCGAGCCTGGCCTCGGCCGCGATCCCGAGGCCAGCCAGGAGCTCGCCGAAGCTGGCCGCGTGGCGGGCGCTCCGGGGGATGGGAGCGTCGAAGAGGGCGAGGACCCGCGAGGGAGCGGCCGACGCCAGGCTCTCGGCGAGGAGGCCGAGGGCGCGCTCGAAGAGCTCCTCGCGCGCGATGCGGCCGTGGGAGCCGCCGGCGTCGCGGAGGAGGCCGTCGTTGGAGAGGAAGAGGGGCCTGCCCTCGAGGTAGTGCATCACGGTGAGAGCCTGGTTGTGGCCGTCGAGGAGGAGGCGCCTGCCCCGCGGCGAGGAAACCAGGAGGGGAAGCCGGGAGGCGGCCCGCGCGCTCGGGGCGAGGCCGCGGAAGAGGATCATCCGCTCCTCGCGGGGAAGCTGGCGGCGGTCTCCGACGAGCTTGAGGGCGGCCTCGCTCGAGTAGCCCCGGTCGAGGAGCCAGAGGTAGTCCCTGGCCGCGGAGCCGAGCGCTTCCATCCTTCCCCGCTCGATGGCCGCCATGGCTGGATTCTAGCCCTCCCGGCTCCTCCCCGCCAGGCCGCCCGAGCCCCGCGCATCTACGCGGCGCATCGCCGGGCGCCCGGCCGCGCCCTCCTCCCGCGGCTTCCCTCTCGCGGGGAAAGGCGCTATCATGGCCGGGCCGCGCAGCGGTCATGCTCAGGCACCTTCGAGGAGGATGGCTGTGATTCTCGATCCCGAACGGAGCGCACTGCTCGTCGTCGACGTGCAGAACGACTTCTGCCCCGGCGGCGCCCTCGGCGTGCCCGACGGCGACGCGGTCGTGGGGCCCATCAACGGCCTCATGCCCCGCTTCCGCCACGTCGTGGCCACCCAGGATTGGCATCCGGCCGATCACGCCTCCTTCGCCGCGGCCTGGCCCGGCCACGCCGTGCACGACACGATCGAGGTCGACGGGATCCCCCAGGTCCTCTGGCCGCCGCACTGCGTCCAGGGCAGCAAGGGCGCGGAATTCCACGCGGGCCTGCGGATCGAGCGCGCCTCCATCATCCTGCGCAAGGGCGCCAGCCCCCGCCTCGACTCCTACTCGGCCCTCTTCGAGAACGACCGCCACACCCCCACCGGCCTCGAGGGCTGGCTCCGCAGCCTCGGGGTCTCCGTCATCTACCTGACCGGCCTCGCGACCGACTACTGCGTCTACTACTCGGCCCTGGACGCCCTCCGCCTCAACTTCCAGGTGGTCGTGGTGACCGACTGCGTCCGGGGGGTGGACTTCCCCCCGGGCAACGTCGGGCGCAGGCTCGAGCGGCTCCGCAAGGCCGGCTGCTCCCTGGTCGCCTCCTCCGAGCTGGAGGGATCATGATCAGCGCCCTCACCACCGATTTCTACGAGCTCACCATGGCCCAGGGCTACTGGAAGGGCGGGGACGGGGGGGCCTCGGTCTTCGACGTCTTCTTCCGCCGCCATCCCTACAAGGGAGGCTACTCCGTCTTCGCCGGGCTCGAGCCCCTCCTCTCCTGCCTCGAGGAGCTCCGCTTCTCGGCCGAGGACCTCGCCTTCCTCGAGTCCCTGCGGATGTTCGAGCCGGCCTTCCTCTCCTACCTCGAGGGCTTCCGCTTCCGCGGCGATATCTGGGCCATGTCCGAGGGCGAGATCGTCTTCCCCCAGGAGCCCGTCGCCCGGGTGCGCGCCGACCTCATCGAGGCCCAGCTCATCGAGGGCATCGTCCTGAACTACCTCAACTTCCAGAGCCTCGTCGCGACCAAGGCCGCCCGGATCCGGCGCGCCGCGCGGGACGGCCGCATCATGGAGTTCGGCCTGCGCCGGGCCCAGGGTCCCGACGGGGCCCTCTCCGCCTCCCGCGCCGCCTTCGTGGGCGGGGTCGACGGGACCTCCAACGCCCTCGCCGGCAGGCGCTACGGCATACCCGTCATGGGCACCATGGCCCACTCCTGGGTCATGTCCTTCGCGAGCGAGCGCGAGGCCTTCGACGCCTACGCGGCGATCTACCCCGAGAAGACGGTCTACCTCATCGACACCTACGACACCCTCGGCTCGGGCATCAAGAACGCGATCGAGTCGGGCCGCTCCCTCGCCGCCCGGGGCCTCCGCTTCGGCGTCCGCCTCGACTCCGGCGACATCGACTACCTCTCCCGGGAGGTCCGCAGGGAGCTCGACGCGGCCGGCCTGCCCGAGGCCTTCATCGTCGTCTCGAACGAGCTGGACGAGGAGATCATCGAGCGCCTGGTCTCGGCCGGGACCCCGGTGGACCAGTGGGGCGTCGGCACCCACCTCGTCACCGGGGGCAGCGAGGCCTCCTTCACCGGGGTCTACAAGCTCGCGGCCGTGGAGCGCGGCGGCAGGCTCCTGCCCACCATGAAGTTCTCCGACAATCCCGAGAAGTCGACGAACCCGGGGGTGAAGCAGGCCTTCAGGCTCTACGACGGGGACGGCCTCGCGATGGCCGATCTCGTCGCCCTCGAGGAGGAGCCGGCGCCGGCCCTCGGCGAGGGGCTCGAGCTCTACCATCCCTCGGCCGACTGGCGCCACCTGCGGGTCCATCCCGCCTCGGCGAGGCCCCTGCTCGGGAAGGTCATGTCGGGGGGGCGCGCCGAGCCCGGCCTGGCCAGCCTCGAGGCGGCCCGCGAGCGCCGCAGCTCCGAGCTCGCCCGCTTCGACTCGACCTACCTCCGGCTCCTCAACCCCCACGGCTACAAGGTCTCGATCTCCGAGCGGCTCCGCGAGCTCAAGCTCGGCTTCATCGAGAGCTGCATGAAGGGCCGCTAGGGATCGCACGGCCCGGGGGGCCTAGTCCCCCGCGGGGGCCGCGGCGAGGTTTCGCACCCACTTCTCCTTCGCGAGCCACCACCGGGCCACCGCCGCCTTGAAGAAGTCGCTCAGCTTGGCGATCGCGTACAGGGGGACGGGGCCCATGCCGGTCCACGCGGCGAGGGCGAAGGCCGCGGGCACGAACAGGACGTAGGTCACGCCCACGTCCACGTAGACCCCCATCGCCGTGTCCCCGCCCGCCCGCGAGAGGGCGAACTGGGCGTTCAGGAGGGTCCATAGGGGCAGGTAGGCGGCGATCACGAGCACGAGCCCCCTGGTGACGCGTTGCGCGACGTCGCTCAGGTTCCCGAAGACCAGGGGCACGATCGAGGTCGAGCCCGCGGCGACGAGCCCGACGGCCGCGCCCAGGACGACGGCGCCCGAGCTGATCCACCTGGCCTTGACCCGCGCCTCGTCCAGGCGCCCCGCGCCGAGGGTCGAGCCCACGATGACGCTCGTGGCGTTCTGGATCGCGCCGAAGACCAGGAAGAACACGTTGGCTATCGTCCAGCCGGCGGCCATGCCCGCCACGGTCTCCGCGCCCCCGCGGCCGTTGTAGATCGCGGTGATGATGGTCTCCGAGACCACCCAGGCCGACTCGGAGAAGATCATCATGCCCGACTTGCCGAGTATCTCGCGGAAGAGCCTGCCGTCCAGGGCGAAGAGGCGCGAGGGACGGAAGGCGAAGGCGGGCCGGCTCGCCTTGGTCCAGGCGAGGAAGGCCAGGAGCTCCACGAGCCGGGCTATGTCGGTCGCGATGGCCGCTCCCGCGATCTCGAGCCGGGGCGCGCCGAGGTGGCCGTATATTAGGATCCAGTTGAAGAAGGTGTTGGTCAGGGCCGCCGCCGCTGAGAAGGCGAGGGGGGCCTTGGCCCTCCCGACGTCGCGGTAGGAGGAGCCGATCGCCAGCGAGACGGCGATGGGGACGTAGCTCGGGGCGACGGCGCGGAGGTATGCCGCTCCCTCGCGGACGATCTCGTCGGCGGCCGCGTTGCCCGAAACCATGATGCGGATGAGCCGCCCGGGCAGGGCCAGGCAGAGCGCGAGGTGGAGGGCCGAGACGGCCAGGGAGAGGATGAGCTTGAAGCGGAAGGCCTGCCGCATGCCCTCCTCGTTCCCCGCGCCGCGGTGCTGGGAGAGGTAGATGCCCCCCGCCATGGCGACCGTGTTGAGGACGACGAAGTAGACGAAGTTGATCTGGTTGGCCACGTTGACCGCGGCCATCTTCGCGTCGCCCAGGCCGGCTACCATGAAGTTGTCCACGAGGGAGACCATGCTCGTGACGAGGGCCTGGGCCATCACGGGCACGACGAGGGCGAGGGCCTCGGCGTAGAAGCGGCCGGGACCGAAGGCGGGGCCGAAGGAGGCTTTGCGGGACATGCCTCTGTCTACTCGAAAGGGGGAGGATGGGCAAGGGGGAGGGCCGCGCCCGAGCCCCGTTTCGCCTAAATGGGGGAGCGCCGGCGCGAGAGGAGGGCCCAGGCCGAGAGCTTGGCGGCCGCGAGGGCCGCGAGGAGGAGGGCCCAGGGCCAGCGCCGCGGGGCCGCCGGGGCTATGGACAGGGGGGGGCCGCCCCGGGGCTCGAAGGATTCCGCCGCGGGGGGGAGGAGGGGCTCGGGCCCTTCGGGGCCATGGGCCAGGAGGATGGAGCCGAGCCGCGAGAGCCGGGGCACTCCTCCGCGGGGCCCCGAGCCGAGCTCGGGCCAGGCGAGGAAGGCGGGCCGGCCGAGGGAGGCTATGGCGTTGTAGTAGGCCAGGGCGAGGTCCTCGTTCGCGAGGGAGGAGGGGCCGAGGGCGAAGTCGGCGCCCGGCGCGAGGCCTGCCGCTACGGGCCTGCCGCCGCTCAGGGCCGGGTCGAGGAGGAGCCCGCCGTCCTCGGGGAGGATGGCGCTGACCAGGGAGCGGGCGGCCCGCGGGCGGGGGTAGCCGAGGTCGGCGAGGGCGAGGCTCGCGGCTCCCGCGCGCTCGAGGAAGGGGAAGACCGAGGCCATGCGCTCCGAGAAGGGCCCGCTCGCCGCGCAGGCGATGGTCGCCGGCGAGAAGCGGAAGGCGAGGTCGGCGCCCTGCCCCGGCTCGGGGCCGCGGAGGGCCACGACGTAGAAGCCGGCCTCCGCGAAGCGCAGGATCCGGCCGGCGGGGCGCTCCTCTATCGCATAACGCGAAGGAGGCAGGTCGGAGAGGCGGCCCGAGGCCGGGTCCAGCGAGAAGGCGAGGACCTCGCCCCGCGGCCCGGCCTCGGCCAAGGCCGCCACCCAGGCGCCCGAGGCCCGGTCGTAGCGGGCCGCGGAAGGGTAGGCCGAGGGGCCGGGGCCGAAGCCGAGCTCGACGAGGCCGATACCCTCGGCCCGGCGGCCGAGGCTGTCGGTGAGGAGGACGATGCTGCCGAAGCCGCGCCGCCCGAGCTCGGCCAGGGCCCGGTAGTCCAGGGCGAAGAAGCAGAGCCTCGCCTCGAGCTCCTCGGCGATCCGGCCCGCCCCGGCCGCCGCCTTGGCTCCCGGACGCCGCGAGGCGTAGGAGGGGGAGAGCTCGGCCAGGGGATAGAGCCTCGTGCGGGCGAGGCCCGGGTCGAAGGCCAGGGCGAAGGCCTCGGCCTCCCCTTCGGCCCCCGTCGCCGCCGCCGAGAGAAGGCGCTCGAGGGCGAGGTCGAGGGGCCGCGAGCCCGGCTCCCCGCGGAGCATGGACAGGGAGCAGTCGAGGACGAGGGCGCTCCCGCCCCCGGCCCCGCGAGGCCCGGCGACGGGGGTGGAGGAGGGAAGGGCCAGGGCGAGGGCCAGGGCGATGGCCGCGTCGGCGAGGATGTCGTAGCGGCCGCGGAAGGAGCGGGGCAGGAGGCTCGCCCGGCCGCGGCGCGCCTCGGGGTCGAGGAGCTCGTGGGGGTAGCTGAGCTTCCTCGACCTGAGGAAGGAGAGGAAGAGGAGGGCCGCCACCGGGGCGAGGAGGAGGGGGGCGAGCTCCAGGCTCTCAAGCATAGATGGCCTCGAGGAGCTCCCAGTAGAGCGATGCGCGATCCGCGCCGCTCTCGACGGTCCCGCTCCAGGAGCCGCGTCGGGCGGCCTCGCCGAGGGCGGCGGAGAGCTCCCGGTCCCGCGCCCGGTAGGACTCTCGGGCGAGGGCGTCCCAGGGGAGGAGGAGGCTCCTCCCCGACTCGGGATCGACGACCCTGAGCTCGGAGAGCCCGGCGGCGAGGGCTTCGAAGTCGCCGCGCAGCCGGACGTAGAAGCTCCGTGCGAAGGGGCTGGCCCGGGGATCGAAGCGCGGGTCGAGGAAGTCGGAGACCAGGACGGCCCTCCTGGCCCGCGAGGAGGCGCGGGCCGCGGCGAGGCAGGCCGATATGTCGGTGCGGCCCGAGATCCCGAGGCCGGAGAAGAAGGAGAGGACCGGGGCGGCCGAGCCCCCTCCCCGCGGGCGCTCGAGCCTGCGGACGGGCCGGTCGGAGAAGGCCCACAGGCTCGTCGGCAGGCCGATGGCGCCGAGGAGCCAGGCTATCGAGGCCGCGACCCGCGCGGCCTCCTCCGCGCCGAAGCTCCCGATCGAGGCGGAGCGGTCGACGAGGACGCAGACCCCGTCCCGGTCCTCCTCGAGGAACTCCTTCACGTAGGGCCGGCCGCAGCGGCCGAGGAGCTTCCAGTCGATGCGGCGCGGGTCGTCGCTCGGGCAGTACTCGCGGATGCACTTGAGGTCGAAGGAGGAGCCTGCCCTCCTGAACACGGGGTCTTTGCCCCCGCCCCGGGCCTCGGGGGGGCGCCGGGGAGTGCGGCGGAGGAAGGCCTTGGCGATGGCCGGGCACTCGGGATCGAGGAGGCTCACGCGCTGCCCCGGTACTCGAGCCGGGCGGCGGAGAGGACCGCGTCGAGGACCCGGTCCATCCCGACCCCGTCGGCCTCGGCCTCGAAGCCCAGGATGACGCGGTGGTTGGCCAGGTCCTTGAAGAGGGCCTCGGCGTCGTCGAAGGAGGCGCAGGGCCTGCCGCCGGCCACCGCCCTCGCCTTGACCGCCTTGAGCAGGCCGATCGCGCAGCGGGGCGAGGCCCCGTAGCGGACGTACTTCCGCACGGCCTCGACCGAGCTCCCGCCGGGGTGGGTCTCGGCGACGAGGCGCGCGATGAAGCCGCGCAGCTCCTGGGGCACGACGACCGCCTGGCTCGCCCGGCGGAAGGCGGCGAGGGCGGCCTGGGTCGACTCGCGCCCGGCGGGCTCGCCCCAGCCGCGGCCCTCGGAGGACTCGAGGATGGAGCGGAGGGTGGCGAAGTCGGGCATCGCGAAGAACAGGCGCATGAGGAAGCGGTCGACCTGGGCCTCGGGCAGGGGGTAGGTGCCCTCGAGCTCGATGGGGTTCTGGGTGGCGATGACGAAGAAGGGCGAGGGCAGCTCGTGCGCCTCGCCGAGGAAGGTTACGCGCTTCTCCTCCATCGCCTCGAGGAAGGCCGACTGGGTCTTGGGCGTGGCGCGGTTGATCTCGTCCCCGAGGACGACGTTGGCGAAGATCGGCCCGGGGTAGAATTTGTAGGGGCTGGCCTCGGACCCGCCCTCCCCGGCCGCCGAGCGGAGGATGGTCGTGCCGATGACGTCGAGGGGCATGAGGTCGGGGGTGAACTGGACGCGCTTGAAGCCGAGTCCGAGGTACTCGGCCCAGGCCTTGGCGAGGCTCGTCTTCCCGAGGCCGGGGGCTCCCTCGAGGAGGACGTTCCCCTCGCAGAGGAAGGCTAAGAAGAGGCGCTCCACGATGGCCGAGCAGCCCACGACCCGCGACTCGAGGTAGGCCCGGTAGCCCTTCGCGAAGGAGGCCACGAGCTCGAGATCGGCGGCGAGGGCCTCGGCGGAGGGCGAGGGCGGCGATGCGCTAGTCCGTTCCATGCAGGTAACCTCCGATATAGGCTGAGTCGATGAAGGCCCTCGCCAGGGCGGCGAGGCAGAGCGTTCCGGCGATGGCGCCGAGGGCGAGGCCGGTCTTGCCCAGTCCCTCCTCGGCGGCGAGGTTGGCCGCGGCGTGGAGGACGGCTCCGGCGGCGAGGCCGGCGAGGAAGGCCCCCGCCCTCGCCGCGAGGCGGGCGAGGGAGCGCGCGGCCTTTCGGAGCCGGGCGCGGGGCGAGGCTGTTTCGCCCATCGCGTCTGCCGCGGCGGCCGCCGGGGGGCGCGGCCGGGAGGGGAGGGCGATGCCGAGGAGGGGGACGCAGCCGAGGGCCTCGAGGAGGGCCGCGTCGAGGTGGACGGGCATCGACCACAGGAAGCGCCGGAGGATGCCGGCTTCGGGGAAGGCGGCGAAGTAGGCGAGCGTCTCCGCCCCGGCGAAGGCCGCGGCGGCGGCCAGGCCCAGGGAGAGGCCGCGCGAGCCGCCCAGGCGGGCGAGCCGCTCGGCCCGGGGCCCTCCCGCGCCGCCCCGGGCCGAGCCTCGCCTGGCCGCCGCGCCCCCGGCCCTGCCGTAGGCGAGGATGAGGGCGGCCTTGCCGAGCTCCTCGAGGAGGGCCGATGCCGCGGGCGAGGCGCCTAGGGCCTCCTCGGCGGCCGCGGCCGCGAGGAAGAGGGCCGCGCCCGAGGCAAGGACGGCGGCGAGCTCCGCTGCGGCGCGGGGGAAGCGCCGCCCGAGCGGTGCGCGGCTCACCTGAGGGCCCCCCGCAGCTCGCGCCAGCGGCGCCTGAGCATGGCGTCGAAGCCGTCCTCCGCTGGGGCGAGCTCGACCTCGAGGGCGAAGGAGCGGAAGAAGCGGCGTTCTAGTTCGCCTAACTCGCCGAGCTCGAGCCCGCCGCTCGCCGCGACGCGCCTGCCCGTACGCTCGGCGTAGGCCCGGGCGAAGCGCGCGCGGTAGTCGACCAGGGGGCTCGGCACGGCGGTCTGGCCCGAGTCCGAGTAGCCCCGGCCCCGGGCTCCCCGGTCGGCCTGCCCCGCGGCCTCCGAGCCGCCCTCCTCGCCCGGCTCGGGCTCGGCCCCCTCGCCGGGGCCGCCGATCCCGACGGGGCCGGGCATCGCGCTGGCCGCCGCGGTGCCTCCTTTCCCCTGACCCTCGGCACCCGCCTCCTCCCAGCCGCCCGCCTCCCGCTCCCGCTCGAGCCGCCTCCCTCGCCCCTGGGGAAGGCCGGCCCCGGGTCCGGAGCCTCCCCCCTCGCCTGAGGCGGCGGGGTCCGCCTCCTCGGATTCTTCCCGCCCGAGCCTGTCGGCCTCGGGATCGCGCTCGGCGAGGGAGGAAAGGGCGTCGAAGCCGCCCTCCTCGCGGCGCTCCGCCGCTCCCGTCGCCCCCTCGGATCCCCCGCCGAAGAGGGGGCGGCCGCGGCCCGCCAGGGAGTGGAACTGGGCCGCGATGAGGAGGAGGGCGGCCGCGGCGAAGGGGAGGGCCAGCCTCGAGCCGAGGGCCGGCCGCTCGCGGGGCCGAAAGGCGAGTCCCTCATCCGCGCGCCGGGCCTCGAGGCGGAGGAGCTCGCGGGCCGGGCCGGGGGGGGCCTCGAGGAGTGCCTCGAAGACCGAGCCCTCGTCGAGCCGCCGGAGCCCGCGCTCGATGCGGTCCCGGGGGAGGGGCCAGAGGAGGAGGATCGGCAGGGCGGAGAGGGCGAGGAGGAGGATGGCGAGCTGGAAGGCGGGGCCGAGCCCGAGGAGGGCCGCCGCCGCGGCCCCGGCCGCGACGAGGAGGGAGGATGCGGCGAGCCAGGCGAGGCAGCGCCGAAGCATGATGCCCAGGAGGAGGCCGCGGAGCCGGGAACGCAGCCGGGGCAGGGGCCTCATCGCTCCCTCCGGGCGAGGACGTAGCCGGCGACCAGGGCGAGGAGGAGGGCGGCGCCGAGGAGGGTGGCGGGCCGCGCGAGCTCGAGGGCCGCCCCGCCGGCCGCGGCGAGGGCGACGAAGAGGAAGGCGGCGGCGAGGGGCCTTCGCTCCGCGCGGGCCGCTGCTTCGGCGAGGAGGAGGGCGGCGAGGATGGCGACGGCCTCTGCCGCGGCGAGGAGGGCCCCGGCCGGGCCGCCTCGGGCGAAACGGGCGAGGCAGAAGGCGAGGAAGGGCAGGGCCTCGGCGAAGAGGAGGGCCTCCTCCCCGCCCGAGGCGCCGGCGAACTGGGCGCATACCCGAACGTAGGCGGCGATGGCGGCGAAGGAGAGGCCGGCGCCTCCGGGCCCCCCGGGGAGGGCCGCGGCGAGGAGGGCGGCGGCGGAAAGGGGCGCGAGGAAGAGGAGCTTGCGGAGGGCCCTAGCGCCGCGCATCGACGACCCATCCTATCGTGCCGGCCGAGCCCGAGGCGTAGAGCTCTCCCTCCCGCGAGGTGAGGAGGGGCGGGGAGGAGAAGCGGCAGGCCGCGCCCTCGGGCAGGAGCTCCCCGAGGGGGACGAGGCCGGGAGGGGCGGCGAGGGCGACGAGGGCGACCTCGCCCTCGAGCCTTCCGCCGATCCCCGCCTCCTCGCCGCGAGCCGCGTACTCGACCAGGGTATAGCCCTCGCGAGGCCCGACGCGGCGCTCCAGCTTCCCCGAGGCGAGGGAGCCGCCCTGGCTCCGCGGGAAGCGGGCCCGGTACAAGGTCGGCCGGGGGGCGGCGAGGGCGGCCGCCGCGAGGGCGAGGGCGAGGTACGCGGCGAGGCGGGGCGCGAGGCGAGGGAGGGGCCCTGCCCCTTCGCGGCCGGCGATCCCCTGCTTCGAGGCATCGGGGCGGCTCGCGGCTATGGCCGCGGCGAGGGCCGCGGCCGCGAGGATCGCGAAGGCGGCGAGGGGGAGGGGTGGGACGAAGAGGGCCGCGGCCGCGCGCGAGGCCGCGGCCGGGAGGGCGAGGCCGGCCAGCTCGAGGCTCGGGGCGGGGAGGAGCCGGCCGCCGAAGGCCAGGGGCGGGTGGAGGGCGCGCATCGAGCGGCGCAGCTCGGCTTCCTCGCTCGCCGCGCCGAGGCCGGTCAGGGCCGAGAGATCGAGCTCGAGGTAGGATCCCCCCGCGGCGATCTCGAGGGAGCGGTAGTCCTCGTCGAGGTAGAAGCCGATCGGGGCCTCGCGGAAGGCGCTCTCCTCCTCGCCTTGGAAAAGGAGGATCTCGCCCCCCCGCCAAGCCCGGGCCCTGACCTCGATATAGCCGCGGATGGGCTCCGAGGCCGCCAAGGTTGCGCGGTTCATGCGGTAGGGCCGCAGCGGGGCTCCTTCGAGGCGGAGCTCGATCCCGTTCCCCGGGGCGAGGCGGCCTCCGCCCTCCGTTATTCCTGCGGCCAGGCAGGCCGCGGCCCCGGCGGCGAGGAGGAGGGAGAGGGAGGCTCGGCGCCTCATCTCCGCCCCCGGAGCGCTATGGTGGAGGCGAGGCAGGAGGCGAAGAAGACCAGGAGCCAGGCCGAGGCCGACCTCGCCAGCGAGAAGGGGAGGGGGCGGTAGGCGGCGAGGGCGGCCTCGGCGTCGGCCCGCGCGCCCCCCATGCCCCCGTCGACGAAGAGGGGGAAGGAGGCCAGGGAGGAGCCGCGGTCGAGGAGCTTGGCGCTCCACTCGCCCGAATAGGGCAGGACCGTCTCGGCCGCCCAGTCCCGGTCCCCCGAGCGCCGGAAGCTGAGCTCGATCGGCTCGCTCCCGGCCCGGCTCAGGAGGACGCGGGGCTCGACGAGGCTGTCGCTCCGCAGGGAGAGGAGGATGCCCCGGGCGCTCTCGGTCACGGATATCTCCGCGGGGCGATCCGCGATCAGGGCGTCGAGCCTGTCCTTGAAGGCCCCGACCGCCTCGCGGCTCGAGAAGAAGCCGGCGGTGTAGGCCCCGTAGAGGTCGCTCGTAAAGAGGAGGACGGCCCGGTTCCCCGACTCGCGGCTGGCGAGGAGGGGGTCGCCGAGCTCGTTCATGAGGAGGACCGCGGCCTCGGGCGCGGGGGCGTACTGGGCCATGCCGCTCACGACGGCGATCCGGTCCCCGCCGAGGCTGAGTATCGGTATCCTCCCGGTGGCGAAGGCGGGCCGCGCGACGCTCGCGCGGTCCTCGAAGATGAGGGAGGGAATGGCCTCGGCCGAGGCGACGGGGTAGTAGCGGCCCCCGGTCCCGAGGGCGAGGCGCTCGAGGAAGGGGCGGTCGGCGTCCTCGCCCACGCCCATGGCCGAGATGCTGGCCCCCATCGAGCTGGCCCGCTCGGCGAGGGCGCGGAAGTCGGCTGGCTTGGTGATCCCGTCGGTGATGAGGATGACGTGGCGCCGTCCCAGGGGGCTCCGCTCGAGGCGGTCGAGCCCATCGGAGAGGGCGGCGTGGAGGTCGGTGCCCCCCCCGGCGGAGAGGGGCTCGAGGGCGGGGGCTGCCTCGAGGCTCGAGGCCGGGGCGAAGCCGTAGAGCCATTTGCGGCGGTCGGAGAAGAGGCCTAGGCCCACCAGGTCGCTCGGCTTGAGGGCGCGCAGGAGCTCGAGGCCCGTCACCTTGGCGAGGGAGAGCTTGTCCCCGAACATGGAGCCCGAGGCGTCGACGAGGACGAGGACGGCCATGTCGGGCTGGTCCTTGAGCGAGCGGGGGAGGAGGACGGCGGGAAGGATGGCCTCGAGCTCGGGGTTGGCGCCCTTCGTCCCGAATTCCGGCGAGTCCGCCGCGAAGAGGAGGGAGCCGCTCCTCCTCGCCTCGACCGCGAGGAGGGAGCGCAGGAGGGGGCCCTGGATCGAGGCCAGGGGAAGCCCGTCGAGGACGACGAGCTCGAAGGCATGGAGGTCGAGGCCCGCGGCCTCCTCGGGGCTCGCCCTCGCGCAGGGATAGGCCTCTTCGATGAAGGACCTCGTTCCCCGGCGCCTGGAGACGAGGAGGATGTCCGGCCTCGCCGAGGCCTCCCCGCCGAAGGCGAGGAGCTTCGTCGTAATCTGGCCCGAGGGGGAGGCGCAGCTGAGCTCGATCGCCTCGGCCCTGCCGGCCGCCAGCCTGAGCGCGAGGTCCTCGGGCAGGGCCGAGCCCGGGGCTGCGTAGAGGAGGCGGCGAGGCCCCGGGCCGAGGGCGGCCAGCTCGATCCGGGCGCAGTCGCGGGCGGCCGGAGCGAGGAGGAGCTCGAAGCTCCGCTCCCGGTCCCCGGGGAGGTAGCGGCGCCGCGCGGCGAGGAGGGGGAGGAGGGGCCGCGAAGGCAGGACCACGAGCTCGATCGGGACGCCCTTCCGTTCGGCTAAGTCCCGTATGGACGCGATCTCCGCGGCGCTCGGCGTCTCTGAGATCACGATGCGGGCCCGCTTGAGGCCGATCCCCGCCTCGAGGTCCGCGAGGATGGGCTCGAGGAGGGGGAAGTCGGGCAGGGAGGGGCCGAGGCCCTCGAGGGCACCCGCCCCGCCCCGCCGCGGCATCCTCCGCAGGGATCCGGGCAGGGAGGCGTAGGACTCGCCCCGGCGGAAGCTCGCGGCGAGGGCCGAGGGCTCGACGTCCTTGGCGAGGGCGAAATAGCTCCGCCGGGGCAGGGCGAAGGCCGGGACGGGTAAGGGGAGGTCGGCGAGGTAGGCCCCGAGGGCGAGGAAGGGCAGGGCCAGGAGGACGAGGAAGAGCCGATGCCTCTTGTTGCGTTCCATCGCTGCGATTATTGTATATATCAGCCGCGCCGCGACCGCAATGCGCCAAAACGGGGGAAACGATGGATCAAGGCATCGTCTCGGCCTTCACCGAGGCAGCGAAGAACACCTTCCGCGACATGTTCGGCATCGAC
>JAKLFE010000039.1 GCA_022711355.1 Spirochaetota bacterium | reverse complement strand
GGATTGTCGATGTAGTAGGGGCTGGTCTTGTCGTCGTTCCTCGGCATCGCGCTCCTCCTAGTAGATCGTCGGGACCGTGGACAGGACCTTGTTGATGCGGTCCGCCAGGGGCGCCAGGCGCAGGGCCTTGGCCATGTTCCCCTTGAGCTTGAGCTTGCCCGTCATGAGGGCCCGCTGGGAGCCGAGCTCGCCCCGCGAGATGGCGGCGAAGGTCCCGTAGTCGCCGAGGATGCGGAACTCGGCCTCGGGGGCCTCGCCCTCGCCGGTCAGGAACTCCTCGAGCCGGCCCTCGGCGCAGCGCACGAACATCCAGCGCGACTTCCCGTCCGGGCAGTTCGCGTAGATGTCGGCCATCGAGGTCGTGATGCCGTTCATCTTCTCGGGCGTGAGCTCCGCGGAAAGGCGCTTCGCGGCCTCGTCCCTCCAAGCCTTCTCGAGATAGGGCAGCTTCTCTTCCATGGCGTTCGAGCCTCCTTGCTATGGCCTGGCCCGGAGGCCGTCGAGGACCAGCTCGAGGCCGCGCTCGAAGAGCGCCTCCTCGCCCGCCTCGCCGGCCACGTAGGCCTTCTGCACGAACAGGACGTAGAGCGAGAAGAGGACCCGGCTGGCAGCCTCGGCGTCGCCGGGGGCGAAGGCGCCCGCGGCCTGGCCCTCGCGGATGATCGCCTCGAGGAAGCCCGAGGAGGCGCGGTTGATGTCGGAGAAGGGATCCTCGGGCGAGACGACGGGGAAGAGCTCGGGGTCCCGGGCGAGGATCCGCCTGAGCCGGGGCTCCTCGGCCAGGTAGCGGAAGGCGGCGCGGCAGGAGGCGCGGAAGCGCTCGACCGGGTCGGACTCGGCGGCGGCGACCCGCCTCACCGAGTCCTGCCACTCGCCGAAGGCCTTCCCCACGGCCTTGCGGTAGAGGTCCCGCTTGTCCTTGGCATAAAGGTAGAGGGTGCCCGGGGCCAAGCCGAGCCGCCCGGCTATGTCCTCGACCGAGGCCTTTCGGAAGCCGTATTCGGCGAAGGCCTCGAGGGCCGCCTCGAGTATTTCGGCTTCTCGTTTTTCACGTCGATCTGAATTTATAAGCATTTCTTTCAGTTATTCATTTTATACCCAGTCCTCTTTCCTGTAAAGAAAAATCAGTGCCTCGAAGACTGTTGGCGGGCGATCGAGGAGATGCCGGAGCCGACCTAATACCCGTCCGGGACGGGAGAGCCGAAGACCGGCCTGCCTTCGGCGTCCCAGGTAAAGGCCTGGACCCGGGTCGCCCGGTTCGGATCGAGGATGACCGGGTCCTCGACCCGCTCGTAGCTCCTCGCGTGATAGACGAGGTAGTCGATCCTCCCGTCGGGCGAGGTCGTGAAGCTGTTGTGCCCCGGGCCGAACTGCCGAGCCGCGGGAGCGCTCTGGAAGGCCGGGCCGGGGAGCTTCCTCCAGGAGGCGGGGTCGAGGGGATCGCTGTCCTCGTCGGCCTCGAGGAGCCCCACGCAGTAGCGGGCGTCCGAGGCGTTGGTCGAGTAGGCCACGAAGATCCGGCCCTGGCGCTTGAGGACGGCGGGGCCCTGGATCTTGAGATTGGCCGGGTCGCGAAGCTCCCAGGGCCGGTCGGCGCGGGCGATCATCGAGGGCCTGCCCTCGATGCGGTCGGGCGCGCGCAGGGGAGCGATGTAGAGGTCCATGCTCGAGCTCTCCGAGGCGGAGAGGCGCTGGGCCCAGAGGAGGTAGCGCCGGCCGCGGAGCTCGAGGAGGGTGGCGTCGAGGCTCATCGTGTCCCGGCCCGTGTCGATCTTCCCGAGATCGGCCCAGCGCCCGGCCAGGGGGTCGGGCGAGGGATTGCGGAGGACCCGGATCCGCACGTCGAAGGGTTTGCGGCTCGTGCCCGAGGCGTAGTAGAGGTACCAGGCCCCGTCGATGCGGTGGAGCTCGGGGGCCCAGATGCTGCGCTCCGCCACGAGGCCGCGCCTCGCCCGCCAGACGACGAGGGGCTCCGCCCTGCGGAGGCCCTCGATCTCCCGCGCGCGGCGGATCTCGATCCGGTCGTACTCGGGGACCGAGGCGCAGAAATAGTAGTAGCCGTCGGTGTGCAGGAGGATGTAGGGATCGGCCCGCCGCGGGACCAGGGGATTGTCGAGGCCTTCGCCGCCGAGCGAGGCGGGGACGGCGGCCGCGACGAGGAGGAGGGCGAGGAATCTCGATCCCATGGGGCAAGGATCGCAGAGCCCGGCTCCGGCGTCTTTGCACGGAGCCGCGATTCTGTGCACCCCGCGGCTCGGGCGACGCGAGCTGAGCTGGATGCGCCCTGCCAGTCCCGGCCGGAGCGGCTTGCGGGTTCCAACGATCTTCGGAGCGCTCGCGAATCCTTGACTGTCTTCGCGATGTGTGTCAGCGTAGCCGTCGAATGACCCGCAGCAGCATCGGCGCCGAGGACGATCATCTCGAGATCGCGCGTCTCGTCGCGCAGAAACGTCCCCTCCCCGAGGTCTACCGCGGCGTGCAGGACGTGCTTCGCAGGCGCATGCCCGCCGAGAACATGTACGTGGCGCTCCTCGAGGGCTCCGACGGGATCCGCTTCCCCTATTACGTCGACCAGATCGAGCCCGAGGACGAGTTCCGCGTCTTCGCCAAGGAGGGCCTGACGGCCCACGTCCTGGAGGCGCCCGGCCCGGTCTGGATTGGCCGCGAGCCCGAGCTCCTCGATCGCGTCGAGTTCATCGGGCCCCGGCCGGTCGACTGGATCGGCATACCCCTCGCGGGCCGGGACGGCGAGCGCTTCGGGGCCTTCACGGTCCAGAGCTACGAGGCGGGCCGGGGCTACGGCGAGGGGGACCTGGCCCTCCTCGAGTTCGCCGCCTCGCAGCTCGCCCTCGCGATCCAGCTGCACCGGCTCGACTGCGAGCTCGCGATCGGCCGCATCGCGGCCCTGGTCGACGAGACGACCGACCTGGACGAGCTCTACCCGCGGCTCCACGCCATCGTGGCCTCGCTCATTCCGGCCGCCGAGCGGAGCTTCGTCATCGCGCGGATCGACGAGGAGGCTGGGCAGTTCCGGCCGGTCTACTGGGTGGACGAGCGGGACGACTGGACCGCGGTGGACTGGCCCCTCGACCGCGGCATGGCGGGCTACATCTGCCGCGTCACCGGCGAGTCCTTCATCTACGAGGAGGGCCGGACGCCCCTGCCGCCCGACCTCGTCCGGATCGGGGCCCCGCCCCGCTTCTGGCTCGGGGCCCCCTTGCGCAGCGGGAGGAAGATCATCGGCGTGGTCTTCACCCAGACCTACGAGGCCCAGCGGCCGATCACCCGCGACGACGAGGCGACCTTGGTGGGGGTCTGCCCCCATCTCGCCCAGGCCATCGGCCGCACCGAGTTCTTCGAGCTCAACTACCGCACCCCGTCGCGCCCCGCGGCCTCGCGCCGGGCCTAAGGCGAGGGAGCCCTAGGCCCCGGAGACGATCCCGTCCATGCGCCTGAGGCGGCGCGACAGGTCCCGGGCCAGGTTCATCATGATGAGGGCGAAGGAGCGGGGCTCCAGCCGGAAGATCTCGTGGACCGCCCGGTTCGTGATGGTGGCGACGGAGAGGGGCGCGAGGACCTTGACGGTGGCCGCCGAGGGCATGACGTCGAGGAGCTCCATCTCGCCGAAGGTCTCGCCCTCCCCCAGCTCGACGAGGACGACGCCCCGCCGCGAGACCTCGACCCGGCCCTCGACGATGAAGTAGATGCGGTCGTTGGGCTCGCCCTCGCGCATGACCAGCTCCCCCGGCGCGTGCTCCTCGTGGCCGAGCAGGGGCCGGATGCGCTCGACCTCCTCGGGCAGGAGGCCGCCGAAGAGGGAGTACTTCTGGAGCGCCGCGGTGTCCACCATACGGAGCGGAAGATAGCACGGCCGAGGGCCGGGGGCAAGGCGCCCTTTGCCCGCCGCGGCCCCGCGTGTATACTCGACCTGGGAGGCCGCGATGCTGGAGACCTACGGATTCGAGGACGGGCGCGTCATGCAGCGGTCGGAAGGGGCCCAGGTCCTCGTCTTCACCGCCCCGACGGAGGGCGAGCGGGCCCGGCTGGCCGGCGAGCTCGGCGTCGACGAGCACGACCTGCGCTCGGCCCTCGACCCCGACGAGCTCGGCCGCCTCGAGGTCTCGGGCTCCATGGCGACGCTCATCCTCAAGGTGCCGCGCAACTTCACCTCGGAGGACCAGCTCCTGTTCACCGTCACCTCGATGGGCCTGTTCGTGAGCGCGCGCCGCCTCGTCGTGGTGACGACCGACGAGCTGGACATCTTCGACGACCGCAATATTAAGCGCGTGGCCAACGTCCGCGACGCCCTGCTCAAGATACTCTACGGCGTCATCGCCCACTTCCTCGGCCACCTCAAGGTCATCAACATGCTCTCGGAATCCCTCGAGAAGCGGATCAACGCCTCGATGGGCAACCGCTACCTCCTGGACATGTTCACCCTCGAGAAGAGCCTGGTGTACTTCGTGAACGGGATCAGCTCCAACCAGATGGTCCTCGAGAAGATGCTCGCCCAGGCCGCCCGCCTGAAGCTCTCCAAGGCCCAGGCCCAGACCCTCGAGGACATCGTCATCGAGAACCAGCAGTGCTCCAAGCAGGCCGAGATCTACTCGAACATCCTGACCGGCCTCATGGACGCCCGGGGCTCGGTCGTCAACAACAACCTCTCCGTGCTCATGAAGCGGCTCACGGTCATCTCGGTCATCTTCATGCCCATGAACGTCCTCGCGGGCATGGGAGGCATGTCCGAGTTCTCCTCCTGGACCAGGTCCGTGCCCTGGTGGCTCGCCTACAGCCTCTTCGGCTTCTTCCTCTGCCTCGTGGGCCTGGCCACCTACTGGGTCCTCCGCAAGACCGGGCTCGAGCGGAGCGAGGGCGAGGCCCCGCGGGAGCGGATCCGCAGGCTCCGAGGCTAGGAGCACCGCCGCTCCGCAGGGCCGAGCGGCGGCCCTAGGCCGGCAGGCTGATCCTCGCCCCGGAGCCGGTGACCTGGAGCTCGCCCCCCATCTGCGCCACGATGGCGTCCAGGAGGGCCTGGGCGAGGCTCCCGTCGGCAAGGTCGGGCTCGGCCGCGTCGAAGCCCTCGTCCCGCACCTCGAACCAGCAGCCTCCCCCGGGGCTCTCCCCTCCCCCGACCCGGAGCTCGTGCCCCTGGGCGAGCTCCGGCCCGATCTCCGCGTACCTGCGGATGAGGCCGGCGGCGAGCTCGTCGGCTACCAGGCCCACGAGGGTGGCGCGCTCGAGGTCGAGGCGCAGCTCGCCGACCTGCACGTCGATCGCCAGGCCGCGGGCCGGCGAGGCGCTCGCCTCGGAGAGGACGAGGTCGCGCAGGTAGGGCGCCATCCGCACCGAGTCGAGCTCCGGCGAGGCGTACAGCGCCTCGTGCACGAGGGACATGGCGCGCACGAGGCCGAGGATACGGCGATCGCTCCCGGCGCCGCCCATCGCGCCCCCGCACCCCGCCATCCGGGCCTCGAGGGACACCAGGCTCGAGACGATCTGCATGTTGTTCTTCACCCGGTGGTGGATCTCCCGGAGGAGGGCCTCCTTCTCCCGCACCGAGGCCGTGAGCAGGGCCTCGGTCCGCACCCGCTCGCTCACGTCGCGCGCGGCGGCGTAGGCGAGGCCCGTGGCCCGGTCGGAGGCGGCCCGCCACTCGAGCCAGCGGAAGCCGCCCTCGGCGGTATCCAGGCGATGGAGGAAGCCGTCGATCGAGCCGCCCCGCGCGAGGCGCCGCATCGCCTCCTTGGTCGCGGCCCGGTCCTCGCCGCGCACGAGGGAGAGCAGGGGCCTGCCGAGCAGGGCCTCGGGGCGGTAGCCCAGGCAGCGCAGCCACTCCTCGTTGGCGCGCCGGATCCGGCCTCGCGCGTCGGCGATGCAGAACAGGTCGCGCCCGAGGGCGAAGTAGCGCTCGAGCTCGGCGGAGCGCAGGGCGGCCTCGGTCCGGGCGGCGCCGCGGCCCACGAAGAGGCTCCGTACGTAGAGCGAGCCCGCGGCCGAGGCGGCCAGGCCCAGGACGAGGAGGGCGAGGGGGGAGCCCTCCCGCCGGCGCTCGAGGTAGGCCGGCGAGGCCTCGACGCGGATGGCCCAGCGCCGGCCGAGGTAGCCGATCTCCTGGGTGTAGGCCTGCCTCGCCCGGGGGTCGGGGGCGTGGATCGGCCTTCCCAGCAGGGCGTCCAGCCGCGGCTCGTGGAACATGAGGAGGCGCCGCTCCGATTCCCCCGCGAGCTCATAGATCGAGGTGGGCAGGCCGACGGGAGGGGAGGAGCCGATGGCCCGCTCGATCAGGCCCTCGAGGGAGACGAGGCCCAGGAGGACGCCGCCGCGACCGAGGGCGGGGCCGGGTCCGGCGGGCGCCGGGAGGGAAGAGGCAAGGGCGACGCTGCAGGACCCGTCGAGCCGGAGGTAGGGTACCGCCACGGCTCTCCCGATGCCGGCGGCATCGGCGAGCCCGATGGCCTCGCGGGCCGCGGCCGCCGCCGCCCCGCCGAGCTCGCCCAACGCCGCCGCGGGGAGGGAGTAGCCTCCGCCCCTCGCGAGGGGAGCGGCTCCTTCCCGGAATTCCCCCGCCGCCGAGGGCCCGAGCCAGGCGAAGCCCACGAACGTGCCGCTCTCGAGGGGCCGCCTCGCGAAGGTCCCGAGCTCCTCGGGCGTGGCTTCCTCGGAGCCTGCGTAGAAATTCCCGAGCGACTCGAACTCGCGCAGGCTCTCGCCGAGGACGCGCCGCACCAGCTCCGAGCGCTGGTAGGCGTCGAAGCGGAAATCCCCCTGCAAGCGGGATTCGGCTCTGCGGGCGGCTTGGACGAAGGCCTGGACGGAGAGGGCCGCGCCCCCGGCCGCGAAGGCGAGGGGAAGGAGGATGCCGATCGCGGCCCGCGGGCTCCGCGACCGGCGCGGGGCGAGATGATCGACGCTCATCGTGACGCTCCTTTTACCGACCGCGACTCCGAGGAGAGCGCTTCACGTAAAGGTAGCGCAGAAGGAAATTGAATTATAACACACGCCCCGCGTAGCGCAAGTGCGTCGCGATATCTTTACGCAGTAACGCGTGGGACGATTGACCTCGCGCGCGGCGGCGGGTATCCTGGCCTCACTATCGAGAGGGCGCCTAGGGTTCCTCCCGACGAGGCCGGCCGCGCGCCGCGGCCTCGCGCGGGGCACGGTCCGAGCGGCGCCGGCCGTCGCGCCGGGGGCGTCGCCCGCGGCGCGATGCGCGACACCCGCGGGATAAAAGCCCGCGGAAGGAGTCTCGACCGAGAGTCCTTCCGCGGGCTTTCCCTATCCGGGCCGCCCGCGGGGGGAAGACGGAGGCTCCACGATGGGCGCCATCAGCGCGCGCGGGCTGTCCAAGACCTTCAGCGCCAAAGTCAAGCCCGAGGGCCTCGCGGCCTCGCTCCGCTCCCTGGTCAAGCCCGAGCGCCGCCTCGTCGAGGCGGTGCGGGGGGTGAGCTTCGAGGTGGAGCGCGGCGAGGCCGTGGCCTTCCTCGGCCCGAACGGCGCGGGCAAGTCGACCACGATCAAGATGCTCACCGGCATCCTCCATCCCAGCGGGGGCAGGGCCGAGGTCCTCGGCCTCGATCCCTCGCGCCGCCGCGTCGAGCTCGCCCGCTCCATCGGGGCGGTCTTCGGCCAGAAGAGCCAGCTCTGGTTCCACCTCCCGCCCTCCGACAGCTTCCGCCTCCTCGGGGCGGTCTACGAGCTCGACCGCCGGGCCTTCGAGGCGCGGCGCGACGAGCTGGCGGAGCGATTCGGCATCCGGGACTACCTCGACGTGCCCGTGCGCAAGCTCTCCCTGGGCGAGCGGATCCGCTGCGAGATCGCGGCCAGCCTCCTCCACTCGCCCGCCGCCCTCTTCCTCGACGAGCCGACGATCGGCCTCGACGTCGTGGCCAAGCGAGAGGTCCGCGCCCTCCTCGAGGAGCTCCGCGCCGACGAGGGCACGACGATCTTCCTGACGAGCCACGACATCGGCGACATCGAGAAGGTCTGCAAAAGGGCCATCGTGATCCACCACGGCGCCGTGGTCGTGGACGAGTCGATGAAGGATCTCAAGCACCGCTCCCTCGCCAAGAAGCTCGTCGGCGTGAAGTACGCCCGGCCCACCGCGATCGAGCTGCCGGGACTCGAGCCGGTCAAGCGCACGGCCGACGCCGCGCGCTTCGAGGTGGACACGAGGGCTCACCGCATCGAGGAGCTGCTCCGCGCCCTCGTCGAGCTGGGCGAGGTCGAGGACCTCACGGTCGAGGACGAGAGCCTGGAGAGCGTCATCGCCGCCATCTACGAGGACGGCGCGGGGAGGAAGGAATGAGCTCGGCCGCCGCCCTCAAGGCGCGCAAGTACCTCGTCGCCGCCTCCGCGAGCGCCCGGGCCCGCGCGGCCTACCGCGGGGACTTCCTCGGCTCGGTCATCGCCTACTGCCTCTTCGTCTTCGTGTTCTCCCGCGTCTGGCGCTCGGCCTACGCCGCGCGGCCCTCGATTGCGGGCTACGACTACGCCATGTCCTTGTGGTACTTCGTCGTCGCGGAGATCCCCTACTTCGGCTCCTCGGGCCACTTCCGCGAGCTAGCGGGCGACATCAAGTCGGGCCAGGTGGCCTACCTCGTGGCGAGGCCCTACGGCTTCGTCGGCTACCGCTTCGCCCAGGCGGCGGGCTCCTCCCTCGTCGCGGTCCTGCCTATCCTGGGGGCCGGGGCCGCGCTCGGCGGCCTCGTCGCGGGCCCGCCGCCCCTGGGCTCGGCCGCCCAGGCCGCCCTCCTCGCCGCCTCCCTCGCCCTCGCCCTCGCCCTGCAGATCCTCCTCCAGCTGGCCCTCGCCCTGACGGCCTTCTGGGTCGAGGAGAACTCGGCCTTCCTCTGGATCTACCAGAAGCTCGCCCTCGTGGCCGGGACCCTCCTGCCCCTCGAGTTCCTCCCCGAGACGGCGTCGCGCATCGCGCGCTGGACCCCCTTCCCCGCCCTCGCCTACGCGCCGGCGCGGATCCTCGTCGCCTTCGCGCCGGGGCCGTCCCTGCGGCTCCTCGGGGCCCAGGCGGCCTGGTGCGCGGCGGCCTGGATCCTCTGCCTGGCCCTCTACGGCCGGGGCAGGCGCAGGCTCGTCTCGCAGGGAGGCTGACATGGACCTTAGCATCCGCGGCCGGGCCCGCGCCTACGCCACCTTCCTCGGCGCCTCCTTCTCGGCCAACCTCAAGTCGGTCCTCGAGTACCGCGCCAACTTCCTCCTCCAGGTCTTCGGCATGATGCTCAACAACGCCGCCTTCGCCCTCTTCTGGGGCATCCTCATAGACCGGACGGGCGGGATCGGGGGCTACTCCTTCGAGGACGTCATGGTCGTCTGGGCCCTCGTCTCCACGGCCTTCGGCCTGGCCCACGTGGTCGCGGGCAACGTGCGCAGCCTCGGCGACATCGCCGTGCGCGGCGAGCTCGACGTCTACCTCCTCCAGCCCAAGGACGCCTTCGTCAACGTCCTGTGCTCCCGCACCGTCGTGTCGGCCTGGGGCGACTTCCTCTACGGCTACCTCGTGCTCTGCCTCCTGCCGGGCCTCAGCGCCGGCAGGCTCCTGCTGTTCAGCCTCCTCGCGGCCGAGGGCGCCCTGGTCTTCGCCGCCGCCTTCGCCGCCGCCGAGTGCCTGGCCTTCTTCCTGGGCAACTCGCGCTCCCTCTCGGAGGCCCTCCACGAGTTCCTCCTCTCCTTCTCGCTCTACCCCGAGAAGGTCTTCGATCCGGGGATGCGCTGGGCCTTCTACACGATCCTGCCCTCGGGCTTCATAGCCTTCGTGCCCCTGGCGGCCTTCAAGGCCATGGACTGGGGCCTCGTGCCGATCCTCTTCCTCGTCGCGGCGGCGTATATGGCGGCGAGCTACGCCCTCTTCCGCGCGGGGCTTAGGCGCTACGAGTCGGGCAACCAGATGGGCACGCGGCTTTGAGCCGGCGGCACTTGACCCGGGGCGAAGGCGCCGACATCATGGTCCCAGCCACGGAGGTACCCATGTTCACGAAGGCGATCGTACGCAGGCCCGCGAAGTCCCTGGTCCAGGGCATCACGTCCAACCCCCAGCTCGGCAAGCCCGACTACGACAAGGCCCTGCGCCAGCACGACGCCTACATCGCCGCCCTCGAGAAATGCGGGGTCGCGGTGAAGGTCCTGCCCGCCCTCGAGGCCTACCCGGACTCCTGCTTCATGGAGGACGTGGCCCTCTGCACCCGCAAGTTCGCCCTCGTGACCAACCCCGGGGCTCCCAGCCGCAGGGGGGAGATCGAGGGCATAGCCGAGGTCCTCGCCGGCTACTTCGCGGACATCGACCGGATCCGGGCCCCCGGCACCCTCGAGGGGGGCGACGTCATGATGGTGGGGGACCGCTTCTACGTGGGCCTCTCGGCCCGCACGAACGCCGAGGGCGCCCGGCAGCTGGTCGCCGCCCTCGAGAAGCGCGGCCTCTCCGGCCAGGGCGTCGACATGCGGGAGATGCTCCACCTCAAGACCGGCCTGTCCTACCTCGAGGAGGGCTTCCTCCTCGTGGCCGGGGAGTTCCTCGCCGCCCCCGAGTTCGCCTCCTTCAAGCGCATCGAGGTGGCGCCCGAGGAGTCCTACGCGGCGAACTGCATCCGCGTGAACGAGCACGTCCTCGTGCCCTCGGGCTTCCCCAAGACCGAGGCGAGGATCCGCGAGGCTGGCCTCTCGGTCATCCTCGTCGACACCTCGGAGTACCGCAAGCTCGACGGCGGCCTGTCCTGCCTCTCGCTCCGCTTCTAGGCGGGGCGGCCCGCCTCGGCCGCTAGAGCCCGACGCTGCCGCCCACGGGGACGACGAGGGCCCCGGGCGCGGCGGCGGCGAAGGCCTTCTCGTTCGCCGCGTCGGACAGGCCGTTCGGGCTCGAGTGGATGGGGATCGAGCGCTTGGCCTTGACCAGGGCGGCGCACTCGGCGGCCTCGGCCGGGCCCATGTTCCAGTAGCCGTCCGTGCACAGGAGGGCCCAGTCGATCTTCCGCGAGGCGAGCTCGGCCATCTCCGGCTGCCGCGAGCTGTCGCCGGAGTGGTAGACGACGAGGCCGCCGAGCTCGATGAGGTAGCCGACCGACTCGCCCCGGGCGTGGTTCTTGTTGTAGGCCGCGACCGGGAGGACCCGGATCCCGGCCGCCTCGAAGGGGCGGCCCTCGACGACGGCCAGGTCGGCCTTGGCCGCGGCCCCGGCAGGGGCCGCGACCACGCAGCCGGGCTTTCGGGCCACCTTCCCGACCTGGTTGTGGTCGTCGTGGCCGTGGGTGACGAGGATGAGGTCGGCGGGCTCCGCGTAGTCGCCCTTGAAGGGATCGACGTAGACGACGAGGCCCCCGGCCGTGCGGAGCTTGACCGAGGCGCGGCCGTAGTAGGTCAGCGTGACGCCCCCCGAGGGCGCGGCCTCGGCGGGCATCGCCAGAAGGCCGAGGGAGAGGAAAGCGGCGAAGGGTTTCTGCATGCGAGCCTCCATCGGGGCCAGTATGCGCGCCCGGCGGGCCCCCGGGCAAGGCTCGGGCGGCCGGGGGGACGCGGCTTTGCCCCGCCGCCCGAAAGGCGCTAGGATCGAGGAGAGGAGATCGACATGGAAGCAGTACGTTGGGGCATTCTCTCGACCTCGGGGCACTACCGCCTCCGGGTCCACCAGCCGCTCTCGGCCATCCCCGAGGCGCGGGTCGCCGCCATCGCCAGCAGGGAGCCCGGCCGCGCCCGCGCGGCCGCGGAGCGCCTGGGCATCGGCAGGGCCTACGGCTCCTACGAGGAGCTCCTCGCCGACCCCCGGATCGAGGCGGTCTACCTCCCCCTGCCCAACACCGAGCACGCGGCCTGGGCGCTGAAGGCCCTCGAGGCGGGCAAGCACGTCCTGTGCGAGAAGCCCCTGGCCATGGACGCGGCCGAGGCGCGGCGCATGGCCGCCCGGGCCGCCGAGCGCGGCCTCCTCCTCATGGAGGCCTTCATGTACCGCTTCCAGCCGCGCTGGCGGCGCGCCCGGGAGATCGTCGGCATAGGCGAGATCGGCGCGCCGAGGGCGGTCCACGCCTGGTTCAGCTACTCGAACGCCGACCCCGCGAACATCCGCAACCGGCCCGAGACCGGGGGCGGGGGCCTGTACGACATCGGCTGCTACGCCGTCTCCGCGGCCCGCTGGCTCCTCGGCGCCGAGCCCGACCGGGCCCTGGCCCTCGTCGAGCGGGACCCCTCCTTCCGCACGGACCGCCTCGCCTCCGGCATCCTCGACTTCCCCTCGGGGGCCCGCTCGACCTTCACCGTCTCCACCCAGGCCTTCCCGATGCAGCGCGTCGAGCTCCTCGGGGATAAGGGCTCGATCTCCATCCCCCTCCCCTTCAACGCCTACCCCGACTGCCCCCTCGAGCTCGAGGTCTCGACCTCCCTCGGGACGAGGCGGATCCCCTTCCCCGCCGCCGACCAGTACGGCCTCATGTTCGCCGAGCTCTCCCGGGCCATCCGCGAGGGCCGGCCCGCCCCGATCCCCGTCGAGGACGGGATCGCGAACATGGCCGCCCTCGACGCCCTCTTCCGCTCCGAGCGCGAAGGGGGCTGGGCCTCGGTCTAGGCCGCCCGTCCCGCCCGGCCGCGCCCCGGCCCGAGGCGGGACTGGTTCAGCCAGAGCCCCGCGAGGATGAGGGCGAAGCCCGCCGCGAAGCGGGCGGTGAAGGACTCGCCGGCGAAGAGGGCGCCCAGGAGGACGGTGAGGGCGGTCTCCGCGTAGAAGACGACGCTGCCCTTGGCGGCCGGAACGCTGCGGTAGCCGTAGGCCATGAGGGCCTGGGCAAGGAAGGCGAGGAGCCCGACCCCGAGGAGGAAGCCCAGGCCCGCGGCTCCGCCCGAGGAGGCCGGGAGGGGCGCGAAGGCGAAGAGGGGCAGGCCGAGGAGGCAGGGCGAGAGGTAGATGAGGAAGGGATTGTCGAACTGGCTCGCTCGGCGCACGAAGTTGACCGCCGCCCCCGCGAGGAGGGCCGAGCCGAGGGCGAGGAGGTCCCCGGCGAGGGCCGCCCCCGAGCCGTCCCGCACGACGAGGAAGGCCCCGGCCGTGCAGATCGCGATGCTCGCCGCGGTCCGCGGCTTGAAGAGCTCCCCGAAGAAGAGGGCCCCGAAGACCGCGACGAAGAGGGGATAGGTATTCGACAGGAGGACGGCCCGGCCCGGCCCCGTGAGCGAGATGGCGGCGTAGCTCGCGATCATGGAGACCGAGCCGAAGAGGCCCCGCATGAGGAGGTAGGCCGGCTTGACGGGCTTGATCCCCCCGTAGCGGCGGAAGAGGACGGCCAGGCAGAGCGCGGCGCCGATGGCGAAGCGCGAGGCCGAGACGAAGAGCCCCGAGTAGTAGGGCGAGGCCAGCTTCACGAAGAGCGAGGTGAAGGAGAAGAGCGCCGCGGAGAGGTAGAGGGCGAGGCTGCCGGGGATGTTCAGGATGTTCCTCCGGCCGCCCATACTAGCCCCCTGGCCGCGGGAGCTTCAAGCGCCGCCGCCTCGGGCGGCGTTTGGAGGGCGGGCCCTGGACCGGCGGCGCCTCCCGGGCCTATCCTCGGCCCATGCTCGTCTCGGCCTCGCGGCGCTGCGACCTCCCCGCCTTCCGCATGGGCTGGCTCATGGAGCGCCTGCGCGAGGGCCGGGTCGAGGTCCCCAATCCCTACGACGCCCGCCGCTCCCGCCTGGTCGGCCTCGCTCCGGCCGAGGTCGAGTGCATGGTCTTCTGGACCCGCGATCCCCGGCCCCTCGCGGCGCGGGCGCGCGAGCTCGAGGAGCTGGGCTACCGCTTCTACGCCCAGGTCACGATCACCGGCTATCCACCTGAGCTCGAGCCGGGCTGCCTTCGCCCCCCCGAGGCCGTCGGGGCCTTCGCGGCCCTCGCCGAGGCGGTCGGCCCGGAGCGGGCCCTGTGGCGCTACGACCCGATCCTCGTCGCGGCGGGCCTCGACGCGGACTGGCATAGGCGGAACTTCGCCGCCCTTGCCGCGGCCCTCGAGGGAAGGACGCGGCGGGTCACCCTGAGCCTCCTGGACGAGTACGCCCATACCCAGGGCAGGCTCGAGCGGGCGGGCTTCCCGGGGGCAGTCTTCGGGAGCCCGCGGAAGCCCGGGGCCGCCGCCGCGGCCCTGCCGCCGGAACCCTACCCCGGGCTCCTCGCCGAGCTCGCCTCGATCGCGCGCTCGCGGGGCATCGAGCCGCTCGCCTGCGCCGAGCCCTACGACCTTTCGGGCCTCGGGATCGGCCGGGGCGCCTGCGTCGATCCGGCCCTCATCGAGGCCTTGTTCGGCGTCGCGATCGGCTCGGGGAAGGACCGGGGCCAGCGTCCCGGCTGCGGCTGCGCCCCGAGCGTGGACATAGGCGAGTACGGGAGCTGCCCCGCGGCCTGCGCCTACTGCTACGCGCGGCGCTAGGGCCGGCGGCGCCGAGGCGGCGCGTTAGGCGACGGTATCGACCCTTCCGCCCGAGCCCGCCTCGAGGGGGGCCGGCGAGGGAAGGGCGTCGATCAGCTCCAGGGCCCGCTCGCTCTGCTGCCGTATGGCCTTGCCCAGGATATAGGCGCCGACCAGCTCGAGGAGGTAGCCCCGGCCCAGCTCGAGGGACGCGGATGAGGTCTCCATGCCTCAATTCTAGCCCTCGAGGCGCGGCCTTGCAAAGGCCTCGCTCAGCCCGCGCTTATGAGGGCCACGCCCGCCACCGCCAGGGCGATGCCCGCGATCCGCGGCGGGGGCACGCGCTCCTTGAAGGCGAGGGCCCCGAGGGCCACGGTCGGCAGGGGGTAGAGGGAGGAGACCACGGAGGCGAGGGCCAGGGTCCCCGAGCGCGAGGCGAGGAGGAAGAAGATGTTCGCGCCCATGTCGGCGAGGCCGGAGCCGAGGGTCGCCCGCCGCGCCGCGGGCTCGACCCTGATCCCGCGCCGGGTCGCGGCGAGGAGGACGAGGAGGCTGGCCATCGAGGCGCAGCGGGCCGCGGCCAGGGGCCAGAGCCCCGAGGCGGCCCCGGTCCGCGAGGAGGAGATGAAGAAGCCCCCGAAGCCGAGGCCGGCGACCAGGCCCTGGAGGAGGGCCGAGGCGACCGAGCCGCGCTTCCCGCCCCCCGAGCCGCCCAGGGATAGGAGGAGGATGGCGGGGAGGCAGAGCCCGGCCCCGACGAGGGCGGCGGCCGAGAGGCGCTCGCCCGTCGCCAGGCCGAAGGCGGCCGGGGCGAAGGCCCCGACGAGGGCCGAGACGGGCGAGACGACGGCGACGATGCTCCTGGCCAGGCCCCGGTAGAGGGTGGCCACGCCGAGGGCGCCGGAGAGCCCCGCCGCGAGGCCCCAGGCAAGGTCGGCCCCGCCGGGGAAGGGGGTGCCCATGATCCCGATCGCCGCGAGGGCGAGGACCAGGCCGGCGGCCTGGGATACGAGGACCACGGGGAGGACGGGGCTCCGCGAGGAGGCAAGCCCGCCCGAGAAATCGGCGAGGCCGTAGAGGATGGCCGAGAGGCCGGCGAGGAGGAGGGGCATGGGCGCCATTGTGGCACGGGCTCCGCGCGCTTGACGAGGCCCCGCGCGGGCCCTACCTTCGACACATGGTCCTCTCCCCCATCGACGACCCGGCCCTCGAGGCCCGCTTCGCCGCCCTCCCCCCCGACGGCATGACCCTCTTCTCCCTCGGCCGGGGCTCCCTGCGGGGGGCCCTCCTCCACGGGACCCGCATGGTCAACTTCATGCGGGCGAACCACGGCCTGGGCCCCCTCGAGACCCTCGTGCTCGGCAGGGCCTACCTCCTCGCCGGGCTCCTCTCGGCCACGATCAAGGGCGAGGACCGCCTCGCCTTCAGGGTCGACGGGGAGGGGCCGGCGGAGGGCCTCTCCGTCGAGGTCCAGGCCGACGGCTCCGTGCGGGGCTACCTCCTCGTCGACCCGATACCCTTCGAAGCGGGCCCCGCGGCCGGGCCGGGGGGCGAGGCCGGCGGCGGGGAGGCCCCGGAGCTCTGGCGCCGGCTCTTCGGGCGGGGGGCCCTTACCATGACCCGCTTCTCCGCGGCCAAGGGCACGCCCTTCTCGGGCACCGTCGCCATCGGCGCCGAGCCGGGGGCGGGCGGGGGCCTGGCTGCCGACCTCGCCGCCTACTACCTCCGCTCCGAGCAGACCCGCAGCGCCTTCGACGCGGGGATCGAGTTCGACCGCTCGGGCCGTGCCATCGGCGCGGGAGCCCTGTACATCCAGGCCCTGCCGGGAGCCGACGAGGCCCTCGTCGAGGCGGCGGAGCGGAGCCTGGCCGGCCTGCCCCCCCTAGGCCTGTGGTTCTCCGAGGGGGGCACCCGCGACGGCTTCATCGCGGAGTGCCTCGGCCCCCTCGAGCCCGAGCGCCTCGGGGAGAAGCGCGTGGCCTTCAACTGCGGCTGCTCGCGCGAGCGCTTCGCGGCCTTCCTCCAGGCCGGGAAGCGCGAGCTCCTCCGCGACCTCGCCGAGAAGGGCCCCTGGCCGGCCGAGGCCGCCTGCCACAACTGCGGCACGGTGTACCGCTTCCCCCGGGACGAGCTCCTCGCCCTCCGCGATGCCACCTAGCCCCGCCGCCCTCGCGCTCGCGATCGAGCCCGGGATGGCCGGGATCGGCCGGGAGGAGTGGGATGCCCTCCTCGAGCCGGCCGACCGCCCCCTCCTCAGCTGGGGCTTCCTCGCCCTCCTCGAGGAGTCCGGCTCGATCGTCCCCGAGGCCGGCTGGACGGCCCTGCACTTCCTCGCCCGCCGCGCCGGCCGCCTCGTGGCGGCCGCCCCCTTCTACGCGCGGACGGGCTCCTGGGGCGACTTCGTCTTCGACTTCGAGATCGCCCAGGCCGCCGAGGCCGCGGGCGCGGCCTACTACCCCAAGCTCGTCGGGGCGGTGCCCGCGACCCCCGCCCCCGCCTGGAGGCCCCTCGTCGCCCCCGGCGAGGACCGGCCCGCCCTGGAGGCCCTCCTCCTCAGCGCCGCGGAGCAGGCCGCCCGCAAGGCCGGCTTCGGGGCCCTGCAGCTCAGCTGGCCCGATCCCGATTTCGCCCAACGCGTCCTGGCCCGGACGGCCGGAGCCTCCCCGGTCGGGCGGCGCTGGCGGGCCTGGGGCCACCAGGCCTTCCTCTGGAGGGACTCGGGCTACGGGGACTTCGCGGGCTACCTCGCCGCCTTCTCGAAAAACATGCGGCGCAACGTCGGGCGCGAGCGGGCGGCGGTCGCCGCCGCGGGCCTCGAGACGAGGATCCTCGGCCCCGCCGAGGCGGGGCCCGCGGTCCTGGCGCGCATGGCCGACCTGTACGAGTCGCACAACGACAAGTTCGGGCCCTGGGCCGCGCGCTTCCTGACGAGGGACTTCTTCCTCCGCCTGCCGGAGTTCCTGGACGGGGGCTGGGCCCTGGCCGCGGCCAGCGAGGGGGGCGGCCCCCCCCTGGCCCTCGCCTTCCTCCTCGAGGGCCCCGAGCGGCTCTACGGCCGCCACTGGGGCTCGGGCCGGGAGATCCCCGGCCTCCACTTCGAGCTCTGCTACTACAAGCCCCTGGAGTACGCCCTCGAGCGGGGCATCGGCTCCTTCGACCCGGGCATGGGCAGCCCCCACAAGGCTGCCCGGGGCTTCGCCTCCCTCGTCGTCCCCTCCCTCCACCTCGCCTTCGACCGCCGCGTCGACGCCCTCCTCGCGGCTGTCCTGCCGGAGGCGAGCGCCGAGGCCGAGCGGGAGGCGGCCCTGCTCAACGGCATGCTGCCCTTCAAGCGGGGCCCCGGCGGCCCCGGGGCGGGTCAGGCCGGCTCGACGACGCTGTAGCAGGGCTCGGTCAGCTCCATGACCAGGGGGAAGTCAGCGGCCGAGAGCTCGTCCACCTCGCCGTCGCGCTGGAGGAGGATGGCCCGGTCGTAGCGGAACTCGAGGCGGTCCGCGCTGAGGAGCTCGACGATCTCGGGCCCGAGGCCGCGATGCCCCCCCGAGGCCAGCCTGTCCTTGAGGGCCAGCTTCTTGAGGGTCGACATCTGGTAGATGACGCAGACGTTGTCCTCGTCGGGGAGGATGGGCTTGTTGGCCCCGTACTGCCGCCGGCCCGAGACGCCCTGGGCCACGAGGAGGCAGGCCTTCTCGAATTCCTTGACCACGGCCCCCGCGGCGTCGAAGGCGCGGAGGGCCAGGGGGGCGGGCGGCCAGGCGAGATCGTAGAAGACCGAGGCCACGTCGACCCAGAACTTGTAGGAATCCCCGGGGAAGGCCGTCTTGAGGCGGTTGGTCATCTGGCAGATGAAGGCATCGACTCCGAGGGAGGCGATGTTGAAGGAGTACATCGGGAAGCGGCCCCCCGCGGGATTGGGCCGGACGCGGATGGCGCGGCGCGGGAGGGCCCGGGCCGGCCCGAGGAGGCGGCCGAGGCAAGCCCGGAGGTCACGGCCCTCGGAGCCGTCGTTGCCCGTGCCCATGGGGAGCCTGAGCATGCAGAAGCGCTCCGCCTCCTTGGGCGGCAGGTCGACGAGGGCGCTCGCCGTCTCGAGGGCGGTGCCGTCCCCCCCCGCGGTCATGACGATATGCCGGGTCCGGGGAGCGTCCATGCGGGACTCGGCGATGACGCTCCGGGCGATCTCTCCGGCGTGGCCGCAGCGCTCGGTCAGGTGGAGCCTGACCCGGGCGGCCGGGCCGCGGGCCGGGAGCTTGGCCGCCTCGGCCTCGAGGCCGGCGAGCTCGGCCTTCCTGAGCTTGGCGTAGGCGCGGCGGGTGAAGCCGCCGGCCTTGGGATTGGCGATGAGGTCGACCGTGAGGCACTCCTCGGGGAAGGCGGGGGAATGGGCGAGGATGCGGGAGAGGGAGGAGGCGAGTTCGTAGGGCTGCATAGGGGCCCAGTCTAGCTCCCGTTCGGGGCTCTGTCCATGACGGGCGGGGGCGGCGGGGCTCGCCCGGCTATCGAGTTTTCGGTATATTCGTCTGACCATATGCGCCTAACCACGACGACGACCATGCTCGCGATCCTGGCCCTGGCCGCCGCCGCCGCCCGGGCCCCCCTGGCCGCCGAGGAGGCCCCGCCCGGCCTCGAGCCGGGCCCCCGGGCGGCGGGCGTCGGGGCCCTCGAGATAGAGGGGCTTAAGCGCACCAGGCCCTCCGTCGTCGAGCGCCTCCTTAGCCCCTTCCTCGGCCTCTCCCCCGAGGAACTCGACCTCGCGGAGGTGGCCCGGCTCCTCAACGACACGGGCCTGTTCTACGACATCGAGGCCTCGATCCGGCACGGAGAGGGCGGCTCGCCGAGCCTCGCCGTCTCGGTCAAGGAGAAGAGCTCCCTCGTGCCCATACCCGTCGTCTACTCGGGCGGCTCCGGCCTGACCTTCGGCGCGGCCGTCCTCGACTCGAACGCCTTCGGCCTGAACGACAAGGCAGTCTTCGTCGGCATGTACAACCCGGAGAAGTGGTCGGCCATCGCCAGCTACGCGAGGCTGCCCCCGGGCCCCGGCTCCTTCGGCTTCTCCGCCTTCACGATCCTCTCGAGCGGGGAGACCCAGATCGTCGACGCCGGGGACGAGGAGCTCCTCGCCTACGAGGCGACGGCCTTCGACCTCGGCCTCGCCCTCAAGCGCGGCCTCGGCCCGGGCCTCGCGGTCGAGGCCGGCCTCGCCTACCGCCTGCGCTCGGTCGAAGATGAGGAGGCAGGCTCGGTCCAGTACCTTCCCCTCTCCCTGGGCATCTCGGTCCGGCGCTCGAGCTGGGACGGGATCTTCAGCTCGGAGCGCTCGGCGGCCCTCGAAGCCGTCTACGCCCTCGCCCTCGAGGGAGGGTCCTACCCCGCCTTCGAGGCCCGCCTCGCCTTCGAGGAGCCCCTCCTCCCCGGCCTCCGCCTCGTCGCGCGGGCCTCGGGCCTCTACGCCCCGGAGGCGCCGCTCGTCCTCGGCGAGGGCCCGATGGCCGCCTCCGTCGCCATCCTCCCCTCCGACTTCCGCTCGAGCTCCCTGGCCGGGGCCTCGGCCGGCCTCGAGGCCAGGCTCGCCAAGACCGGGCCGGGCAGCCTCACGGCCCTGGCCTCCTACCAGGCGGCGATCGCGGAGGACGCCGGCGGCGAGGAGATAATCGCCCAGGGCCCCTCGGGAGGGATCCGCTTCTACCTCGCCAAGGTCGCCTTCCCGGCCCTCGAGATCAGGCTGTCGCACAACCTCGAGGCCCGCCTCACCGACTTCTCCTTCAGCCTCGGCATGCGGATGTAGGGAGCATCGCCGCGGGCCCGCTTCGGCCCCGCGGCGCGGCCTCCGCGGCCGCCCTACTTGAGCCCCGCCAGGAAGGCCTCGACCGCCGCCCAGTACTCCTCGTTGCCCCGGGTCGAGGACCAGAGGGCGCAGGAGCCGTGCATGCCCGAGACCTTCGGGACGAAGCCCACCTTGCCCGGCGAGGGCATGGCCTCGAGGATGGGGGCCCAGGAGCCCAGCTCGAAGCGGGAGGAGGTCAGGAAGGCCGGGACCCTGACCCCCGCGGCGCTCGCGGCGATGAAGCCCGACTTCCCGAAGTACTCCCCCGGGGAGAAGGCCAGGAGGGCGTCGCAGGAGGCGGGATCCTCGCCCGCGATCTTGATCACGAGGGAGGCCGAGTAGGAGCTCCCCCAGAGGATGAGCTTGCCGCGGGCCAGGCCGGCCCGGGCGTAGGCGATGGCCGCGGCCATGTCCGGCAGGGCGTCGAGGTAGCCCCCCGGCTTACCGGCCGCCGCGGCCCGGGCCGCGGTCTGGTTGGGCAGGCCCTTGACCCCGCTCCCCGAGCGCTGGTCTACGGCCATCGCGTTGAAGCCCAGGGCGTTGAGCCGGGGGGCTATCTCGAGGTACTCGCCACGGCTGTAGCCGGCCTGGTGGAAGAGGATGACGAAGGGCGCCGTCTCCGGATGGGCCAGGTAGAGGTCGGCGCTCACGACCAGGCCGTCGGCGGCGGGGAAGCTCGCCGTCTCCGCGGCGAAGGCCGGCCCGGCGGCGGCGAGGGACGACGCGGCGAGGGCGACGAGGGACAGGATGGCTCGGCGGCTCATGCGATCCTCCTGGGGCGGCGGCGATGCTGAAGGGATCATAACCCGGCCCCCGCGGCCTGTCGACGAGAATTCGGGCTGACGATGGGCGCTCGAGGCGGTATATTATGCGCAACCGCGCCCCCCGCCTTCGGGGAGGGGCGCGCTCCGGGGCCGCGAGGCCCGGGACGGCAGCGCCGTACAGGGCAGCCGAACGCCACCTCAAAGGAGTAGCGACATGGACGCTACCGCCATCCCCTCCTTCGACCTCCAGATCATGGACTTCTGCAAGCGCGCCTTCGCGCGGGGGGGCCACGCCCTCCCCGGCTCGCCGGCCCGGGCCGCCTGGGCCCTGCCGCGCCTTGCCTTCCAGCGCCGCCAGGCCCTCCGCCGCGAGGCCGCGGCCCGCGCCGGGCGGATAGTCCCCCCCATCCTCATCGCGAGCGTCACCCGGCGCTGCAACCTCGACTGCGCGGGCTGCTACGCCAAGGCCCTCCGCCCCCAGGGCGAGCCCTCGCCCGAGCTCTCCGACGAGCGCTTCCTCGAGCTCTTCCGCGAGGCGGTGGCGCTCGGCGTCGGAGCCGTCATGGTGGCCGGGGGCGAGCCCCTCCTCCGCCGCGGCCTCCTCGAGGGCGCCGCCGGCCTCGGCGGCCTCGTCCTGCCGGTCTTCACCAACGGCACCCTGATCGACGCGTCCTGGCTCGAGCTCTTCGCCGAGGGCTCCCTCGTCCCCGTCCTCAGCATCGAGGGCGAGCCGGCCTTCACCGCCGCGCGCCGCGGCTCGGGAGTCCACGAGGCGGTCCTCGGCGCCGCCGCTTCCCTGCGCGAGCGGGGAGCCCGCTTCGGCATCTCCATCACCCTGAGCTCGCGCAACTTCGAGACCGTCCTCTCGCCGGCCTTCCTCGAGCGGATCGACCGCCTCGGCGCGGCCGCCCTCTTCCTCGTCGAGTACGTGCCGGCCGCCCCCGGCACCGAGGAGCTCGCCCTCGGGCCCGAGCTCCACGCCCGGCTCTGCGCCGACGCCCGCCTCGAGGGCCTGCCCTACCCCGTCCTCCGCCTGCCCGGCGACGAGGAGGCCTCCGGCGGCTGCATGGCCGCGGGCCGGGGCTTCATCCACCTCGCCCCCGACGGCTCCGTGGAGGCCTGCCCCTTCGCCCCCTACTCCGACAGCTCCGCCGCCGCGTCGAGCCTCGCCGCGGCCCTCGACTCGCCCCTCATGCGCTCGATCCGCGAGCGCCACGGCGAGCTCGCCGAGTCCGGCGGGGGCTGCTCCCTCCGCGGCAAAGCCGGCTGGATCGCCTCCCTCTCCGCCTGCGCCGCGCCCGCGGAGGCCGGGGCGGCCTAGGGCCGGGGCCTCCGGGGCTCCTCAGAGGATCCCCGCCAGGATGGCCACGCCCCGCTCGATCTCCTCGACCTCGAGGTGGGAATAGCCCATGGCCACCGTGCCCGAGTGGGAGCCCTTCACGAGCGCGTAGTCCTCGACGGGGTGGAGGATCACGCCGGCGCGCCGGATCGACTCGATCAGGGGAGGGCCGAAGGCGAGGCCCTCGAAGCGGACCGCGACGTGGAGCCCCGTCGCGCGCCCGAGTATCCTCGCCCTCCCGGGGAAGGCGGCCTCGAGGGCGCCGACGAGGGCGTCCCGCCGGCCGCGGTAGATCCTCCGCATCCTCGCGATATGCTTGTCGAGCCGGCCCTCCCCGATGAAGCGCGCCATGGCCAGCTGGGGAGGCGGGGCGCCGTAGCGGTCCGCGAGCCGCCTCCGCGACAGGTAGCCCTCCACGAGGCGCTCGGGCAGGACGAGGTAGCCGAGGCGGATGGCGGGGAAGAAGACCTTGCTGAAGGTGCCGACATAGGCGACGTTCTCGGGATCCAGCCGCTGGAGGGAGCTGACCGGACCGACGTCGTAGCGGAACTCGCTCTCGTAATCGTCCTCCACGAGGAGGCAGCCGGCCTCCCGCGCCCATTCGACGAGGGCCACGCGCCGCTGGACGGAGAGGCAGCCCCCGAGGGGGAACTGATGCGAGGGCGTGACGAAGGCGAGCGCGGGCCGCGAGTCGCGGGGCAGGAGCTCCGTGCGCAGCCCCTCCTCGTCCACGGGGATCGGCAGGATGGCCGCGCCGCGGGCCGCGAAGGCCTCGCGCGCCAGGACGTGCCCGGGATCCTCGAAGAGGACCGGGGAGCCGGGCTCGAGGACGAGGCTCGCGAGCGTCGACAGGCCCTGGAGGGCCCCCGAGCTGATCGCGATCTGCTCGGGCCGGCAGTCGATGCCCCGCCTGCGCCAGAGATAGGCCTGGAGCGCCTCGCGGAGCTCGGGCTGGCCCTCCGGCTCCGCGCCGCCCAGCGCCTCGACGGGGGCGCCGAGGCGCGCCTCGCATTCCAGGCGCGCCCAGGCCCGGTAGGGCACCAGGTCGAGGGCCGGCCGGCCCAGGCGGAAGTCTATGGCGCACGCGCGGCTCCCCTCCTCGCGGCCGGGGGCGCGGGAGGGCTCGGGCTCGGCTGGGGCGCCCGGCCCCGGCGGCCGGCGGGAGGGAAAGCCGAGGCGGGAGCCCTCGGCGACGTAGGTCCCGGCGCCGGAGATGCCGAGGAGGAAGCCCTCGGCCGCGAGCTGCTCGTAGGCCTCCATCACGACGTTGCGCGAAACCCCGAGCTCCCCCGCCGCCTCCCGCGTCGAGGGCAGCCTTTCCCCCGCGCGCAGCTCCCCGCCCAGGATCTGCGAGCTGAGCTCGCCGTAGATCTGCCGGGTGAGCGGCAGGGAGGAGCCGCGGTCGAGGGCGAACCAGCGCATCAGGAAGCGGCACCCCCGCCGCGGGCCGATCGTGGCCCTGTTCGAGGCTCGGCGGGGCCCGTATAGTCGCCCCCGAACCAGGAGGTCCGCATGATAGGGGCTGGGGAGATCGGGGCGAAGGATAGGACGGCCTTCGGGGCGGCCTTCTTCCTCTCGGCTTTCGGATACGAGGTGCTGTTCTTCGCCATGACGCTCAGAGTCTACGATATCTCGAGGAAGGCGATCAACGTGGGCGTCTTCACCGCCATCACCTTCCTGCCCAAGCTCCTCTCGCCCGCCTTCGGCGCCCTCGTGGACCGCTTCGGGGCCAGGCGGGCGATCTCGGCCGCCGCCGCGGCCACGGCCCTCCTCTCCCTTGGCCTTCCCTTCCTCGGCGGCCTCGGGCCGCTCTACGCCCTGTGGTCCCTCCTCTCGGCGCTCTTCGTGACCATGGGCAACGCGCGCACCGTCCTCATGACCCAGCTCTCGCGCACCGGGGGCTATCTAGGCGGAAACGCGGCCGCCTTCGCCCTCCTGAACGCGGCGAGGCTGGCGGCGCCGCTCTGCGCCGGCATCCTGGCCAGGTCGATCGGCACCCGGGGGCTCACCCTCCTCGCCGCCGGCGTCTACTGCCTCTGCGCTGCGAGCGCGGCCCTCCTCTCCGGGCCGGCCCCGGGAGGCGCGGCGGCCGGCCCCGGCGGCGGGGCGGGAAACCCGGCCCGCTCGGCCTTCGCCTCCCTCGGCGAGGGCTTCGCGAGGATCCGCGGCTCGAGGGAGCTCCGCTTCCTGGTCGGCGTCTCCTCGATCAGGAACCTCTTCCTCGGCTTCCTGCCGAGCCTCCTCATCGTCCTCGTGACGGGCAGGCTCGGCAGGACGAGCGCCGACTACGGGATCGCCCTGACCGCCGCTGCCCTCGGCAGCCTCGCCGGCAGCCTCGCCGGCCCGCCGATCGCGAAAGCCGCCCCGCCCCGCCTCGCGGCGGGGCTCGGGCTGGGCGCGCACTTCGCCTGCATCGCCTCGCTCGGCCTCGTCCGGTCCTACGCGGCCGCCATCGCCGCCCTCGCCGCGGGCAGCTTCGCGCTCTACGTCGCGGCCCTCCTCCTGCACTCGAGGCGGGACGCGGCCACGGAGCTCTCGACCCGGGGCCGCGTCTACGGCGCGAACACCACCATCCAGACCCTGCCGACCCTGCTTTCCATGATCGCGGGCAGCGCCCTCGCCGACCGCTTCGGGGCCGGCCCCGTCTTCTTCGGCTGCGGCTCGGCCGCCCTCGTCGCCCTGGCCGCGGTCTCGACCGCGGCGGCCCGCGGGCGCTAGGAGCCCTTCGGGCCCGGGCGGGCCTCGGCTATGCCCATGATGATCGCGTGCCGCCGGGCCAGGAAGATGTCCACCCCGGCCGCCTCGTCGCGGAAGCGCAGGGACGCGGGGCCGCGCTCGGTCAGGGCGAGACGCCCCTCCCGCTCGAGCTCCCGGCCGACCTCGTCGAGGTCGTTCACGAAGTAGAAAATGATGGTCGAGGGACCGCGGTCCCGATCGAAGTAGATGGCGTAGCCCTCGAAGAGGCCCCGCAGGTAGTCCTTGAACTCGTCGTCGCTCGGTACGCCCATGGCGCGCCACCAGCCTTTCGGCCGCACCCCGCCGTACGCGGGATTGAGAATCGCATATCGACTTCCGTGATATGAACCTCCGCCTCGCTCGATAGCCCGGGGCGGTGTTTTACATGACGGTGTTGCACTGCGGAAATCTCGTCGCGGATGCCAGGGCCGACCGACCTCCCTATCCGGGGCCTCTGATGGGAAGAAACAAGGCGCGCTCCGCGAGGGCGCCTAGGTATTCTTACACTATAAACAGAGAAGTACGCAACAAGATTCGAGGCAGCCGGGCTGTCGAGGAGGGCGCTACAGGCTTCGAGGCAGTCCCAACAGACTGCGAGGCAGCCGGGCGAGGCTCGCTAGAGATTAGCGGACTTCCAGAAGGCGCGGTGGGCCGAGCGGAGCTCCGCCTCGGGGGGCATCGGATAGTAGCGGAGCTCCTCCCCCGCCGCCCCGACGTAGAGCCCTCCCTCGATCGAGCGGAAGGAGAAGGCCGCCGGCCCGCGCCGGTCGAAGATCTTGACCGCCAGCTCCTTGCCCGCCAGGGAAGCGAGCACCGCGCGGAGGTGGCCCAGGCCCTCGTAGGGCAGCTTCGCCGCGCTGCCCTTCTCCGGGTCGACGGCGAGCTCGCCCAGGCGCAGCTCGACGAAGGCGAGGGCCGGCAGGGCCGGGAAGTCCCCGCCTATCCCCGTGACCAGCTCGAAGAACTCGCGGGGCCCGAGGCTGCTCGCCACCTCGGGCCGGGTCGGGGCGAGCTCGTGGTAGAGGTGGAAGCGCCGCCCCCCCTCCTGCCGCGCCCCCGGCCCCGCGGGCAGGGGCGCGCGCGACAGGGCCAGGGAGCGGCCGTCCCGGGTGACCAGGAAGAGCCGGCCGAGGGCCCGGATCGGCAGCCGCTCGAGGACCCGGTAGATCGAGACGTAGACCGTGTGCTTGGGGCTCCCGTCCGGGTGGGGCCGGCAGCGGGCCAGGGCCCGCTCGATCGGGAAGGCGGGATCGCGGAAGCCCGGGTCCAGCTCGAAGAAGGCGGCCTCGCCCTGGGCCGTCCCGGCGCTCCCCACCGCGTAGTAACTGGCGAAGTCCTCGGGCCCGAGCATGGACGCGACGAGGGCCTCGGGCATCAGGGAAAGGTAGAGGTACTGCTCCATGGCGACCTCCTCGGATAGCCCTAAGTATGGCCCATCCGGCCGAGATTGCGAGAGCCCCGCCTTTCCGCTATGCTCGAGGCGCTTCGCAGGAGGTTCGTCATGGAATGGAAAGCCAGCCACATCCTCGTCAAGGACCGGGGCCAAGCCCAGGCCCTCCTCGTCAAGATCAAGCAGGGGGCGGACTTCGCCTCCATGGCCCGCGAGTTCTCGACCTGCCCCTCCAAGTCCCAGGGCGGCGACCTCGGTTGGTTCGGGCCCGGCAAGATGGTTCCCGCCTTCGAGTCCGCCTGCAAGGGCCTCGGCGTCGGCTCCATCTCGGACGTCGTCTCGACCCAGTTCGGCTACCACATCATCAAGGTCACCGGCAAGCGGGACTAGGGCTCACTTTTTTAGGAGTCCTGCGGGGAGGGGAGAACCCTCGCGACGAGGGTTCCCCCTCCCCGCGCCCCGCCCCTTCCCAGCGGGCGGGGGGCGAACGGGGGCGGCCCCGGGCGATCGGATCCTAGGCGACGGCCGCGTCGCCCTCCAGAGAGGGCCGCAGGAGCTCGTACAGCTTCTTGAGCGCTCGCAGGATCAGGCGGAGGGCGACCAGCCAATTCGCCGCGACGATCGTCGCCACCAGGGCGAAGATCTCCGCCGCGCGGCCGGCGAGCTCCAGGGAAACCGCGGCGCGCTCGACGCGGGCCGCCAGCTCGGCCTCGATCTCCGACAGGAGCCCGGGCAGCTCGGCCAGGCCGGCGGCGTCTTTGCAGACGATGCGCGCGTCGGCGTCCCCGTCGTAGGCCAGGCGCAGCGCGATATCCAGGAGGCCCTCGCCCCGATGGACGCGGATCCCCGCGAAGGCATCGGAAAGGCTCCCGACGAAGGCGCAGAGCCGCTCGAAGACCTCGAAGGGATCCCAGCCCTCCTCGTCCTCGGCCCCGCCCCCCTTTTTCGCGGAGGCCCTCGGCGAAGATCGCTCCGTCGCGGCGACCAGGAGGCGGAGCTCCTCGAGGCCGGGCGGGGCCGCGGCGGAGCGCTTGCGAGCGCGCCTCGCCGCGGAGCCGACCGCGGCGGACAACCTGCGCAGCCGCGGCGTGCTCGCCGCGATCCCCTCGTCGATGCTCCGCAGACAGGCGAAGAGGGCCTCCACCTCGAAACCTTCCATCGCCCCGAGCCCCGCCTTCCCGCGCGCGGCGAGCTCCGGGGCCAGGAGCTCCCCGGTATCTATGCCGCGCAACGCGTCCAAAAGCCGGCCGTACATCCCCCTACCTCGCGATCGCCCTGAGGAAGGAGCAGATGGCCCGGAGCTTCGCGGCCCGGTACGCGAGGGCCAGGCCCGCGATCGCGGCGTGGTGCTCCGCGAGGAGCCGCCCCGGCTCGGGCGAGGAGAGGGTCAGGACGTCGGCGTCGAAGCGCAGCTTCGTCGCGATGAGCGCCCTCCCCCCCGTGCCCTCGAAGCCCGTCGTCGCCGTGAGGCTGCAGGCGTCCTCGACCCGCGCGAGGAAGGAGGCGAGGAGCCCGCGCCCGAGCTTCTCGAGTTTCACAGCCCGGCTTTGGAGGCCAGGCCGAAGAGGGCCTGGATCATCGCCGTCCGCGCCTCGATCGCCATCGCGACGGCGCTCTTGTGGACCTCGGCCCAGTCGGCGTCGGGCTTCCCGTCGGCGGCGACCGGGACGACCGTGAACAGATCCCCGTCGAACTTGATCGTCGTGGAGGCCTTCACCGTCGGCGACTTATCCGGAACGATGTTCCAGGTCAGCTTCGCGGAATCGTAGGTGGCGCTCACCTGCCCCGTCAGGGTATGGACGGAGAGCGTCGAGACGTTGGTGACGAAGCCGTCCAGGCCTTTGAGCAGCTTCTGAACCATTTCCTTGAGCTCGGACATAGGACCTCCCATCGCCGTACGCTTCTACCCGCGGCAGGAGTTAGTTGTTTTTGGTTGAGCTTGTAGCCGCGAAGTTATTGTAACATAGCTATAGCATCGCGCAAGCGGGAAGCGACGATGCGCGCTATCCCGGCCGCGCGGCAGCCCGAGGCTCCACTGCAGCGGGCCCTCGGCGCCGCGCTTCTATCTCGCCGTAGGCGAGACGAAATGCATACGGACAGCCTGGGGAAATCGGCCTTCCCCGCATCGGTCACGTATGAAAATCGTCAGCAGAGATGACTCTCGCTATTTCCTAAAATGATAGAATCTCCTCGATGATCATGAGGAAGAGTCCATTGTGAAAAGCCGATTTCGCATGTTCAGCACCCAATACATGATAAAGGTGATCACCGAATCTACGGCCATGCCTACACCGAACATGATGGCGATGCGTTCAAGAGTGGGGATGAAGATACCTGTCTTGTAGGCGATGAACATACAGCCATAGAAGATCGTGTTCACAAGCAAGGACTGATAGAGCATAAGGTCGGTGCGTCCGAGTCCGTAGAACACGTTGTCAACAATGTTGTTGTAGGCAAATATGATGTAGAACGCAATCGAGATCACGGCTACATTCACTACGCTCTGGTATGAGGCTGCATTCATGATCTTCTGGATGAAGACGCCCCAAAACGGCATTGTCACAAGCCAGATCAAACAGATTCCCGTCGTTAGGACGAGATAGGCTGGCATGGTACGCCTTACAGCGCGGGGGTCCTCGGCGGTGTTCCGCTTGACGAGTTCGCCCAGTGCAAGGATAGGCAGGAGCAGCCAGCCCCAGATGAAATTATTGGCAATCCAGAAGGTGCCTTGCTCCTGGACCATGTTGATCATGCGGATGATCATCAGCGTGAATATCGCGTTTCTGACAAAAGACTCAAGTCCCGAAAGCCCGCCAATCCTGATCCATTCCTTTTGCCAAGCGAATCGATTCTTCTCCTTGGAGATAACTTCGATTCCCTCGCGGCGAAGCAAGGCCACCCCTATGATCACCAATGCGATGTTCACGCCGATGTTGCCAATCGCAATGCCATTTACTCCTATTTTAAGCGACACGGGAAGGATGCTGACAAGAAAAATGTCGGATAGAATCGTCAATACCATTTGGACTGCGAGCAATATCATGAGCTTCCCGTTACTCTTGAGGATGATAAGGACGATCGATATGAACCTGAAGAGAACGGAGATTTGAATCGCAATGGCTTCAAGACGAATATAATCAGCAGTCTGTCCTAGTATCTCTGACTTCTGCCCCATGAAGCTGAGCAGAGGGATGGCGAAAGCAATGATGAGAATTGACATGCCCATAAAGACGAGGAACGACGAGATCAGTCCTGTACGGACCTTGTTCGATAGTTCCACCCGGTCCATACGTGACTTTGATATGATGTAGAACAAGGGAAGGATGAGCGTTTCTTGCACGACCTCATAGAAGATGTTGACCCATGCCAGCTGCGAGGCGATATTGAATCCCCAGTCATTCGGCAGGTTCCCCAAGAAGTAGATACGGACTGTCGAGTATAGGGTGGGAAGCAGTGAGATCAGGATCAAGGTTCCATACAGCTTGAAGTTGAAATCCTTGAAGGAAGCGGATAACGTGTTCTTCGGTTCCATGCGCAACCTCTGGTATTATCTGATCATTGTGCTAGTTGTTATAGTATCATCGATGACGAAGGCGACATGGACGAATCCCAACCACGTTGCAGCAAAGGTGAATTCCAGCCCTCAAGCTCGACCGCCTGCCGAGCCCTCGGCGCCGCGCCGCGCTCAGAGAGCCACCGCCGCCTTGGCGTACTTCCGCCCCGCCTCCTCCTTCGCCCCGAGCTTTCCCTCGAGGCGGTCGAGGACGGCCATCAGCTCCTGGACTCGAACGACGATGCGGGCCTGCTCGGCAAGAGGGGGAATAGGCATGCATAATTCAATGAGATCACCTAAAGATACATTATTCATAGCTCCACCGCGTGCTCGTCTACTGACCTGTTCTGAAACAAATGAGTTTAGGCAAAGTATTAAATAATCTTGCGTGCAACACTTCACCGTACCACGGATGATAGCGAGAGCTTGGTTAACATTTGCAGGCAGAATATCCGGAGTTATCTTGCATATTTCCCCGATTGTTCCCGCTATTGAAAACAGAACATCACCATCTTCGAGTTGTGATCTTTTAAAAGACTCATGGGCTTCTAAGCTAATAAACTGAGTTATTGAGTTTCTAATGACATAGTTCTTTTCAATATTCTCGACTTTTATAAAATTGATACCATTTGTTTCATACTGAAAACCATATGTCGTTGGAGTCGATCCTTTTGTGATCTGAGAAGCTATCGCTCCCAGCCTCACCCACTCCCAGCCCACCGGCAGCTCGTAGGGCTTCTCCTCCTCCCCAATCTCCGGCAGCTCCTTGGGCGCCTTGATCTTCCCCGCCTTCACGAGCCTCGCCTTCTCCGCCTTGATCTTCTCGAGCAAGATCGAGGCCGGCTCGTCGCCCTTGTCCTGGGGCACGAGCTTCCCCCGCACCGCCAGCTCGAGGACCAGGGATCGGAGCGCCTTGACGTCTTCGGCGCGGCTGACGAGGCTGTCGAAGCTCGAGGAGAGGAGGCGCCACTTTTGCTTCTGTTCAGCCGATGACCCGGCCCGCGAGAGCGAGGTGCTCAGCGTGACGAGGGCCCGGGAGCGCCCGGCCTCGGCCTCCTTCGATCGCGCCTCGAGGCGATCGAGGACGGCCATCAGCTCCTGAACGCGGGAGACGATGCGGGACTGCTCGGCGAGGGGGGGAAGAGGAACTTGAGTAGAGATTACTGTCGAAGTCGCAAGTTCAATCTGATTAGTAGAGCCGTTCGCATTACTTTCAATCTGATCATATATATTGGGAGAGCGAAGCCATATTAAAACATAGTGAGGTAAAACCCTAGATAACCTAACAATCGTAACATGAGAATCACAGACAAAAGACCCATGCAATTCGCTTGCAAAGACGCACGCTCGTCCGATTGTTCCTGTACCAGTAGAATTCCAGAGAATATCACCGTCTTGAAGTATTCGCTCCTCATCATATCCGTTAAAGCTCTGTTCAGAGATAAATCTTGCCGGTCCTAAATCAATTCCACCCCAACGAACGCACTTCTGATTTATTACGCTGATACTACTCTGCGGTACATATTCGGGCCCTTTGCCTCGCTGGATGTAATTTGAAATCTCCCCCAACCTCACCCACTCCCACCCCCTCGGCAGCTCGTAGGGCTTCTCCTCCTCCCCAATCTCCGGCAGCTCCTTGGGCGCCTTGATCTTCCCTTCCTTCACGAGCCTCGCCTTCTCCGCCTTGATCTTCTCGAGCAAGACCGAGGCCGGCTCCTCGCTCGTATCCTGGGGCACGAGCTTGCCCCGCACCGCCAGCTCGAGGATGTACTTACGCAGCTGCGCGATGCCCTCGGGAGAGGCGGCGACGAGGTCGAAGTTCTTGAGGAGGGTATTCATGCGAGCCAGTCCTGGGCCATGAGGCCGGGGATGCGGGAGAAGTGCTTGAGGTTGCCGGTGGCGAGCACTAGGCCGCGATCCAGGGCCACCGAGGCGATGAGGATGTCGGCGTCGGGCAAGCGCTCGCCGCTCGACTCGAGCTGGGCCTTGAGCCTCCCGAAGAGCCGCATGGAGCTGCGCTCGCTCTCGATCACTCCCACGGTGAGGAGGAAGCGCTCCACGAGGTGACGGTTGTAGTCGGGCTTGGAGGATTTCTCGGCTCCGTAGGCCAGCTCGGCCACGGTCATGAAACAGACCGAGGCCCCCGAGGAGGAGGAGCGTATCCGGTCGGCTATGGAGGCGTTGCCGCGGAGGAGTGAGATGCAGACGTCGGTGTCGAGGAGAATCACAGGCTCACCTCGCGGCCCATGCTCCTCGCCGAGCGGATGTCCTCGATGATCGCCTCGGCGCTGCGCTCATCCTCCCACTTCCCGCAGAGCTCCATCCAGAGACTGGCCTGGAGCTCCGGGCCCAGGCTCTCCGAGCCGGCGCTCTCGGCCTTGGCGGCCAGGCCCTCCTCGAGGACGACGAGGAGCTCGTTGTTGAGGCTCCGCCGCTCGCGCTCCGAGAGGATCCTGAGGCCCTCGAGGAGGGATTCGGGGATATTCCGAAGGGTGAAGCTCGGCATAGTGGCCTCCTGCAACTATTTTAGTTGCATTATGACACCATCGTCAAGCGAACAGAGGCTACAGCACATTTATTTACGCCCACCTAAGGCAGCGCCGAGGAGGCGCTTCAGCTCGTCGCGCACGGCTTGGGCCTCCTTTTCGAGGCTGTGGTACGCGGCGAGGAGCTCCTCGGGGTCGCCCTCTTCCTCCTCGGGCTTGTTGGGGTTCTTGCGGTCCAGGTTGAAGCCGTTCGCCTTGATCTCTTGGGCGCTCACCTTCCAGGCGTACTCGGACTCGACTCGCGCGGCGTAGTGGTCCTCGGGGCTGCCCCACCAGGCCTTCTCGCGCTCGAATTCGCCTATCGTGATGGGCTTCGTTTTCGAGTAGGACTTGTAGCCCGCCGGATAGGGATGCTCGAAGTACCAGACATCCTTCGTAGGCCCGCCCTTCGTGAAGAAGAGGAGGTTGGTCTTTATGCCCGTGTAAGGCGCGAAGACGCCGTTGGGCAGGCGCACGATGGTATGGAGGTCGCATTCGGTTAAGAGCTTCTCCTTGATCCGCGCCTTGATGCCGTCGCCGAAGAGGAAGCCGTCGGGCAGGACCACCGCGGCGCGGCCGCCCGCCTTGAGCAGGTGCATGATGAGGACTAGGAAGAGGTCGGCCGTCTCCTTGGTCTGGAAGGTCGCGGGGAAGTTCGACTCGATCCCCGCCTCCTCGATGCCCCCGAAGGGCGGGTTCGTGAGCACGAGGTCCACCCGGTCCTTGTTGGTCCAGTCCCGTAAGGGGCGCGCCAGGGTGTTGTCGTGCTTGATAAGGCTCGGGACCTCGACCCCGTGGAGGAGCATGTTCGTCACGCAGAGGAGGTGGGGCATGGGCTTCTTCTCGATGCCCGTGATCGAATGCTGGAGTATGGTCTCCTGCTTGGCGGTCTTCACCTGCCTGCGCAGGGCTTCGATGGCGCAGACGAGGAAGCCCCCGGTCCCGCAGGCGGGGTCCATGACGAGCTCGCCGAGCCTGGGCGCGCTCATGTCGGTCATGAACTGGGTGACGGCCCGGGGCGTGTAGTACTCTCCCGCGTTGCCCGCGCTCTGGAGGTCGCGGAGGATGGTCTCGTAGAGGTCGTTGAAGAGGTGCCGCTCCTTCTGGTCGTGGAAGTCGATGGCCTCGATCTTGTTGAGGACCTGGCGCAGGAGCTGCCCCGACTTCATGAAGTTCACGGCGTCCTCGAAGACGGCCTGGACCACGTAGCCGCGCGGATCGTCGCCCTCCCCGTATTCGAGGGCCTTGAGGGCCGGGAAGAGCTTGCCGTTCACGAAGTCGAGGAGGCCGTCGCCGGTTATGCCCGCGGGGTCCTTGGCCCAGTCGCGCCAGCGCAGGCCCTTGGGTATGGGCGAGCGGTACTTCCGGTCGGTCAGCTCGTACTCCTCCTCCTTGGCGTCGAAGATCTTGAGGAAGAGCATCCACGTGAGCTGCGAGATGCGCTGGGCGTCGCCGTCCACGCCGGCGTCCTGCCTCATGATGTCCTGGATCGATTTGACCGTCGTCGAGAGCGCCATGCTGTTCTCTGTCCCTTCCTAGGCGATGTCGTACAGGCTGGCCTCGAGCGCCTCGACGGCCTTGTCGAAGCCGTCGGGGCCGCCGAGGCTCTGGTAGATCTCGAGTATGGACCCGATCTCCGGGAATGGCGAGACCTTGAGGATGGCCGGGTCCTCGAGGCTGTCGATGCCGCCTATCGCGTACTTGTCGAGGAGGGCCTCGATGACCGCCTTGGCCCTAGCGGAGTACTTCGTGTAGGCGTCGCGGAGATGGAGGTCGCGGCGGGCCTTCTCGGCCCGCTCGGCCCGGGTGAGGACCCTCGAGCCGTAGGCGACGTGGCAGAGGAGGTCGAAGGGATCGCAGTCCGCTCCGAACTTCTCCTCGAGCAGCTCGATCGAGATGCCGGCGCGCTCGATCTCCTCGAGCACGAGGCGCTTCCGGTCGGCCGCCTTCCATTTCTCGACGAAGGCCGAGCGCACGGGGTAGTACCTCAGGAAATTCCGCTTCGAGAAGTCGACGATGCTCTCGACCATGAGCTTGCCCGAGGCGTCGAGGTACTGGACCATCTCGTTGACGATCGCGACCTCCACGCCCGAGACAAGGTACTTGATCCGGGGCGAGGGCGGGTCCGGGGCCTCGGCGCCGCGATCGCCGCCGGGATCGGGGCTCGGCTCGCCGGGGCCGCCCTCCCCCTCCTGCGGTCCCGGGCCGCGGCCGGCGGGACCCTGCTCGCCTTCCTCGCCCGCGGCGCCCGCGGCGCCGCCCCGGGGCCCCTCTGCCCCGTCCGCGGGGCCCGGTCCGCCGCCGGGGAGGCTCTCGCCCTCCTCGCTGAGCGCCTCCTCCTCGTCCGACTCGGGCGGGCCGTCGAAGTCCGGGTCGGCGAAGAGCTTGGTCGCCTGCTTGAAGTCGAGGATCGTGAAGAAGAGCTTGCCGTACTCCTCGTCGATGCGGGTCCCGCGCCCGATGATCTGCTTGAACTCCGTCATGGAGTTGATGGTCCGGTCCAGGACGACGAGCTTGCAGGTCCGCGCGTCGACGCCGGTGGACATGAGGCGGCTCGTGCAGGCGATCACCGGGTAGGCCTGCTCCGGGTCGATGAAGTTGTCCAGCTCCGCCTTGCCCTCGGGATCGTCGCCGGTGATCTTCATGACGTACTTCGGGTTCGCCCGCGCGAGGTCGGCGTTCTCGTTCGCGAGGGCCACCCGCATGCGCCCGGCGTGGTCGATGTCCTCGCAGAAGACTATCGTCTTCGAGAAGCGGCCGTTCTCCTTGAGGAAGCGCGTAACGCGCCTGGCCACGGCGAGGTCCCGCTTGCGGAGCACGAGGGCCTTGTTCATGTCCTTCTGGTTGTATTCCCGGTCCTCGATCTCCGCCCCGGTATCGTCCCGCATGCCGGACTCGGGGCGCCAGCCCAGGTCCTTGTCGAGGGTCGCGCGGATGACCTTGTAGGGCGCCAGGTAGCCGTCCTCGATGCCCTGCTTCAGCGAGTACTCGTAGACGGGCTTGCCGAAGTACTCCACGTTGCTCGCGCCCTCGGCCTTGTTCGGGGTCGCGGTGAGCCCGAGGTGGACGGCCCCGGAGAAGTGGTCGAGGATGGAGCGCCAGGCCGACTCCTCGGCGGCGCTGCCGCGGTGGCACTCGTCCACCACGACGAGGTCGAAGAAATCCGGCTTGAGCTGCTTGTAGACGTTCTGGGACTCCTCGGTCCCCGAGACCGCCTGGTAGAGCGAGAGGTAGATCTCGTAGCTCGTGTCGACGGCCTTGGAGTAGATCACCTCGCCCGGCCGCTCCGCCGCCATCTCCGCCTTCGCCGCGGCGTCGATCCGCTCGAGCCCCTTCTGGTCCGGCGAAAGCTTGGCCATCGCGCCCTTGAAGGGCTTGAAGTCGTTGACCATGGTCTGGTCGATGAGGATGTTGCGGTCGGCGAGGTAGAGGATCCGCTTCGCCCGGCCGGACTTCCACAGGCGCCAGATGATCTGGAAGGCGGTGTAGGTCTTGCCCGTGCCGGTGGCCATGACCAGGAGTATCCGCTTCTTGCCCGTGGCCACGGCCTCGAGGCTCCGGTTGATCGCGAGGACCTGGTAGTATCGGGGGTCGCGGCCGCCGGCCGTCGCGTGGTAGTTCCACAGGACCAGGTCCTCGGACTCCTTGGGGATGCGCTTCCAGGCGCGGTATTTCTCCCAGAGCGCCTCGGGCGAGGGGAACTCGCCGAGGCCGAGGCGGGTCTCCAGGCTCTCCCCGGAAGCCGCGCCCGCCGTCCCGTCGTGGAAGAGGAAGCCATCGCCGTTGCTCGAGAAGGCGAAGGGCACGCCGATCCTGCGCGCGTAGTCGAGGGCCTGCTGTATTCCCGCCTCGACGGGATGCCGGTTGTCCTTCGCCTCGACGACCGCGAGGGGGACGTTGCGCCGGTACTCGAGGACGTAGTCCGCGCGCCGGACGGTGTCGTTATCGCGGCTCGCTCCCTGCCCCCGCACGACGACCCTGCCCGCGGTGAGGCTGTATTCCTCGCGTATCTGCTTCTTGCCCTCCCAGCCCGCCTTCTCGATGGCCGGCCGGATGTAGTTGTTGCGGATTTCCTGCTCGGTCATGGAGCGTTTATCCATACTAAGCCTGCCCTTGAGTCGTTCTTATCCCGGCAGCGGAGGAACCGATCCCCCGCGACCTCGCCGTACATGGACATGCGTTTGTATAGGAAGGGCGATCCTCTCGGTATCGCTGCGGACTGCCTCCATCGATCGCGCCGGGACAGAATCGCATATCGCTTGCTCCATTATGAAATTACTTCGATTATAGTAGCTTTTGCGGAAGCAGCTGTCAAACGGAATCACTTGAACAGAAATCCTATCCTTTACTCGCTTCCAAGCACAAACCGAGCGCGCTCCCGCCTGAGCATCTCATAAGGATTCATGCATGTGATCCCAAGGCCGATACAGACATCGGGAATCTTCACCCGTTTCTTCGAGTTATCCGGCTTTTCATGGCTGACGACGATACTGCCATGCGCGAGGGCATGCGCGATGAGGTAGTAATCCGCGACCTGCAAAAAAGTATTGACCGCCGCTGGTTCGTATATCCGATCCGGGCTCGATGCCCAGGCGCTCACCTTGGAGAGGGCCGGGAGCATCGACGGATCAGGAGCGAGGAAGAAGCTTCGCCCTCGCCTCGACGCCCAAGCTGCGAGCTCATCGCTCCCGGCTATCAGCTCGTCGCCAACTTTCTCGACACTGAATACCGCACCACGCGCATGGCTCGCATCGAGCCAATCCCAGAAAGCGGGGCAAAAGTCGAAGCCGTAATGCAGATTCTTAGCTTGTATGAAGATGTTTGCATCAAGGAGATAGCTCACCCGAGCACCCCAAGGCTCCGACCTAGTTCTTGAAAGGTCGAGTACTTCGAAAAACCCAACAGCTGGAAAGCGTCGCGATGGAGGGTCTGGCCCTCCATCGTGCTGATTACGAGGGCGCGGGCGAAACGCTTGCTGACACGGGCAGCCTGAGTGAGGTAGAAATTGCCGCCACTCTTTTTCGGAAAGCCTCGCAGTCTCTCTTCCTCGAGTTGGTACTCGTGCCAGTACCGCTCCCTGCCGAGAATTCCGACCTCGAATAGGCGTCGGATAATGACTAGGCTGCTCACCTTATAGCGCCGGGCAAGGCGACCGATCTCTGCTTCGAACTCCCGCTCTTCACTATAGGCTTCATGAATAGAGGAAGCGGGGACGAGCAATTCCGCCGCTACTTCATTGCACCACAGCTCGACCCTATCCTCGAGGGCGCGGGAAGGGGGAAGGTCGGAAAGTGCGGATTGACCGAGCCAAATATGGGCTAGCTCATGGGCGAGGGTGAACATCTGCGCGGCCTTCGTATCCGCCCCGTTGATGAAGACGAGCGGCGCGAGCGGATCGGCCAGCGCGAAGCCCCGGAATTCTTCAGGATCGAGGTGCCGCTTGTTATTATTGAGTACAACGCCAGAGCACATAACGAGGATTCCGAGTCCGTCCGCTCGGCCGATGAACGAGCGGAGCGCATCGGTCCAGGTCGGGAAACGCCTACGCTCTTCCAGATCGAGACCAAGCGCGCTCCGCATGGAGGCCGCGACAGAGAGGGCGTCACTTTCGACGGTCGAAGAGCCTACGAAGGAGAGAGGGTCTTCACGCTCGGCGACGACGTGGGCCCGGTACCATTCCTGCCTCTGTTGGCATATATAGATCGTCTCAAGAAGATTCGGGCTGGGCTTGCGAGGCCAGCCCCCACCCATGACCCGGAAGTCTGGGATGGGGAGCGCCTCCATTAGCGGAGCAGGGAGGAAGAAGGCCCCCAGCGGGGCATAGGTCGCCTTCGCGAAGAGCTCGAGCTGCTTCAGAGTCGGCATGGCCGAGCCTGCAAGCCAATCGGGGAGCTTTGGAAAGCGAAGACTGAGGGCGTCGCGCTCCATCCCGGCGCGTTCAAGCGCCCAGGCGAGCATGGTAGGATGCACAACGACGCGCATACCGCTCAGCCCCCTCCTTGGCTTGAGTATATCCCAGCATTTCAATCCAGCGTAGGGGCCATTTTCTACGTGTATCGAGGCGTGCCAGGGTAGCTTGCAGACCCGCCCTCAGCGAAGAATCGGTACAGGTCCTCTTCGCGCCGCCCCGGTTGGGCGGCCCATGAATTCGAGGACTTGCCCTACGCTCGCCGACGTCCTGTCGGCTCGCTCCGGGCCGGGGTCCTCGCTTCCGCGCCCATCCTGGGCGCTCATCCTCGCTATCGCTCGGCGCTCGGACCCTGTGCGCCTTCGGCGCAGACCGCTCGGATTACAGGAACGCTACACACCTCGCGAGAGGCGGTACAAGTCCTCTTCGCCGCCAAATGAAAAGGACCGTCTTTCGACGGTCCTTTTCTCAGTGCGGCGAAGAGGACTTGAACCTCCATGCCTCTCGGCACTAGCACCTCAAGCTAGCGTGTCTACCAATTCCACCATCGCCGCGTGGAACGGGGAACGTTATACCCGAGGCGGCCGGGGAATGTCAAGGCCGAAGGGGCCTCGCCGGCCGGTGCGGGCTTTTGGAGGGGTGGGGCCCTCCCCGCTCATCTGCCTCGGCTCCCCCTGTGCCTCTGTGGCGCTTTCCTACAGGTTTTCAGCACTGCGCCGGGGGCAGGACGCTGGGGCCGAGCTCCTCGGCGAGGAGGTCCATGTAGACGAGGTCGTGGTAGGCCCCGGCGTAGAAATGGGCCTGGCGGCGGCGGCCAATCTCCTTGAACCCGACCTTCCGGTAGCTGGCGATGGCCCGCTCGTTGTAGTCGTAGGTGCGCAGGACGAGGCTGCGGAGGTTGAGGACATTGAAGGCGTAGTCGCAGAGGAGGCGGAGGGCCTCGCTGCCGTAGCCCTTGCCCCGGGCCTCGGGGGCGCCGATGAAGATGCCGACCTCGGCCGTGCGGTTCGTGGCCTCGAGGTCCATGAGGCCGCAGTTGCCGATGAGGCGGTCCTGCTCCTTTTCCACGATGGCGTAGGTGTGGCCCGAGCTGATGGCGGGCAGGTGCTCGCGCTCTCCCTGCAAGGTGAGCTGGGCCGAGGCCAGGGTGAGGTAGCGGGTGGTCTCCAGGTCGTTGAGCCACTGGGTGTAGGTCTCGGCGTCCTCGAGGCTGATGGGCGAGAGGTAGAGCCGCGTGCCGCGGATCTTGGGGAAGTACTTCATGCCGGGCTCCCCTCCTTGGGATGCTGCGCGTGATGGGCCCGGGGCCGGCCCTGGGCGTCCTTGGGCGCGGCGGCGAGGAGGGCCTCGACCCGGGCCAGGGCGGCCCCGAGGTCGGCGCAGACGTTCTCCGGCCCGATCTGCATGTCGAGGCCCATCTTGCGGATGGCCGCGTGCGGCTGCTCGCGGACGCCGGAGAGGACTAAGGCCGTGCCCTGGCGATGGCAGCGCTTGGCGAAGGCGGCCAGGGCGTTGAGGCCCGAGGCGTCGATCGAGGGGACCTGGCGCATCCGGAGGACGAAGACGGCCGGAGGCTTCTCGAGGGCGGCGAGGGCGTCCTGGAGGAGGTCGGCCACGCCGAAGAAGAGGGGGCCGGCGATCTCGAAGACCTCGCAGCCGGCCGGGAGGCGGCGGGCGCCTTCCTCGGCGGCCGCGCCCGCGGGGGAGGCGGCGAGGGGGGCCTCGGCGCCGAGGAGGGAGTCGGCCGGCGCGATGCTGGTGGTCTCCATGCTGCGCTTGAGGAAGAGGAATATCGCGATGCCCAGGCCCACCATGACGGCCGCGGTCAGGTCGATGACGACGGTGATGGCGAAGGTCGTGAGCATGACGATGAGGTCGCTCTTGGGGGCCCGGCGCATGCCCAGGAAGCGGGGGAGCTCGCTCATGTCGATGGCCACGACGACGAGGACGCCGGCCAGGGCGGCCAGGGGTATGGCCTCGGCGACGGGGCCGAGGAAGAGGGTGAAGGCCAGGAGGACGAGGGCGTGGATCAGGGCCGAGACGGGGGAGGCGGCCCCGGCCTTGATGTTCGTGGCGGTGCGGGCTATGGCCCCGGTGGCGGGGATGCCCCCGAAGAGGGCGGAGGCGATGTTCCCCAGGCCCAGGGCCGTGAGCTCGGCCCCGGAGGAGTGGCGGTCCCCGGTCATGCCGTCGGCGACCACGGCCGAGAGGAGGGACTCGATGGCGGCGAGGAGGGCGATGGTCACCGCGCTCGGGAAGACCTCGCGGATGGTTTCAAGGCTCAGGGCCGGCAGGCTCGGGGCGGGGAAGCCCCGGGGGATGGCGCCGTAGCGGGAGCCCACGGTCTCGGCGTCGAGGCCGAGGGCCCAGGCGGCCAGGGTCACGAGGGCCACCGCGCTGACGGCGGCGGGGATCTTGGGCGCGAGCTTGCGCAGGAGGAAGATCAGGGCGACGGTGCCCAGGCCGAGGACCGAGGGCCAGAGGGCCGCCGTGCCGATCGACTCGGCGTACTGGCCGAGCTTGCCGAAGAACTCGGGCTCGAGCTTGGCTATGTCCAGGCCCAGGAGGTCCTTGACCTGGCCGGCGAAGATGATGACGCCGATGCCCGTGGTGAAGCCCACGGTGACCGGGTAGGGTATGAACTTGATGAGGGTCCCGAGGCCGGAGAGGCCGAGGGCGACGAGGATGAGGCCGGCGAGGATGGTGGCGACGACCAGGCCGCCCATGCCCTGGCGGGCGATGATCCCGGCGATGATGACGACGAAGGCCCCGGTCGGGCCCGAGACCTGGAACTTCGAGCCGCCGAGGAGGGCGATGAGGAAGCCCGCGACGATGGCGGTGTACAGGCCCTGGGCGGGGCTGCCCCCGGCGCCGATGGAGAAGGCCATGGCGAGGGGGAGGGCCACGACGCCGACGGTGAGGCCGGCGACGAGGTCCTTGCGGAGCTCGGCCGGGCCGTAGCCCTCGGCGAGGCTTCGGGCGAGGGCGGGCCTGAGGCCCGCGAGGGAGAAGGCTTTTCGCTGCTCTGACATGCCCAGCAGTCTACACCCGGGGCGATGCCGACCGTCAATACGCGTCGGGCTCGGCCGCGGCGGGGCCGGGGGAGGCCGCGGGGAGGGCGGGCAGGAGGAAGACGTAGTCCCGGAACTCCTCGCGGGGGTTGCCGTCCAGGTAGGGATGGCGCTCGTTGGCGTTCGCGTGGCAGGTGACGCAGAAGCTGCCCTCGAAGAGCCGCTCCTCGCCGCCCGGGGCCTTGGTGAGCCAGAGCCAGCCGCCCTGGGCCGCGGGGTCCCGGGGCGCCTTGACCATGATGGTCAGCTCGGCGGGAGCCTCGCCGGGGGCGGGATTCCGGCTCGCGTAGACTTCCTTGACGATGACGCTGCCCTCGGGGAAGTCCCAGCGGAGCTTCCCTCCCTCCTCGCGGGGGCGGGCGCTCCAGCCCAGCTCGTTCATGCGCGGCACCCGAAGGCGGTCCATGTGGCCGGGAACGGGGTAGTCGAGGAGGAGCTCGGTGGTCTTCCGCCAGGAACCGTAGTCGGGGGTGAGGTAGGCCGGCCTAGTACGGCCGCGGCAGGAGGCGCCGAGGGCGGCGGCGAGGAGGGCGAGGCCGAGAAGGGCCGCGGCGAGCGGGCCGGGCCGGCGCGGGCAGCTCCGCCTCACGGCCTAGGCCCCCCGGGGATCTGGCCCGGCCCCTCGCCCTCGGCGCCGAGGAGCCAGACCCGCAGCGGCTCGGCCTTGCCCTTGAGCTTGGCCGCGAAGGGGCCGCGGAAAGGGAAGGCCGCGGAGGCGGCTGCCCGCG